>NZ_JAUBVZ010000006.1:0-393082 GCF_036702805.1 Microcoleus sp. A006_D1
CCAACTGCCAACTGCCAACTGCCAACTGCCAACTGCCAACTGCCAACTGCCAACTGCCAACTGCCAACTGCCAACTGTCAACTGACTAATGACTCTTATCTAAATTATCTCGCTGGCGGATTAATTCCGGGCCGCGAGAAGTCCCCAAACGAGTTGCACCAGCGACGATCAAATCTATAGCTTGTTCATGAGTGCGAATTCCTCCGGCGGCTTTAATACCAACCCTTCCCTTAGTAATTTCCTTGAGCAACCGCACGTCTTCAACAGTCGCCGCGCCGAAAAAGCCGGTGTTAGTTTTGATGTAAGCCGCGCCCGCCTCCATGCAAAGCTCAGCCGCTAATTGTTTTTCGGGATCGGAAAGCATCGAGCTTTCGATAATCGCCTTGATGGTGAGTCCGGTTTCTTCGCAAATTTCGGCTATTTCTCGGTGAAATTCGTCCATTTTTCCGGCTTTCAATAATCCTAAGTTAACGCAGACATCTAACTCCACGGCTCCATTGTCTGCGGCTTCTAGGGCTTCGTAGAGTTTTACTGTTGATGTCGTTGCTCCGATGGGAAAAGCGATGACAGTTGAGACTTTGGGTTTTTTGCCGTGCAGAAGACTTACCGCTTGTCGGACGTAGGCGGGATACACGCAAACTGTGGCAAACCCAAATCTTTCTGCTTGTTGGCAGCAGTTTTCTACTTGCTCTGTTGTGGCACCCGGATCGATCAGGGCGTGGTCGATATAGGGGGCAATATCGATATCTGGCCCTTGTGCAGCCATTGCTGTTTTTTCTCCGAAGTAACTACTTCCTTATTATGTAGCGAATTTACCAATTCTTCTCTTATAGCGGTTCTCAAGCGTGGTGAGGATAGCCCTATGCCCACGGAGGCCTATGCCCTATGCCCACGGAGGCCTATGCCCTATGCCGTTCGCGTACCTCATCTTTCTGAGAAAGGCTATAACTTGCCTCACGGTCTGAGCGAGTACAAATACTCAATTTGCTGCTAGTAAAAACTCTTGCGGGAATTTGTTCATATATTAATAACAAAAAATAATAATTTTGGTATCTGCCTTTAGATACATTTTTAATCTTTCTTTAGGTATACTTTGGTAATAGAGTTGCAGTAGAGCCTGCGTTAGCTACGCCGTCGGGCAGAGCCTGGTAGGGGCGACTGTTTTTACTCTGAGTAGTGCTTTAAAAATATCATAGCCAGTGCTAAGCATGAATCATTTAGAACTCGAACAAGAAATTGGGAAGATGGCTAGGGCGATGATGACTCGCAATAGCTTAATTGGTAAAGATTTGATTGCCGCTCTCAGAGAGCGGCTGTCTGTTGACAGTGTAGCTGCTTTGATGATTGTGAGTATTGAGCGCTTGATTTGGTATGACTCCGAGTCGGTGATCTGGAGTTTGAGTTATTTGATTCCTGCTGACGTGATGGAAGAGATTCGTCGAATTACGGCGCTGGTTGTTTGCAAGCGGTTGATGGGCAAAGGTTTTTTACTGGGAAAGGATTTTAGTATTGATGCTGCTGGCAGGTTGCTGTTGAGCGATCGCGCTCAAACAGCGGTTGTGGTTGCTTGAAGAAAGCAATCACAAGTTGGAGCCGATCGCACTATGGAATTTGCAGTTGGACGAGCGGCGCCGCAACACTCTTGGTGTAACTGCAAATTTGATTTTGGATGCGGTAATAGTTGCATGACTCGCCCAGAACCCTCCTATTAGCAGCAGCTCCAACCAGCGATCGGTGCGGTTAGGTGAAAGAGCATTTCATCAGAGGAAAATAGTTGGTTTCAGCGTCAATTGTTGAGGTTGTTGCTGGCAGTTTGTACGGGCGATCGCCCTGTATCAAAATTTTCGGAATTTTAGTGAAATTACAGTTTAACTCCGGGCATTGTTCGTGTAGAATCATCCCTAAGATAGATGCGAGATATTATGAACTTAATTCAAAACCTGGAAGCGGCTTGGTATTACCATTTGGGTTCGCGCCACCTCGAAGCTAAGGATCACGATAATGCTCTGGCGAACTTTAACCGAGCTGTGAATTTGCAATCGGATCATTATAAGGCTTGGTTCGGGAGAGGTATGGCTTTGGGGAACTTAGAACGGCACTTAGAGGCGCTTTCAAGTTTTGATGAGGCCTTGGCGGTGGAGCCGAATGCGAGCTTTGGCTGGCACAACCGGGCTATTGCTTTAGGAAAGTTGGGCCGCTGGTTGGATGCTCTCAACAGTTTTGACCGGGCTCTGGAGTTCAACCCATGCTCGGCGAGTATTTGGCACAACCGGGGACTAACGCTGATCGATATGGGGCTTTACTATAAGGCGGTTTTGAGTTTCGATCGCTCTTTAAGTTTGCACCCGGAGGCTGCTTGGGCGTGGTACAACCGAGGCAATGCTCTGTTAAAACTAAAACTTTACTATCAGGCACTCAACAGTTTCGATCGCGCGATCGAGTTTAACCCAGACGACGCCCAGGCTTGGTACAATCGCGGTCTAGCTGCGAATTCCATGGGACTTTACAAACAAGCAGTAGCTAGTTTTAGCCGATCGCTCGCTCTGAAACCGGGCCGAGCCGAAGCGATCGGGGAACGGCGGGTGGCTTTGGGGAAATTAGTCGGTTTAAATCAGAGAAATACCAAGTTCACTCCTACACATGAGTGCCTGGTTGAGGATTATTTGATTTGGTACAATCGGGGTGTGGAATTGGCGCGACAAGGCAGCTATTCGGAGGCTATTGCTTGCTACGAAACGACCTTAGAAATCAATCCTGATTTTGCTAACGCTTTTTATAACAAAGCTTGCTGTTATGCACTGCTGGGCTTTGCTGATTTTGCCCTTGACAATTTGCAGCGGGCTGTGGAGTTTATGCCGATTTTATACCGAGAGCTTGCTTTAGCTGACTCGGATTTGAGCTGCATTTGGAAACAAGAACGTTTTGCAGCGCTGATCCAAGGTTGATATTAAAACCCACATTCGGCATCCTCAACTGTGCAATATGGGTTAAAGTGATCTACCGCTCGAAATGGGAGTTTTTGAACTTCCCTTTTTTCGATCGAGTTCTGCGTTAGGCAAAATCCGCGTTAAAACCCCTGGATCGTCCTGGTGCGATTGCCATCGCTACTATACTTGGCTGGCGTCCCGTATAAGGACTAAAGAATCAAAGGGGTATTAAAGCTAGATTTGAGATCGCTTATCGCACAGCAACTCTGATGGAGGATTTGATCGGCCTGTTGGCAACTACCAGCACCTTGTAGGTTCCAGACTCCGGGAGTTGAGCAAAAGTTTGACCTTCGCCTTGATCCAGGAGTTGTCCCGACGGAGATTCGATCGCCACATCGAGAGTTTTGTTGCTAGCAGTCACCTTGATTGTCTGTCCCTGTTTTCCTTGAACTGTCAGGGGCTGGATTTGGTAGCCGGACATTTTGAGCCTGACTGTGGCTTCGTTTTCCCCAAAGGCGATGGGAATTGTGCGATCGGGCCTGTAAGTCCACTTGGCGTTAAAGTCGCGTTCGAGTACGAAGCTGCTAGTCTCACCTTTCGGGGTGACTCGCACGCGGTAGATGCCGGACTCTGGCAACTGGCCGATCCACTGATTGTCAGTTTTTTCAATAACTCCCATATTCTGACCATTGGGACTGTAAAGTTCGGCTGTCAGTTGTCCCGCCCACAGGGAGAGAGTGAGTTCTCGCCCTTTGACGCCTTCAAAAATATAGGTGGTGGGTTGGTTGATGGTGGCTCGAATTTGCGAGGTTGACATTCGCTCAATGGGTTCGAGCTTGGCAACTGGGGCAGAGGTAGCTGGCGTTGGTTCGATCGGTTCTAGGTTGGCAACTGGGGCAGAAGTAGCGGGTTTGTTAAAGGTTTCTGTAATTTCCGAGGCAGCCATCCGCTCGCTCGGTGCAATTTTTGGGGCTACAGGGCTGGCAAATACTGATTTTGCCGCCATCATGAGTAGCATTCCAGTCAGTAAAATTAGTTTTTTCATGTCGCACTCGGGAGGGGTAATGAGTTGTATATGGTTACTTGTGTTTGCCTGTTTCCACCGGATTAAATCTGGCGATCGCGATCGGCTACAGCAGCATGGAGGATACACGTAAATATTCCGTACTTGCACAAAAACTGCTGGTAGCAGATTGCCAGTGCGGGAGCTAAGTAGTAGCCTCAATTTCTCGGGACATTTCAATGATACTCCCTACACATAATATCATCGAGAATTTGAGTTATTTGGTTAAGGAAAATTAAAGCTTTTTCCAAGGATATTGCTGAAAAAATGCCCGCACCCAAAAAACGCGGTGTCTGGGTTCCTGGATCGGCCTTGCTACCAGCAAAATACCCTTCGCCAGCAGGGGGTGACGACCTCTACTGTTACCTGGTGCGAGGGCGATCGGCTTGTAGGGTGCACAGCTTGATAGCACCTTCCCCTATAACTTTGCCAAGAATCGGGCAGTCTAAGATTTGAGGCTGGTAGGGTTTGTAGATACAAGGGGCGGGTTTATTGATAATTTTTGTGCAAAACCAGCCCTGCCAGATGAGGTTTATTTGTACTACGAACCTGAGAGAATTTTTAGGTAAGCTTGTACTGTGTTGGACAAGCCCATTTCTAGTGCTTCTGCAATTAAAGCGTGACCGATCGATACTTCTAGTATATCAGGAATCGAGCAAAACTTAGCTAAGTTTTGCAAATTTAGATCGTGTCCGGCATTCACTCCTAAACCTACTGATTGAGCCGCTTGAGCTGCTAAGACATATTGTTGAAAAACAGATTCTACATTGCCTTCGCGAAAAGCAGTTGCGTAGGGTTCCGTGTACAGTTCTACGCGATCGGCTCCAACTTCTTTTGCTAGGGGCATGAGAGCAGCATCTGCGTCCATAAACAGGCTGACTCTGATGCCGTTGTCTTTTAATTTTTCAATAATTGGCAACAGGCGATCGCGATTTTCGGGAATATTCCAACCGCTATCGGATGTTAGCACGTCGGGAGCGTCCGGGACTAAGGTACACTGGGCAGGTTTTACGTCGCAAACTACATCCATAAATGGTGGCTGAAACGGATTTCCTTCGATGTTGAACTCGACGGTGAGCATTTTGGCTAAGTCGTAAACATCGGCAGCTTTGATGTGCCTTTCGTCGGGGCGGGGATGGACTGTAATGCCGTGGGCTCCGGCGGCAATTACTGTTTTTGCGGCTTCGGTAACGCTGGGGATGCCGATGTTTCGAGAGTTTCTGAGGAGGGCGATTCGGTTGATGTTGACGCTGAGTTTTGTCACGGGATGTTAATCTTTAAGGTTGCTGCTACTATATTAATCGCTTTTGGGACGAAATCTTGAGCCTATTTCGGTACTGGTAGGGCATTTTTATACCAATTCAATAAGGTCTTGCTCCAGTCTGCAATCTTATACTAATTATTAAAAATAGCAGCTCTTCGTAAAAAAACGGCATTGCTGTGTCCATAATCCCCGTAGGGAAACGGCAATGCCGTGTCCGCAATCCCCGCGCCGGACACGGCATTGCCGTGTCCCTACTTTTCATAATTAGTATTTACGTCAAATTTAGCTGCTGCAAGCGGTAAAGTTTCGGCAAAAAAAGCCTCGGCTGTTTGTTGTTTTGCTGCCAAATCTTCAAGATTTGCGATGCAGAAAAGCGGTGCGACGCGATCGACTATTTCGACCGGAAAATCTCGGCTAAAATATTTGAGTTTAAAGTCGTATCTGTGGGGACGGTAGATCGTGCCCAACAGTTCGACTAAGGGTAGAAGCGTCCAATTGTGATAGTTGCCGATCGCATCTACTAAATTCCCGCGATAAATCTCTTTTTTTACCAGAGGTTGCAGCAAATCAAAACGAATTTTAATTTCGTTGAATCAGGCTAGCATTTGGGAAAAATGCTTGTTTGTATCCAAATGAGCAGGTACAATTAAATTAGCTTTGTCAAAGGCGATCGGGACTTGTCCGTGTCTCTCGATTTCCAGAAAATCGTTGCGGCTGCTGCGCCGGAAAACGGCAAAATCAATTAGCAAGAACGGCGGGGTTTCTTTGAGCCGCCAGAAGCACTGCGACTGACCGTGCCAAGCGGGTTCTGGAACTCGATATTTGAGTTCGATTTCGGAAATTTCGGCGAGGGCTTTTTCCACAATCTCAAATGTTTCTTCCACGCAGTTATCTTCAACCACAACCGCAACATCGAGGTCTGACCACTCGTCGGTGTATCCGTGGGCTGCTGAACCTCCTTGCCACAAAGCGAGAACAAAATCTAAAGGTTGTAAGGTAGAAATAATCTTTTCGAGAATGATTTGTCTCATGGAATCAAGCTATACTGTTGGTTGTCCCCGGCTTCCACAAGTTTAACAAACATCGCGGGTTGAGATTGCTGCGGCATTGTTCTGTGAGGAATTGCTAATGTGTCCGGTTGTGCGCTGCTGCCGAAAATTACACGGGAAGCTGCAAGGGAAAGTGGCAATCTTTGGGAAAGTGCGATCGCCCGCGAGTGAAAATCAGCCTTAAATTCTCAAAATCAGAAACCTGACCGCTGTCCGGTAACATGAGAAAGGATTAATTTTTAACAGCGCGGCATGGCTACTATTTGGGAACTCGACTTTTACAGCCGTCCAATCATAGACGAGCGTGGGAAAAAAACATGGGAAGTGTTGATTTGCGAAAGCCCGCTGAAGGTTGGCGACAAGGCAGAATCTCTGTTTCGCTACTCGCAATTCTGCCCGAGTACAACCGTGAATTCCCTGTGGCTGGCTGGCGCAATTAAAGATGCGATCGCCTCTGCACCGAAACCACCTGAAAAAATCCGCTTTTTCCGCCGCCAAATGGCGAACATGATTACCAAAGCCTGCGAGGAGTTGGATATTCCCGTCGCCTCCAGCCGTCGCACCCTCGCCCTCAGCCTGTGGCTGGAAGAACGGATGCAAGACGTTTATCCCTCCGAAGAGGGCTATCAACCGGTTGTGAACCCGAGCGTTCAATTTGTACCCGAAACGCCCGTAGCGCTGCCGGACGCTTTAATCGGCGAAAAATGGTCGTTTGTGAGTTTGCCGATCGCCGCTTTTGACGAAATGTCCGAGTGGGATATCGGATTTGGCGAAGCTTTCGGGCTGCCGATGACAGGCCTGGGCCCGGAAACGCAAATTCCAGGACTTATGATCTACTCGTCGAGAGCAACGGCTTTGGCTGGTTGGATGTCGGCTTTAGAGTTGGCTTTTATCAAATTTGAGAGCGGCCCGCCCCCGAGGCTGGTATTAGATACGGGAGCTAACGATCGCTGGATTGTAGCTAATCTCAGAGACGCAGCAACTGAGAAAGAAGCCGCATCATTTGAGGCTGCGAAAAAGCAAGCAAAACAAGTACATTTCTTAGCAATTCAGTCAAATCCCGAATCGGAATCTTTCGCAGGATTTTGGCTGCTGCACGAACTAACTATTTAGTTGTTAGTTGTTAGTTGTTAGTTGTTAGTTGTTAGTTGTTTGTTAGTTGTTAGTTGTTAGTTGTTAGTTGTTAGTTGTTAGTTGTGACTTCTAATAACCAATAACCAATAACCAATAACCAATAACCAGTAACCAATAACCAATAACCAATAACCAATAACCAGTAACTAATAACCAGTAACCAATAACCAATAACCGATCGCCCATTACTAACCACCGACAATAATGACCAATCACCAATCAGCAGAACAACTGCTAGAATTAGCCACCAAAGCAGGTGCCGAAGCTGCTGAGGTATTGGAATCGCAATCGCTCTCGCGGCCGGTCTTTTTTGAAGCAAACCGCCTCAAACAGCTAGAAACCGCCCAAGCAGAAGGCATTGCTCTACGGCTGTGGCGGGACGGGCGGCCGGGTTTGGCGGTGGCTTACGGGCCCGTGGAACCGCAGATTTTGGTCGATCGGGCGATCGCGCTTTCGCAACTCAACGAACCGGAAACCATCGAACTCGGCACCGGTGAGAAAGTTGTTTATCCCGATCGCGGAGTGTCAGTGCCGGCCCAACAGCTAGTAAACTGGGGAAAAGAGGCGATCGCGATCGTCCGCGAAGCCTATCCCGAAAGCCTCTGCACCGCCGAACTCGACTGCGAAATCGAAAGCACCCGCTTGCTGAATACCAGAGGCTTGGATTCTAGCCACACCGACACCACCCTCAGCGGTTACTTGTCGGCAGAATTAGTGCGGGGCGAAGATTTCCTCAACATTTGGGAAGGCGAAACCGAACGCGGCACCCTCGATTTAAACACCAGCGCCAAGCGGGTTTTGCAGCGATTGGAATGGGCGAAAGAGAATGTAGCCCCCGCCACGGGGCGCGTGCCGGTGCTATTTACAGCCAAAGCCGCCGATTTGCTGTGGGGGACTGTTTGTGCGGCTTTAAATGGCAAACAGGTACTCGAAGGCGCTTCGCCTTGGAGCGATCGACTGGGCCAACAAGTGACATCGCCCCTTGTCACTCTCTCGCAACAGCCGGATATCGGGCCTTATAGCTGTCCTTTTGATGACGAAGGTACTCCCACTCGGGCGATCGTCTTTATCAACAGTGGAGTGTTGCAGCTATTTTATACCGATCGCACCACCGGTAGAGCCTTGGGAAGCGGCACCACCGGCAACGGATTTCGCCCCGGTTTGGGCAGCTATCCCACGCCGAGTTTGTTCAATGTTTTAATTAAACCAGGTTCGCTTTCGTTAATCGATTTAATCGCTCAATTAGACGACGGAATTGTAGTCGATCAAATGCTCGGCGGCAGTGCCGGAATTTCCGGCGATTTCTCAATTAACGTCGATCTCGGCTACCGAGTCAAAAAAGGTCAAATAGTCGGCAGAATCAAAGACACAATGGTAGCCGGCAACGTCTACAGCGTCCTCAAACAATTAGTAGAATTAGGAGGAGACTCCGAGTGGAACGGTTCTTGCCACACACCATCTGTAATTGTAGAGGGATTGTCAGTCACGGGCAAAAACTAAATTCATCGGCCAAACAGGGCATGGGCATCGGGCATTGGTAATTGGCAAATAGTGAGTAGTTAGTAGTTAGTGGTTACTTGTTGTAGGACTACAGTTAACAGTAAATCATAACTAAGTTTTCCGACACCGAGTCAACAGTCAACAATCACCTGACGGTGCAACCGGAATTGATATAACAAATGCCCCGATGCCCCATGCCCGATGCCCGATGCCCGATGCCCAATTCCCAATTCCCAATTCCCAATTCCCCCATATAATATGCGTATTTGTTTTATCGGCGATTCTTTCGTAAACGGTACCGGCGATCCAAAATATCTTGGTTGGACAGGACGAATTTGCGTGGCCGCCAGCGGACAAACACCAGATATTACCTACTATAATTTAGGAGTGCGGGGAGAAACCAGTACCGATATAGAAACTCGGTGGTTTAACGAAATTTCTAGCCGTTTACCTCACTACTGCGACGGCAGAATAGTATTTTCCTTTGGCGTCAACGACACTTACCTAGAAAACGGAAAAACTCGCGTCGCCATTGAAAAATCCCTTGAAAACTTGCGCGATATTCTGAACTCTGCCAAAGCAATAGCGCCTGTTTTAATGGTAGGCCCACCGCCAGTTATTGATGTCGATCGCACAATCAGAATAGCTAATTTATCCGAACAGTTTTCCCTAGTTTGCAGCGAGTCAAACGTGCCTTATTTGGATATTTGCACCCCGCTGCAAATATCAGAAATTTGGCTAAAAGAACTTACCCAAAATGACGGTTCTCATCCCCGCGCCTTCGGTTATTCTGAATTAGCTAAAATAGTTCACAATTGGGACGGTTGGAAAGGTTGGTTTAAAAATATCACTGTATCAGAGCGAGAGACAGTAACGCTGTTCCGAGCTGTCGGCAAAAAAGAAATGGAACTGATTAAAGAAAGCGATTTCCTGGCATTTCCGCCGCGGCTATCTTTTCAACCTATTTTCTATCCCGTACTCCACAAAGCATACGCCATACAAATTGCGCGAGATTGGAATACCAAAGATGCAGCATCGGGATATTTTGGCTATGTAACTCGGTTTCGAGTTTTGGCTGAATTCTTAAAAAAATATCCCATGCAAACTGTCGGCAGTTCGATTCACCAAGAGTATTGGATTCCGGCTGAAGAGTTGGCAGAATTTAATCGCAATATTATCGGAAAAATTGAAATCTTTGCTGAATATCAACCGTAGAATAGGATAAACAGGAGTTACGCATAGGTGGTCAGAAACCGGGTTTTTTTGCGAAAGACTGGTCGATCACCTTTAATCCCTGTAAAAACCCGGTTTCTCTGCCAATACGGTTCAGATAAGGTTGTTTATTCCCCAGAGATCCCCCTAAATCCCCCTTAAAAAGGGGGACTTTGAGTAACTTCTTGTCCCCCCCTTTTTAAGGGGGGCTAGGGGGGATCGGCTTTAACTGAACCGTATTGGTTTCTCTGCCTCGGAGTACATGATTTTCGATAAAATAGGAGCAATGACAGATGTTAGATTTTAATCAGTTTGAAGTTGTGAGTTTTGACTGCTACGGCACTCTCATAGATTGGGAAAACGGCATCTTGCCAGTCTTGAAACAATTGCTGTCAAGTCACGAGATAGATTTGAGCGATGACGGAACTTTAGAAATGTTTGCTGAGTTTGAATCGGAACTGGAAAAAGACCAAAGTAATTATATCAAATATCGGCAAATATTGCAAGAAGTAGTGGAAAAGTTGGGTCAAAGATTTAATTTTGAACCGACAGAAACAGAATTAAACAGTTTGGCTGATTCTGTCAAAAATTGGCAGCCATTTCCCGATACAGTCGCAGCTTTGGCAGCACTCAAGCAAAAATATAAATTAGCAGTAATTTCCAATATAGATGACGATTTGTTTGCGGGGACGGCGAAACACTTACAAGTCGAATTCGATTGGGTGATTACTGCGGAACAAGTGCGATCGTACAAACCGTCAACTCGCAACTTTGAAATGGCGATCGACAGAATGGGAATAGCACCCGAAAAACTTCTGCACGTTGCTCAAAGCCTGTATCACGATATTGTACCGGCGGCATCAATGGGAATCTCCACAGTTTGGGTAAATCGGCGGCAGGGAAAAGCAGGATTTGGGGCGACACTGCCGGCCAGTGCCCAGCCCGATTTAGAAGTGCCGGATTTGAAAACGTTGGTGGAGGCGATCGCCTAAATAACCGCAGATTGATATCAAATCCGCTAGCATCGGAATTACAGCAGATTTCAGGTAAGTATCGAGCCATTTCTTGCTAAAGTCGAGCCGAGCAGACAATTCGCAGGCAATAAACACTATTTATGCCGTACATAACTATCCCTAAACATTTTAGGGAACCTTCCAGGGTCATCAAATCTCAACTATTTTTACGACCAAAACGCCTCGCTATATTTGAAGCTTGTCTGATCGGCTTGGTTGCCGGACTCGCTGGCGTTTTACTCAAATCAGGAGTCGGATGGCTCGGCAGTTGGCGAGTTGCTACCTCGACAGTAATTCCAGCTTGGATCTTACTCCCCAGCGTCGGTTTATGCGGCGGATTGCTGACAGGTTTCTTGGTTGAACGTTGGGCTCCCGAAACTGCTGGGAGCGGCATTCCTCACGTCAAAGCTGCCCTCGGTGGCGTCAATCTTTCCTTGAATTTGCGAGTAGCCGTCGCCAAACTTATCACCACTATTTTAGCAGTTGGTTCCGGTTTAACTCTAGGAAGACAAGGCCCAACTGTACAAATTGGAGCATCTTTAGCAGGCTGGATTGGTCACTTGATGCCTACTTCCCCAGACTACCGCCGGCAATTGATTGCTTGCGGCGCGGCGGCGGGATTAGCGGCTGGTTTCAATGCTCCCATTGCCGGAGTTTTGTTTGTAATTGAAGAACTCCTGCACGACGTTTCGGGATTGACTTTAGGGACGGCAATTATTGCTTCATTTATCGGTGCAGTTGTGTCGCAACTTTTGGGCGGCGATACTTTAAATTTGAACCTTCGCGAGTACCCAACCAGTTTTGAAGCTCAGGAAATCCCGTTTTATATACTGTTAGGAATTTTAGCGGGATTGCTGGGAGCTTTGTTTAGCAAAGGGATTATTGCGAGCTTGCAATTTAACAGGCGCACGCTCAAATTACCATTGCCCCTGCGAATTGCTCTAGCTGGTATAATCTGCGGTTCGGTAATAGCTTTTCTGCCAGAAAGTTTCCGCAACAATACGGGTTTGCGGGAGTTTCTGCTGACTGGGGAAGCCAACGGTACAACGAGTTTAATTGCTTTTGTAGCTCACTTTTTTCTGACAATTATTTCTGCGGCTTCTGGAGCTCCGGGAGGATTATTTGGTCCTTCTCTGGTTATGGGTTCTGCACTCGGTCACATCGTGGGTATTTTGCAAGCAAATTCCCTGGGTGTCGGTTTGCCTACAACCTATGCTTTGGCGGGCATGGGAGCGTTTTTTTGCGCGGTTTCGAGGGCGCCGATTACGGCGGTAGTCATTGTGTTTGAAATTACGGCGGATTTCAAATTAGTGCTACCATTGATGATCTGTTCTGTTGTTGCTTATTTGGTTGCAGAAAAGGTAGATAGTGGTTCGCTATACGATCGCCTTTTGGAGTTTAACGGCATTCAACTGACAAAGGCAAAACCTGCAACTGATACCCTCAGCGACTTGATCGCAGCTAACGTCATGCAGCGCCGAGTTGAAACTCTTTCGAGTCTGCTGACTTTCGATGAAGTGATCCAGGCTTTTTCGCGATCGAGCCATCGTGGTTTTCCGGTAGTAGACGATGGCAAATTAGTCGGAATTATTAGTCAAACCGATTTAGCAAAAGCCAGCGAGCAAAGTCTATCCGGCAAGATACTGCTCAAAGAATTTATGACTGCACAGCCGATCGCAGTTAAAGCCAAGGATACCTTAAGCGAGGTACTATACAGACTCAATCACTACAATATCAGCCGCTTACCCGTCGTAGAAGGACGGCATTTAGTCGGAATTATTACCCGTAGCGACATTATCCGAGTTGAATCCGATCGCCTCAGCGGACAAACCACCCAAGGCCCGCATCCAGAACCCTCCTATGTAGTCTATCAAACCAGGGCTCCGCAAGTCGGAAACGGCAGATTATTAGTGCCGCTTTCCAACCCGCAAACAGCACCCGCCTTGCTGCGGTTGGCGGCCGCCATTGCGCGCGATCGCAATTACGAATTAGAATGCCTGCAAATCATCTTAGTACCGCGCAACAGTTCCCCCTCAGAAAGCGCAGTGCGAACCACAAAAAGCCGCCGCCTGCTGCAACAAGCCGAGCGCATTGTCCGCAATTGGAACTTGCCAGTACACACTCAAATCCGGGTTTCTCACGACGTGCCCCATGCGATTTTGGAGACTATTAAGGAGCGACACATCGATTTAATTTTGATGGGCTGGCAAGGCGAAATTTCCACAACCGGACGCATTTTTGGGGATGTGGTCGATACCGTAATTCGGCAAGCCGGCTGCGAGGTAGTTTTGGTGAAGTGGAGCGAAAAACTATTAGCAACACGCCAGAAAAATCAGTTTGTAGCGGATAGCAGTGTCCGGGAATATGCGTCTACAGAATGGCAGTTAAATGCGCCCGGATGTGACGGCGCAGAAAATTCCCAATTTGCGGCATCAAGTTCATCAGCGACTCCCGACACTGAACTTTCCCCGCCGAATTCCGACATTCCAGCACCAGAATTGGGACTGCACACGCTGATGGGTTTGCAGCGCTGGTTGGTGCCAATTCGCGGCAGTTACAAGCAAGCTGCGGCTTTGCGGCTGCTACCTGCTTTGGTGGCTGCGAGTGCTGTACCGGAGATTAAATTGTGTCAGGTTCACCAGCCTTCTGTTACAGAACCCGATCGCGTAGAATTAAAGCAAGCTGCGGATTTTATCAAGCGCAGGGTTAGCTGTTCGGTAGTAGCGACTGCGGTTTGCGCTAAGTCGGTTTCTGATGCTTTAATTGATTTAGCTCAGAATGATCAGTGTGATGCGATCGTCCTAGGAGCGAGCCGCGAAGGACTCCTAAAACAAGTGATTCAGGGGAACATCCCGGAAGCTGTGGCGCGCGGTTGCGACTGTACAGTCATATTAGTGCGATCGGCCAATTAATCATTAGTTAATTGTTATTTGTTAGTTGTTATTTGTTAGTTGTTAGTTGTTATTTGTTATTTGTTATTTGTTATTTGTTGTAGTCTTGTTCCCAGGCTCTGCCTGGTAGTACATACCCGAAGGCTCTACCTCCAATAACCAATAACCAATAACCAATAACCAATAACCAATAACCAATAACCAATAACCAATTCCCCATTCCCCATTCCCCATTCCCATAAAAATGGTTCACTTTAACGTCGGATTTCAACACTTTAACTCCTTCGCCGACATCACCCTATCCCTGGCGACAACATTAGACAAAATGGGAATTCCTATATCTGTCGAACCATCAACAATCGCCTCTCACGTCACCCGCAATTCCACACCCGAGGAAAACCACCTGCTAGCGAAGTGGATGAACACCGCCCCATCAGATTTATTTCAGATCAAATGGTCTCATTACTGGAAACCTTATTTTCTCAAAGAACTCAAAGGACACCTCAACTTAGAATTTTTTGCTATCAATTACGAATTCGCCAAAAATGATGATGATTATGATTACTGGATTTACGATGCTGTCAACAATTCATCCCACATTCTAGCCGTAAGCGAATATTCTAAAAACGTTTTAATCCAAGCTGGCTGTCCCAACCAAAAAGTCTCAGTAATACCTCTAGGTTTCAATCCTTTAATCTCGCAACTCTATTCTCCCAGACCGCACAAAACCCAAAAAAATGTAAAATATATTCTGCACATGACCAATTCTTTTGATTTATATAGATTTGGCACGGATCTCGCCATTCAAGCATTTTATCAAGAGTTTAAAGATGACCCCAACGTAGAGTTAATCATCAAAGATGGCGGCAAAAATCCTGATGTCATAGTAGAACATCTCGTAAATATCGAAAAACAATTCGGCAAGTTAAAGTCAAAAGTTCAAGTAAGACCTAAATTTTGTACTAAAGCAGAATTAGCTGATTTATACTTATCAGCAGATGCTTTTTTAGCTCCGTTTCGAGGCGAAGGTTTTGCGATCAAAATTTTGGATGCCTTTGCTGCGGGTTTACCCGTCGCTATGACTATGTACGGCGGCCCGACGGAGTACGCCAATACTGCTAACTGCTATCCCATTGCTTACGATCTAATTCCCGTCGGAGAATGTTACGATACTCAGTATCTAAAAATCCGAAATTCTCCACATTGGGCAGAACCAAATGTTCAGTCTGTTCGCCAGCAGTTGCGGAAAATTGTTGAAGACCCAATGCGCTTTCAGGTTGCTCAAAAAGCTAGAGAGACGGCAGATTTATTTAATTGGGAAGCTGCCGCTAAAAAATTGCTAAAATTAATGCGAGAGTTGTTTTAGGAGCGGCAATTATGGGACTCGAACGCAAAATGTTTAGAGGAATGTTTTCACCTACCGAAGTGGTAAGATTGAAGCAGCCTTGTTTTACTCCGGGGCGATTGTTTGAACCAGGAAAATATAACGCCGCCGATTTGCCGGATGTCGCTTTTGATATGGGTTTGGTAGACCATTTACCGCCAGTCAAAGGCAATAGTGCAGCAGAAAATCTCAACGCCCAAAACCCACAAGCTCAAAACCTTGACGAGTAAACTCCAATTCGACAGTTCGGACTTCAGTCCTAAAAAACACCGGTTTGTAGTAAGGACTTCAGTCCTGAAAAATCACATAATCACAGAGTTAAGTTCTGACTGGGAAAAAATCCAGCCAATTTAACTATTTTGCTCCCGGTAAGGTGCGCAGTGCGCACCCTACAAATACAGAGTGTGCGTCCTGGGATGTGGAACAAAGACCTAGCCAATTTAAGCATTATGCTCAATCTGGGCAATTAACTCATTCAAAATTTTACTAGCTTTATCATTCTCAATCTGACAAGTTCCGGCATTCTGGTGCCCGCCACCACCATATCTTAACATTAACTCCCCAATATTAGTTTGAGAAGTTTTGTTAAAGATTGACTTACCAACTGCGAAAACAGTATTTTGTTGTTTCAGTCCCCAAAGTGCATGAATCGATATATTGCACTCGGGGAACAAAGCGTAAATCATAAAGCGATTCCCCGCATAAATCACATCTTCGTTTCGCAAATCCAAAACTACTAAATTATCATAAACTTTGGCGCAGCGCTGTATTTGCTCTTTAAATTTTTCTGCTTGGTCGAAGTAGAGGTCTACTCTTTCTTTTACATCGGGAAGCTCCAAGATTTGATCGATAGTATGATTTTTGCAGTAATCGATCAACTGCATCATTAACTGATAGTTGGAAACCGTAAATTCTTTAAATCTGCCCAACCCAGTTCTAGCGTCCATTAAAAAGTTTAACAGCACCCATTCTTCGGGATGTAAAATCTCTTCTTTAGCAAATTTAGCGGAATCGGATTTGTCAACTGCCGCCATCATTGCCTCGGAAATTTCAGGAAACTTTGCTTGGCCGCCATAATATTTGTACAGCACCCTAGCTGCTGAAGCTGCATAGGGGTCGATGATGTGGTTGATTTTGATTTTGTCGTGTCTGAGAGTTTCGCTGAAATGGTGATCGAAAGCGAGATGAACTCCTTCGACATAGGGTAAATTGGTGCTAATATCGTTATTTGTTATTTCGATTTTTCCATCCTGCATATCTTTAGGATGCACGAATTTAATCTCGTCGATCATATCGAGTTCTTTGAGCAAAACTGCACAGACAAGACCGTCAAAATCGCTGCGGGTGACTAATCTGTATTTTTTAGTGAGTGGCATATGCTTCGGTGATTGGGAGGGACTGAGTTATAAGACAATATAACGTATTAGTCGATCGCTAAACAATATGAACGCAGACCCTTACGCTTGGATAGAGAAGGCCCTGGACACTGTTCGCCGGGCAGATTGGTATCGATCGCCACAATCGATCGAAAGTTGTCCCGGGCCTGTAGTAAAATTAGCAGGGCGGCGGCTGATTAACTTTGCCAGCAACGATTATCTGGGACTTGCCGGCGATGACAGACTGATGCAAGCGGCGATAGCTGCAACTAAGGAATTTGGTACCGGTGCGACGGGTTCGAGGTTGGTGGGCGGACATCGCGATTTGCACCGACAGCTAGAACAAGCTATAGCTAATTTAAAACAAACCGAAGACGCTTTAGTATTCAGTTCGGGATATTTAGCAAATTTAGGGGCGATCGCATCCGTTGTCGGCAAGCGCGATTTGATATTATCTGACAAGTACAACCATTCGAGCCTCAAAAACGGAGCCGCGCTCAGCGGTGCAACCGCGCTAGAGTACAATCACTGCAATCTTGAGGATTTAAAAGCCAAGCTAGAGCAAAATCGCGCCAAATACCGCAAGTGTTTAATTATTACCGATAGCGTCTTTAGCATGGACGGGGACTTGTGCCCGCTGCCCAATTTGTTAGCTTTGGGCGAGCAATTTAACTGCATGATATTAGTAGATGAAGCTCACGCTACGGGAGTTTTTGGTGCTGGCGGTGCAGGTTGCGCCGAACATTTCGGGTGTACGGGATTGCCACTAATTCAAGTTGGCACACTTAGCAAAGCTTTAGGAAGTTTGGGCGGCTACGTTGCGGGCTCTGCTGCTTTAATTGATTTTCTCCGCAATCGAGCTGCGACTTGGATTTATACTACAGCATTGACGCCTGCTGACACGGCGGCGGCTTTAGAAGCTGTGAGAATTGTCCAGCAAGAACCAGAGCGCCGAGTTCGGTTGCAGCAAAATATCGAAACTTTCAAATATGCCGCGATTACCAATCAGCAATTACCAATTAGCAATTCCCTCTCCCCAATTTTTAGTTTGCCGTTAAAAGATGCAGCCACAGCTTTAACAGTGAGCAGCCAACTCAAGGAGATGGGTATTTTTGCTGTGGCGATTCGGCCTCCGACTGTCAGCGTCAGCCGAATTCGGATTTCGCTGATGGCAACTCACGAGCTCGCACACCTTCAGCAGTTGGTAGAGGCTTTGGGGACGATCGCACAAATTTGACAGTTGACAGTTGACAGTTGACAGTTGACAGTTGACTGCTTGAGGGCGACCTCTACCTGGAAAGAAGAGGATTCGAGTAATCAATAGTCTTGTTTTAATTTCTCGCCTTTAAGGGTGGAGGCTTTCAACCAATTCTTTCTGGTAACACCATTTGTTCAAAGCTGCATATCCGGGTAGGGAAACAACAACGCCCTCTCCAGCTATCCAAATAACAATGCCGTCTCCGGGTGGGGAAACGGCATATCCAGGCTAGGGAAACGGCAATCCCGTCTGGGCAGGACACGGCAATGCCGTGTCCCTACAGATTGCACTATTTAGATTATGGGAATTGTCAAGATATCGCTATTGACTTATGGCCAAGATTATACAGTATTTTGGTCGATCGGTCAATCAATGTAAATTTTTTGTAAATTTCGATACTTTTTGAAATTTCGCGCTATATTGAATAAGTAGCCGATACACCAAATTAAATATAAGGAATGTCCACCATGAACACAAATCGCCAAAACGTCAAAAAAATCGCTGACACCCACCGTGCTAATATTCAAAAGCAACTGACGCACCGCATCGAAGTAGCCAGAGCCAGCGGCAACCAAGATTTGGTTCGGGTGCTTGAAGACGAAATGAAACAGCTTTAAGAAGCTGCAATTAAGATCTGCCCGTAGTTTGGTTTAGAGGGTTGCGCGAGAAATGCAGAATTCCCGCAACCGCTACCTTGTGATTTTCAAATCCTCTCTTAGTTGGTAGAAAAAACCCGGTTTCTTGAAGAAGCCGGGTTTTTTATTGAGCTTTTGGGTGCGGAATGCGCACCTTACGTCTTATTGAGTCATCCCCAATCTAAAATCTAAAATCTGAAATCGAAAATGGTCTTATCTTCCTCCGACTACAACATTTTTAATGCGTAAATGGGGGCCGCCGACGCTGACTGGCAAGCCGCCTTGGCCGCCCTTCCCGCAACCGCCGTAGGCATAAACTGAGTCGTTGCCGATCGACTCAATATCCTTTAAAGTCTGAAATACATTGCCGCTTAAAGTGACATCACTCACCGGTTCGGCCAATTTGCCGTCGCGAATCATGAAGCCTTCAGCCGCCGCAAAGGTAAACATTTCGCCGTTGGTTTGTCCTCCCAACATCCGCACTGCATACACTCCTTCCTCAATGTCGCCCACCATTTCATCAAAAGAATGTGCGCCAGATTCGATCGCCGTATTAGTCATCCGCACCAACGGCATAAAAGTAGCGCTCAGGGCCCGCGCATTTCCCGTCGGAGCTTCGCCCATTTTGCCCGCAGTCTCGCGATTGTGCATCCTCGCTGCTAAAACTCCATTTTTAATTAAATGCTTGCACTGAGCGGGCACACCTTCGTCGTCATACTTGAGAGTTCCTGGCAATCCCGGCAATGTTGCATCGTCAATTACGTTCAATTGTTCGATCGCCACAGGCTTGCCCAAAGTCAGCAATTCCTGCATTTTCGGGTTTTCGTAAATGCCGTCAGCTTCCGACAAATGACCGAAAGCTTCGTGAATAAATACCCCCGACAAATAAGGGTCTAAAATCACCGGATACTGGCCGCCTTTCACCGATTTTGCCTCTAGTTGGCCCACAGCTCGAACGGCCGCACTCTTAACACGATCTTCAATATTTGTCAAGACATCGTAATCCGATCGCGAATGAATCGACTCAAACCCTTGCCGGACGACACCACCTTCACCGCGGGCGATCGCCCCGAAGCGCCCCGTCACGTCCAAACGCTCTTGAGCAATGCAAGTGCCTTGAGAATTCACAAAATAAGTAATCCCGAATCGATCGCTATAACCCGCCATTGTGGTCTGAATTCGCGGGTCGTAATCTAACAGCAACTGGTTGTAAGATTCGAGCAACTTGCGCTTGGATGCTAGAGTAATCGATCGCGGATCGTGGCCAAATTCCACCGCTACATAATCTTGAATCGGAGTGACATCTGCTAGTACAGTCTTTTCGCTGCCAACCAAACGAGACTGCACGACAGCTTCTTCAATGCGAGCTTTTAACTCAGCTAAACCGTTAAAAGTTACAAAACTCCACCCGCCTTTGTGACAGGCGCGGATGCCGCCGGCGAGACTGAAGCTGCGGTTAACTGCGTCTAACTGAGGGCCGCGAAAACTAATCGCTGTTGACTCGCTTTGTTCGAGGCGAACTTCTAGATAATCTACTCGATCGCGATAAGGTGCGATCGCTTCCATCAACTGTTCTTGCATCAAATTGCCCCTATGAATGATTCGCGCCCAGCGCTGACCAAAATTATTGCTAACCCTATTTTAGCCAATAACTCCGTTATTTCGGGTATCCGAGTCCCCAGAAGGGGAGGGGGAAGGCTGACAGGTGTAGGTTTTGTACAACTAGGATCAGTTATCACCTGTCAACTCTCCCCCTGTCCCACTTTCCCCCTGTCCTCCGATACAAACGGCGCGATCGGTTTGTCACCGGGCGGGCGATCGAGCTAAACTGAGAACTGAGGTCAACTGCGATCGGAGAGAGTCCTCAAACTTCTTGGAAGAAACTGTTTCATCTAGGAGTGGGTCAAGCCCACTTTTTTTGTTGCATTAGTCCCAGCCAAACGGCCGGGCATCACACCTGCAAGTTGAAGACAAAAAGCCGCGGGCGACTCAATCAAGTCATCCGTCGGGGCGATCGCAGAAAGTAGAAGCCAGAATTTAAACCCCACAAGCTCATCCTCGGGCTTGAAAATCTGACATCTTTTTCTTCATTCGGGCCATCAATTTGAGGGTATAAACCCTCACATCTTGCGGTCAAAAATCAGGTCAGTCGATTTGAGATTTTAGACTTCGGCGTGAGACGTTCGGCGATCGCGAGCTTCGAGCCGCGCCAGCGTCGAACGATTTTAGATTTGAGATTTACTCCACAGATGAATCTGGGAGCAGCAACTTTACTCTAAAAAGTCTA
This sequence comes from Microcoleus sp. A006_D1, assembly GCF_036702805.1. Taxonomy (NCBI): domain Bacteria; kingdom Bacillati; phylum Cyanobacteriota; class Cyanophyceae; order Oscillatoriales; family Microcoleaceae; genus Microcoleus; species Microcoleus sp. A006_D1. The sequence continues at coordinate 20,994 of NZ_JAUBVZ010000006.1, forward strand.
AAATTTTTGGCTCTCCCCGATAGGAGTCGGGGGGCTTATCTCCGTTTTTTTTGGGCGGGGTAAAAGCAAAGCCATCTCAACACCTGATTTTTTCTTACCCGTGTCCGAGTTCAGGAGTTTTAACTTAAGTATTCGATATGACTCATCCCCTAATCCCACAAATCATTGACTTAGCTACCCCCGTTGCGGAAACACTGGGATTGGAAGTAGTGGGAGCAGTGTTTCACACCAACCAAAATCCTCCCGTCTTGCGGGTAGACATCCGCAACGTCCTGCAAGACACCGGTTTAGCCGACTGTCAGCGGATGAGCACAGCCCTGGAAGCCGAGTTAGACGCATCCGAAATCATCCCCGACGCCTACGTGCTAGAGATTTCCAGTCCCGGCATATCCCGGTTGCTCAGTAGCGATCGAGAATTCATTACCTTTAAAGGTTTCCCCGTCACAGTCAAAGCCACCGAACCAGACTCGCGAATCAAAGAGTGGAAAGGACTACTGGTGAGCCGGGATGAAACAACTGTTTATCTCAATCAAAAAGGGCGACAGGTTAAAATTCCCCGCGCTCAAATTGCCAAAGTTGAACTAGACGAAGGAAAGGAGTAGCAGAGGGAAATTTTGAGTTTTGAGTTGTAGGGGCGGTGCCAAAAGAGCCCGCCCGATTTGAGTTTTGAGATTGCCTCGCAGTAAGCTGAGAATGCTTCGCTGCGAGTTAATTTTTAACAATCAAATCTAGAGCAGCGGGTTAAATTGGAATAACAAATAAATTGTTACAGCACCCAGCTTCCTTAATCCTATCTTTGTAACTCATCAATCATCAGCCATCACTTTTTCTCGAAAATCACAAATTACTGATTACCGATTACCCGTTACGTATTGTCAACGCAAACAAGGAGTGTTTTATATGTCAATGGTTCCCCTGCCCGGACTAAAAGAAATGGTCGAAGGCATTAGCAAAGAGCGAAATTTACCCAAACACGCCGTCCAAGCAGCCTTGCGAGAAGCCCTGCTCAAAGGATACGAACGCTACCGCCGCACCCAAAAACTCGACCACTTCAGCGAAGAATACTTCGACAACTTTGATGTAGAACTCGACGCAGAACAAGAAGGTTTCCGCGTTTTAGCAAACAAAACTATTGTCGAAGAAGTCACCAATCCCGATCACGAAATATCACTTTCCGAAGTGCAAGAAGTAGCTACGGAAGCTCAGCCTGGGAGCATCGTGCTCGTAGATGTCACACCAAATCAAAAAGAATTTGGTCGCATGGCTGCCATCCAGACCAAACAAGTTCTCGCTCAAAAACTGCGCGACCAACAGCGCAAAATGATTCAAGAAGAGTTCAAAGATTTAGAAGAAACCGTTCTTCAAGCAAGAGTTCTCAGGTTTGAGAGGCAGTCGGTAATTTTGGCAGTCACCAGCAGCTTCGGTCAGCCGGAAGTAGATGCCGAACTCCCCAAACGCGAACAGTTGCCCAACGATAATTACCGGGCTAACGCTACATTCAAGGTTTATCTCAAAAAAGTAGGCGAAGGTTCTACTAGAGGGCCGCAGTTACTTGTTTCTAGAGCCGACGCAGGTTTAGTGGTTTACTTGTTTGCTAACGAAGTACCAGAAATTGAAGACGGGGTGGTGAGGATTGTCGCCGTAGCCAGGGAGGCAAATCCTCCGTCGCGGCACGTCGGCCCCCGGACTAAAATAGCTGTAGATACCCTCGATCGCGACGTAGACCCCGTAGGAGCCTGCATCGGAGCGCGGGGATCGCGGATTCAGGTAGTCGTCAACGAATTGCGGGGCGAAAAAATAGACGTGATCCGCTGGTCTCCAGACCCCGCAACCTATATTGCTAACGCTCTGAGTCCTGCTAGAGTAGATGAAGTGCGTTTGGTTGCCCCAGAAGGCAGGCGCGCTCATATTTTGGTCGCTGAAGACCAACTGAGTCTTGCCATCGGCAAAGAAGGTCAGAACGTCCGCCTCGCAGCCCGCCTGACCGGTTGGAAAATCGATATCAAAGATATTGCTAAGTACGATCGCGATGCCGAAGACACCAAATTGGCAGCAGAAGCAACCAGGCTCGAAGAACTAGCAGGCGACTACTACGACGATGACGAAGCATCCGGCTTCGACGGCGACGAGGAAACCGCAGAATATGAGGAAGAGGAGGCCGTAGCCACGGATGAAACCGCAGCCCCAGTCTAAAAACTGCGACATTCACTCTTATTTTCCAGGGAGACAAGGAGAACTTGTTTCCCACTCTCCTACTCTCTCACTCTCCTACTCTGACTCCGATGAAACCGAACTACCGGTGCTGTGCAAGTTGTCGAAAAATAGCTCCTAAGGAAGCTTTTTGGCGAGTAGTCAGGCTCTATCCTTCTCATCAGGTACAATTAGATCGCGGCCTCGGTCGTTCCGCTTACCTTTGTCCGGCGAGCGAATGCCTGAAAGCAGCTCAGAAAAAAAATCGACTTGGGCGATCGCTCAAAGCGCCAGTGTCTGACGAACTGTACCAAACACTTTGGCAGCGTTTAGCCACATCTGACCGTACATCTGACTCAGGATCGATCGGGCGCCAAAACGACAAGAGTTCGGCCTCGACTGTATAAACCCTCGCGGGCAGCCTTACCAGTAATTATCGGTAGCGCCAGCTCTCAAACCCCAATCCGATCTGCCCACCAGTCTGGAAAGATTTGTGTCAGATTAGATAAGGGTAGGGTACTAGCAGAGGTATCCTCAAGATGGAAAGGCAAACTTTGAAGCTTGATTTGTGGCAGTGGCCAAAATTCAGACTTCGCCAGTTCCCGCGTTCCCAAAAAAACTTGAGAATTCTCCAACCGCAGACTTCAGCGAGTTGCATCTTTTAGATAAAATTGCTGAGCGAGTACCAAAACCCCGATTCCTGACACTGAATCAATCACAGCGAATGATGTCGTCATTAGAACAAAAAATCAAAATGTAAAAACTGGTTGGCACAAAAGAGGGCAGAGTGGATGAACAACGGCAAAGTAAGAATTTACGAATTATCACGGGAACTAAATTTGGATAATAAAGACATCTTGGCAGTTTGCGAGCGGCTCAATATTTCAGTCAAGAGCCACAGCAGCACAATTACAGAATCAGAAGCAGAACGCATTCGCAAAACGGCGGAAAAATACGTAGCCAGCAGCCACTCTTCCCCCGGCAAGCCAGCTCCTCCCGAAAGAGCAGCAGCGCCATCTAGAGAATCTGGCCCTCACCCTAACGACCAACAAAAAAAGCAGCAAATTTTAGAAATACGCAGTCCAAAAGTACGGCCGGCTGGTGCTTCATCCCAGCCTGCGGGCAATGAGGAGCAAAAAACCCAGCCTGGGGCCACCGTGGCAACTCCTCCCAAATCACCCGCCGCCGGGCAACTCCAGCCTCCAACTAAACCAAATATCAATCGACCTGTACTGTCGAAGCCAAATGTCGCTGTCTCGGCGGGTGCCCCGGAAACAGTGTCGGAAACAGTGTCGGAAACAGTGTTGGAAACATTGACGGAAACTGTAGGTGCGATCGCCCCGGAAACAACTGCCCAGGGCCCGGCACCAGCAGCACCAGCAGCACCAGCAGCACTTCAACCGCCGTCGGAAAAGGCTCCCGAACGCAGAGAGCGCCAGCCAGTCGCCCCTCCAGCGCCGCCTGGGGCAAAACTCACGTCGCCGCCAGTCAGAGGGGCGTCGGAGTCGGCGACGCGCACCCCACAAAGTCTGGGAAACAAGCCGGTACTCAAACTTGCCAAAACTGAGCAAGAGCTATCAGAACAAACAGAAACTCTGGAAGCACCGGCCAGACCGAGCCGCCCCAGCAGACCCGCACCAGGAGGTACCGACGCCCAAAGACCGCGCCGGGAAGGCGCTGGTGGGCCAGTCAAAACTGCACTTGCCGATCGACCCCAACCAGGCGGCGGCCCACGCCGGAGCCTTGCCCCCGCAACGTCAGCCACCGGGCTGCGTAGCCGCGGTGGCGACACCGGAGCCGCAGGGGATGACACTGATGACAATGAAGAAGATAATACGCCGGACTCCGGGATTCTTCTCCTCGAAAGGCCCTCCCTCCCTCGTCCTGCCAAAAAGACTTCGGTCATTTGGGAAGAAGACGACGAAGAAAACTCAGATGCTGCTAAGGCTGCTAAGGCTGCCAAACTCAAACAACGTAATCGCCTCAAGCCGATAGATGAGGATGATGATGACTTAGAAAACGGCTTGGATATGCCAGCACCAGTCACGGTCAGCCTATCCTTAGCTCGCCCAGCTAAAGCGAAGACACAAGCAGCACCCAAGTCAACACCAACTCCGGGCGCACCTGGAAGCAGCGGCAAAAATAAGAGACCGGGCCCTTCTCACGATAAAAGTTCTTCTGGTTCTTCAGGCGGACGCGGCAATCGGGGCAAAACAGCGGAAGCTAAGGTAGAACGTCCAGAAAAACTGCTGCTGAGCAGACCGATGACCGTTCAAGAACTAGCAGTTACTTTGGCTGTTCCCGAAACCGAAATTATTAAGCGCCTGTTCTCTAAAGGTATTGCGGTCAACATTACCGAAACCCTGGACATTTCAGCGGTGAGAATGGTAGCCGAAGAAATGGGTGTAGAGGTAGAAACTCCAGAAAAAGTAGCCCCAGCGGAAAAACTGATCGAGATGCTGGACGCCACCGATATGGAATACCTCCAGCGCCGTCCGCCAGTGGTAACGATTATGGGCCACGTGGATCACGGCAAAACTACTTTGCTCGACTCGATCCGCAAAACAAAGGTGGCTCAGGGAGAAGCTGGGGGGATTACCCAGCACATCGGCGCTTACCACGTAGATGTGGTACACGAAGGCAAGAGCCAACAGGTGGTATTTTTGGATACGCCTGGACACGAAGCCTTTACAGCGATGCGGGCTCGGGGAACGCGGGTTACGGACATCGCCATCTTGGTGGTGGCGGCGGACGACGGCGTGCGACCTCAGACAATTGAAGCTATCAGCCACGCGAAAGCGGCGAAAGTGCCAATTGTCGTGGCTATCAATAAAGTTGACAAGGAGGGCGCTCAGCCGGAACGGGTCAAGCAAGAGCTGACTGAGTACGGCTTGGTCGCAGATGACTGGGGCGGTGATGTCACGATGGTTCCAGTCAGCGCTATTCGAGGCGAAAACCTGGATACGCTGTTGGAAATGATTCTGACAGTCGCGGAAATGGAAGACCTCAACGCTAACCCGAACCGACCTGCTAAGGGTACGGTGATTGAAGCTCACCTCGACAAGGCAAGAGGCCCTGTGGCAACTCTGTTGGTGCAGAACGGTACTCTGCGAGTGGGCGATATTGTGGTCGCAGGCTCTGCTCTGGGCAGGGTGCGGGCAATGATCGATGACCGGGGCGATCACGTAGAGCAAGCAACTCCATCCTTCGCGGTGGAAGTGCTGGGCTTACGGGAAGTGCCTCGCGCCGGAGATGAGTTCGATGTCTTCGGAAACGAAAAAGAAGCAGCGGCGATCGCCAGCGGAAGAGCTACATCCCAACGAGATTCCCGTCTGCTGCAAGGCGGCCGGATCAGCCTCAGCGGCTTCTCTCAACAAGCTAAGGAAGGCGTTCTTAAGGAACTCAACTTGATCTTGAAGGCAGATGTCCAAGGCTCCCTCGAAGCAATTGTCGGCGCTCTGACTCAACTTCCTCAAAAAGAAGTTCAACTCCGACTACTGCTATCTGCTCCAGGAGAAATCACTGAAACGGATATTGACCTCGCCGCCGCCAGTAATGGTGTGATTATCGGGTTCAATACCAATCTCGCCACCGGCGCTCGCCAAGCGGCTGATCAAGCTGGCGTAGACGTGCGGGAATACAGCATCATCTACAACCTCTTGGATGACATTCAAGGGGCAATGGAAGGCCTGCTGGAACCCGAACTGGTGGAAGAACCTCTGGGTCAAGTGGAAGTCCGCGCTGTCTTTGCGATCGGTCGCGGGGCTGTGGCTGGATGTTACGTACTCTCAGGCAAGGTCGTCCGTAACTGTAAGGTTCGGGTGCGCCGCGGCAACAATGTCGTTTACGAAGGTGTCCTCGACTCCCTCAAACGGATGAAGGAAGATGCCAAGGAAGTCAATACTGGCTTTGAATGCGGTATTTCCTTGAGCGGGTTTAGCGACTGGGCGGATGGCGATATTATTGAAGCCTACCGCATGGTGACTAAGCGCCGGACTCTCTCGGCATAATTTGGGATTTGGGATTGAGGATTTTGGATTCAAGGCAGGCTAATCACCTGCCTTGAATTTTAAAGTTTCACTTTTTAAATCCTCAATCCAAAATCTCAAATCTTAAATATCCAATCGATATGCGTTCTTTTTGGTCTGAGCCTTTTTTGTGGATTCACCTGTCTGGGGCGGCTACACTGCCGATTTTCTTGGGACTGTGCTTGCTGGGACTCGCAGTGGGTTCTCCCATGCTCCCTGTCTGGTTAGAAGTGTTTTTAGTGGGTGTAGCAGGTATTGCTCCTGTGCTGTGGATGCAGTGGTTCCGCCCTTTTTACATTTTTAGTATTTTAGTTGTGGCGGTGAAACCACAGAATTTAACTTCTTCACAGCAGCAGATTCTGAGTCGGTTTAAAACTAATTTAAATCAAGTTATCGCTTTTTTTATCGCTGTTTTGTTGGCAGTAATTTTGTGGCAGCTATATCGATTTGCTCCCCTCGCTGCTGGGGTGGCTCCGTTTCCTCCTTCCTGGCGCTGGGCTGGATTATTGTTGGCGGCTTCTGCTTTTTTAGCTAGCAATTTGTTTTTGCAGGTGTCTGCTGGTGTTATGGCGGTTTTGCTGACTCCGGAATCAGAATTTGCAGCGACAAAGCCTCATGTTTTAGAAAAAATTCGGCAGGATTTTACGATCGCCCGTTGGCAAGTCGATCGACTTTTGCCAGCTTTTGCGGGCGAGATAACTGCCGCAGAGACTGCACCCGCAGAGTCAATTGGGCCAGCAGAAAGCATAGGGAATTTGTCAGCCGCTAGTATTGTCAACCCAGAACCTGCTGACACCAACGGCGCTACATCCCTACCCGAATAGTCGATCGAAAAGTGAAATAAAAAATGAAAATGGACAAAATTGTAGTTTCAGCTACTTTAATTTCGACAGATGTATGCTGTAAAAAAAATAGGTAAGGCCCCGGCTCAGATTGAGATTATTAATACTATTAATATTTAATTTTTAATCGCAAGTTGTGGATATTTTATATTGGCTATTTGGAGAGAAGAATCTATAATAGAGAGAGTCAAGGTAAGCTTTCAATCCTTACAGGGGATTAAAACAGAGGTATCACAATATGGCGAATTATTCACCGATCGCACAACAACCTCAAGCCGCAGAGCCGATCGAGCTGTGCGAAGATTCGGAAATCTGGGGCAGTCTCAAATCCGCGATCGGCGCAAGTTCAGGATTTCAACGCTGGCAACTAGAACTCAATTTTGAGAGCCAGCAGCAAAATGTCACCATCGATCAGCAGGTTCGCTCCTATCTGCGCGAAACTTTAGAAACTTTGGCTTACTGAGCGCCCTCAAACGAAATATTGTCACGATTTGTAAATTTTACAGGCTAATTCTGCTGGCATCCCCTCCAATATGCTAACTGAGTGCCGAAAGTGAGTGCCGATCGCAACTTCGGCCATCAAATTGTAGGGGACAGTATTTCTACTTATGAAGTCGGGGTTAATTCCCGCATCCTACCTGCAACACACACTCAGAAAAAGAGAGATAAAATTAGCCCCAAACCCCCCATACAAAGCGACTGCGGCCGCTCTGTATTCACGTGTCTATTTCCGAAACTCTTTATAATAGGACTGAAGCAAAATAAAATTGACAGTGTGGTCGTGGCGGTACATCAAACTGTCCAAATCAACCTGATTACAAATCTTTTGCACCGTAAGTCTGATCAAATACTATACAACCAGAGTTTAGGAAAATGCGCTTAGTCATAGTTCAGTATGGGGGCGATTACGCAGAAACCTTTCAGCGCTTGGCTGGAGGGGGAAGTGAAAACTACTACGCTCAGAAATATTCTGTTGATGCCGTTACCGAGATGGCAAAACGAGCGGAGTTAGTAACCGTTATTTGCTGCATGACACCAAAATTTGAGAACCGGGTGCTAGAAAACGGCGTGCGGGCGATCAATTGTGGATTTAGTCACAAATTTGATACCAAGAGATTGATCGAATTAATTGCCGAGCAAAATCCGACTCATTTAGTCATGCGGACGACTATTCCAGACGTTTTTAAGTGGGCTATAAAAAACAAAATTAGAACCATCGCTGTATTTGCCGAATCTATTGGCACAACTACTTGGCGCAATAAATTCCACAACTATTTCCTAGCTAAGTTGTTGAATAATAAGCAAATAGAATGGGTGGGAACTTACGGCATTACTTCCTCTTTATTGTTCAAAGAAATTGGAGTAAAACCCGATAAAATAATTCCTTGGGACTTCCTTTTAGAGAGCGACCCAGGTTCTCTTGCGCCGAAAGAAATCCCTGCGGGCGTCAAAACCTTGAACCTATTTTACGCTGGTTTGTTAGTACAAAGCAAGGGAGTTGGCGATATCTTAGAAGCGGTAGCAAAGTTAAGAGAGCGGAATATATCAGTTCATTTAAAAATGGCAGGTAAAGGCGAAGAAGAGTTGTTTGCCCAGCGAGTAAAAGAGTTGCAAATTAAAGATTCTGTAGAATTTCTGGGAATGGTGCCAACTCAGACTCTAGAACCTTTAATGAGAGAATCCGATGTTGTGTTAGTTACTAGCAGGCACGAATATCCCGAAGGCTTTCCCCTGACAATTCAGCACGCTTTACGCACTAGAACCCCGATAGTAGCTTCGGATCACCCGATGTTTAAAACTCACTTGAAGCATGGCGTTAATTCCATGATTTTTGAGGCGGGGAACTCTCTGGCTTTAGCGGAATGTATGGAAAAACTAATTTCGGATTCAGCGCTTTACCACAATATTTCTGTGGCTTCTCACTTCACCTGGCATCAGTTGCGCCTCCCTGTCAAATGGGCCCAATTGATCGATCGCTGGCTGGATGATTCCCCTGACAGCAAACAGTGGTTGTTTGAACAACGGCTGGCTTCTGAATACTACAATCGAAAATCCACCCATAATTCAATACAGTTCACTTAAGCCCGATCTCCCTGGCACACCCCTTAAAAAGGGGGGGACAAGAGCTGTATTAAAGTCCCCCTTTTTAAGGGGGATTTAGGGGGATCTCCAGGTGATACAAACTTAAGTGAACCGTATTCACCCATAATTAGGTCAACATTTGCGATCGCAGGCACAAAATACCTGGGAAGTTTTTCAACTCGGCTTAACACAATCACATTGCACAGGCGATTTGAGATTGATTAAGATAACCCCTAACTGATTCGCTAAGGGAAGCAGTTAGGGGTTATCTTAATTGGGGTTTACTGGAAAACTTTAGCCTGCGGTTGCTAAAACAGGACTTTTAGCTTTGCCGATCGCCAAACACTTTTTAACAGCAGCAATTACATCTTCAACATCTGCATCAGTTAATTTTGCCGAAATTGGCAAACTAATTGTGTGCAGTCCGATGTAACTAGCATTCGGATAGTCTTCCGGCTGCCATCCAAACATTTCTTGATAGACAGGATGTTCCGGCATACTCATGTAATGTACGCCGACACCGATATTTTCAGCATTCATAGCGTTGAGAAACTCGTCGCGGCTGATTCCTGCTTTAGCTTCATCTACCAGAATTGTGTAGAGGTGATAAGCGTGAATTGTATCCGGTTCGGGGCTCGCGGGCAAAGTAATCGGCAGATCCGCAAATGCTTCGTTGTAGCGCTGCCAAATTTGCTCCCGGCGGTGCCAATAAGGGGCGACTCGTTTCATTTGATGAATGCCGATCGCAGCTTGCAGATCCATCATATTGTATTTAAAACCGACTTCCACCACTTGGTAGTGCTTGTAACCCGAGTCGCCGAAGCGCTTCCAAGCATCTTTGCTCATACCGTGCAGCGCTAAAATTTTCAGCCTGTCAGCGTCTTCTTGAGCGCGAGCCAGAATCATGCCTCCTTCGCCCGTGGTGATATTTTTGGTGACATAAAAGCTGAAGCATCCGAAGTCGCCAAAAGTGCCTGCTTTCTTTCCCTTGTACTCGGTTTCGATCGCGTGAGCGCAGTCTTCAATCAACTTCAAATTGTGACGGCTAGCAATCTCACACAACGCATCCATATCGCAGGGACGACCGGCGAAGTGAACCGGTAAAATTGCTTTAGTTCTGGAAGTTATTTTAGCTTCGACTTGAGCCGGGTCAATATTCATTGTCACCGGATCTACATCTGCCAGTACGGGTGTTGCTCCGGCGTGGACGATCGCATTAACTGTAGCGCAAAAAGTCATCGGAGTAGTAATGACTTCATCCCCGGGTTTTAACGAAGCAGCGAGGATGCTCAAGTGCAGTGCTGCCGTACAGGAATTGACTGCAATCGCGTACTGGGAATCCTTGTAAGCTTTGAAGTCATTTTCAAAAGTCATGACTTTCGGGCCTGTACCCAACCAACCTGTTTTCATGGTTGCCACCACTTCTTGAATTTCAGCATCTTCGATCGCCGGAGCGCCGAAAACCAAGAAACGGTCTTTTGAACGAATAGGATTGTTGCTCATGTTGCTTGTGTTACTCAGTAAATAGAGTCGAGCGAGTGAAAGTGTACTACCCTGATCGGTACGATTTTATTGGGATTTGAGGTGCTGTTAATTAATACAGTCTCTCACCCTTTTTTTCAACTTTTTTTAGTCAAGAGTTTTGGAAATATGTTGCATAATGGCATCTGTTATAGTGCGAGCTTACAACAGACTGGCCGTTTTTCTACAATCGCCTGACTCTGACAGCGTTTCTCTATCTTAAGACACATAATCTGCAATGTCCACCCGATCGTATTTCAGTTTATGGAGGATACAGAAGCTCTTGTCCACATTGTTATTCTCAAAATACTTTTTTAAGTAAAAATACGGATATTTTATTTATTTTTTTGTCAACCATTGAATATTTATCCCTAGACTTCTTTGACAGCCAAGTTAAAATCAGGCAAATTTTGCACAAATCAAATGTGACTCTGCTGTAATTTATGCAGGTTCAGAAACATTCACCGGATCGATCGCCCAAAACAACCCACCTTGACAAACTCCGCTACAGTCTCGGCAGGCGAATCTTGTTAAGAATATCTTGCAGCCGTTCTGAAACGCCGCCCAATTGTTCTGACAAAGCTACAAGTTTACCGTAAGCTTCAACTAAGCGATCGCCCTCAACGTCAATCTCAGCAGCCGGATAATTCTTCATCGTTTCCAGCAGCGTAATCTCGTTATCATTAGTTGCAGATAGCACCAAGGCCTCGCGCAAAGCTTCTCGATTTGCTTTCCCAGAAGGAGTCCGAATTACCTGACCCACTTCATCGAGAATTATTTTCCCAACACTACTGTTGAGCGTTTCATCCAAAAACCTTTGACTGACTTTCAGCGGTCTCGTCAGACTGCTGCGAACCACTTCCGGGTCTTTTTTTGCCTTTCCCAGCAGCATTTCTAACCCGGGCGACATTTTCCCTGTTTCTGCAAAAATTTCTAATTCGCTGACTTGTAAAGTCACCCGAATCGCACTGTATTTGAGCACTACCTTTTCGGCCGCCGCCGCAGCACTGCTGTAAAATACAATTCCCGCACCTGCTGCTACAAATAACGTCCACCGCCCTTTGAAAAATGACTGGCTCATCGTAAAATCTCCCAACATCTTTTTCTACTTCGACTTTGGCACATTTCCCAATCTCCCGCTCCTAGCAAAATGCCCAACACCGACTCTTCTATCAGTGAAGGCTGGCGCTGGGCTTAAATTTGTTTTGTATATTTAGGGTCTTTTTCATTCAGTTGACAGTTGACCGCTCGACAGTTGACAGCACTAGACAAAAGAAGTCCGAGGATTGGAGTAATGAATAGTCTGATTTTAATTTCTCCCGATCGGGGCTCCGGCTTTAAACCAATTCTTTCTGATAATGACAGGGATCGATCGCTTGGACAGGGTTTCGTAATAATTTCTTGATATTTATAACTTTTCTTTGCCTCAAATATCATTTTGTATCGATTTGTAAATTTTTGTTACTTTGACTTGGGCGATCGGGCTTCGGCGCGCTGCTCAAGGCGAAACAGAAACACCATCAGAGCCACGACTCCGACTTGCAGGGCAAAATTTGGCAAAGCAGAGCCAATTTCCCGGCCCGAGGCAATTTTAGCGAGGAAAACCACGCCACCGATGAAACCGGAAGCGCCACAAGCTACGTAGACAAACTGTCGCAAAGGCCGGTAGGGAGCGGCGATTTCTGCGGTTAAACGCTCGTATTGTTGGCGGCTGAGGTTGCGCGGGTTTTTGGGGATGTAGGGGCGATCGTCCGAATTTGGGGCTGGCATAGATTTAAGAAATAAGTAAATTAGATCGGACGTACGGTTGAAACCGCGGAAGAGTCAAACGAATTCCGAGCAACGGAGGGAATGAATAAAATAACCTAATTGTAATCGCTCAGTCTTCAACCCGCGGAGGCGGGTGAGAGTTTGTATAGGTGCGGTTTCAACCGCCCGGTCTTCTGTGCCTACAACAAATATCTCACAACTGCCGCAATAAATCAACGCTGAAGCAAAAGCACAACTGTCTGCAAACAGCCGACAAAAATGCCCAAAACGCCTCCTAAATTTACAATTCCCTGCAACTCGCTTTTGACGATTCCTTGAATTGCTAACTCTAAATCTTCGGGAGAAGTACCTTTTACTCGATCGACAATTACCTGATCGATATTCAAAATCGGGATAGCCTGAGCTACAATACTTTCTAAATCCCGCTCCAGATAGCGATCTAAAACCAAAGCCAGTTCTTTGCTGACAATTTCTAGGGAAGCGTTCATTACCGCTGAAGTTTGCAATCGATTCAGAAGTAACCGCGAAATATTTTCCCAGTCAATAGATTTGCTCAACCCCTCAAGTACCTCCGTACCCCGCTCTTGAACGTAGTTGCGAACGCTGTCGCGCATAGTTTTTCGCAACTGTCTCACCGTCGAAACTGGTAAATTTTGCATCGACAAATTTTGCAGCCATTCCTGAAGTCGCCCGCGAATTCCCAAAGAAACAGTTAACTCTGCTAACCGTTGATTTGTCACTTGTCTGTCATCTAGACAAAAAGTCCGCAGTCGAGTTAAAGTGTTACGCAAACCAAACAAATTTGCTACTACCCAATAAGTGCCGCTGGTTTTTTCTCGAAACCCTTCATCGATAATCGAAATATTGCGATCGGTCAAAAAGTCAATCAAAGCCTGTCGCAGCACTTCCGGCGGTATTACTACCTGCAACAGCCAATCAGCCAACTGACCAGCCTGAGCTTCTGTTAGCTGAATCTCCAGCAAAACTTGGTCAAAAATTTGGTTGAGTTGAGCTTCTAAAAAATCTTCTCGGCGCGCCAAAACTTTGAGAATTCGCGGCACAGATTCCCCCAGCAAATCTCGCAGAATGTTAGCGAGAATTTTAGCGGTTTTTTGCTCGGAGTCTGCTTTTACCTGATCCAGCGCCAACTGCAACAGCCAGAGAATTACCGACTGCATCCGCTCAGTTTGCAGCAGGCGCCGCGCTAAGTTTTGCAGTTCTTGCGGCGTCAGCAGCGAACCCATAATTGTGTCGGAAATTCGCTTGGCCAAGCGTTCTTGGTTGCGGGGGATCAAGCCGGGAGTGAAAGGTAACTGCCGCCCTTTGATGTAAATGGCTCGATAGGGGCGGAACAACATTTTGATAGCTATATCGTTGGTGAAATAGCCAATAATTCCTCCCACTACAGGTGGGGCCAGCAACAGCCAAATGTCAGACGGATTCATAAGGGATTAAAAATCAATACGGTTCAGATAAGACGTACGGTTGAAACCGCATCTATACAAACGATGTCCGCCTCCGCGGTGTAAAGAGAATAACGTAATTTTAACGGCCCCGTCTTCAACCCGCGGAGGCGGGTTTTGTTTTTATAGACGCGGTTTCAACCGCGAGCGTCTTCTGCAAGCATTTTTAATTGTCAATTGCTTTAGCAAGTACCAATACTCCCATCATAGCTCCCGCAATGGGATAGTGGATGGCGGTGGCAAATCCGGCTTCGCGGGCGATCGCAACTTGCTGCTGGCCGATCGGGAATTTTTCTAAACTAGGATTAATGTAGGCATATTCTTGAGTCATCCCAAATTGCTGAGCAACGGGCACTACGAGGGTGTCCAGATAAAACTGCTGAAAGCTCCGCATCAGGGAATTGCTGGGGCGGTGGAGGTCGAGAATAGCGGCTTTAGCACCCGGTTTGAGTACGCGGTGCAATTGGTGAAGACTGCGGGGGATGTCCGTTACGTTGCGGAGGCCGTAACCCATGGTGGCGCAGTCGAAGTAATTGTCAGCAAAAGGCAAGTCTAGGGCGTCAGCTTCTACCCAGGAAATGGGGCTTGCAGGGGTGAGAAAAGGTCGATCGCGCCTGCCCGCAACGGCCAATTGTGCGGCGGAAAAATCTACTCCAAATACGCAGCCGGTAGGGCCTGCTTGTTTTGCCAGCAGCAAAGCTAGATCCCCGCTGCCACAGCACAAGTCTAAACAAGTATTTCCGGGGCCCGCACCGCTCCATTTCACTGCCATTTGTTTCCAAATCCGGTGCTGCCCAAAGCTCAACCAGTCGTTCATTTGGTTGTAAACTGGTGCAATTCGATTAAATATAGTTTTAATTTGTTCTGCATTATTACTCATTGGTAATTGGTAATTGGTAATTGGTAATTGGTAATTGGTCATTAGTCATTGGTCATTAGTCATTGGTGATTGTTCAGCAGGAAAAAATCATTAATCCGTCCATTCATGTCATGCTGTCGCCAGTCATTAATGCTTTTTTATTTGTTAGCGAGTGGCGATCTTTTGTCTTGAATCATTGGTTTGCGATAATTTTAAACTCAAGACATAGATCCGACTGATAACTCATGACTGATAACTAATGACTAATGACTAATGACTACTGACTACTGACTACTGACTACTGACTACTGACTACTGACTACTGGCCCTGAAAACTTGTCAGTACCAAAGCCACTTGTTGAGCGGCGAGGTGAACTGTTGTGAGTTCGTCGGGGCGCAGGGAACAAGGTTGTTTCCACTGGATGGACATCAGGGCGATCGATCGACCTTTGTGAATCACCGGCACGCTCAGGTGAGCTTGAATGCCAGATTTTTGATAGTGTGGCAGAGTCGCTAGGGCTGTGTCGCCGGCAATATTCACAGCACCCTGCATAGTTTGAGAGGAGATTGCCTCTCGCACCAGAGGGTCATCAGCCAGCCAATTTTCCACATTTTGGCCGCTGGTGTGACTGCCTTGGGCTGGCATCAAAACAGTTCCTTCCACCAGTTGCAAAATGCAAGCGTCCGCCAAAAAATTATCGCTAACAGCAGTAGCAATTGGCTCTAAACTTGCTTCCAAACTCGGATAATCCACAGCCGTTTGCATGATTGTTGCTAACAGTTGTATTTGATTTTGAGCCCGGTGCAATTCCTCAGTCCGCTGCTTGAGAACTTCATAGGTCTCGGCCGCCTTTTGCACCACCATTTTCAATTCGTTCGGGTCCCAAGGCTTGGTGATATACTTGTAAACCTGTCCAGAGTTGATCGCATCCACCAAGTCTTCAATGTCCGTAAAACCAGTCAAAATAATTCTGACCGTATTCGGAAACTGTGGCACGGTCTTGCTGAGAAACTCCGTTCCCTTCATTTCTGGCATTCGCTGGTCGGAAATGATGACGGCGACCTCGCCCTCGATGCCAAGGACTTCCAAGGCGCGAATCCCGCTCTCAGCTTTGAGCACGTTAAAATCTCGTCGGAAAGTGCGGTAGAGTAAATCCAGATTGTCTGGTTCGTCGTCTACTACCAGCATTTTGGGTTTTTTCGGTCGGTGTAGTGTCATGAGCTGGCGTTTAATTTGATCGAGCTCTGGAATGGCATTATCCATAACAATACGATAAACTCCCCTCTGTAAATTTAGGCGAGCAACTATCCTGTAACAATAGTCTCATAACTCCCTTACTATCAATCTATCGCTCTGCCGCGACACGAGCTTTACTGGTATCCAATCAAACATAACTTAACGCTGATTTTTGATTCAATTATGACTGATACACCTCAAGATTCCTCCGCTTCTGCATCTGCACCCTCCACTAATGCTGTGGATGTCGAAAAGTTAATTCGATCGCTCCGCCGCAAGGAAGGCACTTGGGTAGAGTGGGGACAGGCTTGTACGGCGCTGCTGCAAGCGGGCTGCAACTCTCAGCAGATTTTTGAACAAACTGGTTTTGAGCCAATTCAGCAAAATCAGGTCGGCGTTGCAGCCCAAGTTTACACCAGCATGGTCAACGCTGGCGCTTCGGAGGAAGTTCGATCGCACTTTCTCCGCAAAGGAAGTGATATTTTATACGAGTTTCGGATTCTTTCACAAGTAGAGCGGGCCGGAGCGGCTGCTTTGATGCTAGCCCACAATTTGGATGTTGACGATGCTCGCCAAGTTGCCAAAGCGATCAAAGAGTTTTCGCACTTCGGAAGCCTGCCGCAGGGGTTCACAGACACTCCAGGGGATGCTGTAGCTTACCAGTGCTGGCAGTTGGCGAGACAGAAAAGCGATTTGCAAGAGCGATCGCGCTTAATTGCTCGCGGCCTAAAATTAGCTAGTAGCCAAAGCGCTAGGGCGCAAATCGAGCAGTTGCTCGTCGATTTTACCGTAGTTGCGAGGCGGGAAGCGCCCCGCTTGCCCGTCTACAGGCTCGATTCTGAGGAACAATTGCCGCGGATTGTCCCGGTGGTGGGCAAATTGCCGCTTTCTACGTCAGATTTGCTGGCAGTGCCTTTGCCGGAGGAAATCGGGCCGTTCCGAATGGTAAAATTTTCGGGAGCTGGAGCTTGGGTGGCGATTCCCGGATGGCAGGTAATTTTGAACGCTGAAGATCCGGTGGCGGTTTTGGAAATGAGCGATCGACTGCCGGTACCGCTGCAAGGTAAAGTTGAAGAAGTTTTGATTATTGCCGATCGCGCCCAAAGACAGTGGGATGCTGACAGTTATTTCCTCGCCGATAACGGGGGAAATTTAGAATTGAACTGGTTTGAAACATCCCCCGAGCTTTCGATTTTAGGGCGGGTTGTGCTGGTGATGCGGCCCAAGAAGATTGTCGATGAAGATTATACCAAAGATGGATGGCAAATAGACGATTAGTCAGTTGACAGTTGACAGTTGACTAATTTGCAGCAGGCGGTTTCGGTTCTTGAATTTTCGGAACAGAATGCTGTTTCTTAAATCGATTAAAACCGTAAATTCCCGCCCCAATTACCAGGAAATAAGGACTGTAAGCCAACATCCAAATACCCAAAGCAAACAAACCAAGCGTCAATTCGCCCACAGAATGAGTCGCTTTTCCCCAAGTTTCCTGCATCCGCAAACCGAGAGAAGGTTCGGGATCTTGCTGAGCCGATACTGCTGCTTCTAAAGTTAAGTTAATAGTGGAATAGGCTACTTGATTTCGCAAACTTTTTAACTGGGCGTCAATCCGTTCGATGGACTCCCGAATATTGCTTAACTCTTGAGAAGCCTTGAGCACATCGCCGACAGAACCAGAGCGCTCCATAATTTTTAACACCATTTCTTCCGATTTGCGGAGGTTTTTCAACCTAGCATCATTATCAACTAATTGAGTGGTAACATCCTCAGCGTTAAGCCCTCGGTTCTGTACACTTCCGAGTTTTGCTAAAGCATCTAAAGTAGTTTCTAACTTTTCTTGAGGGACACGAATATCGACGGTTGCTGTTTGGCGGATACTAGAATCAGGTGGCTTTTGGTTTTGGAAACCCAAGATATCGCCTTGCTGTTTTTTGACAATATCGGTAACAGATTTAGTGCTGGTGTCAATTGATTTGACAACTACACTCATTGCGGCTTTTTTAATCAGTTGGGGAGCAGTTGCTGGAGTGTCTGCGGCTGGTTTTTTTGATACATCAGCATTTTTTGATGCTGTGCCTGCTCGCTCTGCTGCGGGTGCCGATTGTGGAGCCGATGCGGCAACTTGGTTTTCACTGCTGCGGGGTGAAGCTGCGCCGCAGCTTGGCAAAGCAATGGCGGAGGATAAAGTTAAGAATGCTACAACTGCAAAGCGAGTTGTGCTGTTGTTGGCTGGGTTTGGGTTTGGCTTGTGCGGCGGGGAATTGGTTTTGATGTGAGTTTTCATTGGGGGTTTTTCCTGTAAAAAGGTTTGGGTATTGGATTTTATGCTGGTTTTAATTTAAGCTCAGATAGATGATGTTAGTTTAGCCGATACAAAAATGGAAACGGTAGAGGTTGAAGATTTTTAGATTTTTAACCGCAGATCAACGCAGATAAACGCGGATGTAGTAATGACTGATGAATTTGATTCTGATTTTAGCCGATCGACCACCGAGATCGATCGCCCGGATGCGGCCTGTGCACTTTCAAACTCAGAGATTGCCGCCGTTTTGCGAGAACAAGCTTGTCTGAAAATTCGCGACAGCTTGCGTAAGGGCCAGCACGAGATGGCGGATTGGCAAGGCGGCCCCCTTGCGGTTTCGGCGGTTCCAGGGGCCGGGAAGTCTACGGGAATGGCTGCTGCGGCGGCAATTGCGATCGCCCGCCACCGACTTTATAACCGCCGTCAGTTAATTGTGGTGACATTTACGCGATCGGCTGCTGCTAATATTAAAGCTAAAATTCGCCAAAGATTGGCCGAATTGTCTTTATATCAAGGCGGTTTTGCCGTGCACACTTTGCACGGTTTGGCGTTAAATATTGCGATGCGTCATCCCGATTTGTCGGGTTTAAATTTAGAAAATTCTACTTTAGTAACTCCGACTCAAAATCACCGCTTAATTCGCACTTGTGTAGAGCTTTGGATTGCCGAAAATCCCCGCAGATATCAAGTTTTGTTAGAAGGACAGCAATTCGACGGAGAAGAAACGGAGAGGTTGCGGCGACAATCGGTTTTGCGGACGGAGATTTTGCCGCAGTTAGCTAAAACTGTGATTCACGAGGCGAAATCTTCGGGTTTGTTTCCCGAACAGTTGTTAGAAATGAGCGCTCTTGATTCGGCTGACGGTTATGAGATTTTAGCCGTAGCTGGCGGTTTATATCAAAAATATCAGGCTTTGTTGAGGAGCCGGGAATTGATCGATTATGACGAAATGATTTTAGCAGCTTTGCGGGTGTTGGACGATCCGGGAGCCAGGGCGATCGAGCAAAAGCAAGTATTTGCGGTTTTCGAGGACGAAGCCCAAGACTCGACACCTTTGCAGACTAAGCTTTTGAAAATATTAGCTAGCGAAACCGACAGTCCTAACTCACTTGAAAATTTTATCAGAGTTGGCGACCCAAATCAAGCAATTAATTCTACTTTCACTCCCGCAGACCCGATTTATTTTAACCAATTTTGTGACGACTGCGAAGTTAAGAAAAACTTAGCGACAATGGACGGTGCAGGCCGCAGCACCCAGGTAATTATCGATGCAGCTAACTTTATGTTGCAATGGGTAAATCGCTCGGAATTGGCGGGAACAGAACAGCCTTTTCGCGACCAAACTATTAAGCCAGTACCCAGCGACGACCCGCAGCATGATGCAAATCCCGCCCCGATTGGGATTGGCTTAGAGTTGCACAGTCCCCGCGATGTTTACCATACAGTCGAGTTAATTGGGAAGCGGGTAATTGAGTTAGTGGAGGAATTTTTGCCGGCGGATTTTGTATGGGGAAGCCATGAGAAAAATCTCGAATCTGGCGATGAGGAAAATCGCGCCAAATTGGCCTTAGAAAATCTGAAATCCATGGCGGTTTTAGTGCGGGAAAACAAACAAGGCAAATTTATCAAAGAAGTCCTAGAAAATCCGCAAAAACACGGATTGAGCTGTGATTTGCGTAAATATGGGATTAAAATTGAGGATGTGGGAGAGCGGGACAGACATTCTCAAGTACCTTGGGAAATATTAACACTGCTGCAATTTCTCGATCGCCCGCACTCACCAGACTACCTCAAAGCAGCATTAAAGATTTTGAGCGATCGGCAACTCATCCCCAAACAAGACTACAATGCCTTTGCCACCAGCCCCGAACAATTCCTGTACCCAGGCCCGCTCGACCCGAAACAGTCAGATCCAGTTCTCAAATGTCGCTATTTTTGCTGCGGTTTGCTGCAAGCACGCTTAGAACTCCCGCCCTATCAAATCATCTCATTCTTAGCCTTAGCGCTGCAATACGACCAAACAGAATTAGCCACCGCCGACAAATTAGCAGAACGGGTAGCAATCCAAACAGCCGGCAACAATTCCATGCAGAAAATTTTGGAAGTCTTGAGCGAAATTGTTACTTCCGAAAGATTTGAACCTGTGGATGCAGACGACAAAATAGAAGAACGCTACACCAGCAAAGGTCAACTCACAATTATTACCATGCACAAAGCCAAAGGCTTAGATTGGGATTGCGTATTTCTGCCATTTCTGCACGACCAAACCATCCCCGGAAATTTGCGAGTTTTACCACAAGCCAGATTTTTAGGAGATTTCACATTAGCCGAGGTAGCGAGAGCCCAAATTCGAGCGAGTTTGCACGAAAAATATCCTTTACCAAATCTCGGCGAAGCCTGGGAACAAGCAGGTTACTTGAAAACAGCAGAAGAATTTCGATTGCTCTACGTGGCGATGACGCGAGCAAAAAGTTTGCTGTGGATGGCGGCGGAGAAAAAAGGGCCTTTTACTTGGAACAAACCCGAGAATTTGCAAGAGCAAAAACCTTGTCCGGTGATGCCTGTTTTAAAGCAGAGATTTCCCGAAAATACAATCCATCTATCAATGAATTGAAGGCTGCGTTGGATGGCTCTCCCGTAGCTATGGTGATAATTAATGCTTATATATACCGCTAGATATCGCCTCTGGAACATTACAAGTCTTGAGCTGCTCCATTTGGTAGGATCGTCGGCGATTGGTAACTAGAAATTCTTACCCAATAGGCGTTTTCTCGAATATATTAGCTTTGTTTATCATCAATGTTCCGAACAGTTTGCAATTACCAACGGTAGAATGAGGGTTCCAGCTTCCACAGCAGGTGAAATATAAACGGTAGAATGCGGGTTTCACTCGCTGCCCAAAAAACTGTTCGGAGTCTTGTATCATCATAAGTACCGGAGTTTATCATCATAAGTACCGGAGAGCCAATTAAAAAAGGCGGGCATAACCCACCTTTTCTGGTATAACACTAATATCTAGAACAAGGGAGCGGTGGTGTTCTCTCCATTAGGTTCAGAGTCCGAATCTTCGTCTTCACCGTAAGAGTTGATGGAGTCGTGCGTTTTGCTATCTTGAGAATAGTGCCAGGAGCTATCGCCTTCCCAATTGCCCGTGTAATGTGGATACTCTCCTTTTCCGATAGCATCATTTTTTGCACGGGCATCTGAGTCCTGAGACAAATGAACTTCATTCCTATTTTTGTCAATGTACACTTTATCGCGACCACCGAAAAGATCGTCTTCCCATCCTGGATTACTCATGACCAATTGCTCCTTGTCAATAAGGTAACTGTGTGAGAAAAAAGCATACTGCTTCTTTACATGAATACCTTAACTATCTAGCGGTAGTTGCATCTAGGGTCACTTTTAAACAGGGTGTTCTGCAAAAATGATACTTGACAAACTTAAATCAATAGATTATGCGTAGCTCCAAAGCTTCTGAGTGTGGAATGAAACAAATTAAATGTGCAATCAAAACTAGAGGTTGGATCGCAACTGATCCCAGGTGGCTGATTCTAGCTTCTAAGCATTTGGATGTAAATTCAAGCAGGAATTGGGATGATTACTTGGATTGGAAAATCGAAATTTTAGAAGCAGAAATTTCGTGTTTGGTTATAAATGGCATTTCTATAACTACTTGGAAGCGGTTTCTGAAAGGTGTTTCTATTAAAACGTCTACCTTTGAAGCTTGTTGCAAGGCTTTAGATTTATGTTGGAAGGAAATCGCAGATCAACCATCATTAGGAGATACACAGAGGATTGTAGGTGTGCAAGTTCAATACATAGATCCTAGAGATTATGTAGGACTGATTTGGACGCAAATTGTCCCCGAAGCACAAAATATAAATAAACGTCACCTGATCACTATTAACTGGGGAAGTTGGAGTTGGCAGCAGATAAAAACTATCCCTGTACAGGGACTACTACTGTGCTACAGAAAAAGATTTCGAGACTATTATGCCAGGATTGTAACTGTATCAACTTTTCCAGATAAATCTGCAAATCGCGTCACCACTATCACAAATGCAACCAAAATTATAAACTCTCAT
Organism: Microcoleus sp. A006_D1; assembly: GCF_036702805.1. Lineage (NCBI taxonomy): Bacteria > Bacillati > Cyanobacteriota > Cyanophyceae > Oscillatoriales > Microcoleaceae > Microcoleus > Microcoleus sp. A006_D1. Next base: position 43,376 of record NZ_JAUBVZ010000006.1, read on the forward strand.
CTTCCGATATAAGATGCAGAGAGTTGTATTGAAATCAATCGTGGTTGGGAAGAAACATGGTCAGAGCCCCCGTCGATTGAAATGCAGTCTCACAACACAGTGGAGCAGATAATATAAACCTCTTGTGCTTCGTTAATATCATTCTTTCTGCAACGAAAGTTGCTTAGGGATATCTGATTTAAAATCAAAACCATGAAACTTACTAATTTCGTTGTGTATTTTGAAATGACTAGGTGAGCATTGCCATCCTATTGATTCGTAAAGTATAATAGAGAAGTCCAAAAAAGTAGCGTAGCGATTGGGAGTCAAAGTATGCAGGCGATTCTTTTAAGCCGTGAAGAAGTTGCGCGACGTGCAAGGCAACTTTACGAAAGCGTCATCCGCCAGCAGGTGGAAGTGGAAGATAACATTGGCAATATGGTCATCATTGACATTGAGACAGGTGACTATGAAGTCGATAAAACTGGATTGCAAGCATCACGTAACCTCAGTAAGAAGCATCCAAACGCCAGACTCTTTGGTATTCGCATTGGCTATAACGTTGCTGTATCATTTGGTGGTGTCGTGGAGCTAGTCTACAAGTGATTTCTGGGATTGTGACGGATAGACATGCAACTGTCGCGCTGACATTCTTGTTGCCGAATGGCTCAAGTATCCCTATTGAGTTTGTCATAGATACAGGCTTCACAGGGGAATTGTGCCTTCCTCTAGAAGCAGTTTCATTGATGGGGTTAACCTTCAGACACGACATTCCCGCAAATTTGGCAGATAACAGTGAAGTGTTGTTATCACTTTACGAGGCGATTGTCCTTTGGGATGGTGAAGAGCGAGAAGTCCTTGTAATTGCGACAGGAAGACGACCTTTGATTGGAACTGCTTTGCTAGATGATCAAGAACTTGTTATTCAGTTTACAGAAGGCGGATTGGTGACGATCGATGAGTTGTAAATGCAATCTATTGTCAAGCTGATACCTATTTAACTTGATAATATCATGTTCGGTCTATCGCTCTTAAGTTTGTATCCTCCATAATATGAAGATCCTCAAATAAACCAAAGCGCAATTAATTTTCCGCAGCCATTCTTCTATTATCTTGACAGAAGGAGAATCAGCCGATGAAGGTTACACACATTATGATATTTTTGTTGTAATGGCATCGGGCGATCGGCTGCTAGCCCGCAGTTACAACCGTTCAAAAAAGCAAAGAAAAATTCTCAAAAACATCCGCGAATATCTCAATGTTCAATAATGCACTAACTTTCCCTTCTCCACCTTTGCGCCTCTTCGCTAACGCGCCTTCGCAGTTCGTAAAAACCCTATTTGCAAATCGCCTAAAAATGCGATCGTTCAAGTTAAAATCTATAGAGCGACATCTACCTGAAAACTCACTATGACTAACTCAGAAATTCGCACAGCTAACGTCACAATTCCCAACGGAGATTTGCAAATCGCCGCTTACCTAGCCCAACCCTCCGCAGCAGGGCAATTTCCCGCAGTTATCGTGATTCAAGAAATCTTTGGCGTCAACTCGCACATCCGCGAGGTTACTGACAGGATAGCAAAGGAAGGATATGTGGCGATCGCCCCAGCCATTTATCAGCGCCAAGCCCCCGGCTTTGAAACCGGCTACACACCCGAATCCATCAAAATCGGTAAAGAATACAAAGAACAAACTACCGCATCCCAACTCCTGAGCGACATCCAAGCCGCCATCGATTACCTCAAAACCTTACCATCTGTCCAACAGCAAGGTTTTGGCTGCATCGGTTTCTGCTTTGGCGGACACGTCGCCTACCTCGCCGCTACTTTGCCCGAAATCAAGGCTACAGCTTCGTTCTACGGCGCCGGTATCGCTACGAACAGCCCCGGGGGCCCAACTCCGACGATCGCCCGCACAGCCGACATTAAAGGCACTCTCTACGCCTTTTTCGGCACTCAAGACTCCAGCATTCCCTCAGATCAAGTTGACCAAATCGCTGCCGAATTGCAAAAACACAGAATTCCTCACCGAATTTTCCGTTACAATGCCGATCATGGATTCTTCTGCGACCATCGCGGCAGTTACGACGCTACCGCAGCAGCCGACTCGTGGGTGCAGGTGAAGCAGCTATTTCAACAGGAACTTCAACCAGCTTAGAGAGTGGAAGATGGTAGAGGGGGAGAGTGGCGGAACATCTTCCTTCTTCCTTCAACAGATGACAACTGACAACTGACAACTGACAACTGTCAACTGACAACTGACAACTGACAACTGTCAACTGACTACTAAATTACTGACAACTGACAAATAAACTGACATGAATTCCAAATCTACAGGTTCTCAAAGCGCAAAACCATCCTTTTCAATGGACGATTTTGCTAAAGCCCTCGAACAGCACAATTACGAGTTCCAGAAGGGACAAGTAGTGCGCGGCAAAGTGTTCGAGTATGACTCAAATGGCGCGTATGTTGATATCGGCGGCAAGTCTTCGGCTTTTTTGCCGATCGAAGAGGCTGCTTTGAGAACGGTAACGGATTTGTCGGAAGTGGTTCCGCTAGACGAGGAACAGGAATTTTTAATTATCCGCGAACAAGATGCAGACGGCCAAGTTACTCTGTCTCTCAAACAGTTACAAATTCAGCAAGCTTGGGAAGATTTAGTTGAATTGCAGGAAACTGGTAAAGCGCTTCAGGTGCGGGTTTCTGGGGCGAATAAGGGCGGCGTGACGGTGGATGTTCAGGGAATGCGCGGTTTTATTCCCCGATCGCACTTAGCCGAACGCGATAACATGGAATCGCTAATCGGTCAATCTTTGACCGTGAATTTCTTGGAGGTCGATCGCGAACGAGAAAAACTCGTACTTTCCCAGCGGATGGCTACTCAATCGAATGCCTTCACTCAGTTGCAAATCGGTCAGTTGGTGGAAGGAAAAGTCAGCAGCATTAAGCCTTTTGGCGTGTTTGTGGACTTGGAAGGAGTTAGCGGTTTGCTGCACATCAAGCAAGTCAGCCAAAAATATATTGAGAACCTTGGACAAGTTTTTGCCCCTGGCCAACCCCTGAAAGCCGTGGTAGTTGACCTCGATGAAAGTCGGGGCCGAATTTCGCTTTCTACTCGGGTACTGGAAAATTATCCAGGGGAAATGGTGGATAAAATGGCGGATGTCATGGATACCGCAGAAGAGCGATCGGAACGCGCTAGAAAGACTCTTGCTTAAGTCTTGATATAATTAGAACCCCAACTTCTTTCAGCAGTCGGGGTTCTCACAGCCCGATCGTTTTAAGTTAAATTAGATTCCTTTACTTATCTGGCACTTTACATCGATTTCTTATACCATTCTCAAAAAATAATTCCACTTGTTACCAGGAAGAGCCTGGTAACGCAGATCCGGAGGCTCTGCCTCCTTTTACTTCCCAGATTATAGGAGAGAGGACTGTAGTCGTGGTTTAAATTATTAAATTTTTGTTCCTAAGTCATTAGACTTCTTGCAAAAGTCGGAAACTATTCAGGAAATTATCTGCGTTTATCTGTGTTTATCTGCCTTGCATCTGCGGTTGGCTTATCAATAAAAGATTTATGCAAGAAGTCTATTTTCTCGGGAAAATCTCACCTCGAAAATAATATTATTTCTGGCCGCGGCTATCTAACTCCATTTTATCGTCCTTTAACCCCATTAGCTACTACTCCAAATACTTTAAAATCGGCTATGTTTAGTTGATCTAAGGCTTTGCTTACCATGCCCCGATTGGTTGTTTCTATTTTTACTATCAGCACTGTACCATTAGTTTGAGAAGCTAGCAAATGACCGTCAGCTAAACCAATCAAAGGTGGCGTATCGTAAATCACTAAATCAAATAAAGTTAGGAATTGTTCCATTAAATAGTGCATCTTTCGGGAAGAAAGTAATTTAATTGGATCGGGGGGGATAGAACCCGCAGTCAGCACAAAAAGATTGTCATCGTCGGGCACTTGCTGAATAGCCTCATTTAAACTTAAATCAGAAGTCAAAGTATTACTTAAACCTCTAATATTTGATAGGTTAAAGTATGTGTGTATTTGCGGAGAACGCATATTAGCATCCACTAATAATACTCGTTTCCCCACAGCAGAAGCAGTTTTGGCTAAATAAACTGCTACAGTGGATTTACCCTCACCTTTAACCGTCGAAGTAATGGTTAAAGAACTTATCGGTTGGTCAGCACTTAATAACTGAATATTTGTGTATAAATAGTGAAAGGCTTCTACTAAAGGAAAATCTTTGTCATTTGACACTATTATTCGTCTTAAACTACCACTGTTAGTCGTTGAACTGACGCTAGTGAATTTAGCAGGAACAATTTCCCTTCTTCGAGATTTAATTTTGATGGCTTTGGCGATCGGTATTACTCCCAACAGCGGGCATTTAGTTGCCGATCTAATTTCTTCAGGAGTATGGAAAACAGTATTTAAAACTTCTACTAGGAAACCGATCGCAATTCCGAGTAAACTGCTAATAACGATCGCTATAGCTAAATGGCGCTTGGTTGGTTTTGGTTTGACTACATTGGGAGCACCATTGTCGTCTCTAACTAACTCTGGTTTAGCTATAACTTTCCAAGAGTTATTAATTTGACCGCTGTCTAGCTGTAAAGTTTTTTGTTTACCTAGGAACAGTTTAAGATTTTCTTTAGCTATGTCTAGTTCTAATTGTATCTCGTCATAGCGACGTTGAGCCTGCGGCATTTGAATTAGTTTGTCTTTCAGTGATTTTTGGTTGTTAGTTAGCACCCGCTGGCGAGATTCCAACTGTTGTATTTGTGCTTTCATCTGAAACAAAACAGATTTAGCTTCTCTTTGCATTAAATCGCGCAGACTTTGCTGCTTTTTCCGCAAAGATTTAATGGGAAGGCTATCTTCATAAAATTGAGTAGAGCTTAAAGCAACTTGCGACTCTATGTCATTTACTTTTCCCATTAAACTTTCATAAGACTTAGGACTGATTTCAACAATCCAACGATTATCACCCATTGTTGAGCGTTGATTGTACGTTTCATACAGCCGCCTATTTTGTGCTACTTGTGATTCTACTTCTACGAGAAGATTCGCCAAGTTATTTATCTGATCTGATAAAAGGCGACTGCCAACTTCTGGTTGATTAAAATTATATTTGGTTCTTAATATTTGTAATTCATTTTGCAATTTATCAACTTTTTCCTGAAGTTCTGGGATTTGTTTGTTGATAAATTCCATACCTTGATTGTTAACGGCCAAGCGTTCTTGGCGCATATATTCAATGTAATACTTTAAGGTTTCTTCCAGTACATCTTTGATACGGATAGAGTCTCGATCGCGATAACTAATTTCCAATAGTTTAGTCCCCGCCTCCTTACCATCTTGTACGAAACTAATACGCTGAATATTCAATTGGTTATAAAGTTGATTATAATCTAACTTTGGATATTTTGTTCGCAATCTGTTAAACAATGGTGCTAGCACTTCCGGGCTTTTCAAAAGCCGCGTTAAACTTTGATAGTCCACCGAGTAATTATCTTGAGCAGACGATTTAATTTTGCTCAATTCAAGGAGACCTAAACTATTATTTTGAGCTTGGACAAAGAGCTTTAGTAGTTGATCGTCAGAGGTAACGGGTTCTACTAAAACAGTAAATCTTCCTTCGTACTCAGAAATAGTTTTTTTGGCATTCAAGAGAATTAAACTACCAGTCATAGCAGCCAGGGTTGCAGTTACTGCGACCATCACCAGAGCGCGACGTTTGAGTACAGCCAGTACCCAATTCACATCAAGAACTTGGTCATCCTCTTCTGGGGAACTAGCTAAGTAATTAGCGGAAGATCCAGACACATAGTGACCATTTATCTCATTTTTTTGGAAAGGAAAGTATTTTTTATCCATAAGACAAGTGTGATTTAATTTCCTATTTTTTGAAAGTTTGAATTGCTATCGGAATTTGGGATGAACGATAATTCCACCAATCCGATTATTCACTACTGTCAGAGCAGTGTTAATCTTGTCTGTCCCGACAGGATTCCTCGATCCTGCCCCGATAAATATATCATTAACTTGAATAACTGGGTTGCTTTGAGCATCGAGCGATTCCTTGATTCAAATTAACTGGTACTGGGAAGCGGGAGCTAGTGCCATTAGAAGTCTGCCCGATCGCTTCAACAACTTTATCATATAGCGCGACTTGGTTTGAAACCACGAACACTGATAATTGCTGGATTTAAGTAGTATTAGGAAGTAATTTGAACCCCCCGGATTATTGATTTTTCCGATAACACTCACTGGCATATTCGCTCTCTGCAAAGCTAGAAGTAGCTAGAACATAAACTTATCTTGGGTCGATCGCGGTCGATGTCGGGATCGAGATGATATTCCTTCTTGTAGTATAGTATCTTGAGAGGTAAGTCGGTAGGCGTAAATAAGCCTTGCCTAAGTAACAGAATGTAAAGTTGTCAGAATTAAAGCGATTGCTTTCATCATAGAAAGCGGTTGCTAACGTTTCACTTGCTTTTGACTAGCAATGTAAGTAGATGAGTGGGAATATATATATATATTCCTTGCGAGGGTAACTCAGTAATTCGCTTTCGGTGGTGAGAGCAATACACATTTTGTTACAATCCGTAAGATTTATTGGCGTTTACCTACTTATTTTGCAGCAGATCTACTTATCTTATTTGGCAAATATTGCCTCAGGTTGATAGTCCCCCAGCGGAAACTTGATACTCCCCACTACGCTGTGAGAGATCGTAGATCTCAATAATTCTAATCTTATCTCCACCACCAAGATCGCAGTCAGTATTAATGCTTATTGGGGGGAACTCGACTGAGTGAGCTAGATCCTAGTCTGTTTTAATGCTTGTTGTGCAGAAGTGGGGCTGAGCGCGGTTGGTTTGAGGGTAGGAAACGCAACACAAGCTTTGGCTGTAGCCAGTGTAAAGCAGAAAAGGTTAATCATTTCATAGGTAGTAACAAATTTGAGGTTGGAGGTAAAGCGATGAAAGAGATTTTAAGGGTTCCGATGTTTGCTTTTATGCTTTTGTGTGTCGTGGCGATCGCCTTTGTGACTGTTTATATTTTAGTCGCCCGCCATCAAAAATTTGCTGCCAGATTAGAAAAAATTTTTGTAGGCATACTTTTTTTTACTATCACGAGTAGCTCTGGAGTCACACCCACGATTTTTCAGAAACTCCATCCTAGCATTTTCATGAACTTAGAAACTACAGCGCCAACTATTATCGGTCAACTTGCCATTTATTCCGGCATGATGTTGATTTTAATTCCTCGGTTAAGTAAAACTACCAGAAATTTAGTTAATGTAGCTATAAAATGGATTGTAGGAGACTGTTTTTTTTGTTTGTTTTTGTTGATGATGACTTTATCTCCCTTGTGGTCACAAACTCCCGAACATAGTTTTCGGGCTGTTTTGACTCTCTGGGGAATCACGCTGGTTTCTATCTATGTAGGAAAACAATATAGTTGGGTAGAAATTTATGGGTTGTTGAGATGGCTTAGTTGTTTATTGGCTTTGTGGGGAGTCGTGAAAACAAATCCATCTCCGGACGGCTGTTGGACGGGAATTTTGAGCCATAAAAATCCTTTTTCTTTTCAAATGGCTAACACTGCTTCTTTATGGATTTTATATGCGGTTAAGGAAAAGAAATATAGATATTTTTCATTATTTATAACTCTCATAGCTTTAATAGGATTGCAAAAAGGTTGTAGCGGTGCTAGTAGAATTCTGACGGTGATATTAATCAGTTTTTGGGTTTATTTGTCCCTCTTGAAAAAATTACCTGTAAAATGGGCTTTTCTCTGCTTTCTCTTGTTTTTGGTGGGCAGTATATGTATTGGTATTCTGGTGTTAAATAATTTAGAGGCTATTGTTGTGGATGGTTTGAAAAAAGATATGACTTTAACGGGTCGGACAAACTTTTGGCCTTTAATTATTGATAGGATTAATCATCAGAATCCTATATTTGGTTATGGAATGTCAGGATTTTGGCAATCTTGGCGGGGCTTAGAAGACCCAGCTTACGGAATTATAGATGTTAAATCCGGTTTTGTACCACCACACTCCCACAATGGTTTTATTGATATACTTTGCGAACTGGGTTGGGGCGGATTGTTGTTGTTTTTTTTCTCACTTTTAAATAATATATTTAGAGGTATAAAGTATCTGATTAAAGAAAGTTTTCCCGAGTCAGCTTTGCCTTTGTATCTATTAACATTTATGCTAATGACTAATTTGACTGAGGGGGGATTATTGGCGATTGGTACTTATTGGTGTTGGTATGTAGTTTTATCGGTAAGATTGAGCTTAGATACGACAGCTAAGGATAATCAACACTGATGATTTCAGTATTTTTTCAGGCAGAGCGATCGGGAGATTTGAGTGCGATCGCCTTGACTGCGGGTCTGAACTCCAAGGATAGCTGAATAAGCTTGGGATCTTACAGTGCGATCCTCTGCGAGGGCTTCGCTAACGGCAAAACCTGTGAAAATTTGAATTTGGTTAATTTACCAGAACTTAGGCAACGATCCTATGAATAGGAGCAACCACGGGAGATTGCCCCTACAATAGGCTAGATGTGGAAGGCTGTGGGTAAGTTCTGTTTAGTTAACATGACTCGAAATTGTTTCACTTTCCACCTGTGCTTCTAGCGGCCAAGCATTTTCCATCTCTAGTGCTTGTTTGGGCTGATAAACTGGTAAGTCAAACCAGAAAGTGGTACCAACATTAACTTCGCTAACTAAATTAATTTTAGTGTGGTGCTTGTCAATAATGTTTCTGACAATAGAGAGACCTAATCCCGTTCCTTCCAGAGTGTGTACTCGGTTTTCTACCCGGAAAAAGCGATCGAAAATTGCTTGTTGGTCTTCGAGATCTATGCCAATCCCAGTATCAGAAATTTCGATCCGCACTACCGGAAAATGGCTGGAATTCGGTGACAAGTTGTGGTTCCCGGAAACGCCTTCTTTGCGGGCGGGCGCCTGCGACTCTAGCAAATACGCTCGAATTGCCACCTTGCCGCCGTACTCAGTGAATTTTAAGGCGTTTCCTACTAAATTCCCGAATACTTGCAGCAGTAAGTCGTAATGACCCAAAGCGGGCGGCAAATATGGGTCAACGTCTTGCTCTAATTGGATGCCTTTATCCTTGGCATTTAACTGATAAGTCCGCAGGGTTTGTTCTACTGCTTGCGGCAGGTCAACTGCGTCTAATTGATAAACTCGGCAGGATTCCAGGCGCGATAAGTCTAACACGTCGTTGACTAAACGGGTGAGACGATCGGTTTCTCGATTGGCAATTTCTAGGAATTCCCGGCGCTCGCTTTCTTGAAGGTCTTCTCCGTATTCGTAGAGAGTTTCAATAAAAGATTTGATATTAAATAAAGGTGTTCTTAATTCGTGAGAAACATTGCTGATAAAATTGCTTTTAGCCTCATTTAGTTCTACTTCGCGAGTGATGTCTTGCACTGTCATGGCAATGCCTTTGAGACTTTCGCGGTACTGTCCAGAACCTTGATGCTTCGAGGTTTGCTCGTAGAAAGTACACTCGATCGCGATCGGGCGCTGTGACTCGGTGCAGGTATTTTCCTCATCGCGGATGCAGCTTTTGCACAGCGGTTCGGCGCCTGGGGCTTTGTGGAGAATTACTGTGGTTAGCAGAATCCGAATTGTGCGGTTGACTGGTTCGCTCAGAGAAATGCGAAATTCGCCGCCTTCGCGATCGCCTGCTGCTATTTCTTGCAGCGGTCTTGCTAAATCCCGCTGCACTTCCGCAGGTAAAATCTGTAGGAGGTTGACTCCTATCGCATTTTTACCTTCCCAGCCAAAAATCCGTTGGCCTGTGGGGTTGACTAACATCACCTGCAAATTTGCGTCCAGCAACAGAGCTCCGTCAGCAATAGTTGAAACCAAAGTTTCTAACTTCGCTTTTTCGGCTGTCAACTCTTCAATATTTTGTTCTTCATAACTTTCGAGTTTCTGGGCCATCTCGTTAAAACTGCCAATCAACTCGCCCAATTCTCCCCCTAAAGGCAGGTCAACTCGCTGCTTGAAATTTCCGCCTGCGATATTTTTGACCCCAAAGACTAATTGTTTAATGGGGTAAGTAATTGTCAGGGCATTAAATACAGCGCCCAAAATAACCATCACCCAAATGGTGACAAATACTGCTAAAGTGACATCCCTAGTCAGATTTGAAGAGATCACTGCTGCGGGATTTGGGTTAATGCCGATCGCCAGCACCCCCAAATATTTGTCTTCGTGAATTAGTGGCACAAATACGTCAGTAACTTCTCCATCTGGCGTCAAATGCTGCCGCACCAAAGGCAAAGAAGTCAAATTTCTCGCCTCAATGTCGGCGATAAAATTATCCGGGAGTTTAATTTGGCGGCGCAGTGTTAGGGAAGTTCGCACCTCGGATTCAGAGAAAGGTATCCCCAGAAAAATATCCCCTGCATCGTCGGCGTACAGCATATAGCGGACGCTGGTGGTGCTGCTGTAAAATTGGCGGGAAAAACGGGCGACTTCAGAGCGATCGTTTTTCGCAATCAGCGGCGCCACATTTGCCGCCAACAACAGGCCGAGGTCGCGGCCGTAGCGAGTATCGTTAAGTCGGGCGTCTTGCTGGATAGTATTCACGGCCCAGAATGTTAGGCCGCTCATAATTAACGAAACTACGAGGGTAGCACCGGCCATCAGGCGAGTCTGGAGGGTAAAATCCGACCACCAGCGGGCAATAATTTCTCCGATTTTGTTTAGTATGGCCAGCATTTCACCAGTTCACCAGTTCAATATTAAAAGCAAGATTAAGTCATTGGGCATTGGGGCATGGGGCATGGGGCATTGGGCATTGGGCATTGGTAGTGCGAGCGTCCCCGCTCGCTTTCCGTCATTGGTCATTGGTCATTGGTCATTAGCGATCGGGCAAGGAGGTAAAAGTAAAGAAGATATACACAGCAATCTTTTTAGCGATCCGTATTTTACGTTTAATTAAGTGGATTTACTTAATTGAGTTTGTGGTCGATCGAATTTTCTGCTGCGACTTGGAAGCTACCGCCACCGCATCTGATACCAAACTTCATTGTTACATTTCTACACTGAGATTGCTTGGCTTTCGGATGGCGGCCGAGCGCGCAATTCCTAATTTTTATCGCCCAAAGCTCGACGGCCGATGTCGCGGCGGCAGTAAACCCCTTCAAATTGGATGCAATCAACTGCTGCGTAAGCTTTGGAAATAGCCTGTTCCAAAGTTTCTCCCGTCGCAGTGACGCCCAAAACCCGGCCGCCGTCGCTCACCAACTGCTGCTGCTTCAACTGGGTGCCGGCGTGAAACACTTCTGCCCCTTTGGCTTCAGCTTCCTCGATACCTGTAATAACTTTGCCTTTTTGGTAACTTCCAGGATAGCCCCCAGAAGCCAAAACTACGCAAACAGAAGCCCCCGACTTCCAGCGAATGTTGGAATATTCACCGAGACGCTGCTGACAGCAAGCGAGCACCAAATCTTCTAGGGGAGTTTCCAAGAGGGACAAAACCGCTTGAGTTTCGGGATCTCCAAAGCGACAGTTGAATTCTAAGACTTTGGGTTCTCCTTCCGGCGTAATCATTAAACCTGCGTAGAGGACGCCCCGATAGTCGATGTTACGTTTTTGCAGCGCTGCGAGGGTAGGTTCGAGAATTTCCGCTTGAATTCTTTCCATGAGTTCTGGGGTGACAATTGGCGCTGGGGCGTAGGCTCCCATACCGCCCGTGTTGGCTCCCTGGTCGCCTTCACCGATCGCTTTATGGTCTTGGGCCGGCAGCAGCGGTTCTACTGTGATACCGTCGGTGAGGGCGAGAATGGAGACTTCTTGACCCGTTACATATTCTTCAACGACGACTCGGATGTTGTCAGTACCGAATTCGCCTCGGAAAATGGTATTGATGGCGCTGTGAGCCATTTTGACGGTGGTGGCAACGGTGACTCCTTTGCCTGAGGCGAGTCCGTCTGCTTTAATGACGATGGGGATTCCTTGCTCCACAACGTAGGCTTTAGCTGCTTCTGCGCCTGTGAATACGGCAGCTTTGGGTGTTGGGATGCCTGAAGAGAGCATCAATTCTTTGGCCCAGGATTTGCTGGATTCAATTTGGGCGCCGGCTTTGGTGGGGCCAAAAATCATCAGTTTTTTCTGTTGGAAGTAGTCAACGATGCCTAGCGATAGGGGCAGTTCGGGGCCGACTATCACTAATCCGATGTTGTTGACCATCACAAAGCGTTCGATGCCTTGGAAGTCGTCGATGTTGAGCGACAGATTTTGACAGCCTTTGGTGGTAGCTGTGCCGCCGTTGCCCGGTACGCAGAATACTTGTTTAATCCGCGTAGATTCTAGCAGTTTTTTTGCGATCGCGTGTTCGCGACCTCCGTTCCCCACAACCAAAACTTTCACAGCATCCTCACCTATAACTTTTGTTCCCTGAAGGTCTGATTTTCAGTGTTTGCACCTGTCTATCTGCTTTTTGCAGTGCTGTCAATTATGCCATGCTTGGCGCTACGGAATTGCTAGATGTGGCACTTTTCTGGAGGGCTGCGGCTCAACCGCTGTTTCCCTACTGCTGGGTTCGTGCAATAATTAAAGACTTTCGCCGCCCATTTTTTTTAGGTTCTGCCTCGAAAAAATCATGCAATTAAAACTCTTTTCTGGCTTTTAACTGTTCAATTAATCTAATTCATCCGGGTACAAATCGCGATAAAATAGGAAAGTTGACACCATGAATTTTACTCACATGAAATCAAATCAAACCGCTGCGAGTTCGTCTGCAAAATTTAAGCGGGTGGGCGTTGTCGGTGGCGGCCAGCTAGCTTCGATGATGGGGGATGCTGCTAGCGCGCTGGGTATTGAATTGGTAGTGCAAACTCCTAATGCTACTGACCCGGCTGTTTCTGTTGCTGCTGGTGCTGTTTTGGCGGCTGTTGATGATGTTTTGGCTACGGCTCATTTGGCGGATGGCTGTGATGTTATTACTTTTGAAAATGAGTTTGTGGATTTGGATGGTTTGCGGACATTAGAACAGCAAGGTGTGTTATTTCAGCCGAGTTTGTCGTCGCTTTCTCCGTTGTTGGATAAGTACGTGCAGCGCTGTTATTTAAAAGGTTTGGGTTTGCCTACTCCGAGGTTTTGGGCATGGGATTGCAGCGCGGATTTGCCGATCGACTTTCCGTTTGTGGTCAAAGTTCGCCGCCACGGTTATGACGGCCAAGGTACTTTTATTGTCAAGGATCGCGAGAGTTTTGAGTCAATTAGTGCTAAGCTAGCAGGCCAGTCTTTGCTGGTGGAAGAGTTGGTGCCGTTCGATCGCGAGTTGGCTGTGATTGCAGCTCGATCGGCAACTGGCTCCATTGCGATTTACCCGATCGTGGAAACTCAACAGCTTCATCAGGTTTGCCGCTTGGCGATCGCACCTGCGGATATTAGTTTAGATGTGAAAACGGCAGCTTGTGCGATCGCCCATACTCTCCTCAATAGCTTAGAAGCTGTCGGCATATTCGGCATTGAATTATTTTTAACCAGCGACAATAAGCTGTTAGTCAATGAAATTGCACCCCGCACTCACAACTCGGGACATTTTACAATCGATGCTTGCGAAACTTCACAATTTGAACAGCATTTGCGCGCAGTTTGTCAACTGCCTTTAGGCAATTGCGATCTGAAATGTGCAGGTGCTGTGATGGTAAATTTGCTCGGCTACGAGTCGGCTGAGTCCGATTATTTAGAGAAACGAAAAGAACTGGCACAAATCAGCGGCGCTTTTGTACATTGGTATGGTAAGAAAGAATCGCGTCCCGGCCGCAAACTCGGTCACGTTACTGTTGTGTTGGACGGGGAATTGGGGGGAATTGGGGGAAAGTCCGCTAGTGCGATCGCTCAAACCGTAGAATCCATCTGGTATGCAAGTTAAATTGCTCAAAGCTTGCCAAAATCTAGTTAGTTGCTGTATATTAAATAAAGGTTCTACTGCGACGTTGGTGACTGCCAATAATGTTTTTTTGATCTATAACTCTTAACTCTCGGGAATCAAGATGTTTGGACAGCAGTAAACTGGGCTTGTACCCAGAAACTTTAAGTCCGAGCCAACGGTGCCCACCTGGTAAAATACCAGGTCAAAAGCTGAGGTAAGACGGCGTTGCGGTGAACCATCATAAAATTGATTGAGATAGGCGCTGTGAAATATGGCTAGCCTATTTTTTTTGATATTAAACGTAAAAATTTCCACTTGTGGTGTAATATCATGGCCGCAGAGAACGACTATATTCGTTTGTAATGAGGAGTTTAGTCCTTTGATGGATGCGGACTAAAGTCCGAACGATCAAACCAATTTGACTCTGGGTCATTAACAGGGCATAATATAAGTTTTATGAATTTGCGATCGCCCCTTGCAATTCATCGTTAACTCTGCTATTCTTCAAAAAAGACCGATAGGTCTCTTGGTATCGCTCAAAATGTCAAAAGCTCAAGAAACCAGAGAAAAAATTCTCAGGGAAGCCGCAGCACTGTTCAATCAGTACGGCTACTCCGGTTCTTCTATGTCTGACATCATGCGCGTTACAGGCTTGCAAAAAGGAGGAATTTACAACCACTTCCACAGCAAAGATGAGCTAGCCTTGCAAGCCTTTGACTTTGCCGCCGAATGTATGCGCCAACAATATATCGGGGCTTTGAAAGGAAAAAAGAATGCGGTCGATCGGCTAAAAGCTATGATATTTGTATTTAGCAACTTTGCCGAAAATCCTCCAATCCCGGGCGGCTGTCCCCTGTTAAACACAGCAGTTGAAAGCGATGACGCTCATCCAGCTTTACGCCAGCGGGCGCAAATAGCAATGGATGGTTGGCGCACTTTAATTTGCAAAATTGTTGACAAAGGAATCGCTAAAGGTGAGGTGCGAGAAAATGTCGAAGCTGATGCAATCGCAACTATTGTGATTTCAACGTTGGAGGGGGCGATAATGATGAGCAAACTTTACGGAGATGCGATTCACATCAAAAGAGCGATTGCTCACTTGCACGACTATATCGACAATCAACTTTAGCATCAGAGCAATTTTTTTTGTAGAAAAACAGACCGTTCGGTCTCAAAAATGCGACAGCCAAATTCACCATCACGAAAATTAAGGACAAATTCATGTCAAAATATGCAGATAACCCCATGAATCGCCCAACAGTTGCCAATTCCGATCGACTCCGCCTCATCACTATTCCGATTAGCCACTACTGCGAAAAAGTTCGCTGGGCGCTAGACTTGCTAAAAATTCCGTACATTGAAGAAAAACACGTACCAGCTTTTCACAGCTCGGCTACCCGCAAATACGGAGGCAGCAGCGTTCCTGTTTTAGTTACTAAATCTGGCAATTTTACCGATTCAACAGATATTTTGCATTATCTCGATACAATAAATTCATCAGGTTTTCGCTTATATCCAGAAGAACCAGAATTGCACCGAGAAGTCGAAGAAATGGAAGAGTTATTTGATGCGAGATTGGGGGTAGATATTCGTAATTGGGTATATTTTTATCGATTGAGCGATCGCAAAACAATGCGAAAAGCTTGGTGCAAGGGGACGCCCCTGTTTGAGCAAGTTGGATTTGAAATAGCTTTTCCGTTTATTAGCGCCAAAGTGCGACAAGTCTACAATATTACAGCAGAGTCAGCCGCCATTTCGCTGCAAGGGATTCGGCAAGTTTTCGAGACAGTGAATCAAAGGTTAGCAGACGATCGCCCGTATTTAGCGGGCGATAAATTATCGGCGGCTGACTTGACTTTTGCCGCGCTAGCTGCTGCCGTTTTGCAGCCTGCGGAACACCCGGTTTTCGTGGCTAAGATTGAGGAATTGCCGATCGAGATGGCATCAGTAATTAGAGAATTGCAGGCAACTCCTGCCGGATCTCACGCACTCCGCTTGTACCGAGAGCAGCGTCGCGTTAAGTAATCTCAAGCCCCGTTAAATACAAAAAATCGTCAAATTCTCTGCCCAACTGCGCCTCTCCCCAACTCCCCAAATCCCAAGCCGCAAATCTCCCTTGCACAAAGTAGCACAAACGTGATACCGTTGAAGCTTGTGTCCAAATAACACCAGTCCATGCCAAAACTCAAAACTCGCAAAGCAGCCGCAAAGCGCTTTAGAGCGACCGGCACCGGTAAAATTGTGCGCCGCAAAGCTTACAAAAGCCACTTGCTATCTCACAAAAGTTCAGCTCGCAAAAGCCGCTTGTCTAAATTGGTCGTCATTGACGAAACCAACGACGGTAACGTGCGGTTAATGCTTCCATACTTGTAAAGTTTAACGGTAATCAACGATGACACGGGTAAAACGCGGTAATGTCGCCAGAGCGCGCCGCAAAAAAATTCTCAAATTAGCTAAGGGTTTCCGAGGCGCACAGTCCAAACAGTTCCGCACAGCTAACCAACGGGTGATGCAAGCCCTGCGTAACGGTTATCGCGATCGCAAAAAACGGAAACGCGATTTCCGCCGCCTGTGGATTGCTCGGATCAATGCCGCATCGCGCCAACACGGCACGAGCTACAGCAGACTGATCGGCAACATGAAAAAAGCCAACATCGAAATCAACCGCAAAATGCTGGCACAAATGGCAATCATTGACCCGGCAACATTCGGTAAAGTCGTGGAAATGGCTAATCGAGCCGGAGCGTGAAAGCTCGATCGGTCTTGATAAGGAAGAAAGCAGAAGTAAGAAAGATTTAGCTATCTGCCAGAGAAGGAAAACTCCTGATAAATTTAGGAGAGTGAGACTAATTTCCTTCTTTGTTCTTACTTCTGGGTTCTTGCTTTTTCAGAAATCGCGATCGGGCTAGTCGCTCGCCATTTCGGTGTTTTTTATACAGTGGCAGAGGCAAATCTCAACGATTGCTAGTGTATTAAAATAAATAAAACCTTCCACAGACCTACCTAATTTAAAAAAACATGGATACTAAATTGCTGATTATTTACATATCAGTTCTGCTGATTATACTAGGCAGCAGTTCCTGGTTTATTGTGCGCCAGATTCTCACAACTCGGAAGCTGGAAATGTCTCTGGAACGCTTAGAAAATAAGCTGACTACAGAAAAAGGAACTGTAGAGGAATACTACGAATTGGGAAGTATCTACGTAGACAAGAAACTTTACTCCCAGGCGATCGTACTATTTCAAAAAGCCCTGAAAACCAAAGACTTAGAAGGCGAAGAAGATCTAGCTGTTCTTTACAACGCCCTCGGTTTTGCACACTTCGGCCAAGAACAGTACGACATCGCGATCCGCCAGTACAAAGAAGCCCTGAAGTTGCAGCCCGAATACGTTACATCTCTCAACAATCTGGGTCATGCCTACGAGCGCAAGAAATTAACCGCTCAAGCCTTGGAAATATACGAACAAGCTCTCGTCTGCGATCCAGACAATGCCACAGCCAAACAGCGAGTAGAGTCCCTGAGGAAGCGTTTGGTAATCTATAATTGAGCGCCGGTGTTACGATCACTTGCAGTTCCCGCAAACCTGGTTTCATTCCGAAACTGGGTTTTTTCTTCTCATAGGCCAAGATAGTAAACTATCGAACACCTTAATGCGTTAGTTTTTAAGAACAGGAATTCCGTTGGAACTCTCGCGCATACCGTCCCAGCAGTTTAAACTACTGTCAAGATCGAAGCAGTACCTGCAACGCCGGTTGGTCCTAAACAATTGAAGGAGGAGAACATAGTGACATCAATTCTCGTTGTCGAAGATTCGTGGTTGACTCGCAGGGTAATCTGCAAAATCCTGCGAGCAGAAGGATACGAGACTTGGGAAGCATCGAGCGGCCCGGAAGCTCTAGAACTGCTGACCACTAAAACCCCAAACTGTATGCTCTTAGATCTGCTGATGCCGGAAATGGAAGGTCGGGAAGTCTTGCAAGCTATGCGCGATCGAGGATATAAAATTCCAGTCATCGTAATTACCGCAGACATTCAATCCACCACCAAATCCGAGTGCATGGAACTCGGAGCCCTGGCAGTCATACACAAAATGCCCAACTCAGACGAACTGATCGGGTGGATCAATAAAGCTCTCAGTGCCAGCGAGGAGAGCGCCCCATGAAATTGACCGCTCGACAGCTCGATGCTTTGCAGGAACTCGTCAACATCGGGATCGGTCAAGCAGCAGGGATTTTGAACGACATGATCGAATCTCCCATTCGCTTGCAAATCCCCTACCTCCAAATCCTGTCTCCCGCCGACGTGCAAGAAGAATTAGAGCAGCACCTCAACGGCGAACAAATCGCCGCCGTCCAGCTCAAATTCACCGGTTCCTTTGGAGGCATTGCCCAGCTAGTATTTCCCACGAACAGCGCAGCCACCCTCGTAACCATGCTCACTGGGGAAGAAGTTGGAACTCACGACCTGGATTCAGTCAAAATTGGTACGCTGAGTGAAGTGGGAAATATTGTAATCAATGGGGTCATGGGCGCAATCAGCAACGTACTTCAGCAGCGACTGAACTACTCAATTCCCAATTACACGGAAGGGACGATCGCTACTTTGCTGACATCTGGCGGTTTGGCTGCTGATACAGTGGTTTTATTAGCCCAAACCCGTTTCATTATTGAAAAGCTTCACATTGAAGGAGATATCATCCTCATTTTCAATGTCAGTTCCTTTGACGCCTTGTTGGCTGCGATCAATCAACTTGCCGGGGGTCTATGATCGAGGAGAGCAAAACTATTGAGGAAAAGTTTGGAATTCTCGACAGTGTACCAGTCGGCGCCTGCCTGTTGCGAGATGATTTTGTGGTGCTGTTTTGGAATGCCTGTCTCGAAGACTGGACGAAAATTCCCCGCGACCAAATGTTGGGAACCAAAATCACAACTCATTTTCCTCACCTGAGCCAGCTCAAGTACGCAAATCGTTTCCAGCAAATCTTTGCAGGAGGCCCGCCAACAATTTTTTCTTCTCAAATTCACAAGCACTTGATTCCGGCAACTTGGCAAGACGGCCAGCAGCGCATTCAGCAAACTACTGTGACGGCTGTCCCTGCACTCTCACCGGGCGTTGCAGAACTGGATATTGCCGACTTGGTTCGATCGACTATGGAGTTGGAACCAGAAGGTATGGCGGGACAAGGAGAAGCTGTTGGTGCTGGCAGCCCCTCAAACTTTCGCGCTTCAATTTCGCCCTACGGCTATCTGGCATCAAACTACCAATCGTTTTACGCTTTGTTGGTGATACAAGACGTGACCGACCTCACCCACCGCATCCAAGCTTACCGCACAATGCGAGATCAAGCTTTGGAAGAAGTGCAAGTGCGCCAGCGGGTGGAGGAAGAATTGCGCGAAAGCCAACATTTCATCCAGCAGATTGCAGACGCGGCGCCTTATTTGCTCTACATCTACGACTTGACCCAACGGCGCAACGTCTACGTCAACGGTCAGGCTTTTAATTTGCTCGGCTACACTCCCGAAGAAATTTTACAGATGGAAACGGCTTTGTTTTCCAGTTTGGTGTATCCAGAAGATTTGGAAAGGGTGTCCGCACACTTCCAAAAATTTCCCTCGGCCGAAGATGGGTATATTTTGGAGTTGGACTACCGGCTCAAACACCGATCGGGCGAATGGCGCTGGTTCCGCTGCCGCGATCAAGTGTTCGCCCGCACAGCCTCAGGAGATCCCAAACAAATTTTCGGCACAGCCCAAGATATTACCGAGTACAAGCGGGCAGAAGAGGCACTGCGGCAGCAAAACGAACGGGAACTGCTGATGGCGACGATTACTCAGCACATCCGCCAGTCTTTGGATTTGGGCGAAGTGCTCAACACGACTGTCAACGAAGTACGCCAGTTTCTTCAGGCCGATCGAGTGATGATCGTCCGCTTCAACCCCTGTACGGGCAGTCTCTGCGCCGCACCAGCGACGGGGGCGGTGACAGTGGAATCTGTAGCACCCAACTGCCGGCCGATGCTGGGAGAAACCCTGGAAAATTTTTGTTTTGACGAGTTCTATATCGAAGCGTACCAACATCGGGCGATCCGACCGATCGCCGATGTCTCGGCCGCCGATTTGCCGCAATATCAAATTGACTTGCTCGCACAATTTGAGGTGAAAGCTTATTTAGTAGTGCCTTTAGTGCAAGGGGAGGAGTTGTGGGGGCTGTTGATGGCTCACCAGTGCAGTCCCCGACAGTGGATGCAGTTGGAAGTCGAGTTGCTGTCGAATCTGGCCGCCCAGTTGGCGATCGCCATCAAGCAAGCAGAACTCTACCAGCAGTTGCAAGCAGCCAACCTCAAGTTAGAGCGGTTGGCAACTTTAGACGAACTCACGCAGCTAGCAAACCGCCGCCGCTTCGATCAGTATTTAGAAATGGAGTGGCGCAGACAAACGCGGGAACAAACGCCTATGTCCCTAATTCTGTGCGATATTGATTCTTTTAAAAGTTATAACGATACCTACGGACATCCGGGCGGAGACGAATGTTTGCGGCAAGTCGCCGGGGCGATCGGCTCTTCTGTCGATCGCCCCGCCGATTTAGTAGCTCGCTACGGAGGCGAAGAATTTGCCGTGATTTTGCCGAATACCGCGATCCAATGCGCCGTGCTGGTAGCAGAACACATACAGATCAAAATCGCAGCTTTGCAGCTTCCTCACGCAGGTTCTCAGGTGAGCCAGTACGTCACTGTGAGTCTGGGCGTAGCGAGTATGGTTCCTACAGCGGAATCTGCCGCCTCGATTTTGATTGCCGCAGCCGATCGAGCGCTGTACCAAGCCAAAGGACTGGGGCGCGATCGTATCCAAGTTTACCAGGCAGACTCTGCCACAGCCAAGACCAACGGCACAGCCCCTCCCGTGCGCCCGGTTGACTTTCCCCGCCCCAATACTAATTTGCCCTCACCCACAAGCGCTTGACTTCCTCTAGTATTTGTGAATCGGGACTTGCTCGCGATCGTCCTGCGGGACTTACTTCTGCTCCAGGAATGTTTTCACTGCAAGGACTGGATGCTACAGACTTTCAATCCCAGCTATTAATAATTGGTCTAAATCCATACTTGACAAATATTTCTTGCTGCTGTTTTTGAGCCAGAAAATCCAGAAATTTTCGCGCAGCTTGTGCTTTCCCTCCATCCACACCACGGCGGACAATTGCAGCAGTTGAAACAGTTTCAATCGTCGGATTTAAGTAATAAATTTGATCGGGTTTTCCTTGAGTGCTATTCCACTGTTTCCACCCGGTAATATATTTTTGCCCTGGGAATAGTTGATTCATTTTTTCCTTGAGTGCTATTCCACTGTTTCCACCCGGTAATATATTTTTGCCCTGGGAATAGTTGATTCATTTTGTAAATCAACTGAGCTTGATATAGCAACCGCCACATCGGTGAGGACATAAATAACTTCATGAATAGAGGCGATACCCGTACTGCATCAATGATTTGATTCGGGTTATGCAACTGTCAACTGTCCACTGTCCCAGGTCAACTGCTATACTACATCTCCGCTGCCTTTTTCCGAGCAGCTCATTTGGTAAGCAGTGCCGCTATCGAGTTTGGGTTGCTGTTGATTGAATTTTTGGGCTGCTTGTTGGCAAAAGTCTCCCAAAGCGCTGCCAACTAGAAGTTTAACTGTCAATCCTTGAAAGTTCTGCTGAGTCTTGGAAGTGTTAGCGCTGTCGTCTGTGTTAACGCCAAAAGCACCGATAAACAAGAGTGTGAGAGTGGCGCTAATGCTGAGAATTAATTTAGTATTTGGGCGATTCATAAAGCTTTCTGGTATTGGTTGAGGGAATATTTAATAAGTTATCAATCTAGCTTTGGTATCATAAGTTGGGTCGCGCCGTGGCTGCGGGCGAGATATCTTACCTAACATTATTCAATAGGCCGGTGTTTAAGTCTATTCATAAAGTCATTAATTGAGTTCATAAAATTCACCAATTTAAGTCATAAAAGTCATCTAGCAATTCTCCGGTTTCTGGATGTACGATGAAATCCTGTAGGAGCCAGCTTTCCCTGTCAAAATTCGTCTGCGAATCTTTTTGAGACTCGGCTAGAGTTCCAATTTATAATTCCGATGAAGCGCGGATTTTTTAGTAGAATTGAAAAAAAGTCAAAAGTAAGAAAGCTTTCAGTAAAAACAAGATTTTTTACTTTTTACTTGATTACTTTTGACTTTTTAGCACATCGAGTATTCAACTCAAAACTCTTAAGGCGCTGCCGCCGCCCTGCGGTTGGCAACAATCAGATTGGCCTGATACTCTGCCACTTTTTGCTGAGCCTTTTGATGGTTCGGGCTAGTTGACGGCACTGCTCTCAAAAGCTGAACCGCTTTCTGCCACTCGCTTGCTACTGCAATCCACTCATTTTGAGACTGAGCCGTCTGGGCTAAAATTGCTGCCTTCTGAGCGTTGTTAACGGCTTCCCGCCAAGAGTCTGGCTTGGGGGCAGCGGCTTTGGGTGCAGGAGAAGCTGCCTTGGGCGCAGGAGATGCGGGTGCAGCTTTGGGTGCTGGAGATGTTGGTGCAGCTTTGGGCGCCCCAGATGTCGGGGATGGGCTGGCGGGTACAGCAGCAGTGCTCGCGGCTTTTGGTGCAGGAGATGCTGCCTGTGGGGCCCCCCCAGATGCGCCGGGAGATGCAGATGCGGCGGGTTTAGACGCGCCGTTGGAGGCTTTGGGGGAGGGGGAAGAGGTTACGGGGGCAATGGGTTCTGGGTTTGAGCCGCCGCCGAAGGGGAAATTTCCAGTCAAGTAAAGCGCTGCGATCGCCCCGAGAGGCACTAAGATACCCACAGGTATTGCCCATTTAGGGAATTGTTTTTTCGGAGGCGGGGCGATATCTTCGTCTTCGTCTTCGTCTTCGTCTTCGTCATCTCGATCGAATTCTCCCTCTTGATAATAGTCTCCGCCTTCGGGCTCGACATCATCTAAACCTACAGAGTCGTCAGGCATTCCAGTATCCGAGGCGTAAAGCACTGGCTCGGCGGGCATCAGATCGACTTCATCTTCCCACGCAGCCGAGCCGTCACCTGTGCGACGCCCGTAAACCTTGACTGTGTGAATTGATTCGACTCCCAACTTCGTCATCCCGCTGCGGATGAAATCGACCAATGCCATTTGACTCGGTACTTTGTCTGACTCCAGAATTATGTGGAGGCAGCCGTTGTCCCGCGTCACGTCGGCGTTGATGCCTTGGGGTTTGAGTGTACGGTTGATGCTAGATGCGATCGCTTTTGGATCGCCCTGCTTCAGAAGTTCCCGCAGGTTCTGTTGTGTCATGGGTAGCGCTCTTTTTTTTTGGGGGGGGGGTGGAGAGCCGGCAAATAATATTAATCGATCGGCGTTCGGCGGCGGACAATATTTATTTACCGAAAAACTGGGTCTCAAGCCCCGTCCTTATAGGACGGCTTTCATGATAGAATCATATATTGTTGATTCCCGAGATGTAAAAATCCGGTCTCAACTTTATAGTCCAAAAAATCTCAAATAGGTTGGGGCATCTACCGACGATGGTCGGCAAGATCAGACAAGCTGTGCTTGAAGAAAGCTGTTTTAATCCAGAATTCCATGCCTTTAGGGTGGGGAGTATGTCAACAGATTAACTTCTACTGTGGCATTCTGAAAGTATTTATTGTAGCTATTGAGCTTTTTGGGCGCGATCGGACATCAAGGATATATCCGATCGCAATTTGTTGTAAAAATTCACAGTGACGGCTCACTGCTGCTGTGGTGTCTCTGGTCAGCGAAACAAGCTAGAAAGTTCTATAACTTTGGTTTGCAGGGTTAAAACTTCTTCTCTGCCCCGCTTTAAAGAAGCTTCTAACTCTAGTAGCAAGGGCAAACTTTTTTGCAGTTTTTCTAAGCTGGCGTTCTTGACTTCTTGGCGAAAATAGTATACTCGTTTCGGATTTCCGAGGTCGAGAGCTTGAGCAATTTTATCATCGCGATCGCCCGCTTGGATCATCGCCTTGACCCACAGCCAAATCCGAAACTTACCAGTCAAGCCAGCGACAATCCTCAAACCAGGCTCGCTGCGTGCCGTTAAGCCCGCCAATAACTCCAAAGCCGAGGAGGTATTGCCCTCGCGAATCGCATCGGCTAGCTGGAAGGTATTCTGGGCGTGACAGTGCACCAGTGCGGCGACTTCTTCCGGGTTGAGAGGTTGGCTGCGGTTGCCGGCAAACAGCAGCAATTTTTCCAATTCGCTGTATAGCTGACGGGTATCGCTGCCGATGGATGCGGCCAAAAGTTCGATCGCCGTGGCGGTCAATTTGACATTCATTTCGGCGGCGACTTGGCGCACCCGCTGGGCTAATTCCTTGTCATTCCAAGGCGGAATCGGTGAAAATTCTCGAAATTCGGCGGACTTGGCGAGTAACTTAGTAGATTTGAGCCGACTGTCGGGTTTTTTGACGGATGTCAGCAGCAACACCGTGGTAGGGGGAATCACCGGCAGCGTCCGTTCAAGTTCGGCCAACAGTTCCGCAGAGCACTGCTGGGTGACAGTTGTATTTGCCAGCCAGACAAAACGGCTGCCGGCACCGAAGGGGGGCGTTAAGGCTCGATCGAGTCCTTCGACCACAGCGTCAGCTCGATCGGCAATAATCTTGTCATAGTTAAAACTAGCCCAGTTGGGGTCGAGGACTGTTTGGCGCAAACTTGTGACTGCTTGCGCGATCGCAAAGTCGTCTTCCCCCCAAAACAGATAAATTTGCATGAAAAACGCTCAGTAGCCAAAAAAATCAGATTGAGATGCTCCGCCAGTCCAAGATATCCTGAATTGGGCTGTTGGAAGCCCGCACCATAATATAAAATTTGGTGTGGGAGTATTTCACCGCGAGGAAATCAAGATTGGATGATACTTATCAAGCTTACGTAAATCGGGTAGCGCGAATGACGCTGCTGGACTCCTACAAGTCCCAGGTGGAACACATTCAGGAATCTCCAAAATTTAAGCCCGACGAAGCCGGTCAGAGAACTCCTGTACCTTTTCCAGGTTATTCGGTGATTACGCCACCTGCGGGGGAAGATGCAGAAAATACTGCACTTTATAGTAATTTACACTCAGTCCAACAACGGCTATTGCAGGAAATCGCGGACGGTGCGCTCGTGGCACTGCCTCCTGATAGCTTCCATTTAACCGTGGCTGATGTGATTTGGAGCAGCGCTTTCCGAGATGCCTCTGATAAAAATCCCGAATTTGAGGGGCAACTCCGCGATCGCATGAAAGAGCGTTTTGCCGCCTGCAAACCCCTAGCGGGCGGCCCTCCCATACGCTGGACTGTGCTGGGGTTGATGGTGATGACTAGAGCTGTGGGTGTGTGTTTGGCGCCGACGGACGAAAACTCTTACAAGCAAATTCTGGAGTTTCGCCGATCGATTTATCAAAATCCCGATTTAATGGCTTTGGGAATTGAACAGCAATATCATTTTACGGCACACATTACTCTGGCTTATTTTGGGGACACCGGGCCGAATCTAGACCGCGCTCATTTGTGCGGCCTGATGTCTGAGTTAAACGACCAATGGCTCGACACGCCCCAGGAACTGTGCGTGCAGCGAGCCGAACTGCGGAAGTTTGAGGACATGACCAGCTACGTGCGACAACCGGATTGGCCTGTTTTTGAGTTTTGACAACGAAGGAAGTTCGGCAGCGGATTCTGTAACGGATGTAACGGATGTATTAGCAACGGATTTTGTAACGGATGTAACGGATGTAACGGATTTCAGGAAGAAGGAAGACGGAAGACGGAAGACGGAAGACGGAAGAAGCAAGAGAGCATATTTTCCCACTCTCCCACTCTCCCACTCTTCCCTCTCCCACTCTTCCCCTTTCCTCTGTTTCAAGAGTCAGGATATTGCCGATTAAATGCTTTAATTATTCTGGCTTGGTAACAAAATCAAGCAAAAAATTTATGAGAAACCAGGAAAAATCAGTAATTCTGGTTTTTTACTTTTTGATGAAAAAGTGACTGTACACGTTGTTGGTATTGGTTTAGATGGAGCTGCTGGGCTGAGATCCTCAGCGCGGCAGGTTGTAGAAATGGCCGCTCTGCTCATCGGGAGCGATCGGCATTTGAGCTATTTTCCGCAGCACAGCGGAGAGCGCTGGGCGGTGGCAAATTTGACAGAAGCAATTCTGGAAATTCGGCGGTGGTTGGCGACTCAACCTGAGTTAGAGCCGGATGCGGGGACGGTGGAAAGGGGGCGAGGGTCGATCGTCATTTTAGTAGCCGGCGACCCGCTGTTCCACGGCTGGGGAAAGCTGCTAATTGCCCAAATCCCGCCCGATAAATTGACATTTCACCCCCATGTCAGCTCCGTGCAGTTGGCCTTTAGCCGCCTGCACATCCCTTGGCAGGATGCGCATATTGTAGGCTCCGAGGGACGTTTTTTTGAGGAACTGACGGCGAAACTCAAGCTCGGTGTTGAGAAGATTGCGGTACTCGCGGACGAAACTCGCACTCCGGCGACTATAGCAAGTTTGGTGAAAGCTCTAGATTTGCCCACGCGCTACGAGTTTTGGGTTTGCGAAAATTTGGGATCTGCCGAAGAGCGCGTGGGTTGCAGGTCTCTGTCAGCTTTGCTGGGAGAGTCTTTTTCACCGCTGAGCGTGGTGGTGATGCTGCGATTGTCCCCGCCGGGGACAGAAGCTTTGGATTTGGGAAAGTTGCCTTTGTTGGGCATTCCAGATGCAGCTTTTATTGGTTGCGGCGACAGGCCTGGTTTGACGGTGGAACGGGAAGTGCGGGTGTTGGTGCTGGCACAATTGGCTCTGCAACCAGAACAAGTTGTCTGGGATGTGGGTGCTGGTAATGGTTCTGTGTCGATCGAGATTGCGCGTTTATTCCCGCAGTCTGAGGTATACGCGATCGAACAAACGGTTTCTGGTACTTCTGCGATCGAACTCAATTGTCGCCGTTTTGAGTTGCAAAATGTGTTTTCGATTCACGGAACCGCCCCGGAAATTTTGCACCGCTTGCGTCCGCCGCACCGGATTTTTATCGGCGGTAGCGGTGGAGGGTTGACTAAAATTTTGGGTGTTTGCGCCCTGCGGCTGCTCGCTGGAGGGTCGATCGTGCTGGCTTTGGATGTTTTTGAGGATATTGCTACTGTTTTGAGCTGGATTGGCGATCGGGTGCGCCGGGAACCGCACTGGAGTTACCGCATTGTGCAGGTGCAGTTATCGCGTTCTTTGTCTGGGGGCAGTTTGACTCGTTTTGATGCGCTGAATCCAGTTTCGATTGTGACGATCGATCGACATTTGAATTAATTTTAGACTTTTAACCGCAGATTAAGGCTGATTAACGCAGATGAACGCAGATGCAGATGGCGGTTGAAACCGCCCGGTATTGTTTAATTTTAAATTAATAAAAGTACGGTTGCTGTTGCTAGCAATAACAGGATTCCGGCTGCACCTGCTAGGGGTTTTGCTGCTATTCCTGTAATCCATTCGGGTATGCGGCCTGTGGGATTAATTAGGCTTTCTGTATCTACGATAGTTATACCCCAAATCCACCCGGCATGGAGTCCGATCGCCAATCCTAAACTGCCATTGTCGGCGATGCGGGCTAAGGTTAAAACCATGCCCATCAGCCACAATCCCGGTAGTTGCGGTAGAGTTTCTTTGGCTGCCCACATGAGGTGGGCGATCGCAAAAATCAAACTGGCGATCGCACCGGCGGTTAATATTGAGTAATCTTGCTGGAGTAGATTTTGCAAACAACCGCGAAAGATTAACTCTTCTGTGCCGCTAATCCACGCTGCTAATAACAGAGTCATTAGAGTGGAAGGTTTCAGGATGGAAGCCCAAGGATTAATGATTGTTTCGCCTGTTTCGGTTTGAATTTTGCTGCTTTGCAGTTCGATCCAACCAGCAGTTAATTGCACGCCGAACAAAATGGCTAAGCTGACTGCGGCTAAGGTTAATCCTAGCAGCGAGGATATCAAATTTGCGGGTTGCCAATCCCAACCCCAGTCGGCAAAAGATGCGCTTTCGATCCAGTTTGTCGCCCACAAAATTAAGGGCACAATTAAGTAGAGGGAAGCGAGTAAAGGCAGTTTTTTGTTGCCTAAAGGTTGGGGCGGATGCCATTTTAGGGCGATCGCCACTATAGTTGCTATGGGTAGCCACAAACAAACCCAAGTTGAGAAAAAAACAATTACTTTGACAATTGCCGGTATTGAGGGCGACAGCAGTCGCAGGTTATTTAGGCTGTTCCACATTTAAGCGATTGTCTCACAACTAAAAGAGAGTGTGGCGATTTATGGGTAATAGGGCTGACGCTGTTAAACCCGATTTTTGCCGAATATGTTTGGTTTGGCGATCGAATATTTATTAATAATGTCAAATCCGGTTACAGCGGAATTATACCGCAGTGGGAGCGGTGCAATATGCACAATTAACCGAATTTGAGATCGATTTTTAATTGATCTTCACTTTTGGGCTGTTAAAGGATTATTCGTCGGAATTACCTGCTTCATCTTCCTCTACGAAGCTCTTATTCTGATCCCGACTGCGATCGCCCTCTAGCTGAATCAGGTGAATGTGCTTGTAGCCTAACTTGATTTCAAACCGATCTCCGGGTGTTAACCCCATCGATTCAGTGTAACTTGTACCGATCACAATTTGACCGTTTTTGTGGACGCTTACCTGATAAGCCGCTTCTCTACCCCGCCCGTCTTTTTTGTCTTCTGAACTTAAGGGTATCCCCTTGGCGGCCAGCACAGCGTTGTAAAAACCTGTCAGATTAACGCGGGTGCGATCTTGTTTTGTGGTGGAGTAGTAGCCGCATTGCTTGGCGGTTTCTCGCCGGGGCAAGTGAGCGAGTTCTTTGAGTTTTTGAAGCAGGGCTTTTCCTGTAAGTGCATCTGTGGCAGTTTCAATCATTATCTTGATAAGTTATCTGGGAATACCTGCGATTTGGAAATAGGCTGGGGTGCCGATTTGTAGCATTATCAAAATGATATACTTGAAATTATACATTTGATCGAAAAAATTTTATCCCAACTATAAAAACATAAAACTATTGATAATTCTGCCTTCTGGCTGGCGCTTTCTAGCCGCTTCCCCGGACTTCTTCCATCTTCCCTCAACATCCGTTAAATCCCGATCGCGCGATCGTTGCCCAACTTCCCTGGAACCTCTGCTGTGAACATCCGTTAAATCCGTTAATCCGTTAATCCGTTAATCCGTTAAATCCGTTAAATCCGTTGCCGAACTTCCTTCAAAAGCGATCGATCCGGCGCTGAATTTGTCTCAGGGACTGGTACATTTCGGGTAAGCGATTGTAAACAGCAGCGGCTTTGAGAAATAGTTTGTGGGGAATTGCTGGAACTCCAGTCACGATCGCACCTGCGGCCACATCGCTGTGAATTCCGGCTTTGGCTGTGGCGATCGCCCCATCTCCGATTTTAGCTTGATTGGCAATGCCTACTTGACCCGCCAAAATTACATTGTTGCCAATTTGTACGCCGCCCGCTAAGCCGACGTGGGCGGCAAAAGCGCAATTTTTTCCTACTTGACAGCCGTGACCTACGTGTACTAAATTATCGATTTTTGTATTCTGCCCGATGCGGGTTTCTCCGACGGCTGGCCTGTCGATCGTACTGTTGCAGCCCACCTCAACGCCCTCTTCCAATACCGTGCAGCCAGACTGCTCCATTTTCACCCATCCTGAGGCTGTCGGCACGAACCCAAAACCTTCGGAACCGATCGCCGCACCGCTGTGAATGACGCAATTTGCCCCGATGCGAGCACGTTCGTGAATCACACAGTTAGCGTGTAAAACTGTATTTTCGCCAATTACTGCATCTGGGTAAATTACGACATTTGGATGAATGCAAACGTTATTGCCGATTTTGACTTTTGCTTGAATCACCGCGTGGGGGCCGATACTGACATTTTCACCGATTTCTGCTGAAGGATGAACGGTGGCGGAGGGATGAATTTCGGATGCTGGGCGAAAGGGTTGGTAGAAAAGGGCGATGGTTTGAGCAAATAGCAATCGCGGATCGGCTGCGGCTATCCAAGCAATGTGGCGATCGCTGCATTGAGCTTGAAGCCCTTCGTCTAAGGGTAAAATTAAGGCTGAAGCGTTTGTAGTGGCTGCATGAGTGGCAAATTTAGCTCCTTCTATGTAACTGATCGTACCTGATTCGGCTTCATCGACTGGGGCGGGGCCTGTAATTTCTCGATCGTCAGCGCTGGAGGCTTTGAGGCTGTGGCTGTTGGCTAAGTTAAGTTTCTCTACTATGTCGCTAAACTGCATAAATAAAAATTTGCTGTTAACACCTATTCCTCAAGGTGAAAATCATATCATGTTCGATTGTTTGTAGTCAGGACTTTAGTCCTCAGTCTTTATTGCCTAAAATTATGAGGACTCAAGTCCTGACTACGAACCGGAAGAAGGACTCAAGTCCTGACTACGAACCGGAAGAAGGACTGAAGTCCTGACTGCGAACCTGGTTTTTCCGCATTCCAAAGCCCCCAACCCTACTCGGCAGTCTGAACAGACGCGCTGTGGAAGCTTGGAGGCAAGTATTTGTTAAAATTTATGGGGTCGATCGCCCACGCATGAGTTTAGCAGTATCAATGGAAAAGGGAGCCGATCGTCTTCTGCTCCCACTCATTCTCAACAAGCTGCACGGTATTGAGTTATTTTTGGCAACTATTGCACAGAAGAGGCTTCTACATCTACGGTGCGGGCTGTACCTTCTGAATAGGTGTTGGTTGCTTCGGATGCTGAATCTTTCTCTGTTTGACGGGATTTAAAATGGTCGATCGCCATTTGGGACACTTCGGAAATCAGCAATACTGCGATCGCCACATCGTCAATTTGTCCGACTACGGGCAGAAAATCCGGCGCAATGTCGATCGGGCTTACCAGATATGCCAGGGTTCCTAGAATAATCCACCAGCGGTACTTGGGGTTGCGGAGCGTTTCGCGGTACCAGTTGTAAACAGATTGTATAGAAAAGTTCATGGGGTTGTCCTCTCGTTATATTTTCAATCTTTACAAATTCTCGCTCGAAACGCTTGTCGAGATATCCCCCCTAGGGTTGGGAAGAGAATTCTACTCCGGGATATTTGGAATTGGGTACGGGCGATATGCGGTGATTTAATACTGGAACTCAAAAGGTTTTTCCTACCAACTTTTGCCAGCGCTGGTTTTTGTGCAAAGGCTTTAACTCTGGGTGGGTTTGAGCTAGGCTGAGCTATTTGGTTCGGTTGAGTTCGATCGCCCCGGCAATCCAATCTACTCCTAAAGTTGTTTTACCTTCGCAGGCATAGCAATAGCCTTTGTTGTAAATGCCGTTGGCGTAGTCTGGCTTTACTTCCAGGGATATATCGATGCTTTTGTGAGCTTCTTTGTATTTGCCCATTTTAGCCAAAGCGTCGCCCCGATTATCCCAAGATTCGTAGTTTTTGGAGTCGCAAACCAGGGATTTTTCATCAGATGCGATCGCCTGTTTCACTCGTCCCAAACGCCGCATTGCTAGGGCGCGCTTGTTCCCAGCTTGGCTAAATTTGGAATTGATTTCTACAGCTGTTTCTGTGACCTCCAAACACTCTTTTTGTCTGCCCAATTTAGCCAGGATATTGCCGCGGTTTACCCAGGATGAGGCGTGGTTGGGGTTGATGGCGATGATCGCGCGATCGCAGCTTTCGATGGAATCTGGGGACTGCTTCAGGTGTCCGAAAGCCAAACCACGACAGTTCCCAGCGTGGGTGTAGTTGGGAGCGAGTTGCAGCACTTGGTCGAACAGGGCGATCGCCTCCTCAAAATCTCGATCGCGCAGCCACTTGAATCCTTGCTCGCATAACGCCTTAATCTCTTCGATAATCTAGCAATTATCGCTTAATTTTTTGACAATTTATTCATCTAAAACATCTGGCTAATTTTCCTCAGATTATTCACAAGTAAATTGCCCAACTATCGTATTTTTTGGGCAACCAATTAAGTTTCCCTACTTTTTACAGAATAATGGCGATTTTTTAGCTGCCAAAAACTTACCCATATCATTGCCACTCGCACAGATGACATGACGACCACAGTAACTTTGTACAGGATTAGTGATAAAGGTTTTAGAGCAATTGATACCCCACCTAAATACAATATCTTTGACTGTACAATTCGAGAACCAGCAAAGAATTGAACTACAGGATACCAAATGAAAGAAACCCAGTTAAAAGCCACTGCCAGCAACCTAATGTTGCGCGAACCCGAAAAACACGCAATAGGCGCAACCCAAAGGCAAAATTGGGGAGAGTAAAATTTGGAAAATGAGATAAATCCTAAAATGGCGATCAGAAAGGCATCAATCAACTCGTCAAATGTCTTGGGTTTGAGGCCAGCAGCGAGGAAGGCAATAGAAATTTGCAGGAATTGGGCTATTTTAGTTGGAACTAAAGGTACTTCACTTACCGGTGATACTGCTAAGGATAAAGGTGACAGCAAAAAGAATACCGCATCATAGGTACTGTCGCCAATGTTCGGTCTATCTCCTTGGGCAGCGTAAGGCATTCTCAGACCTTCCATTCCAGCATATCCTAGCACTATCAGGTTGCCGAGAATGAAGGGCCCTACACACAGTACGGCAACTTTAATAGCCGTCAGCAGTCCTTTTCTGTAAAACACAAATACGCAGTACGCAGGAACTGCAAACAGGGCATAACCTTTGAGGGCAACCATTAGCCCCAACCACAGCGCTCCCTCTATATATTTTTCATTTCGCACTGCAAGCAGTGCAAAAAGAGTAGCAATTACTAAATAAATATCGTATCTGACGAGAGTAAAAAATATCGGGGCTGGAGCCAACCAAATCCACAGCGATTGAGTCGCAACTTTGGTAGCTATTATATAAGTAGCCCACAGATAAAGAAACCACGATACTGTCACCCACAACCAGGAAAAACTTTGGAAGCTTGTAGATAAAGGATGTAAGTTTTCTGACAAGAAACGAAACAATCCAAATAACAAATTAGGCAGGAGCAAGTAATCTGACCACACTTCTTTGAATAAAACTCCTTCACCTATCGCCCAGCGGCTGCGCATAAAGTATTGGTCTATGTCGTAGCGGTCAAAGAGTTTGCTTGCAGTAACTGTATCCCAAGATAAATAAAAAATTATCGCTCCTAGTATACCTAGCAGTAATAATAGTTTGGGATCTTCGTAAATTTTGCGGCTGTGGTTCATATTTTAATAAAATTTTTATGTCCGCCTACATATTATCTGACCTCACGGCTGGTGATGGTAATTTTAAAGAATGTTTACAATAATTGAGGTTTCGCTCGCCTAAATAATTTGACAGGCGACTTAATTTTATTGTAGCTAACGGGACTTAAACATTTTCTTGCCCCAAAAGTGGCTGAAAACCTTTCGGGACAAGGCTCGCGAGGTCTATGACCGCAAAATTCCTGAAACATGAGTGAATACTCGCTTCAGGCAAATTAGAGATGAAACTCTTTGTCTGTCTGGGTTTGAAGCCTTTTTTATTTCAGTTTTTGTTTAAGTCCCGCTAATTGAGCGGGTATCAAACTAAAAAAGTTGTCAAAATTCTAGGTATCTTTGGTTAGGAACTGCCGTATTTGAAAAAACAAAACTGTTCTGTAAGGAACAGTTTTTTAGTATAAATTTACACCTAAATTTTGCAAGATTCATGATACGGTTGATGGCCCTAATTACTGACATTTTTACGATCGAAAGTCAGTTAAAAGTAACATCACTCATGTGCTTTTCTTGCTCAAATCCTTGATACTTAAAGGTTTCAGGTTTTGAGCTATCTTGATGCGGGTGTCGGTCTCCAATTTTAAAAGCGATTGTTTCCACCGATCGCCCTACACTAAACCTAAGTACACAAGCAAAAAAATAGTCTCATAAAATACCCGTAGTCCGAATTTGGACAGAGCGTTAGGTTCAATCGAAAAAAGGATACTTTTCACCCGTCTTGAAACACCCATTTTTGGTCGCCGATCGCAATTTCACAACCATTCGCCAACCAAAAAGGCTCGTTAGCCGCCAGTCTCTGGCCTCCGACAAAAGTACCGTTGGAACTGCCGCTATCGACAAGTTGATATCGCTGTTTGCCAACTTCGTCAGTGGCCCGGCGGATTTGGGCGTGGTAGCGCGAACTTTGCGGATCTTGTAACACTAAACTGTTGGTGGGTTCCCGTCCAATTGTAAAAGGATTTGCCGTTATACCGATCGCCTGTCCAGAAAACTTGTAGATTAAAAATGCGGTTGTTTTGCGATCACTGCTGGCGAGTACCGTCGGTGCAAGTGAAGGTGAATTTCTCGCAGGTGGGAGACTATTTTGGGCGAGTTGTTCTGTCAGTTGTTGCAAATCGCGATCGAATGATGCTGCTGTTTCGGAAGCTGGAAGACTCGCCGGAGAATGACCTGAAATTAAGTTTAACTGCTGGATGGGGGCTTGAGGCGCGATCGGGCGGCCTGCTTCGGCAATTCTCATTTGCAGGGCTGCCGAATTTTCTGCTTCCTGTCGGGCACTCATTCCTTCAACTTGGCGAATAACTCCGTTGGTTTCGGGGAAGCTGACATCGCCAATTCGCACGTCTTCTAAGTTAAAACCGAGTGTATAAAAGTCTTGGACGCGATCGAGCAAATTTTGGCGCAGCAGCAGCCGGCCTTGGGTGATAAGCTGTTGTAAGGAAAATTGCCCGATCGCCATTCCCATACAATCTTTAACTGCACTTGCTAAAGCTGCGATCGGATCAGACAATTCCAAAGCTACCCGTTTCGGATCTATAACTTGATAAATAACCGTCAGAGTCGCATCAATTAAAAATCGATCCTTAGACAAAAAATCTCCGTGGGACTGCACGTCCAAGTTGCGAAGTTTGGTATCTACGAGGACAATTTGACACTGTTCCAGCAGGGGAAGGGCGAAGCTGAAATGCCGCCCGGATTTCAGGGTACGCACGGCGCGGCCGTTTTTGACCAACAAACCTGTGTAACCCGCCCCGATAAAGTCCATGCTAAACCCGGCCCAGCGTTCTGGTGTGACGGTTTGAATCAGGGGAGAGGCGTTGTTCATGGGATGCAGTTGAGGGAGGTTCGATTCTACTTTTAGGGTAACAAATTGCTGGGGGGCGATCGGGCGATCGGTGTGCCGGTTCCGCAACTTCTATACTTTACGCCTCCACGAGTCCCGATTCAGCACGTACTGGATCTAGTTTGGATCGAGACTTTATTGGTTGCACTTTACGAAGTTATCGCTCAAAATTTGATTCTTATAGCAACTATAATTTATTTGCTACACTTAAGAAATCATCCTAGTTTGTAAGCGAGATGAACACCATCACGATCGCCATTTCAGATGAGCGCCTGCTGAAACTACAAAAAGTCGCTGCCAATCTGAATGTATCAATAGAAGAGTTAGTCTTAATGGGTTTGGAAAACGTGCTTGCAAAACGAGAATTTTCCTCTCCACATACTGCCACAGATATCCTAAATAAAAATGCTGAATTAAACTCTGTGGTAGTTAACAAATTTTATCACCTTGCCGAGCAGTGGCAAAGTGAAGTTGCTGGAATGTCTTCGACAAACCGAATGTCTCAGCATCCTGCATATCAGGAAATTATTAATATGGGAAATCCAATTATACCGCTACTGCTATCAGAACTGAAAACAAATCCCCTTTACTGGTTCGCAGCATTGAGTGCAATTACAGGTACAAATCCCATCAAAGCAGAACAAAAAGGAAGAGTCAAACAAATGGCATCAGCTTGGATAGAGTGGGGTAAAAATCAAGGCTACGCGATTGAAGAGAATGTATAGAAGACCTGAACTTGAAATTAAATGGCCGAATTTGTCTCACACTGATTATCAAGTTAACAGCCTAAAGTCAGAGGAATATAACTGTTTTGCTTGGGCTGCTGGCGAAGATGATCGATGGTGGCAACCCATACCGGGAGAGCAATTTTATTTGCCAGAAGGCGTGCCACAAGAGGAGACGCTAGAAGCATATATTCTGGCTTATAAAACGCTGGGATATGAAATTTGTAATGGCGACACATTAGAAGCTGGATATGAAAAAATAGCACTATATATTGACTCTAGCTGTATCCCAACTCATGCAGCAAGACAATTACCTAATGGTAAGTGGACAAGTAAACTTGGCTGGTTGGAAGATATTGAGCACGAACTCGATGGATTGGTTGGCGATAAATACGGAGTTGTCAGTCAAATTCTCAAACGTGCCGTAAATTAGGGAAGAGCGATCGCACTTTCGGAAAATAAGGGCGATCGTATTTAACTAAAACAACCTTGCCCGCCCATCATGTGGCAGTCTAATCTTCCATCTTGCCGTACTTCCGCTTTAAGTAATGTGGCATGATGGTCTGGATATAGATATCCTTTTCCCATTTGCGATATTTTCCGAGCTCGTCAAAGTGATAAGTTTTGGGGTTGCAGTAGCGCCCATCCGGGAATTTGTACGTGCATTTTCCCGCATCATGGGTGGCCCAAGGCTGGTTTTTGCGGTATTCAGACCAACACCGTCCCACACTCCCGTCCAGCAAGTCGGTTTCACCTACAGGCATTTTTAGCACTGATTGTACATGAATGAGCAGGTGACTTGATTCGGAAAGGACGCACCAATGCTCTTCTGGGATACCTGACAAGCTACGTGATAGCTGTTCAATCCGCTTGATGTAGCCAGTAATTTCGCAAGGTTTCATTTGATTTCTCCTCTGTGGTTTTGTGAACAAAGGAGAAGTTCGTTGGCCAACGTGCTTCTCACACATCCATAATCGTGAGTTAGCAAAAGTTTCGCACGATCGCATTTAGATCGGAGATCAGATGATCTAAAATTGATCTTGACATCTTATAAATTATGTGTATGGCTCCGACACTCAAAGCTTCTGAAAAAGGAAAAACAGAAATTCACACAGCCTTAAGAGACAAGGGATTGATTACAGGGGCGCTTAGTGCAGCTATTCCAGCAGCGAGTCTCTTGCTCGTGCTGCCATACCTTCATGAAAAAAACTGGACGGGCGAGAAACCATTAGATCGCCAAAAACTAAAAAGCTCACAGCTTTTTACAAAAGAATCTCTCGATAAAATATTTTCTGTTTATCAAGTTACGACTTATACAAAAATTGAATCGGACATCCAATGTGGAGAATTAACAGCAAAGGGAATTTCCTCTGGAACTTGGAATAGCTTTTTATATAGAAAACGTGCTATAAACACAAAAGCATTTAAGGCTTACTGCGAAGTCTTAGGACTGAATTGGAAAGACATTAAGGAAGATTTACCACAGTCCGATCGCAGAAAGCCTATTGAGACTGATACGCAATCTTGTAGAGGCTCGGAAGTGAGCGATCGCACCTCGGCACTCGTCGAGGAATACACCCAGCTATTTGTCGGGCGCGAGGATGTCCTGTCAGAATTAGATAAGTTTCTTGCCCAAACTGATAAAAGATATCTGACGATTACCGCTCCTGCTGGATTGGGTAAAACAGCACTGCTAGCAAACTGGGTAAAATCACGGCAGGGAAACGATTATTTTATTGCCTGTCACTTCTTCCGCCAGCGCGATGAAATTACCTGTTCTGTCGCTAATGCCTATCGTAATTTGCTCGAACAAATTTACAATTACTGCGAAGCGACTAAAGCGTTGCCCTCTGATGAAAATCAGTTGCGGCAGGATCTTTATGATATTGTTAAAGCCTGGAAAAGCAAACCTTTAGTGATTATCATAGATGGCTTAGATGAAGCCGAACATCTTTTTTCGCCACCTTTTTCTACTCCTTTGCCACCGAATGTATTTGTCATTGCCTCAGCGAGAAAGTTTGAAGAGGAAGAGCCAAATTACTTGTCCGATTGGACAAATAATGAGAAACCGATCTGCCTCAATCACTTGACAAAAGAAGCGATCGCAGACTGGTTACGAGAAAGGGGTAAGTGTGAGTTAGTAAGTCTGGCACAGGACGAAAATTTTGTGGAGCAGGTGTGGAATCGCACTGAAGGAATACCACTTTTCCTCAAATACTTGATCGATGAGTTGGTAGAAGTAGCACAACAGGGTGAGGAAAGTGCAATCCGCAAAACACTTGAAGCAACACCCAAAGGTTTTCCTGAGTACATTCGTCAGCAGTACCAAGCTTTAGATCGATTAGAAGATTGGCGAGAACGCCAATCTCTGCGAAAAATATTCTATTTTCTGACTATTGCCAAAGGAGAGCTATCTTCATACGATTTAGTAGAACTCATGGAAGAAAGTCCAGGTGAACTGCCGTGGCGGGTGAGTCGATGGTTCAAAATTCGTCAGTTAGAGGACTGTCTCGTATACTCCTTTGCTCATTCGACGTTAGCCGAACAATTTGCCATCCTGCCTGAAATCAAAGCGAATACCAAAAAATCTCAGAAGGAACTGATTCAATATTGCGCCCAGTGGGAGGAATATCAGAGCCATTATGCGTTGCGGCATTATGCAGAACATTTAAGCCAGACAAAGAAGTGGGATGAGTTGTATGAGTTAGCACGTAATAAAACCTTTGCCGCTACTCAACAAAAACACTTACCTGATGAGCCTAATTTATCCCTGAAGACTGTGCAGACAGCATTGCTGGGTGCTGCTGAAACAGATAATGTGACTGGAATGGCAGAGTTTATGCTGGTACACGCACGGCGGCTGGCGCAGACAACTGAGCAAGATTCACCACTGGATGCACTGCGATCGGGTAGTTTACAACGGGCTTGGAGACTGACAGATTTATATGAAATTGAGCGGCGTATATTGTGGTATTTATTGCTGGCGTGGGAGTTGAAAGATACAGGCAGATTTGAGGAAGCAGAGGAAACACTGAAGCAATTGCAGCAGCAGGAATTACCTCGTTTATCAACTTATCCAGATATAAATTGGCACAGCCAGTATGCTACTTACCTACTCGCCCATGTTTTTGAAGTGAGTGAGAATATCTGTACTTCTTTAGAGCAAAAGCTTTTAGATGATCGCTACCGCTGTATTTTGTGCGCGCATCTTAGGAATTCTGGTAACTTTATTGCTGCCCTGAAAACTGTGGAGAGTATTAGACCGGAGTCAACGCAAGTATTACATCTAATAAATATAGCAAAAGCGCAGGCGCAGAAAGGAGATATAGAATATTCTGCTACCTTTACTAACGCTCTTGAGATTGTAAACACACTTGTTTCAACCTTAAACTGGAAAAGATTGATAGAGGAGATAGCAAAAGCCCAAATAGAAGTTGGCGACAGGGCATCAGCAAAAGTCACTTTGACTGAAGCTCTTGAAACAGCAGATAATAAGATAGACAACCCATTGCATCAAGTAAATGCGTTTGTTTATCTAGCAAATGTTCAGGCAGAGGTAGGAATGGTTGAAGAAGCGAGCGCTACTCTACAAAAAATTAACGATCGACCAGGAATTGAAAATTTTTTTATAAGTATAGGTATAGCTAAAGGGGGGTTATACATAGGGAAGAAAGCCAAGGTTAAAGCCATTTCTGCCAAACATTTATCAAGAGCAAATGGTATTGCGAATGAAGAGAAACAAACTGATTTTTTACAAAAAGTTGTAATAGAACAAGCTGAAGCAAGAGAGTTTGCCGATGCCCGTGAAACGGCTAAAAAAATTGACTGTTCAGACAGACCAGATGCCTTAATGAGAATAGCAGAGGCATACGCAAAAGCAGAAGACTTTACTACCGCTTTAGAGATAGCTACAGAAATAGATATTCAATTAATGCGAGCGAAAACTCTAGGATTAATAGGAGAAATACAGGTACAAACTGGACAAACAGAAGCAGCACGAGCTACTTTTGCTAATGTCCTTAAAATTGAAAAACCCCTTGAAGCTTCAATCTCCTTTATCAGGTTATTAGCCCTAGCAAGGGTAGCAGAAGTACAGGTAAAAAATGCTCAAAAAGAAGTAGGAGTGACTACCGCTAGTATTGCCTGCGAAATCGCACAAAGTATGGAGAATCCGATGGAAACAGCAAACGTACTAGCAGGAATATTAGTACAAATACTAATTGAAGCACAAAAAATACAAGAAGCAAAAATTATCTGCGATCGCGCTTATCAAATTGCACAACAGATTAGTGATAACCAAGAATACCAACGCTCGAAAACTTTTGGATTCGTAGCAGAAGCACAGGCAAGGTTAGGAGAGTTTGACGTTGCTCTTAGAACTTTGGAAACAATCCGTATGCCATACTCTCACGTTAATGCACTCAGAAGTATAGTACAGTTGCATATAGAGGCAAAGCCACAGCAAATAGAGAAATACAAGATAGTTCTGAATAAAGCTGATGAATACTATAAAAATGCAGATTCTATCTCTCTAATTTTGGCAAACAAGGTTCAGCTTTTGACTATTATAGCAGTGGCACGATTAACTATAGGAGAAACCGAAGCAGCCTTAGCCACGTTTGCCGACCTTCTTGAAGCTGCAAAAACAAAAGAACAACTGGAACGTGATAAAGATTTCTCTATAATAGCCATAGGATATGCAGAAGTAGGCGAATTTTTCACTGCTATTAAAATTAGCAAAGATATTGAAGATGGAGAGCAGAAAATAAGCATATTTTTGGCAATTGCCTGCGAGCAGTTCAAAAAAGGACAACAAGTTACAACTCTTGATATTGCCCTTGCAGCTAAAGAAAAAATTGAGGATGCACAAAAACGCTTGGAAGCGCTCAAGAGCATTGCTCAAATACAAGCAATTGCAGGAAAAGGTGAGGAGGCTATAAGAACATTAGAGGCGATGCTAAACGACCGTAACACGCACTTACGTGACATAGCCTTATTGTTCGCTGAAACAGGTGATAGAGTGAATTTTAAACGGTTATTAATTCCCTGTGCATACTACTTAGATACTGCCTATCAAATGTGTGGATATTTAGCGCGGCTGTATCCAGAGCAAGCATCAGCAGTGGCAAAAGTTTTAAGTGAGTTGAATGAAGGGGAGCGGTAGTTTACGATCGCGCGGGCTACGATTATCGAATTGATTACGATCGAGATCCAATACCGTCTGTGTCAGAACAAAATCTGGTTTGGGCAAGCCAACTTTTACAAGAAACTGGACTGCGAAATAATTAATTCTATTTAACCCGAACGATCGGAGAGCGCCTATACAAACTAATCTAACTGAAGGGCACCCTAAAAAGGAATATACTCAACAGTATTCATCCATTCATCAGATTCCGAAGCTAAAGCAATGAGTTCCAAATCCTTAACAAATTGTCCGATCGTACCGCCTAGCTGATGTCCAAATATCAAACCAGCAAACAGTTTTTTCTGGCGCTGCCAATCGTGAGCCATTGCCCTAAAACCGATATCTTGAGTAAACAATACTCTCCCTAGCACAGTGGCACGTTCCAAAAGTTCGTCATCCGGCAATTCTGTCGCACCATCTTCGATTGCACTCAAAACATCCACACCGCGACGGCGCAATTGTTCGGTAATTGCTTGCGGAATGTGAACGTCCATGTACAGATAAATTGCCACTTATAACAACCCCTTAGCTCGCATTCTCACGAAAAATGGTGAAGGCGAAAGCAG
The DNA here is from genome assembly GCF_036702805.1 of Microcoleus sp. A006_D1. NCBI lineage: Bacteria > Bacillati > Cyanobacteriota > Cyanophyceae > Oscillatoriales > Microcoleaceae > Microcoleus > Microcoleus sp. A006_D1. Next base: position 84,894 of record NZ_JAUBVZ010000006.1, read on the forward strand.
AGATTTTTCCTGTTGTACCTGCTCCCATTCCATCCGAATTTCCCGATCGATTTCTGCTTGAAAGTCGAAGTAATAAGCCATCGCTGCATGAGCCTCCGACTGCATCAAATAAGGATGCTGGCGGCATATTTCCTCCACAGACCAACCGTAAGCTAGATAATCCATCACAATCTGAGCAACCCGCACGCGCGGTATCCGCTGCAACCGTGCGGGTTGACCCGCTACTTTCTCGATATGAGGATAAATTAAAGCTGATGTCATGGCTTTTTGGATCTATCTCTACAGGAGCTTAGCATCAAGATTATTATAACACTCAACCACAATGAAAAGAATTAAACAAGCCGATCGCCCTTTTATGCGCAAAAAGCGATCGCCGCAGTAAGCTGCGCACCCACAGAAAGTCAAGGTTTAGTCTCGCGTTGCGCGGACTTCCTTTGACTCGCGACAGCGATTTCAATCGCCGAATCATCAAGCATCTAGCTTCACCAAAAACGCCACACACTCAACATGAGAAGTCTGAGGAAAGAAATCCGCCGGCTGCACCCGCGCCAACTTATAATCCCCATTTTCGCACAAAATCTTCAGGTCGCGAGCCAATGTCGCAGGCTTGCAGCTAACATAAACAATCCGATTTGGCTTGATTTCCTTGATAGCTTCCAGCACCGCGCGATCGCACCCTTTCCTCGGCGGATCTAGCAACACAATATCCGGTATCAATCCCAAAGTAGGCAGCAACTCCTCTACAGTTCCCACCTGAAAATCGACATTTCTCAAATCATTTAATTCAGCATTTAGCTTAGCTTGCTCGATCGCCACAGGTTGCACTTCTAAACCGATCGCTATTTTAACTTGCTTTGCCAGCGGCAAAGTAAAAGTCCCAATGCCGCAGTAAGCGTCAACCAAAATCTCGCTTCCCTGCAAATTTAACTCCCCGACAATCACCTCCAACAAAGCTTCAGCGGCCTCTGTATTTACCTGGAAAAAAGTATCTGCCCTTAACTGAAAATTTAAACCCGCAAACCTTTCTCGCAGATAAGACTGCCCAGCAATGCAGCGAGTTTCCGCACCAAAAATTACATTAGTTTGAGCTGAATTCACATTCAAACAAACACCGACAAGTTGAGGATAGTGTTTCAGCCACTCAGCAGCTTGTTCTTCAATTCCCAGCAAGTCTCCAGTGCGGACTATTAAAGTTAGCAGCATCTCGCCAGTGCGCCGTCCGATTCGCAAGGACAAGTGACGCAATTCTCCTGTATGTTTCTTTTCGTCGTAGACTGGCCAATCTCTCCAGTGGATGTCTTCTTTGATTTCTTTTAACAAAGGATTGAGGCGCGGATCTTGCACCGGACATTGATTCAGATTGACTAATTTGTGGGTGCTTTTTTGATAGTAACCGGCTTGGACTTGACCTGTGGCAGAAATTGCTACGGGATAAGTCGCTTTGTTGCGGTATCCCAAAAATTGGGGAAATCCTTCGATTTTTCCCGTTAAGATTTCATCGATTTGCACATCGCTAAATCCGCCAATCCGTTCTAAGGCTTGAACGATCTGATTTTGCTTGGCTGTAAGCTGATATTCATAATCTACGTGCTGCCACTGACAGCCGCCGCACTTGTCGGCGACAATGCAGTTGGCTCGGATGCGGTGTTCTGATGCTGAAAGAAGTGTGTCCAGCTTGCCTGTAGCATAGCCTGGTTTGACTTGCACGAGGCGGGCCAGGATGCGATCGCCCGGAACGGTATCGGACACAAACACTACAACCTGCTCAAAACGACCAACTCCGTCGCCGGTGTCTGTCAAGTCGGTAATCTCTAGCTCAATCAGTTGACCTTGCTGGCAAGGGTTTGCCAATTTCGTCGAGTTTGGGGTGGGGAATTTAGATTTGGTCACAAGTAGTCGTGGTAGGATTTAATATGGTAGTGCAATATCGCTCTCTCTTTCGAGAGATAAGTAGATCGCACTTAAGCTCAAGTGCAGGCTGTCTTCCTGCCGCTGAACGTCTTGCTGCTACAGCCAAGCTTCAACCGGGGAGATTGTACTCGATCGAGCCTGTGCGATATGCTATTGGGGCGAAGCAGCCAAAACTCGTCAAATAGTCTCAATGTCTGCCGACATTCAAACTCTCAATCGCAGTTTTTGAATTTTCTCCAGAGTACCTTGGGACACAAGGAAACAGGCTTAGTCACTAAGCATAACGCTTGCGGAGATTTACTCTCTACTTCTAAGATTGATTAATGTTAGCAGCAAGGTAAGTCGCCGAACCAGGAATCTCATCTTTAAGAGATGGGAATGTCAATGAATCTTTTCCTCAAATATCCTCAAATTTGAATAACAATGAGCGTAGTTAGCCAATTTATTCTCCAAGCCGATGACGAACTTCGTTATCCCAGTACCGGCGAACTCCAAAGCATCAAGGATTTTTTTAAGACGGGAGAACAGCGGGTGCGTATTGCTACTGCGCTGTCTGACAGTGAGAAAAAAATTGTTGAACAAGCTAGTAAAAAACTCTGGAAAAAACGACCTGATTTTATCTCCCCTGGCGGCAATGCTTACGGCCAGCGCGAACGGGCTTTGTGCCTGCGCGACTACGGCTGGTACTTGCGCCTGATTACCTACGGTATCTTGGCCGGTGACAAGGAGCCGATCGAAAGCATCGGTTTGATTGGCGTTCGGGAAATGTACAATTCTCTTGGCGTTCCTGTTCCTGGCATGGCCGAAGCTATCCGCTGTTTGAAGGAAGCTTCTTTGGCTTTGCTCAATCAGGATGACGCTAAGGAAGCTGCTCCTTATTTTGATTATATCGCTCAAGCAATGTCTTAATTGAAGAGGCGATCGCTTTTGTGGATGTGGCGGAGCATTCGCGGGCAGTTTTGGGGCGATTTTGTCTCGCAATTGCTCGTAAATGTTTCGCTTCTGTTGACAATTGACAGTTGACAGTTGGTAGTTGGCAGTTGGCAGTTGGTAGTTGGCAGTTGACAGTTGACAGAAGGAAGAAAGCATCGAACGCAAGGGTTTCAGCAATTAACAGCGTCCTCACTGTCGGGCGCGGTTGTTAAAGTTAGGAAATCTGCTGAGTTTCTGCTAGGAAGCAATGCAGTTTGAGCTTTCCCAGATTTCGAGAATGTCTTGTCTTTCAATGCACATTTGAATTAAAAAGTCAAGGGTTTTTGGGAGATATTGTTTTTTGAATTTGCGGGTGTCGCGCTGAATTGATGTTTTGAGCTGCGAGAGTTCTCTCAGGGTGGGGCAAGTTTGAATTTGGTAGGCGACCGCATTTTGCCATTCTTCCAGCCTGCGGTAGCTGAGAAATTGTCCGCCTTTGTGATGGTGCACAAACACTACGCCAGCCCAGCACTCCACGCGCTTAATCAGATTTTGGCGGATTTTCAGGAATTGGGCGATCGATCGAACATTGATGCGGAGCTTTTTCGAGGGTTGGATGCGGCGAAATAGTGCTGTCATGGCTGTATACTCAGGGCTTGAGATGCAAGTTCTGTTTAGACTCAATTACATATTATTGTATAACAGTCTCATTGCACAAGTGCAAGTGCATTTAATTTAAACTTAAATTTAAGCTCAGATGTTGCACGAGCAACCCTCAATCGTTGATGCTGTGATAGTTTGAGGGTTAAGCTAGGTAGAAAAAATGTCAGGACTTTATAACAAAGCTGTGGTAGACAATCTGCAAGAATTGCGTCCCGTTCGCTTCACTGAGACGGGGCGGATGCGTTTGGGCAAGATATTAAAGGCTGCAAGACAGACAACAGGTTGGTCTGTTAGCGAAACAGAGTTTAAAACCAAGGGTTATGAAGAAGCGCTGTTTATGGCTATGAATCAACCCGTACCCAAAGATGTCGGTATCAGCGCCGCCACAGTCAACCGTTATGAACGCGGGAAGTTGGATAATCTAGACTGGCGCTCATTATCTCTATTGTGCTTTGTGCTAAAGCCGATCGATCCCATAACACATCAAGCCCTAGAACCGACAAACGCTCTATACATCGCCTGCGAACATCCGCCGTACAACGACGCGAAGCTTTACGACTAAATTACGGCGCGCCCTTTTGCTGAGCCAGTAAAGCCTTAGCTTTTTGCCACAAAGCATCTAACTCTTCGGGCGGATAATCCGACAAAGGTTGATCGCACGCAGCCTCAACTTTAGCAAACCGCTGTACAAAGCGATCGTTCGTTCCCTGCAAAGCAGCCGACGCATCTAAATCGTACCAGCGAGCTAATTGAACCAACACAAACATAATATCCCCCAATTCCGACTCCTGCGCCGCCTTGTCCTCATGTTTGAGAGCGTGTTCAAATTCTGCCATTTCCTCATGAAACTTATCCCAAACGCCATCTACACTGTCCCAATCAAAATTAACTTCCGCAGCTTTTTGAGAGATTTTCACTGCTGCGGCGATTGGCGGCAAAGTGCTGGCGTAACGGCTCATTTTTGATGCTAAAGTTGCTGGCTTTTCCGCAGTTATGCCTTTTTCTGCTGCTTTGATTTTTCCCCAGTTTTCCCTGACTTCATCGACGCTGTTGACTTCCACATCCCCGAAGACGTGGGGATGCCGCCGAATCAGTTTTTCTGTAAGGCCCGCAGCGATTTCTGCCAAGGTAAACTGATGGGATTCGCTGGCAATTTGAGCTTGCAAAATTACCTGTAAAAGTAAGTCGCCCAATTCTTCGACGATCGCATCTTTATCTCCTTTGCGAATCGCGTCGGCGGTTTCATAGGCTTCTTCGATGATGTAAGGAATTAGAGTTTGGGGAGTTTGGGCTAAATCCCAAGGACATCCGCCGTCGGGCGATCGCAATTTAGCTACAACTTCTATCAGATTTTCGAGTGCTACGAGCGATCGACTGTGGGAATTAGACATCGGAATTTACCTAAGTAGGTGGGTACAAATAAACAGTAGATGGGGAGGGCGGGTTTTGCCTTCAAAAACTGGCTGGTATCATAGATTCTTAGCTAAACCCGCCCCTACAAAATACTATTGTTTTTTCGCAATGACCTACCTATTAGATTTGCTAGACGTGCGGCGGGGAGCTTTGATTTTGCGCCTCTTAATTGTCTTAGGAGGGCGCAACCCGCTGAATCCTTTCTTTTTGAACTGTTTGTAAGCCGACCCGCCCCAATCGCTCAGATAGTGGCTCATCGCGCCCAATTCAAGGCCGATGTAGATGGCTATAAATTCGATATAGTGTGCCAAGATCGATCGACCGCAACCCAAAACCGCTTCCTGCCAATTCCCGGCTAAGTTGCCAATTTTTTCGGCGATCGTCAATCCCAACACTCCCACAACCGCGATCCAGGTAGCAAGGTACAAGATACGCAAAGCAGTGCCAATCAGAGGGCCGTGAGACCAGACAGAGCGATGGCGCAGGCTTTTTTGGTAGGGGAGCCAAATAAATTTGAACCATCCCCAGCGCTGATACTGGCAGGAGTAGATATCTAAATCCGGGCCAAACATCAGCCCGCCGACTAAGAAGCTGCCGGAAACCAGCAAAGTCAGGTTGCTGCTTTGAGTATGGCCAAACGTGACGCCTGCCACCAAGGGCAAACTCCATAGGGTTATTCGATCGTGCGTGCGGCCAGAGGGCATTGAAATTTTATGATTTTTTTAGTTGATCTTTCTGGGATACTGTGATATGATAAATCCCTGTAAGCGCAATTGGGCGATTAGCTCAGTGGTAGAGCGCCTGCTTTACACGCAGGATGCCGTAGGTTCAAATCCTACATCGCCCATACCCAATTTAAATCTTGTTTGCAAGGACTTGAAGTTTTAAACCATTCGCTATCTGCCTTTGCTTGGGAACAGGCAAGATGCCTGTTCCACAAGCAGAAATTTAATGTCTAGTGGAACAGGCATCTTGCCTGTTCTAAAAAAACTTATTGGCAACGGTGCAAGATGTGCGATCGGCTAAATTTAACATTTTGCGGCGGATGTCTCACAAGTAGGCACCCAATGCTGGAAAATTAATTTATTGATTTTCCTTTTTAGAACCTTGTATATGAAGCCTAAGATAACTAGCCCGATCGCCTGGAAACAAGCTGAACTGCTTATGCAGCCGGCCATGATCCGAGTGATCGACAACATTCGCAAACAATTAGAGGAATCAGTCTGGACGGGCACTTATCAAGAAGTGCAGGTTCCCATTCCAGGCTATCAACTAATTTTAGAGCATCAAGGCGAACAAAGAGCGGTCGATATTTGGGAACTTTGCTATCGAGTTTGCTTTGTCAACTACCAGCCCGCCCACACTCAAATGCAAAGCCAGGAAGTCGTAATTGACACTTTTTTGATAGACGAGGACACTGGCGATGTAGATTGGAATCGCCTTGATTCTAAAGCAAGTCAATTAATACAAGAAGTATTTGCTAATTTGAGTCAGTTGACAGTTGACAGTTGACAGTTGACAGTTGTGATGGGTGGTCAGAAACCGGGTTTTTTCACGACAATACTTGGTTACAGTCCGAAGATTCTGTGAAAAACCCGGTTTCTGGGCCTGTGAGTGCGATCGCCAACTCAAACTAAGCATAAATGGTTCAGTACACGCTAAGATCTTAAATCTAAAATCCTATGCTGATTCAAGAATTGCACGACATTCAAGCCGCAGCCGGCGCAAATTTTGCAGAGTTAACAACCACAGAAACAGTCCCTATCAGTTTTGGTAACGACGCAGCAGCGATCGCAGCAACGAAACAAGGTGCGGCTTTGTGCGATCGCACTCACTGGGGACGCATTCAAATCTCGGATAGCGATCGCCTGCGGTTCTTGCACAATCAAAGTACCAATAACTTTAACATACTCAAACCCGGTCAAGGTTGCGACACCGTTTTTGTCACATCTACCGCCCGGACGATCGACCTCGCCACCGCTTATGCTACAGAAGATGCTGTCATACTGCTAGTTTCAGCCAACCGCCGCCGCCAATTGCTCGAATTGCTCGATCGCTACATTTTCCCAATGGATCGCGTAGAATTAACAGATTTAACCGATACAACTGTTGCTTTCAGTCTCCTCGGCCCGGACAGCACTCAACTACTAGAAAAACTCGGAGTTAGCGAACTCGAAAATCAACCCTACGCTACTCATAAATTGATAAATTTTGCAGGTATGGAAGTTCGAGTTGCTGTTGGTAGCGGTTTAGCAACTCCCGGATATACATTAATTGCACCAGCCAGCGATGCAGCCCGCCTGTGGAATGAGTTAGTCAAGGCTGGGGCCGTACCGATGGGCGATCGTATTTGGGAACAACTGCGAATAGAACAAGGCCGCCCCGCCCCCGATTTTGAACTCACAGACGATTACAACCCCCTAGAAGCGCGCCTGTTAAACACCATTTCCTACGACAAAGGCTGCTACATAGGCCAAGAAACAATTGCCCGGTTGAACACCTACCAAGGAGTCAAACAGCAACTTTGGGGAGTGCAGTTAAGTGGCGCCGTTGAACCCGGAACAGTCATCACAATCGGAGAAGAAAAAGTCGGAAAACTCACCAGTTTTACCGAAACAGAATCCGGCTTTTTTGGTCTGGCTTACATCCGCACAAAAGCGGGCGGCGAAGGACTGAAAGTGCAAGTAGGAGAAATTGCTGGGGAAGTAGTAAACGTGGCTTTTTTAAGTTCGTAGTTGCGCTCGGTTGCCTGTTGGCGCTGCGCCAAAAACTTTTTTGTTGAGGTTAATTTGGGAACGATGCTAACACAATAATTTGACACAAAGTCCTATCTTTAGATAGATTTGCCAACAAACAACAGCAATTATTCTGTATTACAGTCACAAAACAAACAGAGTTTTTCAATGAAAAAGTTCAAATTGCGCTTAGTTACAATTTGCCTGCGAGTAGGAATAATCTTTGCTGTATGTACAGCGCTCCTGTTTAGCTCAGAATTAGAATTGTCGGGCAACAAAATGCAAGCGCTCGCTACAGCTACCCCTGAAACTAAGTCTTACGAAATTCCCCTTCCAGATCGGCAGCCCACAAGCGAGATAGAGAAGGAGGCGAGGGATGCAGTTGACAATATTCGAGAAAAGCTGAACCTCGATCAACCGATTGCCCCCAGTACCAAAAAATTTATAAAATCTGTAAAAACTAACCTGGAGGAAGCAGTGACAACTGCACCGAAAGCAGTAGAAAAAGCGACAGATTGAGCCAAGTAATTCGAGATAATCCAGTTGTCACCTATCGGATTATTCAGTCATTCACCGACTCAAAAATCAAGGGATATTTAAGCCGGATTTGGCGTTAAATCCGGTTTTAAAATATCCCTAAATAATTACATATCCATCGCCCAAAACAGCTTGACTGACCTGCGCTTTGGGATCTACAGGGTCGCTAAAATGAGTGTCAATATGTGCTATTAAATTTTCCCTATAAGCTTTGAGATGCGAGTTAAGTGCTGCGATATCCTGCTCTCCTGTCGCGTAACTGCTATCTATTCTAAATTGACCTGATTCTTTCACAAAAGCCATATCAACTTGCCACAAAGCTGAATCAACCGGGCGATATGCTAAATCAACAATATCGTAAGCTGCGAATCCTTGGGACTTCATAAAACTCATTACCTCATACATCTGACCGAACAAAGTAACTTCTACAATTACATATTCAGTCTGCTGCAAAATCTCAGTTGCTCCGGCTAAAACATCTAATTCTTTTCCGTCTACGTCAACTTTGATTAAATACGGCCCTGGCAAGTTTCTTTCCCTGCATATTTTATCCAGCGTAATTGCTGGGATATTTCTCAAATCAGGATTGCTGCTGTCAGTAATAGGATTTTCCGAAATCGAAGAATGCAACATCCCGGGACTGACGCTGAGAGTGCAAACTCCCGATTCTTTGGAGGCCGCAGCAATAATGTATTCTGCACTTTTAAGTTTGCGGCAAATTTTGGCGAGGTAAGGTTCATTTTCGGCGATGGGTTCAATTAGCAAATGCCGCGCATTGGGGAATGTTTCGTAAAGGTTGAAAGTTCCCAATGCCGCGCCGACATCAATCACAGTTTTTGGTTCAAAACCTAAGTTTTTTGCCAGCAGCAAGCTGCCTGTCATTGTGTTTCTGAGAATTCCTGTTTGTTGTTCGCTCATAATTTTTATCCTGATTTTAATGAGATGGACTAAGTTAATATTACGTCTGGAAGCAAAATTATTATATGTCATTGCGAGGAACGAAGCAATCGCAGATGATTGCGATTGCTTCGTTCCTCGCAATGACGCATGAAGCTGCGATACAACAAATGAAATGTGTTAGAGGTTGGGCGAACCGTAGGGTTTATTTCTAAACCGAACCTGCTATTATTTCGCCGACTTCTGCACCTTGTTTTCCGGTTCGACAGATTGTAAAGCTTCGTCGAGAATTGCCCGCGCTTCTTCGGCTTTACCCCTAGCTTCTCGATAGCGGACGTTAGCTTGAGCGAAGTTTTTGAGTACCTTGAAACCGTCTTTGAGACGACCAATTTCTTCAGCAGTCACAGGCTCATCTGTAAACAAAATGTCGATCGCCTCCCGGATTTTTAGTGCTTCTTCCCGAGATTCCATTACTTTCAATTTCAGACTTGCCAAATTGCTCAAAATCTGCACGGCTTCAGTAATCGCGTCCTCGCCTTCCGAGGCGGCATCTTCGATTTCCTTAACTTCAACAAACTGCTTGGGCCCGAATCCTTCTGCGAGCTCTGTAGGTAGCTTGCCTTCATCCATCAGCAGCATCAGCTTATCCATCGCTTCTTCGCGGGCTTTCGCTGAATCTTTCCCTTTGACAGTTAAAATAATTTCGGGGCTTTGAGGAAGTGTATAGCGAACCATATTTTGACCACAAGTGTGCGACAACAATTGAATGATATTTTATCTTGATTCGATCGCCAGTTGCCGCTATCAATCCGCCCCACTACCAACCGCTTGCCAAAAGTTGACACATATGCACTCACAAGGAACGCTCAACCATGAAAGATAAATTTCTCAACTTGCTCAACTTTATTCTAGTAGCTGATGTATTTTTCGTCTTTGCCAGTTTTGCGTGGTTTGCGATCGCCGTAGCGGGTCGATCGACTGGCGTGAATCTCGGTTTCGATTTGTGGTACAGTCTGTGGCAACCCGTATTTAATCCCGCCCTCGGCATTCTCATGGGCGGTGCAATTGTCAGCGGTATAGTTAACCAAGTTTCTAAACGCCTCAATCCTAAGTAAAATCAATCTACAGGTAGAAGTGGTGTTTCAACTATTTAGGGTAACTTGAAATCAGTTCCGAGCCAGTAACTGCCCTCAGGCGCTGGCACTGATAACTGCCAAATACAGTCACAATTACCAAACTTAGAAATTGCCACCATTTACTACACAACTCAGAGTGCGCCATTACGAAATGGATGCTCTCGGTCACGTCAATAATGCCGTTTACCAGCATTATTTAGAACACGCTGCGATCGAACATTTAGAACACTTGGGATTTACACTCGACCGCTACCGAGAATTAGGCGGCGTGTTTGTAATGCGGCGGATAGAAATTGATTATTTGCGATCGGCCGCCGCGGGCGATCGGCTGGAAATATCAACTTGGATCGAACAACTGCGCGGCCCGCGCGCTGTCCGACGCTACGAAATTCGCTTAGCTGGAAGTGACGAAATATTGTTAAAAGCCGAGGCACTTTGGGTGTGGGTTGAAGTTGCCACCATGCGACCGCGAGCAATTCCCAAACCAATAATTGATATTTTTGAAGCGCAATTTCAAGCATTATTAACCTAGAAAAAACCAAGTATTTTTTTATTTTCGATTAATGGAAAAACCTCTGCTTTTGTAGTAAGGACTTCAGTCCTCTAATTCCCGTTGGTAGAAGTGCAAAAAGTTGTACAGCGGGCCGCAAATCCCGTGAAGCGTAGCTATCCCGAGCGTGAATCGAAAAAAGTTCGGATCGCCCTCCTGCCAGTTGTGATGTCGCAGAGGTACGATGGAATATAGGGAGAGAGACCAAGCCGGGTAAGGTTAAGCTTGGCGACAATACCCACAGGAAGGGAAAAATGACACTTAACTCGCGGCGACCGATTTTGATAGGCGGAATAGGGCTTTCAGCAGCGCTGTGGCTGTTGGAAACTCTACAGCATTCGGGCTCAGAAATGAGCGAAACGGCACTCATCGGCTTGGCGGCTGCCGGTGCGGGGTATTGGTGGTGGCGCCAACAATCCCCCACACTCGAACTCGCACTCCCGCAACCCCTGGCCAACAGGGAAGCAGCCGAAAAAGCGATCGCGACTTCGGAAGCAGCAATTAATTTGCTGGCCTTGGAAGCTCAAAACTCCGCAGATCCGGCTCATCTAACAGCAAAGCTCGATCGGCTCAGAGCCGAATTAGACAGACAAGACTTGCGGATTACCGTAACTGGCGGCAAAGCTGTCGGTAAAACTGCCTTAATTCAAGTTTTAAATTCTAATTGGGCATCTCAACAGCCGTCAAAGCTGATTTTCTCAGAAACAGCACCGCTGTTTAGCAATACAAATGCCGATGCTAAAATCGGCGGTGATTTAGTGCTGTTTGTCACAGCGGGCGATATCACTGATTCCGAATTTAAAACATTATCTCAGCTAGCGTCCGCTCTTCAGCGCGTACTGCTAGTCTGGAACAAACTAGACCAATATTTACCAGCGCAGCAGTCGCAAGTTTTGCAGCAGTTGCACCAAAGAATGCAGGGAATATTGGGGGCAGAAGATATAATTGCGATCGCAGCTTCCCCGAATTCGATTAAAGTACGCCAGCACCAAGCCGACGGCACTGTTCAAGAACGCATCGAAAATCAAGTTTCTCAACTCGAACCGCTGACAGCAAGATTCACTCAAATTTTAACTCAAGAACGGCAACAGTTGGTCTGGGCAAGTGCTGTGCGTGAGGCTGCAAGTATAAAATTAGAGGCAAAAACTTTATTAAATGGCGTCAGGCGCGATCGATCGATTCCCATTATCGAACAATATCAGTACATCGCCGCTGCCGCCGTGTTTGCTAACCCAGTTCCCGCCTTAGACTTGCTAGCAACAACCGCCATCAGCACCCAACTCGTAATCGACCTCGGTGCTATCTACCAGCAAAAATTTTCCTTAGACCAAGCTAAGACAGTAGCGGCAACTTTGGCAAGCCAAATGTTCAAACTGGGATTAGTAGAACTGTCTACTCAAACTATTACTGGACTGCTGAAAAGCAATGCCGTCACCTATGCAGCCGGAGGCGCGGTGCAGGGAATTAGTGCAGCCTATTTTACCAGAATAGCGGGACTGAGTTTGATTGAACATTTCCAAAGTCAAGAAATAGAAAATTCTGCCCAAGGCATTTTCAATATCGACCAATTGACGAAAACTTTGCAAGCAGTATTTATGCAAAATCAGCAAGTTTCCTTCTTGCAATCTTTCGTCAACGAAGTCGCGAGTCGCCTTTCGCCTCAAACATCCGGGCCGCAGGCTGTTAATTCGGGGGTTAATTAAGTTAAAATAAAGCAACAGGCAAGATACCCGCAACAGGCAAGATGCCTGTTCCACAAGAATTTTTTGTTTATTGTGGAACAGGCATCTTGCCTGTTCAATATTTTTTGTTTATTGTGGAACAGGCATCTTGCCTGTTCAATATTTTTTTGTCAAATACAAACTAAAAACTATAAATTTCGGAAAATTTGTATTAAAATAAGAAATAGAATGTTAGAATTCGACGCTCAATTACATTGCTTAAAAAAGCCGATCGCCAATGGCTGACAATTCCCTCCAAGAAAATCGCTTGTCCCTAGCCCGCGCCAGTTTGCGCGAAGCCCTCGCGCGCTATTCCCACCTGCGCCAAGGCACAAAAAACTCGAACAACACAGAATTAGAAGCGGCGCTGCAATATCAATTAGATATCTTAACTTCCACCTCAGAAAAACTCGATCGCAATGTGATTCGGATTGCGGCTTTCGGCATGGTCAGCCGCGGCAAATCAGCCGTATTAAACGCGCTGTTAGGTCAAAAAGTCCTGCAAACAGGCCCCCTCAACGGCGTCACTAAGTGGCCGCGTTCCGTGCGCTGGACAATTCCTTCTATTCCCACCGCCGAAGGTACAGAAAAAATCCAAGTAGAATTAATTGATACTCCCGGAATTGATGAAGTTGGCGGCGAAGTGCGCGGCGACATGGCGAAACAAGTAACTCGCCAATCTGACTTAATTCTGTTTGTGGTTGCTGGGGATATCACGCGCACTGAATATCAAGCTTTGTGCGAATTGCAAGCAGCTCAAAAACCGCTGATTTTAGTTTTTAATAAAATTGACCTGTATCCAGAATTAGACAGAAAAGCTATTTATCAAAGTTTGCAAGCCCTGGGAAATTCCGAACAGTTAGCAGATGCAACAGATAGCGAAGATTTGGGCGATCGCCAAAACAACTCATCCGACCAATCTACACCAAAATCACCCGCTAAAACTGCCAAATCCCTAGAAATCGTCATGGTAGCCGCCGAACCCGCACCAGTGCAAGTGCGCGTAGAATGGTCAGATGGAAGTGTCACTCACGAATGGGAGTCGCCGCCCGCGCAGATAGACCAACTAAAACACAAGATTTTGACAATTCTTAACAGAGAAGGGCGATCGCTCCTCGCACTCAATGCTTTAGTAGAAGCTAGAGATGCCGAAGCAAATATTGCCCGTCAAGTTCTCAAATTGCGACAAACAGAAGCCGACGATTTAATTTGGCAATTTGCAAAATATAAAGCTTTGGCGGTGGGCTTAAATCCCGTTGCTTTCCTCGATGTAATGGGAGCAACAGTCGCCGATTTAGCCTTAATTCGCTCCTTATCCAGACTTTACGGTTTACCGATGACTGGTTACGAAGCCGGGAAACTTTGGCAAACTATTTTCTCCAGTGCTGGTGGCGTACTTTTGGGAGAATTGGGTAGCAGTTTTCTCTTGGGATTCGGCAAAAGTGCGGCGGCTGTGGCTCCCCAAATCGGCTTTTCAACTTTTGCCGGAGTTGCTGTCACTCAAGCTAGTTTAGCAGCTTACGGAACCTACGCTGTCGGTCGCGCCGCCCAAGTTTATTTAGAAAAAGGCTGCACTTGGGGCCCCCTGGGACAAAATACCGTCATTCAAGAGATTCTCGCCACCATAGAGCGTAATACAATTATCGATCGCTTGCAGCAAGAATTCAAAATATGACACAAACAACAGCCATTACTGAAATTATTGCAACTTTAGCAGATGTTGAATCTCGATTCAATATTACTCGAACTGAATCCGAGGGATTTTTCCCCGAATGGCATGAAGATTTACCCGAAATTACAGAAGCAGATAAAGTCGCTCTCAATTTGATTCGGCGCCGATATCTTTATCATCTAAATGATGGAAGTCTTACAGAAGGAACCGTCACCCTAATCATGGGTTCGCCTCTATTGGAACGAGCGGGTTTTTACGATCCACCTTTTAAAATGACTGCTGAAAAATCTGTAAGAATTGTTTTAGATGAGGAGGATGAAGAAATAGAAACTCTCAAAGGACGGATTGATGTTTTAGTGATGCAAAATCAGTTTTGGGTGACACTCTTAGAGTCAAAGCGCACCACGATTTCAGTAATGTCTGCACTTCCCCAAACACTCTTCTACATGACAGCCAATCCCCGTCAGGATAGACCGAGTTTTGCTGCGATGACAAATGGCAGTGAAATTGTATTCGTCAAGCTAGACTTTCAGAATCCACCTCAATATGACTTATCAAGAATATTTTCACCTGTTCCTCTAATCAATGAACTTTATACAGTGCTTCAAGTCTTAATAAAAATTGGTCAACTGATTACTCAGTCCTAAAGATTGCAGAAGACTCGGCGGTTGAAACCGCCGAGTCTTATCTTCAGTCTGCCGAGGCAGACTTCGTTTGTATAGTCCTGGTTTCAACCGCCGAGTCTTATTTTATATTCTTACCGTCCGGCGATTCTCACACCTTCCCTAAAATGAACGATTGTCGCAATTACCGCTATACAAAAGTAAAATAGTCTAATCAGCCAAAAACAAACCCGCATCGACCAAGAAACAATCGTCGGAGCAATACCTGTTAACTGCACAAATTTGGAATTAACTTTTTTTTCAAAGCTATCGAGGTCTTTCATCTCAGATTGTTTTGTCGGAATCACCGGGAACTGACCGGTATATACGTAATAACCTAGAAAACCCTGCACTCCTACCTTTCGATTCAAAAATGAGTTAGTTAATGTTGCAGTTTCCTGCGGCGATAAGCGATCCGATTCTCCTACTTTTTGCAGCCAATAATTGTATCTGATGGCTGGCGTACTCATAAAAACTAACGGCACTATAGGTATCAACAAAGCTGCACTAATTTGGCGACCGTATTGAGGAATCAAAAGTTTTGTAGCCACACCGAATCCCATGCCGATAAAAGCAAATACTAATATATTTAACAGTTCAATAATTTCGATGCCCCTCAGCAAATCGCCGATAATCAGAATTGTATATAATGCTTTGTCTGCCAGTAGCAGAGCTGCGAACTTGATCAGAATTGAAACGCCTACAATAGTAGCTGCAATCGCCAGATACCCGATGCCACCTAGGATGTACAGGAAAATCGAACCGACTTGTTTTAATGACTGCATGGAATTATTCACTAAGTGAAAGTTTAGGAGTCTGATTGACAAAATAACTTGAAATTTTATATCAATCTGGAACTCCCAATTTGACTTTTAAAATTTATTAGTTTGACATTTTGAAGTCAATCTAAAATCTACAATCTACAATCGATTGACAAGTTCCCGCGCGGCCGCTTTGGCGACTTCTGAGATCCGTTCCTTCACAACACCATCTTCGTTAGCGCAGCCCTCGAAGAGGATCGCACTTTCGTCTGGTTCCGGTTCGCGATCGATCCCCAACCATAAAAGATACTCGATATTACCAGCCGGGCCAAGTAAAGGCGACCACGTTAAGCCCCGTTCCTGCCATCCTAAAGCTGTAGCTGCCTTCCACACTTGAAAAATCGCATCAGCTTGAGTTGCTGAGTCTCGCACTACGCCTTTTTTGCCGACTCTCTCGCGCCCTACCTCAAACTGCGGCTTTACCAACAATACCGCTTCTCGCGGCGGTGCCAACAATTCCCACAGCGCCGGTAAAACCTTATCCAGGGAAATAAACGACACATCTACTACCGCCAAATCTGCTCGCGGAGACTCCCCATAAAGCTCCGTAGCCGTCATGTACCGCAAATTGGTGCGTTCTTTCAAAATTACCCTCGGATCGTTGCGTAAGCGCCAATCTGCTTGACCATAGCCCACATCTACGCCGTAGACTAGGGCTGCATCGGCTTGCAGCAGACAGTCGGTAAAACCGCCTGTGGAAATGCCGCCGTCGAGACAAATTCTGCCTGCAACGGGAATCGCAAAAACTTCTAAAGCTTTGGCTAATTTGTGCCCGCCTCTGGAAACGTAGCGCGATCGCTCTTTAATCTGAATGTTTGATGCAATGTCAACCTCAGTCCCCGGTTTGTCAATTACCTGCTGGTCGATCGATACTTTCCCAGTCCGAATCAAGGCCTGAGCTTGCTGTCGGGAAGTGCACAAATCTAGGTCTACCAATAAAGTGTCTATTCGTTGTTTAGCCAAGGTTTTTAATCTGTACGGATCGGGTTTAGGACAGTACCAGATTACCACTTATGCCATTTTCGATTTTCGATTTTCGATTTTCCATTGAGAATGATTGATGACATAAGGGTTTAAATCTTGGCTACAGTTAGATTTTTTTGTGAAACTGGTCTTACATTAGACTTTAATTGCAAAAATACATAGGACGGGCGGGACGCCCATCCCACAATTTTTTTTTCTTGTGGGATGGGCGTCCCGCCCACAATTTTTTTTTCTTGTGGGATGGGCGTCCCGCCCACAATTTTTTTTTCTTGTGGGATGGGCGTCCCGCCCGTCCGAAAATTTGATTAAAAGGACTGAGGCAATTGCTCGTCTATTATGTGACTGAGATCGCTTTGGGTGTGTAGTTTGATCACAGATTAACATTCGTAGAATCACACAAAAATTTTGGCGATTAGCAGATGATGTAGATGCAGGTAAAATCACTACAAATACCATCAGGGCGATCGAGCATGAAAACAACTAACTTTCCGATCAGAAATCCGGGCATTTGTCAAGAACATCCCTTAGCCTTTGTCAGCGGTAAGCTGATTCACATTGTTTACCCCAACGGCGAAGTAGAAGCAACAACCACCGAGCAAATCGATCGCCGCCAAACCAAAAATCCCCTCGACAAATGCCTCGTCTGGGGATGTGTTGGCGATTTTTAAGCCATAAAAAAGATCGCTTAGAGGCTGTGATGCCATAAAAAGCGATCGAGAGCCTGCTACGTGCAAGCCACAAATGCTATTTGCTGCTAAAAGAACCAGCTTGATTGACTTAAATATCTTGTTCGCTCAATTCGCGAATCATGTAATCAAAAGGCTGCTCCAAAAAAGACCCAACAGACAAACCAGCAGCTTCAACTTGAGCCTTAACCATCTCCTTCATAATGCTGATCCCCATCACCGTCGGGCCAATGGGAACGCCCAGAGAATTGTAAGTTTCCCGCAAACCTTGCAGCACGCGCTCGTCCAGCACATCCGTACTTCCAGCCACCAGAGCGTAAGTAGCATAGCGCAAGTAATAATCCATATCCCGCAGACAAGCCGCGTAACGGCGAGTCGTGTAAGCATTTCCACCAGGGCGGATCAGTTCCGGCTGTTCAGCAAATAGCTGAATACCAGCTTGCTTGACAATTGCAGCAGCATTGCTGTTAATTGCTGCTGCTGCTTGTACCCGTGCCGTGCCCGTTGCAAAATAAGATCTCAACCGATCGATACCATCTCGGTCTAAATACCTACCAGCAACATCATAATTTTCAATCAAGCTCGTCACTGCATCGCGCATAAGTTTCTCTCCCAAAAATCTTTATCAATACTTTTCTATCTGAGATAGACCGCCTATTGTAGACTACTACAAATCGGCCTTTGATTAAGATTTGAGATAGGATTTGCACAGAGGGTAGTCCCTCCCCGACAAACGACCGTAAAGTTCAGCAGTTTGCCTGGTATCAACAGCCGAAACATAGACAAGGCAACAATCACGAACTGTCTGACAGCGCTGGGTTCACTAGCAAAGTATTGTATATTTTGCTACAAAGCTGTGGTTACTGACAGCCTACGATCGCCCAAACAGTCTAAAATCTGCCGTTAGCGAAGCCCTCTAAGAGGATCGCCAAGACACAACAAACATCAGGAGTAAGTCATGTTCCAGACACCCCAAGAAGCCTTAAACTACATAAAAGAAAATAAGATCCAGATCATTGACCTAAAATTCATCGATATGCCGGGGATCTGGCAACACCTTTCCCTGTACCACGACCAAATCGACGAAACCGCATTCACAGAAGGCGTACCCTTCGACGGTTCCAGCATTCGGGGCTGGAAAGCCATCAACGAATCAGACATGACAATGGTCATCGATCCTACCACCGCGTGGATCGATCCGTTCATGGCAGAACCCACCATCAGCTTCATCTGTAGCATCAAAGAGCCCCGCACCGGCGAACCATACAGCCGCTGTCCCCGCACGATCGCCCAAAAAGCCATAGACTACTTAAATACCACCGGACTCGGCGATACAGCATTCTTTGGCCCAGAAGCAGAATTCTTCATTTTTGACGACGTTCGCTTCGACCAAACCCAAAATTCCGGCTACTATTACGTAGACTCGATCGAAGGTCGCTGGAATTCCGGCAAAGAAGAACCAGGCGGCAACCTTGGCTACAAACCACGTTACAAAGAAGGTTATTTCCCAGTAGCACCAACCGATACCTCTCAAGACATGAGAACGGAAATGCTGCTAACAATGGCCAAGTGTGGCGTACCAATCGAAAAGCACCACCACGAAGTCGCCACCGGCGGTCAATGCGAACTCGGTTTCCGCTTTGCCACATTAGTCCAAGCCGCCGACTACTTGATGACATACAAATACGTCATCAAAAACGTCGGCAAAAAATACGGCAAAACCATCACCTTCATGCCCAAACCGCTGTTTAACGACAACGGTTCCGGGATGCACGTTCACCAGTCGATTTGGAAAGACGGCCAACCGTTATTCGCAGGCGATCAATATGCTGGTTTCAGTCAAATGGGACTGCATTACATCGGCGGCATTCTCAAGCACGCCCCGGCACTTTTGGCACTCACCAACCCGACGACCAATTCCTACAAGCGTTTAGTTCCGGGCTTTGAAGCACCTGTAAACTTAGCTTATTCTCAAGGAAATCGATCGGCATCAGTGCGAATTCCGTTGTCAGGAACCAACCCCAAAGCCAAGCGGTTAGAATTCCGCTGTCCCGATGCCACATCCAACCCTTATTTAGCCTTTGCAGCCATGCTGTGCGCCGGCATAGACGGCATCAAGAATCAAATCGATCCGGGCGAACCTTTGGACGTGGATATCTACGACCTTTCCCCGGAAGAATTGAGCAAAATTCCTTCGACTCCCGGTTCCTTGGAAGGCGCTTTAGAAGCTTTGGAAAAAGACCACAGTTTCTTAACAGAAACCGGCGTATTTACCGAAGACTTCATCCAAACCTGGATTTCCTACAAACTTGACAATGAAGTCAACCCGATGCGGCTGCGTCCTCACCCCTACGAGTTTGCTCTCTACTACGACTGTTAGAAAATTAAGAATTAAAAATGGCATAATTCCCATTTTTAATTTTTAATTAATAAGAACGCCGCCCTTAAAAGCGGCGTTTTTTTTCGAGTTTAGAACTTCTGGATCAGCGCCCAGACTCTCCCGTTACCCGACACTATCTGGGCAACGCTGTTAGTAGTAGGGCCCATTGTAGCCTCAGAGACATCCTCTACAGCCCATTTATTTGCTTTCTCATCAACAATAAACAAATCGTCAGCGGTAGTGCCTTCTTGAACTCGATATATTTTATTGAGGATGAAACGCCGCCGCGCGTCAGCTTTTGGTATGCCCCTAACTTCATCTGGATCGACAGAGATGGCACTGCCTTCTTTTAATTTACCTTTCGAGTTACTTAAATTGCGATATTCCCTTTGAGCAACCCGCACGCCGTGAAGCTGCAAAGAAGGCTCAGTCTCAGAGGTATTCGAGACAGCAGCTAGCGCCCCAGTTTTTCCCAAACCGAGAACCGCTGCAAAAGCCGTCAAAATTAGCAAAGGCTGGAAATAATGCACAGTTTTCATACTTCTGTGTTTGTTAAGTGCTGCTCTCAGTATAAAGTAGCAATTAGCAATTACCAATGACCAAACGATGTCCGATATTTTTGTGATGATTCGCAATCAGACTAACGTCGCCATGACTTCAGTTGAGGGCATTGCATTTGTCACTTTACTGAGTCGGGAGGGACGGATAATAGCTGAGGAGAAAGTTGATCTATTTGAGGCAGATGTGAATTTTGATGAACTGAAGCAGGGCAAATATACTGTAGTTGTCAGGCATGAAAGCGTCGAACCCCGATCGGCAAGCTGTAATGTTACAATCACCGATGAAGATCGGGTCATCATGCTGACATTTGTTTACCTGGAGCTAGAACGAGTGCTGCTCCGCATTCAAACTTCAACCGAAGAAAGACTATGACAGTAAAAGTTACTCCGCCAAATTCAATTAAAATGTTTCGCTATCGAGTACATTTCTTGGCAAAAGACCTCTGGAGGGAAAAAAACCCGGTTTGTCGGATGAATCTGGCTTTGCAGTTAGCCGATGTGGCGACAACTCTGGCTAGATTGGAAGTAGAAGAGGCCCGAAAATTTCAACAAGAGCCTGCTAGTATTGAGGCTTCAGACTCGACGGAACCTGAAAAGTTTTGAGTGCGTAAAATTGCTTTGGGAACTGAACACAGCGGTTGCGTTACTGGCAACTCAAAACTATTTTAGTCGATCGCGATTTGCGAGGACAAAAATTGTTTGTATAAAATTTAATAGACCTCTGACACTCATTCCCAAATTCTCTGGAAATTATCTGCGTTGATCTGCGTTGATCTGCCTGACATCTGCGGTTTCTGTATTAATGAAGAATTTAGGCAATTCAAGTCTAATCTCCCTGTTACCCAACAACTTTCTGCCTTC
Organism: Microcoleus sp. A006_D1; assembly: GCF_036702805.1. Lineage (NCBI taxonomy): Bacteria > Bacillati > Cyanobacteriota > Cyanophyceae > Oscillatoriales > Microcoleaceae > Microcoleus > Microcoleus sp. A006_D1. The sequence goes on from NZ_JAUBVZ010000006.1 coordinate 105,995, forward strand.
GGAGGTAATTAGTTGTCCCAAAAACTACGTTACACTTATATAGCTATCTTTACAAAACAACATAAAACCATGACAGTTGCCTATCCTCGGAAGCTCCGCAACGCAATGGGAGCACGCCAAATTTTAGATCAAGTAGTGCGCGATCGCGAAATCCACCTGATCACCCTCAACCGCTACCGCTACAGCGAACAGCGCAGTTGCAAAGACCTCACCGACTTGATCGAACGGCTTGACGGTGAACCGCCCGAACTCGTGCGCGACCTTTCCCGGCATATCTCCGACGAAGCGCGACACGCTATGTGGCTCACCGACTTGCTGGTAGACATCGGTCAAAATGTGGGGACACCGCCGGGAGTTTCCTATATTGACGAATTTGAAAGATTGCTCGACAGCGATCAAAAAGACCCTACCAAAGACCGCGAAGATTTTGTAATTTCTTCCCTAGCGGCGATTAACGTCACCGAAAAGCGGGGATGCGAGTATTTCTCAGCCCACATCCACGCCCTGAAACAGGCTCCCCAAACCGACGAAAACGTCAAAATCCGCGAAACCATCGAAAAGATTTTTCCCGAAGAAGCTGGTCACGTCCGCTGGGGGAATCGCTGGCTGGGCGCAATTGCTGCTAAGAGCCCCGCACACCGCCAGAAGGTGGAACAGGCAAAACGCAAGTATGTGGCGATCGAACAAGCAGCATTTGAGTCGGGAATGGATATCATGCTGGGGGCAGAACTGCGTCGCGTCACCCGCTTGGTAGACATCGCCAACACGATGCCGATGTGGGAACGCCCGCAATATTTGATGGAACGCTTGCCGGCAACTCTGCTCGCCCCCGACCTGCAAATGACCAGAGTCGATGTAGCTCAACGCGCCTGGAACCGCGACCCGCAGGCATTTGTAGAGAAATTTGTGCCGATGTTCCTCAACGGCATGAAAACTATTGAGAAGAAGCAGGCCCCAGCTAAGTCTAAGGTTTAAGCACTAACGAGGCTCTGCCTCTGGACATGAGTTACCAGGCAGAGCCTGGGAACCAGTAATGGGATTCTACTTGTTACCAGGCTCTGCCTGGTAACGTAGATCCGGAGGCAGAGCCTCCCTGGTTCTACTGGTTCTCAGCGAGGAGTTTGCCCGGGATTGTAGAGTTGAGATTTTGGACAAATCCCAGATTTTAAATCTACAATCTCAACCTGTAGGAAGTACACTGATTAGTGGAACAGTGTCCGTCTAATCAGAACCATGACTAATAGCGAGCCGAACCCACAAACAGTTTCCACAGAAAGCCTCTTGAGTGAAAGCGCGATCGCCTCCGAGCAGGTCGAAAAAGCCACAGCAGTCAGCTATGCACAAGAAATTGAAACTGTAATCGCCAGCATGGCTGTAGACCAAAAAGTGATGGTCGGTCAAAATGAAGCTGGCGGGCATCTTTGGAAATTTAAGTATGGCAGCGTCGAAGTGTTCGTGCAGCTCACGGGCGAAACCGAAAATGACACTTTGACTGTTTGGGCTTTTGTGCTGCCGTTGCCGGCCAAGAATGAAGCTGAATTAATGCGGAAACTTCTAGAAATGAATTGGCTGTCTACTTTAGAATCTCATTTTGCGATTGTTGACAACCAAGTTGCGGTAGTATCGACTCGGACAATGGCCGAAATCTCGATCGGCGAAATGTCGCGGGTGATTACTATTGTCGCCACCATAGCCGATGACAACGACGACGTGCTGCAAGCAGAATTCGGTCATTAGTCATTAGTCATTAGTCATTAGTCATTAGTCATTAGTCCTTAAGTTAACAGTTAACTAATGACTAATATGCAGGCCCTGCGAGCCAAGAAATAGCAATTCCCAGCCCCAAACCGACAATCACTTGAAAAGGAGTGTGTCCCAGCAACTCCTTGAGGCGAGCTTCGTTAAAGTTGTGGTCTTCCTCAAAAAACTCGTCAATAATTTGGTTGAGAATGCGAGCTTGCTTTCCCGCAGCTTGGCGGACTCCAGCAGCATCGTACATGACAATAATCGCAAAGATCGCTGCGATCGCAAACTCCGGACTTTCCCATCCCATCGTTTGTCCGACTCCCGCAGCCAAAGCGCCCACAAAAGCCGAATGAGAACTCGGCATTCCCCCCGTTGTTACCAAATACCGCAGATTAAACTTGCGATTTTTGATTAATTCGATCGGCAATTTAATGATTTGAGCCGACAGACAAGCGATCAAAGCAACTATCAGTACATGATTGTTTAAGATGCCGCTGCAAATTTCCTGCATATTCTTTAGTATTTCTAGTTACTGCGGCTGGTAATAAAATCGGCGATTCCTAGCAGCGGTAGAGCTTTGCTCCCAAACACTGCTAGTTGAGACTTAGCATCAGCAACAAGCTGCGAAGCTTGGCGCCGAGACTCTTCAATTCCCCACAAACTAGGATAAGTCACTTTCCCGGCTTGAACATCTTTGCCAGCAGTTTTGCCCAATTCTTCTTGAGTAGCAGTAATATCCAGAATGTCATCAATTATCTGGAAAGCCAGCCCAATATTCTTAGCAAAACGAGACAGCCGCTGCAAATCCGCATCAGACGCCCCAGCCAAAATTCCCCCACAAACTACGCAAGCCTCTAACAGCGCACCGGTTTTATGAGCGTGAATGTAATTCAAAGTTTCCAGAGAAACATCTGTCAATCCTTCCGATTCCAAGTCAACCACCTGCCCGCCTACAAGTCCAGCAGCGCCGGATGCGCGTGCCAAATGGGCGATCGTCTGCAACACCTGTTGGGGGGGTACGTTCTGAGTTTGAGTAGCGATAAATTCAAAAGCATACGTCAACAAACCATCCCCAGCCAAAATAGCAATATCCTCGCCGTAGACTTTGTGGTTCGTCAGTTTGCCGCGGCGGTAGTCGTCATTGTCCATTGCCGGCAAATCGTCGTGAATTAGCGACATTGTATGGATCATTTCCAAAGCGCAAGCTGTCGGAATTGCCATAGATGCAGTGCCGCCAATCAGTTCGCAGCTAGCCAGACACAGGATCGGACGCAGGCGCTTGCCCCCCGCTAGCAGCGAGTAGCGCATTGCTTCGTAAATTTTCTCTGGGTAGATGACCGGTAGTGCACTGTCGAGAGCTACCTCGATCGCCTTTTTTTGCTCGACTAAGTAAGTAGATAAGTCGAAAGCGGATTCCGGTTGGGACGAATCCATTTCTGTTGCTGCAAATACCATCCCTTGCTCTCTTGTACTTAATGTGACTGGGGATACTTTGAGTTGTTCGGGTCGGATCGCGCCGACTTTTCCGGCGGTGGTTGCCCGAAGTCTGAGCATCAATTAATTATTCTACGGGTGTTGTTGCACAGAAAATCTTTGAGTTTTGATAACTTTGTCAAATTACCAGTCAATCTCTAATCGCCCGCTTTGTCTGGCGACTTCCAAAAACCGCTGCACCGCCTGGGTGGGTTCACTGCGCCAAATTAGGGCGATCGCCACTATGCAGGTTGATTCTGGCAAAGATTTGTAAACAACGCCCTTGCGCTGGAAATTTTGCATCGATGCGGGAACGATCGCCACCCCCATGGAGGCTGCTACCAAACTGATAATTGTCTGCATTTGAATTGCTTCTTGACCCGCGATCGGGCTAAAACCTGCTTGCAAACAAAGACTGACGATCGCATCGTACAGTCCCGGAGCCTGGGAACGCGGAAATAAAATGAAAGGTTCGGCAGAAAGTTCGCGCAATGCCACAACAGCGCGTGAATCGGCCTTAGGATGCGTTTCTGGCAGTGCCACTATCAGAGGTTCTCGGAAAACGATTTCGGAATTTATGCCATCTTCCTCGATCGGAGGACGCACGAAGCCGATATCAATTTGCCCGAACCGCAACCGCTGCAACTGTTCGTTAGTGGTGAGTTCGTGCAGTTCGAGTTTGACGGCGGGACATCGAGTGCGAAACGCCTGCAAAATAGCTGGAACTACATTGTGCGCGGCCGAGCTCACAAAGCCTACAGTCAGTTGGCCGAGTTCGCCGCGGCTTGTTTGTTTGCCGAGTTGAATTGCGCGATCGACTTGTAGCAGAATTTTCCGCGCTTCCTCAAAAAAAACCTCTCCCGCTGCGGTTAGCTGCACCGTCCGCTTCGTGCGGCGAAAAAGTTGAAAGCCCAACTCTGTCTCCAACTGCTGAATTTGTTGACTTAGTGGAGGTTGAGCCATGTGCAATCTTTCCGCTGCGCGAGTGAAATTCAGTTCCTCTGCAACGGCAATAAAGTAACGTAAATGTCGCAGTTCCATAGCTCCCCAATCATTAATACTTTAAAAGTATAAGTTGTTAGTTAAAAAAATATTGGACATTAATCATGGCATTTAATACAGTGATTATTAGGTGAGATTGAGAATCAAACAATGGCTAATTTGGATGTCAAAATTAGAGAAGCAGAACTTGCTGACTTGGAAACAATTCTGACTTTTATCGCGCAAAAAAGCGAGTTCGATGGAGCGAAAACTTTGTTAGCAGCAACCGCAGATCAATTGCAGCAAGCTTTATTTAGTCAACCTCCGCTAGTGCGGGTATTGTTGGCAGAAATTGAAGGCACTGCGGTAGGATTTGCTATGTTTTATGCTACATATTCAAGTTTGTTGACGCAGCCTTGTCTGTGGCTTGATGATTTATTTGTGCAAGCTCCCATGCGCGGTATGGGAGTCGGTACAGCTTTGTTGAAACATTTGGCACAAATTGCTGAGTCCACAAATTGCGGGCGGATTGAATGGACTGTTAATGCTAAGAATGCGCCGGGAATTGCTTTTTATGAAAAGCAGGGAGCGCGGATTTTGGAAAATATTAGGGTTTGTCGTATGGATGGGGATGGGATTGGTCTACTTGCAGGGAAATGATTTAAGAACGAACCGCGCTCGTCTCAGAAACCCGGTTTCTACGAGAGATCGGTTTGGTAACGAGAAATATAGGTAGAAACCGGGTTTCTAGCTACCCATGCGTCAGTTTTATTAATTTTAACGAACCGCGAAGGCGCTAAGGACACGAAGAGAAAAGAAAAGAAAAGAAAAGAAGTAGTACGGAAGAACTAGATTTCTGGGTTTTAGTCCTGCTGATTTACAATTTGAGGGAGTTAAAATGTCACAAGATTCTTGGAATTCTGCTCTTTACGAGAAAAATCATGCTTTTGTTTGGCAGTACGGCGAATCACTTTTGGAGTTACTCGCTCCGAAGGCTGGAGAACGGATTCTAGATTTGGGCTGCGGTACGGGACAGTTAACTGAAAAGATTGCTCAAAGTGGTGCTTTTGTGCAAGGTATTGATTCGTCTTTGTCTATGGTTTCCACTGCTAAAGCAAATTATCCTCACATTAGTTTTGCGGTTGCAGATGCGAGGGATTTTCTAGTGGAAGAGCCGTTAGATGCTGTGTTTTCTAATGCTGTTTTGCACTGGGTTAAACAGCCGGATGCTGCGATCGATTGCGTGGAAAAAGCGCTGAGGCCGGGAGGGCGTTTTGTCGCTGAGTTTGGCGGTAAGGGGAATGTGGGGGCGATCGTCCGGGCGCTTTTGAGCGTTTTGTCAGAAATTGGTTTATCGGAGCCTGAATCGCTTAATCCTTGGTATTTCCCGAGTATTGGCGAGTATGCTCTGCTGCTGGAAAATCACGGTTTTGAGGTGAGTTATGCGGTTTTGTTCGATCGCCCGACTCTTCTAGAGGGCGGCAGCGCTGGCATGGTAAATTGGATTGAGATGTTTGCAGGCGACTTTTTGTCGGGTTTGTCGCCGGAAGTACGCGCGGCGAAGCTATCCCGTAGGGAATCGCGCGCAGTTGTTGCAGTTGCAGAGCGTTTGCGACCGACGCTTTACCGGGATGCTGGTTGGACTGCTGATTATCGCCGCCTCCGCGTTGTTGCTGTCAAAAAATCGCCGTTGCTGATTTGAACGGCATAAGTAGTTTAACGCAATGTGGGCACTATCCCCGGTCGAACTCAACAATACAAAAAATCTAGCCACCATAATATCGGATAATTGGGTAGCAAATAACCAGGCCTACAGCATGAGTATTGACCAATTAAACGCAGGCTACGGCATTCCCGGCCAGCTCACCTTCGCCACCGGAAACGGTGGTTTCCCGATGGTTCACATCGACAACGGTCAAGCTAAAGCCTTGATTTCTGTGTATTCGGGTCAAGTGCTCTCCTTCCAACCAGCCACCGAAACCGCTGACTTGATGTTTGTCAGCGACAAAGCCTATTACGCTGAAGGAAAAGCCATCAAGGGCGGTGTACCCATTTGTTGGCCGTGGTTTGGCCCAGATCCCGAAGGGCTGGGGCGTCCCGCTCACGGGTTTGTGCGCAATCGCCTCTGGAATGTTGTCAGCACCGCCACTACGCCAGAGGGCGCCACGCAAGTCACTCTAGGGCTCCAGGATACTGAGGAAACTAGAGCAATTTGGCCTCAAGCTTTTGAACTGGCGATCGTGATTACTGTCGGTACCAGCCTCACTGTAGAATTAATTACCCGCAATCTAGGTGACAAAGCATTTCCCCTCACCCAAGCTTTCCACACCTATTTTCTAGTCGGCGATATCAACCGCGTGCAGGTTTTGGGCTTAGAAAACAGCCAGTATCTTGATAAAGTTGATGGTGGTGTCGAAAAAACTCAAGTGGGTGCAGTGGCGGTTGCAGGTGAAGTCGATCGCATTTATGTCGATATTACCAACGAATTAGTTATAGAAGATGCCGCCCTCAACCGTCGGATTCGCATTAAATCCTCTGGCAGTAAATCCGTCGTAGTGTGGAATCCCTGGGTGACAATCTCTACAAACATGGCAGACCTCGAAGATACAGATTATCAGCGCTTAATCTGCGTAGAAACGACCAATGCGGCCACAGATATTGTGGAAGTCCCCGCTCATGGTGAGTTCCGCTTGCAGGCAATTTACAGCGTTGAACGCGACTAAGGAATCATGCAAAACTTCAACTGGACAAAACTGCAAAATGGCTCAGACATTCGCGGTATCGCCCTCGAAGGGGTTCCCAATGAAAAAGTCAACCTCACCCCCAAAGTTGCCACAATTTTAGGTCAATCCTTTGTCAGTTGGCTGGCGCAAAAAGTCAACAAACCCGCAGAAAAATTAACAATTGCGATCGGGCGAGACAGTCGCCTATCAGGGCCCACCTTAATGCCAGCAGTCACCTACGGAATCGCCTCAGTTGGCGCCACAGTGTACGACTTTGAAATGGCCTCAACTCCCGCCATGTTTATGAGTACCATTACCCCCGGTTTTGAGTGCGACGGCGCGATTATGCTCACTGCTAGCCATTTGCCATTTAATCGCAACGGCTTAAAGTTTTTCACCGCCAACGGTGGATTACAAAAAAAAGATATTACCGATATCTTAACTCTAGCCCAAAGCAATAACTTTCAGCTAGCCGCAGCGCCCGGTAAGATTACAAAGCATGATTTTATCTCCGTTTATGCCAACCAATTTGTCGAAAAAATCCGGGAATCAGTCAATCATCCCGATAATTTTGAGCAGCCGCTAACTGGGTTAAAAATTGTTGTGGATGCGGGGAATGGTGCGGGCGGTTTTTATGTTGATAAAGTCTTAAAACCTTTAGGTGCAGACACCACCGGCAGTCAGTTTTTAGAACCCGATGGCACATTCCCCAATCATGTGCCAAATCCCGAAGATAAACAGGCAATGCAGTCAATTTGTCAAGCGGTAATTGCACATCAAGCTGATTTTGGGATTATTTTTGATACGGATGTCGATCGCAGTGCGGCCGTCGATGGATTTGGCAAGGAACTCAATCGCAATCGCTTAATTGCCTTGATTTCGGCGATCGTCCTACAAGAACACCCAGGCTCTACCATCGTCACCGATTCTATCACCTCGGACGGCTTAACGCAATTCATCGAACAGGATTTGAAAGGGATTCACCATCGCTTTAAACGCGGCTACAAAAATGTGATTGATGAGTCAATTCGCCTCAATCAAGCCGGACAGGAATCGTGGCTGGCAATTGAAACCTCTGGACATGGAGCTTTGAAAGAAAATTACTTTCTGGATGATGGCGCTTACTTGGTCAGTAAATTATTGATTGAGTTGGCTAAATCAAAGCTAGCCAATCAATCTTTGCCCGATTTAATTGCGAATTTACCTGAACCTGAAGAAAGTGCGGAATTTCGGATTAAAATTAATGTGGATGATTTCAAAGCTCAGGGCGATCGCGTGATTGAGCAACTGCAAAAATTTGTCTCAACCGCAGCCGACTGGGAAATCGTTCCCAATAACTACGAAGGCGTGCGAATTTCCTGCACCTCAGCTAGCGAATCCGGCTGGTTTCTGTTACGCTTGTCTCTGCACGATCCCGTGATGGCTTTGAATGTGGAGTCGAATGTTAAGGGTGGTGTCGCTGGCATAGTGGCTCGGCTTTTAGCTTTTTTCCAAACAACTGAATCCCTGGATTTATCGGCACTGTCGAGCTAAGCTTCATACTGGACTATTAGTCAATCAAACCGTAGGAGGAATTCGATCGTGTGGGTTTTAATGATTAAATGTTCTGCCGCAAGCTGGGATATCCATTCCAAAGCTTTCAAAGCGATCGCTGACAAATATCCCGCTACGCCTCTTTCTTCCAAAAAGATGAAAGGCGACGGTGAACGCATCATGGAATATCAACTTGAAGATGTCAATGAGGTAGAAGATTTTATGGAAGAATGCCTGACTTTAGATGGCTTCACCGCTTCCTTTGAATCTCTCTAAATCCAGGTAAGAAGTAAAACATCAAATTAAACTCGGGGAAAACATCTCTGATTTGTTGATTTTTACCCCGAGTCTTTCAGGCTTCTACCTGTTAAATTCTTTAAATCCTGTCCGCGGCTTGTTGTCTTCAACCCTCTGGCTTCTTGCAATAACTCGAAACCGTATTTGCCAACAGCATCGCGACAGTCATCGGCCCGATTCCTCCCGGTACCGGCGTGATAAATCCGGCTACTGTTTTCACAGCATCAAAATCTACATCTCCGGCCAAACGGCTGGTACCGTCTGGATTGACGACGCGGTTAATACCGACATCGATTACTACTGCTCCCGGTTTGACCATATTAGCTGCAATAATTTCTGTGCGGCCGACGGCGGCGATTAAAATATCGGCTTGGCTGGTAATTGATTCTAGGTTTTGCGATCGCGAATGAGCTACAGTAACAGTGCAGTCGGCTTCTAACAGCATCAACGCCATCGGTTTACCCACCAAAATACTGCGTCCCAAAACTACGGCATTTTTTCCTTTGAGATCGATCTGGTATTCCTGCAATAAGCGCATGACTCCGGCGGGAGTACAACTGCGTAAACCTTCCTCTGAGCGCACCAAGCGGCCTAAATTTAGAGGGTGAAGTCCGTCAGCGTCTTTGTCGGGGGCGATTTGATACAGCAGCGAAATTGCATCTAAGTGTTCTGGTAGCGGTAATTGCACTAAAATGCCGTCTACTCGATCGTCCTCGTTGAGCGCCTCAATTGCAAGTTCGAGTTCGGCTTGAGTGGCGTTTGCTGGGTAATGCTGGCCAAAGGAAGCTATGCCAACTTTAGCGCAGGCTCGCTCTTTGTTGCGCACGTAAGCCGCGCTGGCTGGGTTGTCGCCCACCATCAGCACCGCAAGTCCCGGAGGACGCCCAATCAGGCTTTGGAGGGCGCGGACTCGATCGCTCAACTCGCTTTGAATTTTGATCGCTAAAGCTTTACCATCTAGTATTTGAGCAGTTTTGACATCCATTGTAGACTCTGGGTTAGGGGCTGACGATCTTAGATTTTAACTTAACCGCCGTCAAGGCCTACACTAGAGAAATTTCGGCTCTTGCGATCGATTCTGGGGATTCTGTTAAAGTAAGTCGTATCTCCAATCTCAAATCAGTTGACCAATGACTACTGCAAATAAGCAAGTTTGGGTTCAAAGATTTTCCATAGGCTGTTTATTGCTAATACTTACCAGCGGTTTGCTCAGTTGTGGCAATTTACCCATGTCTCAACTCAATCTTGGTTTTAATGTTGCTAGCATTGGCGACATTCAACAAAAGCGGCAAGTCGATGGTGAAGTTTATCTCCGGGGAAAGGTGGAAAATCGCGCTCCGTTTGTGGGGAATGCGGCTTATCAACTTCAAGACGGTACTGGTAAAATGTGGATTTTAACTAAGCAAGCTTTGCCCCAGCTTGGCGATGAAGTTTTGCTCAAGGGAGAAGTTCGCTACAAAAGTATTACTGTGAAGGAATTAGCAGGCACGGATTTAGGTGAAGTTTATGTTGAGGAAATGGAACAATTAAATCGCACTCCAGCGGCAAATAAAGGAAAATAGGTACACGCTCTTGTTTTTCAATCATTAAGTACGTCGATTTCATGAAAATCAAAAGTTTGTAATTGTACTTGAGCGCTGTGGGTATGTTTATTTATGCTGAAATCCGTTACATCCGTTACACAATCCGTTGCCGAACTTCTTTCTTATGACTCAAATTCACGTTGCGATCGCAATTTTATACCAAGACGGCAAGTTTCTCTGCCAGTTGCGAGACGATGTTCCGAATATTAGGTATCCTGGACATTGGGCTTTGTTTGGCGGACACTTGGAACCGGGAGAAACTGCCGAAGCGGCGGTGTTGCGGGAATTATCAGAGGAAATTAGCTGGGCTCCGACAAGTGTTGCTTTTTTCTGTTGCGATATTGAAGGAGATGTGGTTCGCCATGTCTTTCACTCACAACTTAGTGCGGATGTCAAAGATTTAATTTTGCAGGAAGGTTGGGATATGCAGTTGTTGACAGCGGAGGATATTCGGGCTGGCAAATGCTATTCTGAGAAGTCAGGAGATGTGCGACCTTTCGGCATGGCTCACCAGCGGATTTTATTAAATTTTATTGACTCGATTTGAGACTCTACATCTCCGGGCCGGACTCAGGGAAAAGCTGGCGCACAGATGCTCTGATTAAGTTATTGTTGAAGGAACTGGGTTTCTGCCAATCTTGTTCAAAAATCGGCTTTAAAATAGGAACTATTACCTATTGCTTTCTCTGGACTTTTGGGTTATATTTTAGATAATGGGAGTGGTGACATTAAATTTAATTTCGCCAATATTCCCATTATTTTATTATACTTCTAAAAACTAGCAAAGTCAAGCGTTCGACCCTAAAAAAAAGGCGATTTTTTTAAATTCAATCAAATAAAATTAATTGACCGATAACTAATTTTCCGTCAGCGTAAATAAGAAGTTAGTTATTGTACAATACGCTTGAGTTAAGGCTCTCAGACGCATTTAAGCTGATGATAGATGATATTTGTAAGGTGTGCCGAAGAACACCCTACATTTCAGGTTTTAGCAGTTAAGAGCGAGCGGCAATCATTCCCGTTTGTCGTGCGTAGGCAAACAGCCCTCCGGCATCAATCACTGGCCCGACATCTCCTAAAGGCTTGAGGGAGTAAGTGAGGTTTTGAGTGTGGTTGATAATTCGATCGCTCGCAAAGTCGATGGTGACTTCTTGGCCTGTAACAAATAAGTCGCAAAGGCGATCGACCGATTCGATCGGGTACAATTCGCCAGTAGCCGAGCAATTGCGAAAGAAGATGCGCGCGTAGGACAAAGCCACCACCGCTTTGACACCCGCGGCCCCCAGAGCGATCGGAGCGTGTTCCCGCGAAGAACCGCAGCCAAAATTTTCGCCGGCAATGATAATCGGATACCGGGTTTTCTGTTCGCCGGACTCGATAAACTTGCCGTAGCGATCGGGTAAGCCAATCATCGCATAACTGCCTAGTTTCTCGTACTCGTCCGGCTTCGAGGGAACCAGGGTCAGGTATTCGGCAGGGATAATTTGATCTGTATCGATGTTGTCGTCTAGAACAAAAATTTGACCGCTAATTACTTTACCCATAGTTTATTTCCTCTTGGCTTCTCAGATGCTGCAGTGATATTTTTATGTCGGATTTGTAATGCAAGATTTGCATTTGCCCATTTTAACCTGGGAATGTCGGCGATAATCTGTATAGGCAAAAATCAGCTCCAAGCATTGAGATTAACAGTTATACAGATTGCTCAGCATCAAGATACTTTTATGGCGAATCTAGTAGATGACATTGCCCGACAAGCTCGCGAGGGCTCGGTGGCATCGATTATTCAAATCCTTAACGACGAACTAGCACAGGTAGGTGTCAGGGCCAGAGCCGTGTTTGCAGAAGGGGTGCTGCAACTGCTGTGCGAAGCTGCAACATCGCAACTGCTCGAACAGTCTAGCTTGGTCGATCGAGTCCGAGAAATTTTGGAGGGCATCGAACCCCGCAATATTCGCCGAGTCAACATCAACAGCCGACTGGTGCGAGAACATCAACTGCTGTGGCTCGAAGAAATTAGCCGCGATCCTGAGAATCAACTGCTGTGGTCTCAAGAAATTAAACTCAGAAAGCAGAATTTGTTCAAGCGTTTGGCGGCAGCCCATCACGAACGCCAAGCTCAAGGAGGCAAGCGGGCTTTACCGAGAATCGCTGCACCTCGATCGATGCAGAAACCGCGGCACTTTCAGCGGGGTATCGTCGGCGGCGTCAGCTTGACAGTGCTGTTGCTGGCGGCGGCGGCCGCCATCTACAAAACACTCAATTCCCAAGTGCCAAACAGCACGCAAGCCAGCACTCAAGCAGTTGCCACTGCCACTCCCAGTCCGGCAACGCCTGCTGTGAAATTTTCTAAGGAGAGTGCGAATTCTGCTGTTGACTCTTTTGCACAAGCAGTGCGAGTGGCCCAGCAAGCAGCCACCGACGGCAAAACCGCTCAATCTCGCGAGGATTGGTTAGTAGTAGCTACTAAGTGGCAGCAAGCTTCGGATTTGATGGCTGCCGTGCCTCCAAATCATCCCCGCTACACAACGGCTGTCAACCGGACGGCACTTTACCGGGAAAATAGCGATCGAGCCCAAGTGGAAGCACAAAATAAGTAAGCATCTCAGGCTGCTAAACTTAACAACAGAGATGGCACAGCGTCTGTTTGAGCTGTGTTCAACAAGTTTTTGAGCAAAAACTCGCAACCTCTGAACTCTGTGATGAGTGAGGATGGGGAAATTTTAATTTTTGCGATCGGCGTCACTCGATCGGCAGATCTATATCACAATAAAAATTTGCGAGAATCACAAACTTAAATAGGAAACATCACAGAGCCAGGAGAGGGGTGTCACCAAGCGATCTCTAGATCGGCTTCATACTAAGTAAGTGTCAAAATTAGTGAGAAGGGGATTTATCCTCATCCGGTAAAGGATGGTAAAGTTCATCTGGTAAAGATCGAAGGGAAAAAAACCGGAAAATAGACCTTGGTCAAATCGGGTAGATTTTTCACCGCTCTAGTGACCCGCCGACGGGCTGGGCAAATACAGAAAGCAGGCTCATAACAGTCAAGCAGACAGTTATGGGTAGGTTCTATATTTGCAGCGCGCTCCGGCTCAAACATCTTAAAATAAAGGCTTGGTTGCCATGATCGATCGCCAGGGAAATCAAGACTTTACTCCGATCGAGCGATCGGCGTCAGAGTCTTGCACTTTGCATCTACCACAAATTGCAGAACCAGTATCAGTCCAAAAATTTCTGGATCGTCTTATGCAGTACCAGGTCGATCCTGCCCTTCTGGGGCAGCAAATTTGCCAAATTCTCGCGACCAACTTCGATCGAGAAAGCCTGCTGCTGCAAATAGCAAATACTTTGGGGGTGGCCTGTCAGGCAGATTTCTGTTTGATTGCTGCTGTAGCGGAGCAGAAAGTAGTAAATCCCAATGCTTGCTGGCAAAATAAGAGCGATCGCCCAAATGCTGCCAATGCTACAGATTCAACCCCAACACTGGAAAACTGGCAAACCACAGGATTACAATCGCCTAGCATATCACTCGAACATCCCGTCTTGGCAAAGGTGCTAGCAGACGGCGAGATCGTGGCGGTATCCGACTATCTTGATAGTCAGGCAGCTTCACCGCCAAATTCCGCTGTGCCACCGCTGCCTGGTCGGGCAATTTTGGCAGGGTCTACGCGGTTTGGAGGGGCTGTAAATGGGATAATGATTGTGGGTAAGTCGCAACCTCACCAGTGGTCGGCTGCCGATCGGCAGCGCCTAGAAACAGCATCGGACGCGATCGGCATCGCGATTTCTCACCTTGAAAAAACTCAAGCAATTGCCACTTTAAACGAACAGTTACAGCGACAAGCTAAATACAAAAATCTCCTCGGCTCAGTGGCGGCCGCGATCGACACGAGTTCAGAAGTCGATCAAATTTTGCAGCAAGTTATTGAAAATACCGTCGATACTCTGGAAGTAGATAGAGGTCAAATCCTGCTGTTGAAATATACAGACCCTCTATTTAAAACTCCCTCTCCCCATCAAACGCCCAAAGCAAAACTCGAATTAGTTAGCGAATACGCTCTGAAAAAAGATGCAAACAAACAGACAATAGAACACAGCGATGCGGGGAAAAAAAACACGACAGGCAAAACAAAAAACAAGGAAAAAACTGCTAAGTCAAAATCCAAAATCCCCAACTCAAAAGTTGATAACTCTCCCGTTTTTTGGCTGTCGGAATCTAGTTTGTTCGAGAAAGCATTCCACAGCACACCCAAACCCCTCGCCCTCGATGACGCAGGCGAATTAATCAGCAAGGAACAAGAGGGCGCCACAGAAATATTGAAACTCCAAGGCATTCGCGGGCTGATGCTGGTTCCCCTCACGGGCGCCAACGGACAGGAAACAGTCTTGGGGTTCTTGGTTTTGCAGCACTCCGAGCCGCGCACTTGGAGTCCTGAAGAATTGGAAGTTCTAGAATTAGTCTGCGCTCAAGCGAGCAGGGCGATTATCGCAACTCAGACGCTCAAGGAAGTGCAAACTCTAGTCCAAGACAGAACTGCTCAATTGCAGCAAAGTCTCGACGTACAGGGGAAACTGTACGAACAATCTGCCAATCAACTAGAGCAAATGCGCAACTTGAAGCTGATTAAAGACGAGTTTATCACCACTCTGAGTCACGAGTTGCGCACCCCTTTAACAATTATGAAGCTGGCGATTCTGATGCTCAAACAAGCTGAACAGCCGTCAGCGAGTCGGGTTAAGTATCTCGACATTCTAGATCAGCAGTGTTCTAAGGAAACCGCTCTGGTTAACGATTTGCTAGCCCTCAAGCAGTTTGAGCCTCAGCAAGTCCCTATTTCGATCGTCCAAATCGATCTCAAGCGTTTAATTCAAGATTTAGCTGGGGATTTTGAGAAAAAGTGGGCGGATAAGGGATTGACTCTGAAGGTGGATTTGCCGCAGTTTGCACCTTCCTGGGAAACCGAACCGGACAGTTTTAAGCGGGTGCTGCTGGAACTGCTGACGAATGCTGGAAAATACTCGGCTTCGGGAACTGCGGTGGTTTTGGATATGTCTGAAGCAGGCGGCTGCATTGTCTTGAGCGTATCTAATTTCGGGCGCGGCATTTCTGCTGCTGATTTACCCCACATCTTTGACAAGTTCCGCCGCGGTACTGGCATTACTGACCAAGCTATTCCCGGTACGGGTTTGGGTCTGGCGCTGGTAAAGTGTTTAGTAGATCACTTGAATGGTACTATTGATGTGTCTAGCTGTCCGGCAGAAAGTTTTGAAGCTGACGAGTTGTGGCGCACATCTTTTACTCTGACTCTGCCGCAATTTCCAGCGGAACTTTCTAATTTAGAAGAGTAGTTCGGTTGAGAAACAGCCCTTAATTGGCAGGGAACAGGGGAAGACTTGCCTTGATAGGGAGATGGGGAAATGTGGCAAAAGCTACCAAATTCTCCTGTTTGAATTGTTTGTCTGGTTGCCCGTCTAAATTGCTGATGTTTGTAGTGAGGACTAAAGTCCTCTCTCGCTCAATTAATAAGGAATAAAGTCCTTACTAGGAACTTAACTATGGTTGTATAACTTAATTAGTTGATTTCACAGTCTTGACCAAATAAACCTATTTTTTTAACTCTTTCAAATGCCTGCAACGCGTCTTATTGTACATCGAAGCTGGTTTTTGAACCCAGGAATCTCCCATAAAAATTGTCGCGCTGCATGGAACTCTCAGAGTGAATATTATGCTAACAAAAGCTGCACCTAAAACTCTGCGTTGGCAACGTTCTAAATATTCGCCGCTGGCACGACAAATAGACGTTTTTGCGGCGGCAGGAAAGTTTATGTTCTTTTTGTGGTGGGATGGACTGCTGCAAAATAATTCTGCTCATACTAGAAGAATTCGCGCTCATTGGTTGGTCAATACTTTGCTGGATTTAGGCCCGACTTTTATTAAAATCGGGCAGTCTCTCTCGACTCGCGCGGATTTGTTGCCGCTGGAGTATGTCAAGGAGTTGGAACAGTTGCAGGATCGGGTTCCTGAGTTTAGTTCCGAAGAGGCGATCGCTCTTGTAGAATCAGAGTTAGGCAAGGATATTTATGCTTTGTACCGCGATTTTGACCCGTTTCCCATCGCAGCAGCGAGTCTGGGACAGGTGCACAAAGCGAGGCTGCACACTGGGGAAGATGTGATTGTCAAGGTGCAGCGTCCGGGTTTGGAAAGTTTATTCGATTTGGATGTGAAGGCGGTGCGGCAAGTGATGCGTTTTTGCGATCGGCATTTGCCTGGGACGCGCAAGTATGACCTAGAATCTATTTATCACGAGTTTTTTAAGATTTTATATCAAGAAATCGACTACGTGCAAGAAGGTAAAAATTCCGATCGCTTTAGCCATAATTTTCAAGAATTTCCTCAGATTATTGTCCCGAAAGTCTACTGGCAATACACGACTAAAAAAGTGCTGACTTTAGAATATGTTCCCGGCATTAAGGTAGATGATAGGATTAGTTTAGAGGCGATTGGAGTAGATATTGCCAAGCTCAATCAACTCGGAATTTGTTGTTATTTAAAGCAATTGTTGCTAGACGGCTTTTTTCAAGCTGACCCGCATCCGGGCAATTTGGCGGTGACAGAAGATGGTAGCTTAATTTTTTACGATTTTGGGATGATGGCAGAGGTAAAGTCTTTGGCTAAAGACCAAATGGTCAAGACTTTTTTTGCTGTGATGAGAAAGGATACTGATGAGTTACTGGATACTTTAATTACGATCGGCTTAGTTGAGCCGATGCCGGATATGATGCCGGTGCGGAGGCTGATTAGTTTTCTGTTGGATAAGTTTATTGATAAGCCGATCGACTTTCAAGCATTTAATGAAATTAAGAACGAACTTTACATCATGTTCGAGCAGCAACCGTTTCGCCTGCCAGCACAAATGATGTTTATTGTCAAGTCGGTGACGACTCTCGACGGCATTGCTAGAACTCTCGATCCTCACTACAATTTCCTAGCATCGGCTCAGCCTTTTGTCAAGAGTATTGCAGTGAGTAAAGGGCGGGGAAGTGCGATCGGAGAATTGGCAAAACAAGCACGAACTTTTATCACCTACAAGTTGCAACAGCCCAGCAAATCGCAAGTTTTCCTCAAGCGTTTGGAGCGGCGGATTGAAGATGGGGATCTGCAAATTCGAGTCCGCAACAGTTCGAGCGATCGCGCCCTGAAACGCATCAATTTAGCCCTTAAGACTCTGATTTTTGCCTGTGTGGCTGGTTTTGGGGTGCTGTCGGGTGCAGTGCTGCTGGTGGGCGGATATCAAACGGGGGCGATCGTAGCTTTTGCTATTGCGGGATGCGGCGGCTTATTTATGCTGCGTGCTTTCTTCGATTTATTGGTTAAGGAAAAACTCGATAAAATGGCTGAGAAATAAATGTGCTGGGAATTGGGAATGGGTAATTGGTAATTGGGAATATGGTTTCCGCACTGCACTCGAAATAATAATTTTCCGAGTGCAGTGCGATCGCCCTTCCCACATTCAAATAAAATTAAGTTAAACTCAATTCAAGCCAAATTATCCACTACTCGGCAATGGCAACCCAAAATCAAATTCTGGAACAGCTCAAAATTCTAGAAAAACTCTATAACCGAGGCGAAGTGAGCGAAGTTGTAGAACGAGCGCTCAAAAAAATTATCGCCCACGAAATTACGATTGCTCAACAACAAACCGCAGAACTAGAAACTGATTTAAAGCAATACGAAACCCAGTATCAAATGTCATCCGCTCAATTTTACTCAAAATTTAGGGCGGGAGAATTAGGAGATGATATTGATTTTGTAGAGTGGAGTTCTTTTTATCAAATGTGGTCTTCTGTTCGAGAACGCTTGCAGATTCTTCTCTCTAATTCCCAAGCATGATATCAGCTTTATTGCAATTCAACTCACTTAATTTGATAAATGTAAGCATCATCAATGTACTTATGATTGACACTTTGATTCGTGATCCGTCTCCCTGAGAAACTTGATTTGAAACGTTGTTGTAACTCACGCAATCCCTGAATTAATTCATCTTTGACGCTGACTGCGACAAGGGCTGTCCAATCAATTTTCAATTCTGGTTCTACCTCGCGAAAGACTGATAGTATTTCGTGGTAAGTTTTAAGTGGGCCTTTCTTATCATATGAAGGTGATGTGAGCATCAATCGCCAGCTTTCCGGTTCTGGTGCGTAGAACCAGAGAGCAGAATCAACTGATACACCCGCTGCATTAAGAGCGTCTATTAGTCTTTGACCTTCTGCTATTTCTTGACTTACCAATGTTGCTGTACCCATTGTAAAATTCCGTGATTGGGATCGGTAATTGCTGAGTAAATATCGAGGGCTTTTTGTCGGTCATGTTTTTGGTAACGGCTTTCTTCTGACCAGTCTTTAAGAACTACCCATGCAGTTAAAAAGTCTACATCTTTTAGCAGAGTTTTTAATTCTGAATCAAGTTTAGCAACTTTAACAAGTTTTTCTAAATCGTGGGTGTAACTGTCGAAAACTGTTTTTTTGTCAGGAAAGTCGAATTTCCGTGTTTGCTTGGCAATACAAGCTTTTAAAGCACATTCTATGACATAACCGCTCAGATAGTAAGCACCAGAGTATTGACGATTTTCGAGCAGCACTTCTACTTCTTTAAGTCGAGTGAGTGCGATGTTTTGTAAATCTCGTCTATTCACAAATTTAGCTTACCCCATGAAATCAGCAAGAAGACCGGGCGGTTGAAACCGCGTCTGCATCTACAATTATCCAACATGGGAGGAGGTTGAAGCTAAATGCAAAAATGATACCTAGCGTGCGGGTTGGGCTTGTTGCCTTCACCAGTTGCTAGATATCATTTCGATATCTGAGTTAAATTTTCAATACCCCCAGGGGAATTCGAATCCCCGTCGCATCCGTGAAAGGGATGTGTCCTAGGCCTCTAGACGATGGGGGCGCGTTTCGTTGCGTTTGCTTGTGTTCCGCACCTTTATTACATTAACTAATCTTTCCCAATCTGTCAACTACTTTGCGAAAGTTTTTTTGCTATTCGTCCGAAAGTTGCTCACAGTAGGCTTTCAGGATGGCGGCGCAGTTGCCGATCGCCCCGAGATGAGCAATTTCAAACCCGTGGGTGTTCTGGGTGGGGAAAGCCAAACAAGCAGCGCGGGCTACATGGCCGAACTTCATGGCGATCGAAGCATCGCTCCCAAAACCGCTAATTACCGCCAACTGCACCTCTACATCGGCTGCTGTGGCTGCGGCGCGCAATTGGGCGTTCAATCCTTCATCATAAACTCCGTAGCTGTCCTGAACCAGCAAAACTGGGTTTTCGCCGTCTGCGATCGGGTATTCCGGAGCCAGAGGGCAAATTTCCAAAGCAATCAGCGCATCCAACGGCTGGCGCTGCGTGAAATACAAAGCTCCGATCGCCCCAACCTCCTCCTTCGCCGACGCCACCAGATAAACATTTACCGCAGGCTCTGTCAAACATTCCGCCAGAGCCAGCAGAATCGCCACAGAAGCCTTGTTGTCGAGGGTGTAGCTCGCGATCCAATCCTTCAGCCGCAGCGGGCGCTTGCGGTGCTTTCCCACCACCATCCGCGTGCCCGGGCGAATTCCGGCCTCGGCTAATTCCTCGGCGGTACATTTAGTTTCGATCCAGGCATTTTCCCACTTTAAAGAAACATCTTCCTGTTGAGCTTTTTGAGGACTTTCATGAGAAACGTGGCGACTCCCGAAGCTGAGAATGCCGCTAATTGTTTGTTTGTCTCCCAACAAATCGACAACGCCTTCGCCGTAAACCCAAGGAAACGCGCCGCCCAATTTGCGGACTTCGACGCGCCCGATCTCGCCTATTGTTTTAACTAGAGCCCCAATTTCGTCTTTGTGGGCGGTAATGGCGATCGACCTTTCGGGATTGCGGCCCTTAATTAGGGCGATCGCATTGTCCGCGCGATCGATCCAAGCATTCACTCCCAGGGCGGCGAACTTTTCCATCAACCGCTGGTTAATTTCCGACTCCACACCGCTGGGGGAGTGCAGCATGACTAATTCTTCGATTGTTTGGAACAGGCGATCGAACTCTAACATTTTTCATTCTCGTGTTTGGAAGTATATTTTGACATATAGCCTTTCTCAGAAAGATGAGGTATGTCTGGTAATGGGCATAGGGCATTGGCCTCCGTGGGCATTGGCCTCCGTGGGCATAGGCCTCCGTGGGCATTAGGCTATCCTCACCACGCTTGAGAACCGCTATATATTAAAGCAGATTTATTCGCTAATGTTGTTATTATAAACTTGAAAAAATTATCAATTTCTGCCATGCTTTTCGACAAATTAGTGCAACTGATGCAGCGCCAAATTAGAGCCCAAAAATTAGGAATAAAATTTAACAGAGTTGCGACTTTTCAATTGCCCCAGGAATTAATTGTGCAAGGAAAGCGCCATCAAGTCAACGTACCTTCTGAGAAAGGCATGGACGGAGAATTTATAGAAGTGCTTTTAGACGACTGCTACGGAGTCGAGCAATTATCCCAATCGTTGATGACAATTATTGATATTGGAGCCAATGTCGGCTTATTTCCGATTGCTGCTAGAAACAGGTTTCCCCAAGCCGTGATTCACGCCTACGAAGCTAATCCCAACTTGGAAACTTATCTCAAACATCAATCCAAAATCGCAAATTTTACGTATTTTATGGAAGCTTTAGGAGACCGTGATGGTAAAGTAGTCCTCGACATTAGGGAAGTCTCGGGAAAAACGCGATCGACTGTCAGCGAAAGCGGCGACGTACCGATGGTATCATTGCGTAGGGCGATCGATCGCATTGGCGGCAGCGTTGATTTAGCCAAAGTAGACTGCGAAGGTGCAGAATGGCTGTTATTTGAAGACCGAGATTCTTGGCAACTCGTGCAAAACCTGTCTTTAGAATATCACTTGTGGTCTGGCAACACTCACGCCCAAACCCGACAAGTTGTTGAAAACCTAGGATTTCGGGTGAGAAAGCAAACACCAATAGATAAATGGTACGGCTCGCTCTTAGCATCCCGAGTCCGCAACTCTAAATAAGGTTCGATCGTTCAAACTTCAGTCCTCAGATTTTTAGGATGACTAAAATCAGAACGATCGAACCAATTTTAACAGAGCTGGGATTAGATCTGTTCTTCACCTTGATTGAAACGCTGCATTCCTTGATTTTCGTCAACGCGAACAATAGCATCTTGGGGAAGATTAAAGATGCCTGTAAATTGCTCTTGACTTGCTTGGACAGCTTGTTCCTTGTTTTTTCGCAGGGCAATTTTTATCTGCAACTTGTCAATTATCAGTTGATAATGAGCTGCTTGTCTGACCATTTCCTGTTCTGAAAAGTCCAATAATTGAATCAGGTTGGCAACTTGAGACTCCAAAAAATCCATTTCATAAGTATTGTTATTAGTAACAATATTTTGGGTTTGTTCTAAGGAATTAAAGACATTTTTTTTGTCTGTGAGCGACAGGGAGGTTTTGACACTAAGTGCTAAATGTCTAAACATTCCAGCCGTGTTTTGGGGAATTTTAACTTTCAGGAACATCACTACAGCAAACAAACTTCCAGACTCTAGAAGTCCCCCAAATCCCAAGACAGACTTGACTCCGTAGGGAATAATTAAGGAATCTTGTTCCGCAATAAATGGGCTGCCTTTTGGCTGTGATTCGTAAAAAATATTTAATGCAGCAGGTTCTAATTGCAGGAACATTTCTGGCTCAGTTCCGATGACTGTAGGAATCTCTAAACCGAACTGTCGGATCATTTCCGAAATCGCCGGGATTTCAGCTACTAATTCGGCGCTAACTAATGGAATAGCTGTATTTTCTACTGCTGTGTGCCGAGAATTCCAGTGCGGTTCTGGGCCTGCTGCTGCTAGCAGAGTCCAGCATTTCATGTCGGCGGCGGGGGAATTGCCGTTCATCAAGCGGCGGGCGGATTGTTGCAATGAGTCTTCTAATTCCCCGTAGGGATGAGTTTTGAACAAACGCACCAAAACACAGGTATTTTCTCCCGTTTGCGAATCGCAAAAATGTTGGTAAATATACTTGACAATCTTCTGGCTGCTGGCTTCCATACTAGGAGTATTTCTACCGAACTGGCGCAGGACTAAACTGCATTTCGCCAAGTCTTGCGGGGTAAATAGGGTAATATCGTACATTGAAAAACGCTCTCCCAGAGCTCAAACACTCTTTTTCATTTATCGTTAAGCCCGCTACCGCATCCGGAATCCTACTGAGAGTTTTGAAAAGTCTTAGTTAAAATACGTACAAAATTTGTCAGGAAAATGCAGCGGTTGTGTGGAAGAATACACAAATTAAGACTGAGGCAAAAAAATTATGCCGTAGGGTGGGCCACAAGCACAGAGAGGCTGATGTGTAGTGCTTAGACCTCTTGCAAAAGTCCTTTTAGTCAAATTTTCGGGACGGGCTAGAAGCCCATCCCACAATTTTTTTTCTTGTGGGACGTTGCTCTGAGCATCGTCCGAATTATTTTTGCAATCTTGTCTCTTGACAAAATTTGTGACGATGACTGGCGCAGAGAAATTAATGAAATGGGAATTTTCTATCGCGAGCAAAATCGATGAGGTTCCATGGTTAGGACTTCAGTCTGAGGGAAAAAGAAGGACTTGCATTCCGAACGATCGAACCGTTTTTTAAGTAGATGCTTTGTTTGAAACTTTTAACCGCCCCAAACAACTCTACTGAGGAGGTTGAGACTTTGCTTCGAGAGCATCTTTAGCCGATAATCCCTGATCTTGAATGCCAAAATACCACAAACTAGCAGCAGCTTCGGCGCGAGTCACTGATTTCTTGGGCTGAAACAGAGTAGTAAAACCAAAAACCCGGCGAATATTCGCCAAATCTCCATTGTTGAAATCAGCTAAAACTGCCCGCGACGCCTGGGAATCTATTTTAGAAGCATCTTGAAAACCCCATTTTTCTTTCACGCCGTCAATGTTAGCTGTGGGTAAAACTTGACGAGTATCTAATGGTACTTTCCAGAGAATCATTGTTTCCCGGGCTAAAGGCGCATCGGGACGAAATTTCACATCTTTTGTTTCTCCCGAAAGCGAACTGGGAATTAAACCTGCTTCTGCTAAACCTTGAATTGCTGAAAAATCTGGGTCTGTTTTGGGTACGTCAGAAAAGGCGGGTTCGCTAGAGGTTACTGCTAATCTAATTTGTTTTGCTTGACGGCTGGCATAAATCTGATTGTTAGCTGCTACTAACCAGCGGGCGTATTCGCGACGAGTGACAATTTTGTTGGGTTCGGGTAAAGTGCTGCCTGTTTCTAAATTAGCACCTTTTTTTGTTAGCGAAGCCCTCGGAGAGGAGCGCACTTTCAGCGCTTCTAACTGAGCCAAATCGGCCACGTACTGCTGCAACTGTTGAGGAATTTGGGTGTCTAACTGGCTAACTTTTGCTGATTTTGGCGCAGCCGATGGCGTTGGAGTTGCAGTGGTTCCCTCTGAATTTGATGGGGTTGGTGAAGCGGTTGGAGATGGGCTAGACTCGGAATTGTTGGGTTGGGGACTGGCTGCAATTTCTGGGCCCTCTTTGCTGTAGTCGATCGCAAATTCTGTAGAACCTCCTACTTTCTGAGTAGGAGAAAGCGACACTGTTACCCGCAAATTATCTCGGGTTGCGACTAAGGAACCTTGTCCGTCGGCGGTTGGGAGGCTGATTATTTTCCAGTTGCGGCGCCCCAATTCTAACTGATAAAAGTTTTGAACCGAATTAACCGGATCTGTGCTTTCCCAGCGCAGTCGCACGTTTTTTGGCGGCGCATCGGTTTGCCCGCCCACTTCGACTAACTGAGCATTAGGATAGAGTGGAATCTCTGTCGGGAAATCGGGAGGAAGTTTGGCGGTAGAGTTTGTCTCAACTGCTGTCGCTGGCGACGGGTTCGAGAAAACTGCTGGATTTTGTGGTAATTTCGGATCGGCGGCTAGGGATTCTTCGAGGGCCTTGCTGTTGGGGCTGTTTGCACAAGCTGTGACAGCAGCCAGCAGACACAGGGCTAGCCAAGTATTTACAGCAGCGAGTAGGTTGGTTTTATTGGTTTTACTGGTTTTGGTGGTTCGATCGGGCGATCGGGCGATCGAACTGCCTCGCGGTTGAGTAAATATAGTATTCAGCATAGTATTCAGCATAAATCCCTCGTTTGCGGATATATTTCTAGGCTAGCGCAGATCGATCGGACAAATATATTTTTTACCCACATGAAATTGCTGCGGATCATCCTAGTTACTGCTACATTAGCTGTCTCGGCCCTCAAGTTGGCCAGTCCCGCAACAGCTCAACCAAGCCCGCTGCGGGCTGCAATTGAGACGCCAGAGTGGCAGCCGTTTTGCTCGGCGATGGGTCAGTTTGCGATCGATATGCCGGGAACTCCTAAAATTAATTCCGAAACTTATTCTACTCAAGTTACCGCTCATACCTACAGGTCGGTATTAAAAAACAAAGATACTTATTTACTGCAATACTTTGACCTAGATTTTCGGCTCAGCAACAATAATATCAAAATTACTTTAAATAATGCCGTTGATTTCTTTGTGGTGGCGGCGAATGCTAAATTGCTGCAAGTAAGAGATATTTCCCTCGGCAGCTATCCGGGAAAAGAGTTTGAGTTTCAGCCGCTTTCTCCCAACCAACCTGTGGGTGTAGGCCAGGTGTTTTTGGTGGACACCCGCGTTTACGGGCTGGTTGTCAGTACCCCAGAATCAGAAAATGCTCAAAAATTTATCGACTCTTTTCGTTTGTTTTGATTGAGGAAGTTCGGCAACGGATTGTGAAACGTATTTAACGGATGTTGAGGGAGATTTTAGTTGGTGGCGAGCGAATTTATTCAGAAAACTTAGGAGAGGGAACTGGGTTTGTAGGAAAATCTTGGCTTTGACAATGAAAAATCGGGGAATCAATCGCTTTTTTTGAATAATAGTGCGTTCAGGACTCATTAACTTAAATGTGACATAATACCTTATTTGGTTTTTTGTAATCTATCGTTAGATAGAGGTAAAATTTACACCTGTGGAGCGATGTAGCGGCTTCGTCAATTTTATATGTTTGATCTAAGGCTTTTTAGATAGCAGAAAGAAGCACCCACTAAAATGTTGTGTGCCTTAATCTAGCTCAACGAAGTCTGGCTCATCGACAGCTTACCTGGAGGGTATTAACATACTTATGAACAAATTAACACCAATTCTGCTCAGCGGCCTCCTATTATTTGGAGCTGCTGCTTGCAGCGACGGGGCTAAAACTAGCGCTGATGCTCCTAATTCTACCACAGAAAATGTCAAGAGCCCGCCCCCAGCGGAGACAGTTCAAAAAACTCAGGGCGACGCCACTAGCGATGTTCGCAAAGCACAGGCAAATTCTGATATCAGGGCCCGAGAACAGCGCAACAATGTGACGGGTGGGGATACAATCAGAGCCGATGGCGACCTGAAAAGTGAAGTTCGTTCCAAGTTGGAAGTGAACATCACTAAAGGTCAGCTAACTGTTGAGGCAAAAGACGGGGCTGTTATCGTAGGCGGCACAGTTCCCAATCAAACAGATTTAGCTAAAATTGAGCCGCTAGCTAAACAGATTAAGGGTGTGAAATCGGTGAATGTTACGGCTGTTGTCGCCCCCGCTGCACCCGCCTCGCCTAGTAAGTAATAAATTTGAAGGAAGAAGGAAGAAGGAAGAAGGAAGAAGGAAAGTTGGGATTTTTAAAATGGGTTGCAAAGCGGATGGCAACGCTTGCGTGACTCTTGCGGGTAGCGGGGTTTTAAGTTAAACAATTTAAGATTCACGTACTCGAAACTCCCAACTCAAAACTCGCGTGCTATCTGTAATTGCCCCTTCCCAATTTCCAATTTCCAATTGCTGAAAATTAGTGGGAAACCAGCCTGAAGATAGAGAGGGAGGTTATTCCCAGCGAGCGATGAAAAATGTTGGGAAAAAATGACTAAATGTGATTGATGGCAGCAAGCGCAGAGCATAAATTCTGTAGTGTAAAAGTAGTTTATTTTGTAGGAAAAAACAAATGGCTTTAGGTCAACATAAACGAGCTGTAGGCTCTTTTTCTAATTACCGCGATACGGAACTAGCTTTGATGGAGCTGCAAAGTACCGGGTTTCCGATGAATCAGGTTTCGGTAGTTGGGGAAAATCTCAATGGCAGCAGCGAAATTGCGGGCGCTAGTGCTGCTAAGAGTACCGACGAGAAAGTGGGCGGCGGCGCGAAAGCAGGCGCGACGGCCGGAGTGGTGACGGGCGGTTTGATCGGGTTGCTGGGCAGCATTGGGGCGCTGGCGATTCCGGGAGTTGGCCCGGTGATGGCGGGGGGCGCGATCGCCACTCTGCTGGCTGACGCTGCTGTCGGAGGCGCGATTGGAGCTGCTGCGGGCGGTTTGGCTGGCGGTTTGGTGGGTTTGGGTGTTCCCGAAGCCAAAGCTAAAATTTATGGCGATCGCCTCTCGCGCGGAGAATATTTGGTATTCGTCGAAGGAACGGATGCCGAGTTGGCTACCGCCGAAGGAATTATGAGCGTGCGGGGCATTCACGATTGGGGCATTTACGATGTGCCGGCAGATACCGGCCGCAAAGCTCTCGCCCGCCACAAGCGCGCTGTGGGCGTGTTTTCCACCCGCGGGGAGGCGGAACACGCGCTGGGAGAACTGCGAACTGCTGGTTTTGACATGGATCGGGTTTCGGTCATCGCCAAGGATGCGGATTCTAAAGGGGATATCGCAGGCATTGACGTGAAGGACAACGCCGACAACAAGGCTGATGAAGGGGCGACCAAGGGCGCGCTCACAGGCGGCACGCTGGGCGGTTTGACTGGCTTGTTGGTAGGCCTGGGCGCGCTGGCAATTCCGGGTATCGGGCCGATTATGCTGGCTGGAGCTGCGGCTACGACGATCGCCACTACACTCGCCGGTACGGCTTTGGGTGCGGCTGCGGGCAGCTTGATCGGAGCTTTAGTCGGTTTGGGAATTCCGGAAGAGGAAGCTAGAGCATACAACGATCGGGTGGCGCGGGGAGATTACTTGGTGCTGATTGACGGTAGCGAAGCAGAAGTCGCTAAAGCTGAAACCGTGATGAGCCGCGGAGGCGTTCAGCATTGGAACACCTACGACTCTCCGAGCGTGGATAGCGCTCGCGCAGATTATGGCGCTCCGGGCACTCCCGGCGTTGATACTACGGCTGGTGTTTACGACCCCAATCAGGGCGTTACCCGCCGCCCTCTGGTTTGATTGTTGAGACTTGGTTTGGGTATTGTTTCTAATTCCGGCAAGGTAGTCGCACTGGCTCGCTCGGATTGTTGAGGGCGCCGGCGTTTAGCCTAGGGCCTGTAAGATGATCTCAAAAGTCGGCTTTTTCTGTGAAAGCCGGCTTTTGTTTTGTTCTGGAAACTAAAAAAAAATCTGTCAAAAGTTAACTTTTGAGATTGCGAGCTGGGCTTTTTGTGGGCGGCTCGATCGGCTCTATAAATTTTTACACCAACAAAAATAACTGCGGTTTTTGAGTCTGTAACACTCACTACAGCTCGATCGCAAACCCCCCAGTATTATCAAATTTGATGACATAAATTACAGCAGATATTGCTTGGTTAGTCAAACAACGACTATCTTTAATTATGGGGCGGCTAATTTGGGCCACTTATACAGGTGAAGTAGCCCGTCCCGCGCGCCGAGTAGGGCCTGCGGTGGCCGGCAACTATTAGTAGAATAATATTGTCGTCGCCGAACCGCAAGACTTAGGCTGGTCATTGGTTGGCTTTAGCAGCCAAATTGCCGTTGGCAAGACCTGCAGCATGAATATAGTTTTTCTGGGAATGCCTCAGCGAAGCATTTGAGAAGCCCAGAAACAGCTTTTATGTCCGGGAGCGCGTCTGGTGTCGGGTGTTCTGTTAATTAGAACCGCAAGCGCTCATGGATCGAGTACACATTAACAGCAAGCACAGCAGCGCGGGAGTACGGGAACGGCTCGCGGCAGATTTTTTCGCGAAATCTCAGGCGAATGGCAGCGTATGGCTGGCAAAGCCTGGGACTCGCTGGGCACTCGCCCGGAAACAGCCTTCCTGTTGGATTTCACTGGCACGGAGCACAGTGGGGGGAGGTGACACTAACTGAGCTGACCGGGCGGAGGCTTTGACGGGCGATCGCAGAGAGAAGGCACTTATGTAGAAGGCTTTTGGGGTGGAAACTCCGAGATCTTGTTTATTCATTGCACTCATGAGTTCGATCGCTCGTAGCGGCAATTTTTCGGGTCAGAATGCGGTGCAGATGCCGCCAGCAATAACCCAAATATTCGATCGACCAAGACTAGAGCGATCGACAACTTCTGAGTATCAGTATTTTGGTAAATGGTCAGCAGTTAATAGTTAGTTGTTAATTGTTACTCTCAATAAAACTAACAATTAACAACTCACATCAACAGCCAACTAACTACTAGCAAAATAAGACTTACAGGACTTACACGCGGGGACGAGAAACTCGGTTTATTCATGACTGCCGCGCTGAAAAACCCCAGGTTTTTTACGAAAAACCGGGTTAACGATCGTAAGTTATAACGCTAGAAACGCTGGGTGACGCCAGGAATCAACCAGTTTAGAAAATTGTTACTGTGGCACTATTGGTTGAAGAAACTGACTGGCAAACATGACATTACAAACTTTCAGACAACAGAGAACATCGAGAAACTAAGGAAACTCACTCACTTTTTTTATGAATTTCACTGAGATTTTAAGTGCCGATGAACTTTTAACTAGACATAGAAACGGGGAACGAGATTTTCGAGGAGCCAACCTCATTGCAGCTCATTTGAGTGAAGCTAATCTCAGCCGCACAAATTTGAGCAGCGCTAATTTGAAAGGGGCAAATTTAATTAGAAGCAAACTAATTGGAGCTAATTTAAATGGCGCCGACTTGAGCGGTTCTAATTTATCTAAGGCGAAATTAATTGAAGCGAACCTCGGCAGTTGTAGTTTAACTGGAACTGTGGCGATCGGAGCCGATTTTAGCGGGGCAAATCTCAGCGGAGCAATATTGTCTCGCGCTGACTTGAGCAAAGCTGTTCTGACGGGAGCGAGTTTAGTAGGAGCTTGTTTGCTCAGCGGCTCGAAACTAACTGAGGCTAATTTGAGCGGGGCGACGCTGAGCCGAGCCATTATGAGCGGGGTTGACTTAAGCAGAGCAAATCTGACTAGAGCGATTCTCAGCGAGGTAGATTTGAACGGGGCTAACCTGAGCGGAGCAATTCTAATTCGGGCTTATCTCAATCGCGGAAATCTCAGCGGTGTTAATTTGGTTGGGGCGATTTTGAGCGAAGCAAGTCTGCGGGAGGCTTGTATTTGCGCTGCTAATTTGAGCAATGCTGACTTGAGTGGTGCTGACTTAAAAGGAGCTAATTTAAATGGCTCTAATTTGAGCGGTGCTGACTTGCAAGGAGCTAATTTAAGTAAAGCCAATTTGAATGGTTTGATTCTGCACCATGCTGATTTGAGGGCTGCGAATTTAAATAAAGCTTCTTTGCGGGGAGCTGATTTGAGCGGTGCAAATTTGTCTGGTGCTAGCTTGCTGGAAGCGGATTTGCGTGGGGCGAATTTGAGTCACGCCAATTTGTCGGGTGCGGGTTTGCTGCTAAGTTCTCTGACCGGGGCAAATTTGACAGGAACTAATCTGTCGGAGGCTAATTTGATTGGAGCGAGCTTGAATGTTGCTAATTTGAATGAAGCTGCTTTGAGCGGGGCTATTTTGCCGAATGGAGCTACTCATAGCCGGGATTGATACTATATTCGATAGTGTCGTCGTTCTTGTCAGTCGGGAATGAGCCAAACGCAGGATAGTGCGATGGTTGTGAAGTTAAAAAAAGCTTCACAACCTTTATTTTTTTGGCAGTGGCGCGCTACTACCTCAGATGACTCGCCACTATTTTATATTTTTTTTGGAAATTTACTTGAATTTTTCTACACTCCGTGCTATCGTTAAAAAGTTTGGAACACTACAATTAAAGGTAAAACCCCGCAGAATGAAACAATTGGGAACCCATCTGGTCGCTGATGCTTGGCAGTCTCCTGGAGACATCCTCAACGATCCTGAACGTATCCGCCGCGCCATACTCGATGCGATCGAAGCCGGAGGAGCTACTCTCATCGATTTGTGCGTACACCAGTTTAGTCCTCACGGAGTGACGGCTACTGCAACTTTGGCAGAGTCTCATATAGCAATCCATACTTGGCCTGAACACGGTTATTTTGCCGCAGACTTATTTTTCTGCGGAGCCGGCGACCCTCACAAGGCCATGAAGGTGCTACAGACAGCTCTGGAAGCTAAACAGGTCAAACTCACCGAGTTCACGCGCGGTTTCGAGCCCGGGGTGGGCAGCCTAGGTTCTGCTTGTGAAGAGCAGTATGCGCCTCGTGCAGTAGAAACGAGTGCCGTCAGAGTATAGTGGCCAATTAGCGTAACTTTGAACATTTTATGCTAGGTTTAGGTGAAAATCCCACGGTTCGAGCCGTGGGATTCTTGTTGGAATTTACTTTTTCATTAATAAAGGACGAACAACTAAATAACCTGCACCGAAGGCGGAAATGACTATCAGAAAAATTGCGATCATCAACCATAATCCGTTTAAGTCTGAGGCTTTTTTGGGTTGAGAGCGCACACGGTAAGGAGTTTCTGGCACTTCTGTAAATGATTTTTGTGGAAGTGTGTCAGGCATCGGAGGGGCTATTGGCTCCGCTTCCGGTAGGGGGAAAGGGAAAGCCACTGTCTGAGCTGGTTGAGGTATGGTAGAGTTAGTACGCGAGGTTACAGGTGCTGGGGGCTCCGGTTCAACGCTGAAATTGAATTTGACCGAGGGCATTTGAGGCATCCCAGTCTGGGTGACGTTCTGAGCCGAGTTGACTACTTGCTGTAGCTGCTGGGATACTTGAACTACTGTTTCTACTTCTCGCCGCAGTTGTTGATTTTGTTGAACTAATTGCTGGTTGTGGGTTTTGAGCGAGTCGAGCATCGCTTGAGCGGCTTGCAACTCTGCCGTAACTTCTCGATAGAGCGAAATCGGTACCGATGGAGAGTAACTATTTGAGTTCTCAGGGGATGTATTGTCAGATAAGGTAGTATTTTGCATAATGGTAGATGGCGAGGGTGAACTTTTTTAAGTTTAGCCTGAGAGTATTTGCAATTAGATCGATCGCAACACAATTCGTCAATATATTTGTTAAAAATATTAATAGTGAGTTTAGTTAAATGTTAGAAGTTTTCAGTCGATCGCTATGAACAACCTCCCAACCGAACAAGATGTGTCGCCAAAGTCAAGTACCGAGGCAATGAAATATGGCGAACGCGAGATTTTGGACGGGGAGTTAATTACTTTCCCGAATCCGCGAGTCGGGCGGCGTTACACGATTAACATTACTTTGCCGGAATTTACTTGCAAGTGTCCGTTTTCTGGCTATCCCGATTTTGCCACGATTCACGTTACTTACGTACCCGACGAGCGAGTGGTGGAGTTGAAGGCGATGAAGCTGTACGTTAACAGTTATCGCGATCGCTACATTTCTCACGAAGAATCGATCAATCAAATTTTAGACGATTTTGTCGCAGCTTGCTTGCCGCTGGAAGTGACAATTAAGGGCGATTTTTTGCCGCGGGGGAACGTGCACACTGTGGTTGAGGTGCGGCACGAGAAGTAGAAGGCTCAGCCTTTAAATGTGCGTTATCAGGGCTGTTAGATACCCGACTTCTTAAAGAAGTCGGGTATCTGAGTATTCTGTTTTTTTAGCCGTTGCTCACTTAACGAGATAAATTGTTATAAAAGACTAAAGATTATCCGCTGCTGGTTGGAGGCGGTATTGTTCGCGGACGCTCAATAACTTAGTCTTTGAACCATTTGGTTCTAATGCTTCCGTTAGCCAAAGCTCTTGCTGATGTTTGAGGTTTATAGCCCGCCGGATTTCTTTCACCTCATCACGAGAAATACCTAGCTTATCTGCCATGCGGTTATGAAGATATAATTCTGACAAGTCAATTTTGCCATCAGCAACGGCAATCTCCCAAGCTGTACATAATATTAGGCGATGCTTGAGTCGCTCTTTATTGCTTTGACTACAACTTTTTTTCCGATGTTCTTCATCAAAAAGAATACTCGTTTTCATGATTTCATCAAAATTCTGTCGTTGTTCTATGGCTTTCCGAACCAAATCTCGCTCTTCCTTCCTAATACCGGAGGTAGTCATCAATCTATCTATACTATCTTTCTCCTTGTCATCTAATTCACCATCAATCCAAGCTATTGGTAAAGCCGCCATAATTATCTCTGATAAAAACTTGCTCATCTTGGTAGCTTCTTCTTGATTTTTCCAGCCCTTCAGACCGCTGTAAATCCCGACAGTTGCTAATACTCCCAGTCCAACAGGAGCAGCAAATGTTAGTAATGAGTAGTACCCTGCACTGACAACAATACCCGTTGAACTCCCCACCAAGCCCCCAATCAAAGGAATGCTGTGGATAGTTGTCCAAATACTAGCCGGCGCAAATACTGAGGTCGCAACTGCTGAAGCGCCAACACCAGCCAAAGCCCCTACAGTTGCACCCGTCCCTACTGCAAAAGCATCTTTTGTCCAATCTTCGCCGTTATTTTGCTTTAATAAGTCTGCACTTAAAGCTTGATACTCGGCCTCTGAATTTTTACCAACATATAAATTCAATCCTTCTAACTCATGGTCAATAAAGCTTTGATAAGATTTATCATTAAAGTTGATGCCACGCTTACAGCCATCTTCATAAATTTTCTGACTGGCATCATTAATAGTGGATTTAACTTTATCCCATGATTTGCCCAAAATATCTTTTAACTCTTTAATATCAGTTTCTATGTCATTTAATCCAGCAAAACCTTCTCCTTTGAGTCGCTCTAAGTAATAGCCTTTATTCATGGCAAAAATCATATCTAGAAGTGCCAGTGCAACTACCAGAGCAACAGCACCAGCGATTGGACTGGTAACAGCACCGATTAGGGGTACACCCGTAAAAGGTATAAGAGAATAAGCCATGAAAGTCAGAATACTGCCGATTACCAGCAGTCCACCGATAATAATTTTTCGCTCTTTGGCAGATGAGTCAATATCTGAATACAAAATTTTGAGGAGGCGAATATATGAGGGAATTCTGGGGATGCGAATCAGGGCGAATTGGATGACAGCAGCCAGTACAGGAATCAAAAGAGCGAAAATGGCACTTAGTACAGGTAAAACTGCTTGAATGACAAAAGGAACAATAACTGGCATAATAAAATACTAGGATAAGTTGAGCAAGAGATCGAGGGGATTGTGACTCAGACAGAAGACTGATACTACTTTTTACCTGGTTGTTGACATCAATGGTGGGCAATGCCCACCCTACAATTAGTTTTGATTCGCTAAAGAAGCTTCAGGAATCGCACTTTGATCTTCATCTGTTTTCGATTCGGCCAACTTGTCCAAAATCTCGACAACCTCTCTTTCAAATATCACCTGAGCGCGATTAGTGCGCCCGCCGACGTAGAGTTTGCCTTCCTTTTCCAAAGCCCAAATCTGGGAGTGAGACAGATAGCTCATCATCACGCTGAGCATCAGCAAACCGAAGCCAGTATAAACGAGCGGAATCCCCGGATCGGCCTTAATTTGCAAGCCAGTGCTACCAACAACTTCATCAATAGCCAGCATCACTCCGTTAACTTCGACTGCTGTACCGGCGCGAACAGTAGTTAACAATTTGCCATCCGTACCGTAGACTAACATCGTGCCTTGCAAGTCCTTTGCTAGCAGAGAAACTCCGGCACTCAAATCAGGTTTAGTCGGAATCCAAGCACCCCAAATTCTGCCTTTTCCTTGAGTATCTAACTGAGCCATTGGTAGTTGCAAAACCGGGCTTTTGTTGAGGCGGACTCGCACGGCTGCTAGGGCCCAATCTGCTTGATAAAACGTCACTCCCCGGTATTTGAGCGGCTCGTTAACGTGAATGGTTTTGCGATCGACCTCTTGGCCTGTTTTGTCCAAAACTGACAGATCGGAGTAAAATTGGTCGATCGCCCCGCTCGGACTATAATCGATCCAGAACCGATTCACACGCATCGACCAATCCTTCGGTATTTGCGGCCCCGCCCAAGGCCCCGCATCCGTGATATTCTGCACCTTAAAAGTTTCGCCGCTGGGAACCATTTCTTGACCCATAAATCCAGTCATCGAGCCCCACATCGACCCAGCTAAAATAATTAGCATACTGGCGTGAACAATAATCGGGCCAATTTTGCCAATTATGCCTTTACGAGCATAAACTTTTTCGCCTTCTCGGAAGATGCGGTAGTTTTTTTGCTGTAAAAGTTGTTCTAACGAAGTTAAATCAACTGTTTCTAATTCCGCACTGAGAGCTAATTTTTCAAACTGCTTCGGTTCTTCATAAAATTTCCAGCGGCGGGCGGATTTTAATGCGGGAAATTGTCGGGTAAATGTGCAAGCTGTCAAGCTGCTACCGAACAAAATTAGGATTGACAAAAACCACCAAGTGCGGTATACGTGGTCTAGTCCTGCAATCAACAAAACTTTCCAAGTTAGGAAGCCAAACAAAGCTGGGTGTTCTGGATAGTTGGATTGGTAATACTCTACTGATTGACCTTGTTCGACGACGGTGCCGGAAATGCTGAAAAGTGCGATCGCCAGCAACAAGATAATTGCCAGCCGCAAATCTGCTAGCACAGGCAAGATTTCTCGCTTAAAAAACTTTTGAGGCGCCGTCGCCCAGTTTGATAGTTTAGATAGAAATACTTCTTTTGATGTCATGATGAAGGAAGTTCGGCAACGGATTATTTAACGGATTTAACGGATGTCACGGATGGGGATTGAGGGGGAAGAAGGAAGAAAATATTCTTCTGATCGAGCAATTCTCAATCAATTGTAAATTCTTTCTTTCTTCCTTCGTGTTCTTAGCGTCTAAGCGCTTCGCGCAGGCTACGCCAACGCGGTTCGTTAAAAAAGATAGTTCACGAATTCTGTAATGATTGCTATATGTCTAAATAAGGACTCTTCGTCCGAACGATCGAACCTGATTGCGAGCCTTACGCGGGAAGTATGCGAGAAAGTAAGGAAAAAACTCCATATCCTACTAGCAAAACGCCACTAACAGGCGTAATCCAACTCGACCACCTGCGTAATTCTAACAACTTTTTAATACTCGCGGTAAAAGTACCTGCTATAATCAGCGGAGCGACATAGCCAGCAGCGTAAAACAGCAGCAACACACCACCTAAAACTGTATCTCCCGTTTTGGAAACCCAAGCTAAAAGCGTCGCTAAAACAGGCGTACTGCACGGAGATGCTACTAAACCAAAAGTTAAGCCCAATAAGTACGATCGCACGCCCGCAGGCAAATTTTTCGGAACCCACCCCACAGCGTCAAAAGACGGCATTTGCAACGGTAAAGCTTCGAGTAAATTCAGCCCCATTAAAATCGCGATGATGCTGACAACAATTGGCAAACCCAGACCAATTTTACCGTAAACTTGTCCGGCAAATGATGCTGCAATGCCTAAACCCGCCAGGGTTGTGGCCAATCCCAGAGAAAACCACGCCGACTGGGCGGCGGCTTGCAGGCGGCTTTTTGCTTCGTATCCGCCGATGTAGCCGATCGTGATCGGCAACATGGAAAGCATACAGGGCGTCAAGCTTGTTAGCAACCCTGCCAGAAAAATGACTCCGACGCTGACAAAACTCAGGTGTGTCAGTTGAGTGTTTACTAAAGTATTAGCAAATTGTGCGAGTTGGTAAAGTTGGGTTTGCAGGGTTTCCATCAGTCAGTCGATTTTAGATTTTAGATTTTAGATTTTAGATTTTAGATTTTAGATTGACTCTACAACATATCAATCTGGGAGATTTTAGATTTTAGATTGACTCTACAACATATCAATCTGGGAGATTCAACTAAATATCTAATTTTTTTTGCTCTCCACGACTTAAATCGGGGCTTGTGTCCCTATGCAGCCGAGGTCAGAATCAGTGCTGTTCTGGCTCTGTTAAAAATTGTAACAGATGCACGCAGATTCGGTTGGAGATTGGAGATTTTTGCGAAATTGACTGCTTGGGAGTTGAAAGGACGCGCCGTAGCTATCCCGATCATGAATCGCACCCCGGTTTAAACTCATATCTTGACACCATCATCAACCAGCTTTTTGCAACGGGCTTTCTGGCGTATTCCACCAAAAGACTAATTGATTGTACAACCAGCCATAAAGCCTGTTATTGAGATTATTCATACCGACTTTACTTTAAATTAAAGCCAATTTCTTCATTGATAGAGCCGTCGGGCATTATTGCCCCAACCAGCAGCGCACCCCTGAGATTTGCTCCTGTTAAATTAGCGCCTTCCAAATTAGCATTGCTCAGATTTGTGACTTGTTTGGAACCTCGAAAAAAGAAGCTGTGCAAGTCAGCACCTGTTAAATTAGTGTCGGCCAAATTAGCATATTGCAAATCTGCGCCGTGCAGCGTCGCATCAGTTAAATTAGCTTCGGTGAGATTGCTTCCCCAAAGTCGAGAATCTAACAAATTAGCATCTTGTAAATTGGCGCGGCTCAGATTTGCCAAAGTCAGATTAGCATCCCACAATCTCGTGCGGTTGAAATTAGCTTCTGTCAAATTTGCTCGACTGAGATCCGTGCCCAAAATATCAGCATTTGCTAAATTGGCGCCACTGAGATCTGCATCAGAAAGGTCAGCATCTTTTAAATTAGCACCGGACAAGTTGGCGCCGGACAAATTAGCGCCGCTCAAGTTGGCTGCTTGGAGATTAGCTCCATGCAAATCTACAGCGCTCAAATCGCACTGCTTCCACAGAAAGCTGACGCACCAATTATCTTTTAATAGCTGACTCAAATCCTCCGCATTCGCGGCGATCGCAGCAGGAGTTAAGTAGAGAGTGAACAGCACGATCGCCAATACTGTCGCCGCTAAAGTTTTTAACCTCAGAACTCTTTTCATTGAGACTAATTTGCGTAATAGATTTTTGATGTGTAATCAAATCATAACAAATAATCAGCAACTTTCATCAGCAATATTACTCAAAAATATTAATTAAATGTTAATCAGGGTTGGCGCAGGGATAAACTTAATTCAGGCAGTTTTAGACGTGCTCTGAGCTGGAAGCCTGGTAGCTTCACAGATATTTCGCTGCAAAACTAATATTTTTCGGAAATACTGGGTATCAGATGGCCGCAAGTTCGATCGGGATTTACGGATGGAACATCCCTACAACTAGCGGAGGGCTGTGGCGATCGCTCCGGCATTCGCTTACCTCCAAATCATCTCGGTAGGAACTTCAGAAAACAGCGTCTGACAAGCGCTCAGTTCGCCTAAGTCTACGACATTTAGCGGGTTGTAGGTGCTATTTTCGGTAATTGCGATCGGTATCACTAACTAAGCCCTACTCAGATCACACAAGTCAATGCCCGTGCATCACCAAATCTCATCAAACTTATCACCTGGGTGAGAGTACGGATATCACTGTCAGTACCTGAAATGTGGGCAAAAATAAGATTGTACAGTTAAACCCCAGCCCTCCGATGTCAACTATCCCCCTTCTGGCGAGTCAATTAGTTGTCACAACTATTTTCAATTCGATCGAATCTTTGGGATTCTCTAATATAGCAGGCAAAGTATTTTCTGGCGAGCAAGCTGAAGCCCGACAAGAGGCAAATTTAAAGGTTAACACCAAAAAGTTTTACGCTCGGGGTTTAAAAAGTCTCGAACAACAAGATTTATACGGTGCGATTAAAAATTTTACCGCCACAATTAACCTTAATCCGCAATTCGCGCCAGCTTACAACGATCGCGGTTTGGCTCGCTACAAATTAGGTTACAAACAGTCTGCGATCGAAGATTTAACTACCGCCATCGAACTCAATCCTTACCGAGCCAAGTATTACAGCAATCGCGGGTTCATGCTGACTCGTTTAAAAGATTATACTGCGGCGATCGCCGATTACAACTCGGCACTGCTGCTCAAACCCAATTTAGCCCAAGCTTACTTTAACCGCGGCTCTATCCGCCTGCAAATGGAAAATTCCCTGGCAGCACTAGCTGATTTTGAAGCAGCAATCCGCCTCGATCGCGATTTGGCGAAAGCTTATTTCAACCGAGGAGTGACAAGATATAAATTGAGAGAAGTTCAGGGAGCATTTGAGGATTTTCAGAAAGCCGCAGGGCTGTTTAAGCAGCAGGGGAGAATGGATTATTATCAAGATGCGCTTGCTAAACTTAGACAGCTATGTTATTAGTGTAATTTGGGAATGGGGCATGGGAAATTGATAATTTGGTAAGGTGCTTGTGCACCCTACACCTATAGTTATGGCATCAGTCTTGTTAAATTTAGCCTATTCTGAAGGCTGCATCGCCGACTGGCAAGTCATTGGGACGGGAAATAGTAGAAAAGTTAATTGCAAAAGCAGCGCTTTGAACTGCGGCGGGCGTGGCATTTTGAACAGTGGCCAAAGTAGCCCCTCCAAATTGAATTAAAGTATTGCTTCCAGATTGAGTGAAGGCGACGTTTGACAAACTGCTACCGCCAATGCCAATGCGATCGCCCTGGGCCGATATAAAATCAGTAATTGTGTCTGTTTCTGCATCACCCGCAATTAAAACAAAAATATCTGCACCGGCGCCACCAGTCAGAGTATCGCTGCCAATATCGCCGACTAAAATATCATTGCCGTCGCCGCCGATTAAAACATCATTTCCTCTGCCGCCCCTCAAAAAGTCGTTCCCAGCATCGCCGTTGAGAGTATCGTCGCCGAGATTGCCATTGAGAATATCGTTGCCAACACCGCCGCTAATTAAATCGTTACCTTTGCCGCCTCTAATAAAATCGTCGCCCGCTTCGCCGCTGAGGGTATCGTTGCCTTGGCTGCCGTTAATGGCATCATCAATTGGTGAACCGATAATGCGATCGTTTCCGCTACCTCCGCGCACGCCAGCGGGGTTTTGCTGCGAGTCTTGGGCGGTGACTTGATAGTTGTTCGGGGCATCAGGCAATTTGAGCGATCGCAAAGGCAGATTTAAAAAATTGGTATTATTGACAAAACTATTCAACACAGCAGTATTGGGAATAATACTGGAAACCCGACTAGGGACAATTCCTGCAACAACTTTGGCACTCGAAATGCGATCGCCCTGCTGCACCGCATTAACCGTTTCAAAACCTTGAGTTACATTGCCAAAAACAGCATAATTCCCGTCTAAAAACGGCAAAGCATCCAAAGTAAAATAGAACTGCGAAGAAGCAGAATTCAAAGCAGTAGAACGAGCCATTGCCACAGCCCCGCGAGTGTGCGGCAACTGCGGCGTCTGGGTGACAACTTGGTTGTAAACAGGTTGCGCCGCCCCTTGCGGCTTAATTTCCAAAGGAATAAAACGCGCCTGATTAGTATCCGGGTCAATAAAATTACCCGTTCCCAATTGACTTGCAGGAATGCTAGTATCTTTGCTGCGCGGATCGCCCCCTTGCACCACAAACGGATCGGGCTGGCGCACAACTCGGTGAAACATCACCCCGTCGTAAGTCCCGCGTTCAACTAAATCCACAAAATTGCCCCCAGTAATCGGGGCATTAGTGCCGTCTACTTCGATCGTCACCGGTTGACCATTAATTACCTGGACTACTGTAACTTTGCCTGTTAACGGGAGTGCAGCGCTCATAAGTAATTGCTATTTGAGTAAGTTATTTTTGGGTTTGAGAAGCAATCCGCGAATTGCCCCTACCCATTTAATCAGAAAACTGTAAACTTGTGTTAAGTACAGTTCTAGTTCTAAATTTATGATTTCCCGCCGCAAGTTTTTTAGCACTTTATTGGCAATTTGTCTAGCCTTTCTGAGTTTCAATTTTGCCCCTCCAGCCTTGGCGCTTGGCGGCACGCTGCCGGCGGTGAATCAAGCTGCACCGGATTTTAGTTTGCCGACAAACAGCGGCGGCGGACAAGTCTCACTGTCCGATTATCGCGGTAAGTGGCTGGTAGTCTACTTCTATCCCAAAGATTTTACATCGGGTTGTACGATCGAAGCGCGTCGATTCCAGCAAGACTTGCCGAAATACTTGGCAAAAAACACTGAAATTATCGGCATCAGCGCCGATGATGTCAACTCCCACGCGGAATTTTGCGATGCTGAAGGTTTGAAATTTCCGCTGTTAGCTGATACCGACGGCACAGTCAGCAAGGCTTACGGTTCTTGGATGAGTTTCATCTCAGCGCGGCACAGTTTTATTATTGACCCTGAGGGCGTTTTGCGGGAAACTTTTGTTAAGGTCAATCCGGCGATTCACTCGAAAGAAGTGTTGGCTCGTTTGGGGGAATTGCAGGCTAACGGCTAATATTGTGTCACATCGTCGAATAACCGCAATCAAATAGGTTCGTAGTGAGGAATTTAGTCCTTGTTCAGGATTTTCTGAGGACTTTAGTCTTCACTACGAACCTTATAATAGTTATTTTACGGCATATGACATCTGGTAACGAGACAATCTGTAAAGTCAGTCTCAAATCTTAAATCGACTGTTAGCCAGACTCAATGAGCATTAAACTTGCTATTGACTGCAACAGGCTCAGAAGAAGATTCAGCATCTGAAAGTTTTCTATTTCTGCTAGCAATGCGGCGTTCCGGATCAATCCCCTCAAAAGTTGGCGGCAACCAGACTCGGATGACCAACAACACTCCCAAAACCAGCAAAAATGCGCCTGTTGATAATATTTGAACCCAGGGAGTTTCCAGCACACCCCGCACGATAATTTCTCGCAAAACTGATACAATACAAACTTCCACAGCCACACCAATCGAAACGCGCTGCTCTTGCAAGTAAATAATTAGCAGCCGAAATAATTCCACCAAAACCAATAAAAATAGAATGTCTGCCGTCACTTGCTGGAAATCCAAAGGAGGCAGCAGCGAAAAAAACATTTCTCGCAGTTCTATGACCATGAAACAGAACAAACCGATACACAAAGAAATTACAATTAAGTCTTGAACTGTTTCCAGAGCGCTGACTATTAGTTTCAGATTCAACCATTGCGGGGGGTTATTGGTCTGGTTATTTGAATGATTTTGCATAGACAGCTCCTGCAATCTGTTGGATTTGCTTACAGCTTAAGTTAAATTGAGTTTATTTTTGACAAAAATAGGTTTAATTTATTTATAACCATCATCAAACTTTCGTCTGGTGGCAATTTTCCATAAACTTTTATTTATCGCGCAAGCGGGTTGACTTTTTGCAAAGGTTTGTGCTATGTGAAACCTGAGATTAGTAAAATTGGTGAAAACCAGAATGCAAAATCCTAAAATGCTGCAACTGAGATAAAATATGATAAATGTAAAGAATTATTTACAATAGCTTGATAAACTTAAGCTAGGGACTCTAGGCTCAAATCATAGAAAAGCCGGAAAGTCAACCAAAAAAGCCACCAAGAGAGGATTGAACACAATGGCATTTACACTTGCACCGTTACCCTTCGCCGCTGACGCCCTAGAGTCAGGTCATATGTCGGCAAACACGTTTTCCTTCCACCACGACAAGCACCACGCTGCTTACGTGACCAATCTCAACAAACTGATTGAAGGTACCGAACTAGCCAGCAAATCTCTGGAAGAAATCGTGATGGCATCTGCAAAAGACCCATCCAAAGCAGGCATTTTCAACAATGCAGGTCAAGTTTGGAACCACAATTTCTTCTGGAATTCGCTCAAACAAGGTGGCGGCGGCGCTCCAACAGGAGCTTTAGCTGATAAAATCAATGCGGACTTCGGCAGCTTTGACAAATTCAAAGAAGAATTTAAGGCTGCTGCGACAACTCAGTTCGGCAGCGGCTGGGCTTGGCTGGTTTTGGAAAACGGCACTTTGAAAGTTACCAAAACTGCGAACGCCGACACCCCGGTAGCACACGGCCAAACTCCGTTGCTGACTTTGGATGTGTGGGAACACGCTTATTATTTGGATTTCCAAAATCGCCGTCCCGATTACATTGCTAATTTCTTGGATAATTTGGCTAACTGGGATTTCGCAGCAGCCAATTTGGCAGCGGCTTAGTAGCATAGAATTCTGAGGACTGAAGTCCTCACTACCAACTTCCATAGGTTCGTAGTGAGGACTTTAGTCCTTCTTGAGAGACAGGTTCGATCGTTCGGACTTTAGTCCTTCTTGAGAGACGGCAAAGCCGATCGCACTCCCAAGTAGCGGTTAAAAAAATTCTGAAATTGTGTTACAGTAGGGGCGCTAACTATTTTACGAATTTTGTAGTATCAGTGGCTGTTCGCGCGATGACCTCTTCACCAACCATAGCACCCGTTCGATCGAGTCAAGTTACCCGCAAACCTTATCCCAACTATCGGGTAATAGTCCTCAACGACGATTTCAACACGTTTCAGCACGTTGTGGAATGTCTGACGAAATACATTCCAGGCATGACGAGCGATCAAGCTTGGAAACTCGCCCACCAAATCCACAACGAAGGCCAGGCCACCGTCTGGGTTGGGCCGCAAGAGCAAGCAGAACTTTATCATATGCAATTGAGCCGTGCTGGACTGACAATGGCTCCGCTAGAGTCTACTTAACGGCTATTCATACTGGCGATCATCTTCGAGGGCTTCGCTAACGCAATTTTGCCAACCATCCCCGCTTCTGTATGTCCAGCTACGGTACAGCGCAGGTTGTAGGTTCCCGATTTCACCGGCACGAACACCCATTCTGCCACAGCGCCCGGTTTAAGTTCCAATTCATGAATGCCTCCTTTAATTTCCACATTACCAGCTTCAACTTTTTGAGTCCAACTCGCATCGGCAAAGTTTTTAGCAGTAAAATAATGTTTCTGCGAACTGGGATTTTTCAGCACTAATTTATAGCGTTTCCCCGACTCAAATTCTAGCTGATTTGGAAAAAATTTTAGTTCTCCAGCTTCGTTACCCAAACTAACAGCAACTTCGGTAATTGGTTGGCGAGACAAATCGCCAGCATTGGCAATTGTCGCCGGCATCAAGATTGTGCCGAAACATAGAATTAGTCCCAAAATCACCTTGAGAGTTTGTTGTAACCGCTGGCTGCGGTATAATTTGCCTAATTGCAAACCGAGTAAATTTATCATTGCTGTTCTAAGTAATGTAGTCCTGGATGCACTCATGCTAAAGAAACCGGGTTTTTTACCTAATTTGTCGGCTACAACCAAGGATTTTCGTAAAAAAACCCGGTTTCTGACTACCCCTGCGCCCAGGAATATGATTTTCACTGTTAACTGACTACTGACTGATGACTACTGACTACTGACTACTGACTACTGACTTAACTCGATCGCCAAACATCATCCCAAGGCCCGCCCCCAACTTCCAAACCCGACAAAGAACTGTGAGCATCTAAGATAATTTTAGAACGCGGCTTGCCATTTTTTTCAACATTTCCCCCCAACAACTCTCGCAATTGCAATCGCAATTCGCCGTGCGTCGTATCCCGGCAGCAAAAAGCCATGCCTTTTTCTGTAGGAGTTCGCACATACGTACCCGGAGAGCTTGCAGTGCCAATTAACTCAACTTCAAACTGACTGTTTCTAGCCTGCATTTTCCAGCTTCCCCAAGGTTCAATATGCCAACTAACTTGCGAATTCCAAGGCACAAATTCGTAGAGTTTGCCTCGGTAATGCAGACAAATCATTGCCACCGATTCCATCCACCACAGCACGCCACGCTTGCCGCCACCAGCAGTTAAAGCTAAATCGCTTTCGCCTTCAAAACAATTGCAATTAATCCAAAACCACTTGTGCGGAAAAGCACCGCCCCAGTTTTTTTCGCTGTAAGCGGGAGCATCTTTAAATTCATAGCGTTGGCCGTTCCAATCAATC
Organism: Microcoleus sp. A006_D1; assembly: GCF_036702805.1. Classification (NCBI taxonomy): domain Bacteria; kingdom Bacillati; phylum Cyanobacteriota; class Cyanophyceae; order Oscillatoriales; family Microcoleaceae; genus Microcoleus; species Microcoleus sp. A006_D1. The sequence goes on from NZ_JAUBVZ010000006.1 coordinate 150,245, forward strand.
CAGCCCGTGGCTAAACCGTGAGCCATTAAAATTTGCCATCCAGGCTCAAATACGGGCAGAAAAGATAGCATTCCTGCGGTGGATTTCTGAAGTTCATCAGAGTTTCCCCAGCCGTAAACAGGCTTAATTTCGTACTCCCAAAAACAGTGATTGCCGCTTCCCGGATCGTGCAGATAACCTTGATTTAAAGTAGCAGTAGCTTGATAGCCTTCTTCGACGCGGCTGTCGAATACTTGCGGAGCTAAATATTCGGGTTTAATTTGTAAATCTGTTTTTCCCCAATGTCCGAAACCCAAGCTGTCTCGGTGCGCCCAAAACTTATTTACATCGGGGAAGGTGCGGCACAAATAGCTATCTTTGGGGCCGAGGATTTGAGCTACACCGCCGCTGTAAGGTTGACAGCCTCTGGGGTCTTCGATGGAATACATGAAGGCAAAGGATTGTCCGTGAATTGGTAATGTTATTCGGTAGTACCAGCCTTCAAAAAAGCGCCGGGAACTGTTGTCCCAGTGGTAGCCGCTGTGGGGAGTTTGAATAGTTTTGAGTTTTGAGTATGAATTTGACATAAAATTACCAATAGTAGAAAGAAGAGTCATTAGTCATTAGTCATTGGTCATTAGAAGACCGGGCGGTTTCAACCGCGTCTACACAAACTCTCACGCGCATTGCCAAGGGTTGAAGAGAGCGCTATTACTACTTACCCATTACCAATATAATAGGATATTAATTATGTCTTTAGCACTTTGGCGATCGCCCTTGGCGCGAGCCCTCCACCGCAACCGCAGTCTTGCTTATGCCCGCTACTTGCAATTAGCAACGGTTCGTGCTGACGGGCGTCCTGCTAACCGCACTGTGGTGTTTCGAGGCTTTTTGGAAAATACCAATCAGTTAAAGTTTATTACAGATATTCGCAGTCAAAAGGCTGAGGAAATAAACCTCTATCCTTGGGGGGAGATTTGCTGGTATTTTCCGAAAACTCGCGAACAATTTCGGATTGCTGGAAAGCTTGTTTTGGTAGTGGCAGAATATCCAGATGCAGAGTTGTGTTTGTCGCGCCGCACAGCTTGGCAGGAGCTTTCTGAGGGGGCTCGATCGCAGTTTGCTTGGCCTGATCCGGGGGCAGATAAAGCGGATGCTAGTGCTTTTGATTGTGCTTCCCCAGATGCGATCGAGCCGCTGCCGAATTTTTGCTTGCTGCTGTTGGAACCGGAAACGGTGGATTTGTTGGAGTTGCGGGGGGAACCGCAGAACCGATCGCTCTACGGGCGCGACGGGGAGGGAAATTGGTTTGTGCGATCGGTCAATCCGTGAAAAAGAAGTCATTAGTCAGTAGTCAGTAGTCAGTAGTCATTGGTTATTAGTTATTGGTTATTAGTTATTGGTTATTGGTTATTGGTTATTTGTTGTCAGTTCCAATGCCCATAGCCCATAGCCCTGTTTGCCCAATGCCCAATGCCCATAGCCCATAGCCCTGTTTGCCCAATTCAAATCTCAGATGCCGGTGCCGTCGAAAAATTCTTGAATTGCTTTATCTTTTAACTGACAACTGGTAGGAACAGCTAATTGGGGTTTTTCAGCTACAGCTACATTGTTGGTTTGATTGAAAGTTGGGAATGCTGAATGGAGATTGGGAACAGAAGTTAAGGAGGCAGAAGGTTGACTCTGCAAAGTTTTTAGTTGCTGTTCCAGGGACTCGATGCGATCGACTAAAGAGCGAATTACCGCAGCTTCGGAATCCGGCAAACTCCCGTGTTCTAGGGGATTGACTCGCACTCCCGATCGATAAACGATGCGGCCGGGAATCCCTACCACCGTACAGTCAGATGGTACGTCGCGGAGGACGACGGAACCGGCGCCGATGCGAACGTTGTTGCCAATTAGCAGATTTCCGAGTACCTTGGCGCCAGCACCGACAACTACATTTTCGCCGACGGTAGGGTGACGTTTGCCACTTTCTTTGCCTGTGCCGCCGAGGGTGACGCCTTGGTAAATTAGGGCAAAATCGCCGATAATTGCTGTTTCGCCGATTACAACCCCCATACCGTGGTCGATGAACACGCTTTTGCCGATCGTCGCCCCCGGGTGAATTTCAATTCCGGTCAAAAAGCGAGCAATGTGGGAAATCAAGCGGGGGATGAAGGGAAGTCCCAGCACGTACAGCCAGTGTGCGAGGCGGTGCAGCACTAGGGCTTGAAGACCTGGGTAACAAAACAAAACTTCCAGCCAGTTGCGAGCGGCAGGGTCGCGATCGAAAATTATACTGAAGTCAGCTCTAAGGGTATGAAGCACTTTCGGAGTTACCAATTTTGGTTAAACACGCCACTTTCGATCTTACATTTTACTGGACGGGGTAAGTTAGCTGCCGATCGCCCGATTGGGCGAGTTGGAGATTGGGGGAGTGGGAGATGGGGAGATTGGGGGAGAATTTGAGGATATTTTAGCGTCCCCATCCCACAGCGCCGCTGCGTTCTATTCTCGTACTGAGATTGTATAGTTAGACTTGACTCCGGGTTCGAGTGTGCCGACCCAAATCTTGTAAGAGCCTGCTTGCCAGTCTGAATCTACAATGCCCGCATCTTTATTCTGACCTGTATCGTCTCCGCAGCGCACGGCGTTACCGGGGCCTTGTACGAGTAAGGTTGTGTCCTTGCCTCCGCTGTTGACTTGGATGGTGAGTTTTGAAAAGTTTTGCTGCAAGACTATGATGTGGTCGGGAGTGGGAGTAGCAAAACCCAAACATTTGTTTTTGTGGCGATCGGCGTTGGCAATGGCAGATAAAGAGTACGATCCGCCTGTGGAACCTCTCATAACTGCTGTTGGAGAGCCAAAACCGGGCGCTAAACTTAATGTGCCGAAATTTACGGTTTCTGCTAAAACTGGTAGGGTGGCGATCGCGCCGATCGCAGCCAAGAGTACACCGTTTTTGAAATGGGATCGCGGATTAAACAACATGGCAATAATTCTCCGTCACAACTTAAAAGCCCAACTCAGAATTTACCCATCGCAGCCCCAAGCATCACATTTTTGGAGGAAGAATAATTTTTTTTAAATTAGTTCAAAACCTTCAGGCTTCTGTTCCTTATTTCTATCAGGACAATACCTGTACGATCGCCCTGGCTCGTGCCACTCCGAGTTCTGCCACACGCGATCGGCTCACATCCGCAATTGTACTGTGTCAAGATGATTAATTTGATACTGCTCGCCTGTGTATTGGCGATCGCTTCCCTATTGACACAGGTTTTGGTATTGTTACCGATGGGTCTATCCGGCTGGCTCCACTTCCCGGTTTGGCTGAGCCTGACCTTGATTTTGCTGGCTATTTCTTGGTGCTTGGGGGATTAGTCAGCAGTCAGCAGTCATGAGTTATTAGTTATTAGTAAAAAGCCAATTATCAATCATTCCGCTTCCCCCAAAGGGCAATGCCCGGAGCGCGTTAGCTTTCGCGATCTATATGAAAGCCCGCCCCTACGGGAGGCTCATCAACGAAGAGGATCGCCCCCGGTCTCATGGTATATACTGCACAATGGACAATCAGAAATCTAAAATCTAGGATTTGACATCTACCTATAGAATGATGCAACGAGAACTTTCTGCGCTCTCAGGATTTCGCTCTTCTGACAAAACCCTGGGGGAAACTCCTAAGAAACAGTCGCGTCCGATACACCGGGCGATCGTGTTAATGCTGGTGGCAACTGGTTTGCTGAGCCTGCACGCGACTCGGCTGGTGGAATTGCAACTGGTACAAGGCAAGCAAAATCGAGAACGAGCCGAAAACAATCGCGTTCGCCTAGTGCCAATGCCGGCGAATCGCGGGCACATTGTCGATCGCAAAGGCAAGCTGCTAGCAGCCAACAATTTAGCTCGATCGGTATATTTGTGGCCGAAAGAACAAACGCCGGAAGAGTGGAAAGTGACAGCAGACAAATTGAGTCCGCTGGTGAAAATCCCCGCTAAAGAAATTTTACAAAAAATAAAACAGGTCAATCCTCTATCCTACAGACCGGTGCGGCTCAAGCAAGGGATGCCCCCAGAGGTATTTGTGCCGCTAGCAGAACAGGTGGGACAAATGCCGGGAGTGGAAGTGCGGCCAGAAGCGAGCCGCTACTATCCCGAAGGCACTGTGGCGGCTCACGTTCTCGGATATATTGGCGAAGCTACCGGAGAAGACTTGAAAGCTCACCCGGAATATCCGATGGGGATGATTGTCGGTCAGATGGGCATAGAAGCGAGTTCTAATAAGGAGATTGCGGGTGTTTGGGGCGATCGGCTGATCGAGGTAAATGCCCAAAATCAAGAATTGCGGCTGATCGGACAGACACCGCCCAAACCGGGCGAAGCGGTGCAGCTAACCATAGACTTGTCCATGCAAAAAACCGCCGAAAAAGCGCTGGGGAATCGCCGGGGAGCAGTAGTGGCGATGGATGTCAAAACTGGCGCGGTATTAGTTCTCGCCAGCCATCCCACTTTTGACCCCAATCTGTTTACGCGAAAAATTACTAAGGATGAGTGGGCAACTCTTCAAGACTTGGAAAATCCATTTTTGAATCGGGCAATGCAAGGCTATCCCCCCGGTAGCACTTTTAAAATTGTGACTTCCGTCGCTGGGATGGAATCGGGCAAGTTTTCGCCAGACTCAATTCTTGGTACTTCGTCTTACATTACTGTGGGGGGAATTGATTTTAACGAACACAGCGGCAGTTACGGCGACATCGGCTTTCGTGAGGCTTTGGCTTTCAGCAGCAATACGTTTTTTTATCAAGTGGGGATAAGTACCGGGCCCGAGGAAATTGCTAAGTGGGGACACCTCTTGGGAATTGGCAAGGATACGGATTTGAAGCTTTTAGGGCTTAGCGGGGGCGATCACGGTCAAATGCCGACACCGGCCGAGAAGGAGAAAATCTATAAAGAACCTTGGTATGCTGGTGATACGGTAACGATGTCGATCGGTCAGGGGTTGGTGTTGGTGACTCCTTTGGAGGCGGCGGTGATGGTGAGTTCGATCGCCAATGGCGGCTATCGGGTGAAGCCCCATCTTTTGACTGCGATGACGGGCACAGTGGAAACTCAACGGGTGCATACGGGGATGAAACCTTCAACAATTAAGGTGATTAAGGAAGGATTGATCGCGGTGGTTGCCGAGGGTACGGGGCGGGGACTCAATGACGGTTCGATTCCGCTGACGGCGGGCAAAACAGGGACTTCGGAGATTATCGGACAGCAGGATCACTCTTTGTATGTGGCTTTCGGCCCTGCTGACAAGCCGGAAATTGCGATCGCCGTGGTTGTGGAAAATGGCGGTTTTGGTTCTGTTGCTGCGGCCCCGATCGCCAAAGAGGTGTTTCAAACTTATTTTGGGAAAGTGAAACAGCCTGTCAATCCTCAGTAATCCTAGGTTTGTAGTTAGGTTTGTAGTAAGGACTTTAGTCCTCTGAATTTCAAGAGGAAGGTGCGATTCGTTTAACCCAAAACAAGCTGAAAAGCTTATGAGACGGTTAGCCTAGCTGCTCAGGCAGTTAGTGATAACTGGTTACACAAGTAGGTGCAAAACCTGCCCCGCAGATGCAGCGGTGAAAGCATAACCCCTAGTTCGTTGAGTAGCAATCAACAGGCTAAAGCGGGGTTAAAAAAGCAGAACTACTAGGAGCCGAACCCGGTAACTGTCAAGCAGGAATCCATGCGTAGCGAAAGCGAAGATGTACATGAACCATCGTTATGAAAGAATGGTGTAACGGCTAAACCAAGAATAAACCCGTTGAGAAACACGGTAAAGGCTGGTTAACACCAAGCCAAAAGGGCAAGGATAGGGTATAGGCGGTTTTTTCTCTGACCTATAAGCATTACCCAGAAACCCGGTGGACAGCATCACGCTAAAGATTCAAATGTGTGTAATCGGAACGAAGTAACTCTCTTAAATCTCTGGGAAGGTCGATATCCAGTAAGTAGCTAACGAATGATTCAAGAGAGAGGGATTGTATCAAAAGCGAATGCCCTCAGTAATATGAAGGATATGCTGACAGATACACGGTAATTCCAAAGATGGAGTCCAAGTAGCAATATATAGGTCTAAAACGCAGAACAATCTGACGGTGGAATGGAACCAAATCAATTGGCGTAAAGCCGAAAGATTGACGTTCAAGTTGCAAAAACGAATCTATCAAGCGAGTGAACGTGGTGATGTTAAAGCAGATCGCAAACTCCAAAAGACCTTGATTAGGTCTTGGTCTGCAAAATGTATCGCAGTCAGAAGGGTAACACAAGATAACCAAGGGAAAAATACTGCTGGTGTGGATGGACAAAAAAGTTTAACCCCAAAGCAACGTATTAAATTGGTAGGGAATTTAAGGTTAACGGGCAAGGCAAAACCCACTCGTAGGGTTGATATTCCCAAACCTGGAACAACCGAAACCCGACCATTAGGAATACCCACAATATCTGACCGTGCTTTGCAAGCGCTAGTAAAGCTAACGCTAGAACCAGAATGGGAGGCTAAATTTGAGCCAAACAGTTATGGTTTTAGACCAGGGCGTTCATGTCACGATGCGATTGGAGCAATATTTGATAAGATCAGACAAAAAGCCAAATATGTGCTAGACGCTGATCTAGCCAAATGCTTTGACCGTATAGACCATAAAGCACTTTTGGATAAGGTAAAAACATACCCAACCTTAAGAAGACAGCTAAGAAGCTGGCTTAAGGCAGGGGTGTTAGAAAACAGTACGTTCTCCAATACCAATGAAGGTACACCACAGGGCGGGGTAATTTCACCCCTACTTGCAAATATTGCCCTACATGGTATGGAGAAACGGGTTAAACAATTTACGGAAACGTTAAAAGGGACTAAACGAGATAACCGCGAATCCCTAAGTTTAATTCGATACGCCGATGACTTTGTAATAATCCACGAAGACATTAACGTAATCCTTGTCTGTCAAAAGATAATAGCCGACTGGTTAAGTGACATAGGACTAGAGTTAAAACCAAGTAAGACAAAATTCACCCACAGCCTTAACGAATATAAAGGAAATGTTGGGTTTGAGTTTCTAGGGTTCCATATTCAACAGCACAAAACAGGAAACTATCGCTGTGCGAAAAGTTCACAAGGAATACCGCTAGGTTTGAAAACAATAATCACCCCTTCAAGGCCAAAAATCAAAGCTCACATGACCAAGATAGCTGAGGTAATAGATACCCATAAAACAGCCCCTCAAGCTGCTTTAATTAGCAAGCTAAATCCAATTATTAGGGGTTGGTCAAACTATTACTCTACAGTAGTAAGTAAAGAAACATTCTCAAAATGCGACTATTTGACTTACGACAAACTAAGAGCTTGGGCAAAAAGAAGGGGAAAAGGTAGCATCAATAAGGACAAATACTGGAGAACAGTAGACAACCGAAATTGGTGTTTCAGCACCGAAGGTGGATTAGAACTAATGAACCATGCGACGACACCTATCATTAGGCACGTCAAAGTAAAGGGAGAAGCTAGTCCTTATAACGGTGACTGGATTTATTGGAGTAAGCGAAGAGGTAAATACCCAGAAACACCTACCAGGGTGTCATCACTTATCAAGAAACAAAAGGGTATTTGTTCTCACTGTGGTCTGTACTTTACGAGTGCAGACATTGTAGAAGTTGACCACATAACACCTAAATCATTAGGTGGAAAGGATGAATACAAAAACCTTCAACTTCTGCATAGACACTGCCACGACACAAAAACGGCATCTGATGGTTCTCTAACTAAGAACTATGACGACAATCCGTTTTGAATCGTACCCATAATAAGGGTGGTTTTATCAAGGAGCCGTGTGAGGTGAAAGTCTCATGCACGGTTCTGAAGGAGAGGTAGGGGTAGCAATGCCCCTATCGACTCTACCGACTAAAGTCCTCACTACGAACCTTTATAAATTGCGAACAAACGGAATTGCAACGTTCGCTAATTCAGCCGCATAAATATGGTGGCTTTGCTAATTCCTGTGATTTCTCCCGTACTGGTGACGGTGAGCGATCGCAAGTGGTCGAAAAGTGGTCTCGCCGAAAGTTCAATTAACCTCAACAGCGGGATTTGTTTTTCCCAAATTGCTCTGCTGGAGGGCCAGTCTAAATAAAAATAGCCATCATTAGCTGGCGGTAGCGCTTCGATGCTGGTTTGAAAGTCTTGATTTGCCACCAAAGAGCCTGTTTCGGCTGCTTTGAGCGCTGCGTCCATTGCTTCTACTGAGGTGGTGAAAATTTCGTATTTACCAACAGTGGCTCTAACTCCTTTTGCCTCAGTTTCGATCGCACTTTTTCGATTATTTGTTTTACCATAATTCTGGCTCGTTGTCAACTGCGTCCAAGCGGTAATTTTCTGGTTTCTGAGAGTAAAGCTGCCGATGCTGTATTCTTTGCTGCGGGCAATTTCATCGAGTTTGTCGATCGCCTGAGCGGAATCAGCAGATGTTTCAGCGGCAAAAATCCAGTCGGGAGTGTTTGACGAACTCGGAACCACTGCTAAAGCGTATTCTCCTTGTACCCAGTTAAATATATCCTGCTGCAAATTGACGCCCCAATTTTGCTGAATATCTGCGATCGCGCGATCGACTAATTTTGAGGCTTCTGCGTTAGCTGACACCGCCGATGACAAACCAGCCCAAAAATTCCTTAAATCGGTGCTGGCGACCGCGAAAGGACTGACTGAGGGAATGTACTGCAAGGCTTGCACCGGTGCGGAGAGTGTTGGAGAAACTGTTTTTTCTCGCGATGTCACTAAAGCAGTTTGGGCCAGCAATCCGCGTCGGTTGACTCCGACAGCAACTGCGAGGGAATTGGGGGAAATTTGGGGATTTTTGTCGGTTGCTGGCTGCGGGAGATTGACAAATGCTAACGCTATTCTGCCTTGAGTTAGATGCTGCACAGCTTTTTGATAGTTAGGACTATTATTGAGATTGAGATTGGCTGATTCAACGTTATTAATTGCATCTCGCAGCACGTTCGGACTGTTGGCAAATAAAACAAAACTCTGGTTATTTCCTGAAGCTGAACTGCCGTCGATTGCCGCAGTTGCGAAGCTGGGGGGCAAAGCTGAATTCGGCAGAGAAAGCGAGTTGAAAGGCGAAAACGAATTTTTTTTGGGGTTAGTTATTGGTGACTCTTTATAATATATTTTGACACCTTTATATACTTCCGACTGCACAGTTTTCTCCTGACGAGATTGTTTTTGCCAGTAGGAGGCGAGAAATTGTTGGCTGCGATCGGCATTTTGGGAGGAAACCGCCAGCAAAAACCCGGTTTGTTGGCCGTTGCTGAGTTCGCGATCGTCGAAATCTGGGGTTGTGATGGCGAGGGTAATTTCGTCACCTATCCAAGGTTGGATGTCTCGACTGTAATCCAGATTTGTATTGGCGAGGAGGCTTTTTTTGATTTGCTCGAATTCAGCGTGCGATCGGCTTCTTTCTTCGGGAGAGGCAAAGATTTGTCGCAATGCTTCGAGGCGATCGGGATTTACCAGCATTGAAGCTAACAAAGGCGCTTGTTTCGAGACAAACACCGCCGCAGCCGGAGTAGTTGTCGGCCCGCCGGCCAGCAAATTGAGGGGAGTTTGAGTTGTCAGCCAGTAAAAACCGCCTGCACTCAAGCCTAGGAGTGCTAAGACGCCAGCAATAAGGAAAGAAAAGAACGATCGCAACTTCATAACAACCAGGACTAACGAGCACAGTCTATTATTGACTACAGTAGCGCATCACCGCAGCTATTGACATCTCCAAAATTTAGGGGCGGTGTCTGTGAGAAACCGCCCCAATATTGACAGGTGATCGCCCGTCAGTTGATTTTTTCTAAGTCAATGATTGTGCCAATCTAGCAGTCAGTTCTTCCATCGACAATTGAGGCAAGTCTGCCAACAGCGCTGATAAATTTTCTGGAGATAAAGCCAGCAGATTAGAGATGAGATTCACCGGGAGTTGTTCTAATTGTCCCGATTGACTGAAGGATTTTTCCAAAACCGTTTGTGCCAGCAAGTTTTGCACTTTTTGGTGTTCATTCTGTCCCGCAGGCAGAGTAGATAACTGCACTAGCAACACTGTAAATTCGGCAACAGGCAAAGCCGATATCAACGGGATGAATGCCAGAGTTAGCGGGTCTGATTCTCCAAATCTGACCTGCAAGAAGCTCTCCAAAATCATCCGCTGTCCTTGTTCCCGGCCTTGTTCCCGGCCTTTTTGTTGTGCAGCTTCCAAATGTTGTTGAAAAAGAGGTGCGATCGCCATAACTAACTCCTGATCTTCATCATCCCCTGCGGGAATAGGTGGTGTATTCGCTTGCAAATTTGCCTGCAAGACGTACAATAATTGTAGCGCGTTAGTTCGGAGTGGATTATCGACAGACAATGCACTCAATTCGGCGATCGCCTGTTCCTGTACCCGTCCGCGGCCCAACATCCGCAACCACATAGTCTCTGGGCCTCTCGGTAGCTGGTGAATGGCGATTAATCCAACTCTCCAGACCTCAGTTAAAAAATAAACTCCTTTCCCCCAGCCCTCTGACTCTTGGGGAACCCGAAAACCAAAACTGTCCAGTAAAAGTTCCGAAGCAGTGGGAGTTAAAATCCACAACCTCGGCAATTGTCTTTCTTCTAAACGCTGGTCTTCTCGATTAGTCTGCCGCCCCAGTTTAGCCCTACTATTTAATAGTTTTACCACACAACTGAAGATTCCCTCAGTATTAACCGGATTGCGAAACGGCTCAATCACAGCTACAGTAGCAGCCATCTTACCCAATAAACCCAAACTTTGGACGTATTCGCCCTCAAAAGAAGTTGGTTGAAACCAGACATCAATTTCTCTGACTTCAGCGGTGACATCTTTGCTCGTTTCTACTTGTCCGAGAGGCGATAATAACTCTTGAAGGTATTCTTTGGCAAACTGATCGTGGGGAAACTTAGTCATAAAGTCAATGTTTTGCGATCCAATGCTATTTTACCAGGCAATACTTCGGACAGTTTCATGGCTGACCGAGATGTGGCTAGAAACCCGGTTTCTACGATTTTTGCCTTGAGTGACGAGAAATCTCCGCAGAAACCGGGTTTCTGAGGTCGCGAGTTTATTTACAATCTTAGTCTTGGCGATTGCTTCGTCCCTCGCAATGACATTTCTAAGAGGACACGGCAATGCCGTTTCCCTACCCAAAAAAATCGATCGCACTGGCCAAGATTGCAAAAATCGCAAAATATCTGGAATTACATCTGCGTTCATCTACGTTCATCTGCCGACATCTGCGGTTGACATATCGCTCAAATATTGATACAAAAATTCTAATGTAGGGAAACGGCACTGCCGTGTCCTGATTGCTACCACGGCAAGCCTCGCGCATCGGAAAAATCTGCATCGAGAACCGCCCCCGGATCGAATACAGCACCAGTCAAATCAGCTTTTCTAAACGACGTTACCGACAACTTTTCGATTTCTTCAACAGCGATAAAAAAGCCGATCGCAGTTAACCCCAACATTACCCCAGAAACCAAAAATAAACCAATTCCCCTGAGAGTATCCCCGCCCAAAAATGTCACAATACCGTTAGCCCCGATCGCAGCAGCAGCCCCAGCCACAGCCCCAGCCACAATTCCCGCCTCACCCCGAGTCGCAGCAATGGCTGTCGCAGCAGTCCCAGCCACCGCCACAGCCCCCGCATCCGCCCCGCCAATCAGTCCAATCAAGGCCCCAGCCGTCGTCACAGTCACCGCAGTCACCCCAGCCCTAGCAATCAATTTTTTTACCCGCCGGCGGCTTTGTCCGGTTCTGACACCCTGAAAATTTGCCCCCCTCAAAATCGCCCCGGTGAAATTGCAGCCTCGAATGTCGCAACCGCTGAAGTTCGCGCCTGATAAGTCCAGTCCTTTAAATGAACGGTTCCGCAAGTTTTGGTTGGCAAAATTGAGATTTCGAGGTTGAGTCATGGCGATCGCAGATAAATTGATAGCAGAAAACAAGATATATGTCAATTATGATCCGATATTTGGTAACTTCTCAATTTCCCTGTATAATCGATCGCGTACCGACAGCCAGCCACCTCAAAGCGTGTCAACTTAAATCTAAAATCTTGACAAATCTCGCTTCTAGTTCAGTCTCGATTCCCCGCACATCCCTCGATCAAACGGAAGCATTAAAAAAATCCCTAATCGGGATGTAAAATCTACAAAACGATCGCAACTACTATGCCAAACCTCCCATTTTCTCCCGAACAAATTGCCGCCGAAAGACTCAAACCCGAAGAATATGAAGAAATCGTTCAGCGTCTTGGCCGCCATCCCAACAAAGCTGAATTGGGAATGTTCGGCGTTATGTGGAGCGAACACTGCTGCTACAAAAATTCGCGACCGCTATTAAAACAGTTTCCCACAGAGGGCGATCGCATTCTTGTCGGGCCTGGAGAAAATGCCGGAGTCATAGACTTGGGAGAGGGCTTGCAACTTGCTTTCAAAATTGAATCCCACAACCACCCGTCAGCAGTCGAACCCTTCCAAGGCGCAGCAACAGGAGTCGGTGGCATTCTCCGCGATATCTTCACAATGGGTGCTCGCCCGATCGCACTTTTGAATTCCCTGCGTTTCGGCAACTTAGATGATAGCAAAACCCAGAGATTATTCAAAGGCGTAGTATCAGGAATCAGTCACTACGGAAACTGTATCGGCGTACCCACCGTTGGCGGCGAAGTTTACTTCGATGCGGCTTATTCTGAAAACCCGCTAGTTAACGTCATGGCATTGGGTTTAATGGAAACTCAAGAAATCGTTAAATCTGGCGCATCGGGAATCGGGAATCCCGTGCTTTACGTCGGTTCAACTACTGGCAGAGATGGCATGGGAGGAGCAAGTTTTGCTAGCGCAGAATTGACTGATAAATCAATGGATGATCGCCCCGCCGTCCAAGTAGGAGATCCGTTTTTAGAGAAATCCTTAATTGAAGCTTGTTTAGAAGCATTCAAAACTGGTGCAGTCGTCGCCGCCCAAGATATGGGCGCGGCCGGAATTACTTGTTCGACATCGGAAATGGCAGCCAAAGGTGGTGTCGGCATTGAATTCGATTTAGATAAAGTTCCGGTTCGAGAAAGCGGTATGGTTCCCTACGAATACCTACTTTCGGAATCCCAAGAACGGATGTTGTTTGTGGCAGAGAAAGGACGGGAACAGGAATTAATCGATATTTTCCACAGATGGGGATTGCACGCGGTAGTCGCGGGCACAGTGATCGCAGAGCCGATCGTCCGAATTCTCTTTAAAGGCGAAATCGCTGCCGAAATTACCGCCACTGCTTTGGCAGATAACACGCCAATTTATCACCGAGAATTGTTGACAGAACCGCCAGAATATGCTAGAAAAGCATGGGAATGGACGGCGGATAAGTTGCCGGAATGCACCGCACTTGGTATCGAAGTTCAGGGTAATTTCCAAACTTGGAATCAGATTTTGCTGACGCTTTTGGATACTCCCACCATCGCTTCTAAACGCTGGGTTTATCGCCAATACGACCATCAAGTTCAAAACAATACTGTGCTTTTACCTGGAGGTGCGGATGCTGCTGTGGTCAGATTGCGGCCGGTAGAAGCTTCCCCGAACAATGGCGCACAGAACAAGGTTATTCCGGCAGTTGCTGCAACGGTTGACTGCAATTCTCGCTATGTTTATCTTGACCCCTATGAAGGTGCAAAAGCGGTAGTTGCGGAAGCGGCGAGAAATTTGAGCTGTGTTGGTGCTGAACCTTTGGCTGTTACCGATAATCTCAATTTTGGTAGTCCTGAAAAGCCTGTGGGATATTGGCAGTTAGCGTCAGCTTGTCGGGGAATTGCTGATGCTTGTCGGGAGTTGGGAACTCCGGTAACAGGTGGTAATGTTTCTCTTTACAATGAAACGGTTGATGCTGAGGGGAATCCTCAACCAATTTATCCGACTCCGGTAATCGGAATGGTGGGTTTGATTCCTGATTTGACGAAGATTTGCGGCCAAGCTTGGCAAAAAGAGGGAGATTTAATTTATCTCCTGGGAATTGGCGAATCATCTGAAAACTCAGACGTGAAAACTTCCCCGACTTTGGGCGGTTCGGAATATTTGGCCGCAGTTCACGGTACGATCGCGGGTAAGCCTCCAATTATCGATTTTGATTTAGAAAGGCAAGTGCAAAAAGCTTGTCGCGACGGCATTCGCAGCGGCTGGGTACGCTCTGCCCACGATTGTGCGGAGGGAGGAATCGCGATCGCCCTAGCGGAATGCTGTATTTCTGCTAAACTGGGCGCAGAAATCCATCTGTACCCCAACTCGTCACAGTCTCAGCGTTGGGATGAATTATTGTTTGGCGAAATGGGTAACTGCATTTTAGTGTCGGTGAGTCCAGCCAACGAGGCTGCTTGGACATCTTACTTGCAGGAGAATTTAGCCGCCAAGTGGCAGAAAATCGGCTTAGTTGGTAGTACCGAATCATCTTTGCGGGTTTTTACTACCGATAAGGAGCCGTTAATTGAGGTTAATATCGCAGATATGGGCGATCGATACTACAATGCCATTGAACGCCGCATAGCTTCTGTCTGAATGCTACACAATTTGGAATTAACGACACATCCGTGGCAACATTAAGAAAGTGTTAAGTTATGCGACATCTTCCCGAACAGAACGCACCGGTGAACTTGTCCCGCCAACATACCGTCCCCATTACGAGCCAACTCATCTATGATTCCCAACCATTCCTTCGCGGCTGACGAGCATTCTAGCAAACCTGACAAGCCAGAGGAAGCTTGCGGCGTTTTCGGTATCTACGCGCCGGGTGAAGATGTCGCCAAGTTGACCTACTTCGGTTTGTATGCCTTGCAGCATCGGGGTCAGGAATCAGCAGGAATTGCTACCTTTGAGGGTGAAACAGTCCACCTGCATAAAGATATGGGATTGGTTTCCCAAGTCTTCAACGAATCGAGTTTAGGTCACTTGCCCGGTAACTTAGCCGTAGGGCACACTCGCTACTCTACTACCGGCTCGTCGCGGGTGATCAACGCTCAACCTGTGGTTGTCAAAACCCGTTTGGGAAGTCTCGCCCTAGCACATAACGGAAATCTTGTCAATACTAAAGAATTGCGGGACGAGTTGCTGTCTCGCAACTGCGAGTTTGTCAGCACGACGGATTCAGAGGCGATCGCAGTGGCGATCGGTTGGGAGGTAGACCAGGGTAAAGACTGGCTGGAAGCAGCGATCAGTGCCTTTGCTATGTGCCAAGGAGCCTTTAGTTTGACGATCGCCACCCCGAAAGGTGTGATGGGAGTCCGCGACCCCTACGGTGTCCGCCCGCTGGTCATTGGCACCCTCCCCACAACTCCGGTACGCTACGTTTTAGCATCGGAAACTTGCGGATTGGATATTATCGGTGCAGAATTTTTGCGGGACGTAGAACCGGGGGAATTAGTCTGGATTACAGAGGAAGGTATGGCTTCCTTCCACTGGAGTCAGCAGCAGAAGCGCAAACTTTGTATCTTTGAAATGATCTATTTTGCTCGACCGGATAGCATTATGGAAGGTGAAAATTTATATACCTATCGCCTGCGGCTAGGGCGTTTGTTGGCAGCAGAATCTCCGACTGATGCTGATATAGTCATCGGGGTTCCCGATTCTGGCATCCCAGCGGCGATCGGCTTTTCTCAAGCTTCCGGCATTCCTTACGCCGAAGGATTGATTAAAAATCGCTACGTCGGACGCACTTTTATTCAACCGACTCAGACAATGCGGGAGTCAGGAATTCGCATGAAACTCAACCCTCTCAGAGATGTGTTGGAAGGAAAGCGGGTAATTATTATCGACGATTCGATCGTGCGTGGGACTACCAGCCGTAAAATTGTCAAAGCTTTACGGGATGCGGGTGCCACCGCAGTACACATGAGAATTTCCTCGCCGCCAGTGACTCATCCTTGTTTCTACGGCATCGACACCGACAATCAAGATCAGTTAATTGCTGCTACCAAGTCCGTCGCTGAAATCGGCGCTCAAATTGGGGTGGATTCCTTGGCTTTCTTGAGCAGGGAAGGAATGCTGAGTGCTACTAATGAAGACACGAAAAGTTTTTGTTCGGCGTGTTTCACCGGCGATTATCCGATCGAGATTCCGACAATGGTAAAACGGGCGAAGCTCATATTAGAAAAGGCTACCACCTAGAAAATTCCAAAGTGAAAAGCGATCGCAGTTACTTGCTGCGATTTATGGATTTTCTAATTTTTCTGGTAACTCGTTGCCAGAATGTGTGTAGAAATGTTACATTAAACTTAGCTGTAGCAATTATTGCAGAATTTGTGAACTGTAGCGAGCGATCGGTTGGGTAGAACTTGTGCGAAACCAAACACTCCGATGCTGTGAGGTTTCGTTCCACAGACCAAGCCGACACTCTCGTTCACAAATCCTACTCTAAGCGCTATATGCCACCTGCGGACTGGAGGTAGTGCCTCCAGAAGTGCGATCTCAGTATTGAAGTCGCATTTCGCACCAAAAACGGACACATGAATTTTTTTTAGATAACAGGGTCGATCGCGCTAATTTTCCCACAGAAGTATTCTACAAGCCAAATTGCTTGAGAATCGCGGGCGGGCTATTCATGCGAACTAAACAACTTTAGAAACCCTTGCAGAGTAAAAAATATGGCTCCTTGCGGGCTGAAAGTGACTGTTAAAAGGCGGAATGCGGTTTCTCAAGTCAGCTTAAATCGGAAACTTCGTGCAATCAAATACTGTTCTCAATCAGCCAAGCAATCAAGGCTCATCCTCTCGTACAAAAGAGTTACCTTTTACTCTTCAAGATGTCAAAGCCGCCATTCCAGCCCACTGTTTTGAACCCTCAGCCTGGAAATCTCTAGCTTATTTCTTTTTGGATCTGGGAATTATCGCAGGTTTATATGCGATCGCCTACAGCCTCGATTCCTGGTTATTTTACCCAATCTTCTGGTTGATGCAGGGAACCATGTTTTGGGCATTGTTTGTAGTCGGGCACGACTGCGGGCACGGTTCATTTTCTAAGAGCAAATGGCTCAACAACCTGATCGGACACCTCTCCCACGCACCCATTCTCGTACCCTTCCACGGTTGGCGGATCAGCCACAGAACCCACCACGCGAATACAGGCAGCTTGGATAACGATGAAAGCTGGTATCCCGTGTCAGAGAGCAAATACAATGAAATGACCTGGTACGAGAAGCTAGGACGTTTTTATCTGCTGTTATTTGCCTACCCAATTTATCTGTTTCAGCGATCGCCCGATCGGCAAGGTTCTCACTTCATGCCCGGTAGCCCGATTTTCCGTCCTTCCGAAAAAGCGGACGTGTTAACGAGTTCCGCATCCTTAGTCGCAATGGTAGCCTTTTTAGGTGTCCTAACCTATCAATTCGGTTGGCTGTTTTTGCTGAAATTCTACTTAGTTCCCTACGTTGTATTCGTGATGTGGCTGGATTTGGTAACATTCCTGCACCACACAGAATCCGATATTCCGTGGTATCGCGGAGATGATTGGAATTTCCTCAAAGGTGCATTGTCTACGATCGATCGCGATTATGGAATCATCAATTCCATCCATCACGACATCGGTACTCACGTAGCCCACCACATTTTCTTGAGCATCCCGCACTATAACTTGAAGGAAGCAACTGAAGCCATCAAGCCAGTGTTGGGAGATTATTATCGCAAGTCAACCGATCCAATTTGGAAGAGCTTTATTCGCTCTTACTGGGATTGTCACTTTGTTTCCGATACAGGTTCTGGAGTTTACTACGAATCGCGTAACACTCGGAAATCGGCTGAAGTTAAGTAACTTCAATAAATAAGAGAATATGCCAGCAAAAACCCGGTTTCTTTCAGAAACCGGGTTTTTCATTTTTGTGCTTGTTTGAAACTTAATATTATCTTCAACACAATAAATAATATTGGGTTCGTAGTGAGGACTAAAGTCCTCTGGAAAAGAAGGACTAAAGTCCTCACTACGAACCCAATTTATTGTAATTGTTATATCGGACATACAATTCGTAGGGTATTCTTCGGCGCACCTTACAGATTACCTTGAAGCCCGATCGCAGTTACAATCGTCCACGCATCCACCAACAGCAGCAACAGCGTACAGAAGAGCAAAATCAGATACATCCAAGGCTGCGACAAAGGGCGAACATCTCTAGTATCAATACCCGTTTTCGCTTCCACCAAACCGACTAATTTACCAAATCCAGCCACCCGCATCGGTAACAGATAACCTTCACCCGCATGACTGAGAAAATAGTAAACCAAGCCTCCTTGACCGGTCGATCGAGGTTTGAGAGCCTTCACCTCAGTCCAAGGAAGCGACCAACCCCTGCGAAACACGCGCGGAAACCAGTTGGGATAGGTAACTTGAATCCCTTCCTCGCTGAGAATTACCCGTTCGCTGAGCACGCCGTAGAGGCCCGCTGCGCCGATCGCAATTGCCGCCCAGAGTGCGATCGGGGAAACCGGTGCTTTCGTGACTTCCGACAAAAACGGCAAGGGAATTGTCAGGGCTAGGTACAAGCTCAACAGCGTGATTCTAATCAGGGGAGAAAGCCGGAATACTGCCGGCTCAAATACTGGGGGGGAAGATGGGGAAAGTGCGATCGGTTCTGCTGACATAACTGAAAATCGAGAAGCTGTTTAATGATATTTTTGCACAGCTTTCGGGCCCGTGAACCAAAATCAGGCAAATATGAAAAACGTCACAGTATTTGCGATTTTGAGTTTCGATCTAAAATTCAATTCAGAAACTTTGATTCTTAACTGTTGAGTTTTAACCGCTTTGCAGAAGTTGGAATCTTGAGCGCGGAGTTATCAATTAAGTGACAATTTATAACTCAAAACTCACAACTTCCCTCAATCTACGGCTGTGAGCGCCGGTACAGTCAAAGGTTCTGAGATTTCGCGGGATTTGGGGCGGCCAGCAATTATTGTGCGATCGCCCTTAACTTCCCCTCCGGATCTGCTAGCATTGACGTTAGAATAGGGGTTTTCGTTAATCTGCAAGCGATCGCAAGGAATTTTATCCGACAAAATTGCGCTGGCCATCATCCCGGTGTGAATTTCCAATGCTGCGGCCCGCATCGCTTCAAACACTAAACGCTGTCCGGGAAATACCACTCGTTCAAAATACCAGTTAGGAATGTTGCAGATGCGAGCAATCTGAATTTGACTGGTGGCGTTGACGTAGCAGCAGAGAATTCTGCTGTCGGCGTTTGAGGGTACTGGGTCAAGAATTTGAGCCATAATTGCTAAGGGAGCCTTGCCTAAAAGTTTTAGTTATCTTCTCAGGCTAACATCTTGCGATCCCGGCCTACTGTAAAGCCGACTACCAACCCATACTATTTTAGATTTTAGATTTTAGATTTTAGATTTTAGATCACTTACTGGATAAGGATTTGGAGCTTGCCTCTAGTTGTATTATTTGTTTGAAATGGGATCAAAAATATACCGCCTGACCGATCGCACTTAAATTTAAACTTAGCCAGATAAATATCCGATTTTTGACTTCTATCTGCGATTTTCGGTCAAAATACGCTGTATTTCCCGAAAAATTAGCTTTTTTATGCTGATTTCGCCGATCCCCACCAACAAACTCAGCTTTTAGCCCGCTCTAAAAATTTAAGAATATTTAATGTTAAATTGCGAAAATTAGAGAGAGTGTAAAGTTATATTAAAAGAATATAAACATAGTTAAAAAAGTTCCACATTAGGATATGGCAATCATGGAAAACCGAGAAAACCGAGTCCTGTACGTTCGCCTCCCTTGCAATCCCATTTTCCCGATCGGAGTTGTGTACCTTTCCGATCACGTGCACAAGCTGTTTCCCGATGTCCAACAGCGGATTTTCGATTTAGGCGCAGTGCCGCCCCTGGATTACGCTAAGGGTTTGGATGCCATCATCGATGAATTTCAGCCGA
The DNA here is from genome assembly GCF_036702805.1 of Microcoleus sp. A006_D1. Lineage (NCBI taxonomy): Bacteria > Bacillati > Cyanobacteriota > Cyanophyceae > Oscillatoriales > Microcoleaceae > Microcoleus > Microcoleus sp. A006_D1. The sequence goes on from NZ_JAUBVZ010000006.1 coordinate 170,171, forward strand.
CGCTGCTGGTTTTCTCTTGGCGGGACATTCAAATTTACGCCCCCGTGGGCGGCAGAGGTGGCAATCCGCTACAAAATGCCTTCGAGTTTTACTACGCCAAAAATCTGCTGACTAAGTTCCGGGGAGCGCTCGGAGGACTGCGTTTGGCCACGTCCTACTACACCGAACTCTCGCGCAATCTGGGACTACTTAAGCGCGGATTGAAGCGGGCCCGGAAATACCGCCCGGAAGCCCGTGCAGTGGTCGGTGGCGGTGCTGTGAGCGTGTTTTACGAGCAGTTGGGTCGCAGTTTGCCGGCCGGAACTGTGGTTTCGGTGGGGGAAGGCGAAGCTTTGCTGGAGAAGTTGATTAAGGGCGAAGATTTGGCTCAGGAAAGGTGTTATGTAGTAGGAGAAACTGTGCCGCGCGATCGGCTAATTCACGAAAAGCCAGCCAACATCGAGAAAACTGCTTGCAATTATGACTACATCGAAACCATTTGGCCGGAATTTTCCTATTATCTACAGGATATGGACTTCTACGTAGGAGTCCAAACCAAGCGCGGCTGTCCTCATAATTGCTGTTACTGTATTTATACGGTGATTGAAGGCAAACAAGTGCGGATCAATCCAGCGGATGAGGTGGTGGCGGAGATTCGGCAATTGTACGATCGAGGTATCCGCAACTTCTGGTTTACCGACGCGCAATTTATCCCGGCGCGCAAATTCATCGACGATGCGATCGAATTATTGCAAAAAATCATCGCCTCCGGGATGACAGACATCCACTGGGCTGCTTACATCCGTGCGGACAATCTCACACCCGAATTGTGCGATTTGATGGTAAAAACTGGGATGAATTACTTTGAAATCGGCATCACCAGCGGTTCCCAGGAACTGGTTCGCAAAATGCGGATGGGCTACAACTTGCGAGTAGTTTTGGAAAATTGCCGCGATTTAAAAGCCGCCGGTTACAACGATGTGGTTTCTGTAAATTACTCATTTAACGTCATTGACGAAACCTTTGAAACCATCCGGCAAACTATTGCCTATCACCGAGAATTAGAGCGAATTTTCGGAGTCGATAAAGTAGAACCAGCGATTTTCTTTATCGGGTTGCAGCCACACACAATTTTAGAAGAATACGCCTTTAAAAAGGACATCCTGAAACCTGGTTACGATCCGATGAGTTTGATGCCTTGGACAGCACGGAAATTGCTGTGGAATCCTGAGCCTTTGGGTTCGTTTTTCGGACAAATTTGTTTGGAAGCTTGGCAGCGAAATTCTAATGATTTCGGCCGCGAAGTGATGGCTATTTTGGAGGAAAAACTCGGTTGCGCCGATTTGGAAGAGGCTTTGACTGCGCCCGTTGAAATCAAAGACAAACAGTTAGCAGGAGTCAATTAAAGTTCGTAGAAAGGACTTCAGTCCTTCTTAATCAAAAGGGAAATAAGACGAAAAATGGCTCGTCTGTTTCCCTTTTTATTGAACAATTAAAATATCAAAAATTATTGCACGCAATCATCAATATTATGACAAATTTCCCGAGTAGAAAACCATCTTAAAATTATCTGTGTTAATCTGCCTTAAATCTGCGGTCGATTTATTAAGGCCCCAGAATAAAAAGGGTTCTATTGTTGGGAATGCGAGTCCTCAGATGGATGCTGACTAAAGTCATCACTACAAACCTATCAAGCAAAACAAAAAGTCTCTTAAAAATCGCAGATGGAGCAAGTATCGCTTAAGATGTAATTATATAGTTAAAACCAGGAGTGACGAGATGTTTGGTAAAGAGCGAGTTCAAGTAATTAAAAGATTAGGTCTAGTTATGGCTGGCATTAGTGCGATCGGCTTTTTGACCGCTTCAGCAGAAGCAACTGCACTAAATCAACCGATTGGCAATTCTCAACCGCTGCAAATTGCTCAAGTTGAGGGATGTCCGAAGGCCGAAATGGTGCAATCTTTCGCAACAGCAAACTTTTCGGTATACATTTGCAAAACCCAGGAAGGCGCTATTTTTTACCGAGGCCTCAGCAAAAGAAATGGCAGCCAAATCAATGTGATGCAAGTAACTACAAGTGACGACGGAACTTATGAAGCGACTAACGGCAATATCATCTATTCGATTAACCCCGATCGCCTGCAAGTCCGGCAGAATGGTAAGGTAATTTTGACCGAAGCTGTCATTAAGTAAGACTAACTGTTATTCAATGATAAATCAGATAAATTTCGGGTGTATTTTATTAGCTGAACTAAAACAAATTGCATATTCTTTCAAGTTTAGGCATAATTAGAAGAATAAAAGTCTGTATTACCAAAAGAGCTATCAGATTATGCCTTACAGTCAATTCACAATTACTAGAGCTAAAAAAGACTTTCATTTAACTATTGTAGAGGGAACTCGGTTTTTTCCAGAGGTAGAATCAATTAATCCCAGTCCAAGATTGACTAGCGAATTAGAAGATTTGCCTTGGACGATCGCAGTTAATTCAGAAAAAGCCCGATCGGAAGCCATTGTCTACCCAGTTTTGCAAGAAGTCCGGCGCTTGATGAACCGCCAAATCAGTTTATTTTCGGGACGGGAATTCAATGTCGATCCCAGTTGCGATCTCAACGGATACGTAGATTTCTTAATTAGCCGATCGCCCGAACAGCTTACGGTAGAAGCACCCGCGATCGTAGTTGTGGAAGCAAAAAAAGCCGATTTGAACGAAGGGATCGGTCAATGTCTTGCTGAAATGGTAGCAGCACAGCGCTTTAATGAAGCAGCAGAACACCCGATCGCAACTATTTACGGTTGTATCAGCAGCGGCACTCAATGGCGTTTTCTCAAGCTTTCAGGAACCACAGTGGCGATCGACCTTACTGATTATCCGCTGCTTCCTGTGGAAACCATTTTAGGATTCTTGGTGTGGATGGTTCAACAGACTTAGCAGTCGAACTTGCTAACTTTTGTTTAAATATCTTTCAATTAGGACGATCGCCACTATATCATCTACAGGCCGCGGCGGAGTCCGCATTCCCTGCGGAATAAAGCGAGAAAGTCCCGTCGGAGGGTACATTTCCCAGTAACGATCCTTCGCTTCTAAACTGCTGAATCTCTCGTCAACCCGAATAATTTCGATCTCCGGCGACAAACTCTGCGTCAGTTTTTGTTTCCAGCTTTTGGAAGTGGTTTGATCTCCGAGCACCAATAACTCGATCGCAAACTGTTCGCACAGAGATTGAATCGTAGATATGGCTGATTCTGACTGTACAACTTGATGGTAGCAGACGCTTCTGTCTCTACCCATCACGGCGATGCCGCATTTGTCTTTACCCGGATCGAAACCTAAAATCATATTTATTAGTTCTGAGTTAATAAGTTTGTAGTTGCGCTGTTGTAGTCGAGGAAACCCAATCGCCAACCTATATCTAATCTGACACTTGCATTCTTGAATGTCTCAAAATCTTTTTGGGCGATCGCACTTATTTTGCTTGACTTTTTTGTGGGATTGACATATTATATCATCATGGGAATCCGTGCGGCCATATAATGTCTAAAATCAGAAACCGGGTTTTTGTCACAATCTTTGCTTCCCCGTTTTAATTTATCGAAAAAACCCGGTTTCTTTCACCCCCGCGCACAAATCAGAAACCGGGTTTTTGCCACAATCTTTACTTCCCAGTTTTGATTTATCGAAAAAACCCGGTTTCTTTGACCCCCGCGCACAAATCAGAAACCGGGTTTTTGCCACAATATTTGCTTCCCCGTTTTAATTTATCGAAAAAACCCGGTTTCTTTGGCCCCCGCGCACAAATCAGAAACTGGGTTGGGTAAAGAGGAAACAGGGAAAAAAGCTAAAGGGCTAAAGAGTAGAAAAGAGTTCTCACAGAGAAGACAGGGAGGAAGGGACAGCCAAAGCTACCGCTACACGAAAACCCCCGAGGCTGAGCGAGAGGCGCGCATAGAAATAGAAGCGGATGGCAGCACGGCAATGGACCGCATCGCGGTTCCACGAACCTCCACGCCGCACTCGGAAATTACTTGTTCCAGTTTCCCAAGAACTTCCGTCAGTCGGTGCGCCGTCATAGTTATAGTGCCCCTCATCGCTGCACCATTCCCAAACCTGACCGTGCATATCATAAAGTCCAAAGGGATTGGGGGGAAAACTCCCCGCATCAATTGTTTGTTCGCGATAAAGTCCCCGCGGCGCCCTAGCGTAGGGATATTGCCCATTATAATTAACTAAATCCGTGGTAATTGTCTCGCCCAAATAGAAAGGTGTTGTAGTTCCGGCGCGACAAGCGTATTCCCATTCAGCTTCCGAAAGTAAGCGATAAATCTTGCCGGTTTTTTCAGAAAGTTTCCGGCAGAATTCTACAGCCTGATTCCAGCTTACTCTATCTACAGGAAGTTTTTCACCCCTAAAGTACGATGGATTATTTTCCATCACTGCTTCGTACTGTGCTTGGGTGATGGGGTATTTTCCTGCATAAAAAGCCGATACTGTTACTTGATGCTGCGGACTTTCGTTATTGTACCTACCTGATTCTGTTGCTGGCGAACCCATCATAAATATGCCGCCGGGAATGTAAACCATGTCGAGTGTAACTCCATTACCTAAGTCTTCAGGGAAGTAATGAGCAAAAGACTTTCTGCGACTGTTTTCTTTTCCTTCAGCATCGACTGTGATGACATCAAATTCAAAGACCGGAAAATTGTGGAGTGACGGCAGTTTAATCTTTAAGTCATATGGATATTTCAGCAGTGAAGAGGCAGCAAATTTCACCTGCATTGATTCATTCTGCAATGCTTGCATTATCAAATCTAAACCTGCTTCTCCATATTTGAGTGCTTCGGAGAGTGCGGCGATTCTCACTTCGACAATGGGTGAGGCTAATCGGCTTTTAACGCCGGGTATGCCTCCGAGTACCGCAGGATTGACAGGAATTAAATTTTGTCCGCCACGGACGGCATCGTATTCTCTGGGTTCATTTTGATTTTGTGACATTACACCGCACGCTCCTGCATTTTAATTGAGCAAAATTTTGTTCTGTGATGTCAATATCTCAGGGCTCGATTCTTATACCATTTTTCCAAATGTATGCAACAGTATTCGTAGGGTGTGTCGCCATTTTCAATCTCTCGCATTCAATCGCAAATCTCATGGCGACGCACCTTACACCAGAAGTGGAGGAAACAAACCTAACAATTCTTGTGTAGCACGAATTTTGCTCTCATGGTATTAGTTTCTATCTTTGCACTCTTAGCGGTGCGGTGCGTCGCTCCGAGATTGTCGCTATTGTTTGCAGATTTTAGGTAGCGACGCACCCTACTAATTGGGTATGGTGCGTCGCTGTGAGATTGTCGCTATTGTTTGCAGATTTTAGGTAGCGACGCACCCTACTAATTGGGTGCGGTGCGTCGCTGTAAGATTGTTGGTGGTGCTTCCAGATTTTTGGTGGCGACGCACCCTACGATTGCTATATATATGGCGGCACGGATTCCCATTATTTAATGATATGTCAAGGGCGCGAAAATGTCAAGCAAAATTGTAATTTTATCGCCCAAAATTTTGGCTAAAATTCGATAGATCGATCGCACTTATTACTTAACTTTCACATCTCCTGCGCTTGGTGGTTGTTGTCCGGTGCGGAAAACAACGACTCCGTTTGACAGAGCAACTAAATCTATTTTAAGCGGCCCGGCGATGTATGTGACATCTGCCGCGATCGCCCGAACGTCCAGCGGTTTCTCGTACTGCTGTAGTCGATCGATAAAACCAGCCAAAGTTTCAATCCGATTGTCCGCAACTTGGACTCTACCGCCGACAACGCCGATTAAGCGAGCGCGAAATTGACAAGCTTCGATCAATTGCTGCAACTGCTGCCGCACCTGTTCGTCGGGCAAAGCTACTGGATCGACAGCAACCCCTGCAATCACATCTCCAGCGCGGAACACAACTCGATTGATTTCTGCTTCTGCAAATACCTTAATTAGCTTTTCTTCCCGCAGGTAATTAGCGCCGGCGACAATTCGCACCACGTAATCTTGACCGTCCTTAATTTGACTAATTAATTGATCGATTTCTGCCTTAGTAATTTGAATAACCTGCTCTTTAACCTTAGTATTTTCCGGCCGCATCAGTTCGACGGTGGTTTTATTGGCTTCTTGCAAAAGTCGATCGATCGCGCGACTTGCCGTACCGGACTCGGTAATACGAACCACGCCAGCAGCCAAAATTTGACCGCGCCTGATGGCAACTGTACCCTCGCGGATTGCCTGAAAGTCGCGTTCCAAAATTTGCACTTGCTGCTGCAAGACAGTTTGCTGCTGTTCGAGTTGGGCTTGTTGCTGTGCGAGGGTTTCTAAGAGTGCTTCCCTCTCGGCAATTACTTTGTCCCGATCGACAATTGTGCGATCGCGCGAGGCGAGATTTTCCGCACGCTGGGCAATTTCCTTGTCCCGCTCGGCAATTAGTTCGTTGCGATCGACAATTGCTGCATCGCGCTGGGCAATTTCTCCCTCTCGCTGGGCAATTTCTGCATTTCGCTTGGCAATTTCTCGATCGCGCTGGGCTATTTGAGTTTTTACCTGCTCTCGCTGCTCGATCAACTGTTGGCGTTCCGCTTGCAGTTGGGCGATTTCCGATCCCAAACTTGTTTTTTGAGCTGAAACTGTTTTCAATTGGCTTTCAGTGCGATCGAGCTGAGCTCTTGTAGTCGATCGGGCCGTTTCCACCAATTTCAATTGTGATTCGGTGCGAGATTTAGCCGCTTCCACAGTCGCAAGCTGTTCTTCTGTCTGGGATTTCGCCGCTTCTACCTGACTTAACTGCTGTTCAGTTTTAGACTTAGCTGCTTGCACGCTATTGAGCTGGGCCCGCAGCAAATTTAATTTTGTTTGCGTCCGGGCTTGCTCGGCATTAGCTGCTTGGAGGGATTGATTAATTTGCTCTAAATTGGCTCTAGCTTGTGCTTGAGCGGCTCTGGCTTGACCTAATTCAGTTTCAACTTGATTTTTTTCTTGAGTGGCTTGGTTGATTTCTCTGCGGGCGTTGTTGAGCCTTTTTTGAATTTCGTCTATTCTAAAAACTCCGGTTCGCAGCGGCTTGCTAGTAGCAAACAAAATGCCCAGAGTCAGTGCTGACAGGATGCTGCCGGCCATCACTGTCACAACAACAGCAGTATCGCGGGGGCGAAGTTTGAACAAACTCAACCTTGCCTTGCCGACTTTCGTCCCAAGGCGATCGCTGACAGTGGCGATCACACCCCCCAACACTAAAATTACAAATACCAGGATGTATCCAGCAGTCATTCCGATTTTAGATTTTGGGTTGTGGATTTTGGATTGAATCTAGAATCCAAAATCCAAAATCCCATACTTTCTCGGCATCAAGTGAATTGCTGGCTTAAGGCCACCGGGTTGTGGACTGTGATCTTTTTCTTGTGAATCGAGATCATGGTTTCTTGTCTCAGATCCCCCAGCAAACGAGTCACCGTTACCCGCGTCGAGCCGATCGCCTCGGCGATCGCCTGATGGGACAGCTTCAAATCAATCGTAATCCCTTCCGTACCTGGCACGCCAAAATCCCGGCACAGAATCAGCAAAAAGCTGACGAGTCTCGAACCCATATCTCGGTGCGCGAGCGTTTCGATCATCATCTCGGTTTGCAAAATCCGAGACGACAGTCCCCGCAGCATCACCATCGACAGTTCCGGGTCTTCCTTGAGCGCTTTCTCGACTTGTTCGATCGGCAGCGAGATCAATTCCACCGGCGTAAAGGCTACCGCGTGGTAAAACCTGTCCGATCGGTGTCCCGTAATCAGAGACAGCACCCCAAATACGCTGTTTTCGCGCAGCAGGGCGACTGTAATTTCTTCCCCTGCTTCGTACACCCTGGAGAGCTTCACAGCACCTTTAATGAGAACGTAGACGCGCTCAGCCGGGTCTCCAGGGAAAAAAATTGTCTTGCCCCGTTCAAAGTTTTCCACAATGGGTGGAAACGCCCCGCCGCTGATTTGGCGGAACACGGCTGCTAGCGGTCTATCATGTGTCACGACGAGATCCTTTGTACTAACCAATAGTTTGTAACTTCTCGATTAAGCTTATTGAGTAAATATACTGCCCAACCTCCAATGTCCAGGGATTCTGTTACTTCCATCTAATGTTAAGGTAAACACACGCTGTATGATTAAATCTAGCCCTTCTCTTAACTTTTGCAATTGTGCCCCATCTAGCTCCACAGCAAAATTAATATCAATTGTGTCTCAATTGTGTCTCAATTGTGTCTGAATCAGTTAAATCTGAATCAGTTGTGTCTAAACTGGCGGGGTTGTCGCATACAGCCAACGAGAACGGTGCAAGTTGCTTCTAGAAAGAAATACAGATGATAGATTTGACCGGAAAAAATGCTCTTGTTACGGGCATTGCCAACAATCGCTCGATCGCCTGGGGCATCGCTCAGCAGCTCCACAAAGCTGGGGCTAATCTCGGCATAACTTATTTGAAGGACGAGAAAGGCAAGCACGAGCGCAAAGTCGCTGAACTCGTGGAACCGCTCAATCCCAGTCTGTATTTGCCCTGCAATGTCCAAGACGAGAGCGAAATCGAGTCTACTTTTAAAACCATCGCCGACAAATGGGGCAAGTTAGATGTCCTAGTTCACTGTCTGGCCTTTGCCGGCAAGGACGAACTTTCGGGAGATTTCACCAACACCTCGCGCCAAGGTTTCTCCAACGCTTTGGATATTAGCGCTTACTCGCTGATCCGGCTTTGTGCTGCGGCTAAACCGCTGATGGCTGAGGGCGGTAGTATTATCACGCTGACTTATTTGGGCGGCGTGCGGGTAATTCCTAATTACAATGTGATGGGCATTGCTAAGGCAGCTTTGGAAATGAATGTTCGCTATCTGGCGGCGGAACTCGGCCCGTTAAATATTCGGGTAAATGCGATTTCTTCGGGTCCGATTCGGACTCTGGCTTCGTCAGCAGTTGGCGGCATTCTGGACATGATCCACCACGTTGAGGAAGTGGCCCCGCTGCGGCGGACGGTGACTCAGCAGGAAGTGGGAAATGCTGCGGCTTTTCTGTGCAGCAATCTCTCTAGCGGGATTACGGGTCAAGTTTTGTATGTCGATGCCGGTTACGAAATCATGGGAATGTAGCAGTTGACAGTTGACAGTTGACAGTTGACAGTTGACAGCAAGATTTGCAAACAGTCAACTGTCAATAACTGTCCGTTGTCCGCTACAAAAGTGTTAATCCCAAATTACTAATTATCAATAACTAATGAATGACCAATTGCGAATTATGGAAATAATCGATCGCCCTCCAGTACCTCCTGCAAGTTCGGTTAACACAGTCGCTAGGGCGGCTTTGGTGAAACGCACGACACTGGAAACGGATGTCACTGTCAGCCTGAATCTCGACGGTGTGGGAACTTGCAAAGCGTCTACGGGGATTCCGTTTTTAGACCATATGTTGCATCAAATTGCTTCTCACGGATTGATCGATTTGGACGTGCAGGCGATCGGCGATTTGGCGATTGATGACCACCACACGAACGAGGATGTGGGCATTACGTTAGGCCAAACCCTAGCAAAAGCTGTCGGAGATCGATCGGGCATTTCTCGCTTCGGACACTTCATCGCCCCACTGGATGAAGCATTAATTGAAGTAGTGCTAGATTTTTCGGGACGGCCTCACTTAAGTTACAACTTGGAAATTCCCACCCAACGAATCGGCACTTACGACACCGAGTTAGTGAGAGAGTTTTTTTCGGCGGTAGTGAACCACACTCAGATGACACTGCACGTTAGACAGTTGCAGGGCGGGAATTCTCATCACATTGTGGAAGCTGCGTTTAAGGCATTTGCGCGGGCTCTGCGGATGGCGGTGGCGATCGATCCTCGGCGCGCCAGTCGGATTCCGAGTTCTAAAGGGGTTTTGTAGTTTAGGGGTAGTAACTGCGTCCCAAAAAACAATCAAACTCTTGTGGGGTGGGCTTCTAGCCCGCCCCTAATATGCAATGTTTATTGGCAGAACAGCTTACCACTGAGGCGCTACTACGAATTATCCTCTGATGCAAATCAAAACCGCTGGATCTAAAATATATCTGCTATATAGTTAAAAACACCTTGACTTCCCTCGCCATACTTGCCGATAAATTCATCAATTAGTCGATCGCTACATCTTTCGATCGCATCAGCAATAGAACTTTGTGCTAAAACTTGACTAGCAGATTGACGCAAAACCTCAAACAAATTGACAGTGAAATCAGTATCTTCACTGACAAAATCCCACAGTTCTCGACCGATTAAAGTGCTCATTTCCGAATTGGGCAGAAGTTGCTTCAGCAGACCAAAAGTTACAGTCTTATTAGTTCTCTTGCCGTAAGCTATACCAATATAAGCGCGATCGCCAGCATTAATTTTTTCCTGAATTTTGTCAGCCCAATATACTATCTGGTCTTTATCCATATCATTCGGGCCGCTTTTGACCTGTATCCAACAGCGATCGCCATCACTGGTAGTTTTGATAGCGTCCCATCCTGACTTACCGGGTGGACTTTCTGCACTTTCAGAACAAGATATCAATAGTTTTTCAATAAAAAACCCCATTGAAGTAACAATAGACCTAGTGGCAGCCATATAAACATTAAGTCTGACAACTTCTGCTGGAGTGTCGAGATTTAACGCCCTAATTAAAAATGGGTTGGGATGAATTTTTTCTAAAGTCAGATTGTCAACCATAGCTAGCTGTCGCCTTGTAAAGTCCCGACAGATACTAGCTAGAAAATTTTCAGCTATAGTAAGTTGCAACGAAAGCTTACCTGAAGATGTAAATGCTAAAATGCGTTCAATCTCATCGGGAGTGAATTTAAGAGCTATTTTGCCAGAAATACTGCTGATACCGTTTCTAAGTGTTTCTGCTGTCAAACTCAGGAATTATTCTAAATCCGCAAAGTGACCGGCGAAAGATTGAGACTTTATGGCAGGCACTTCTACTTCGTTTTCTAAGGCAAATGTTAATAATTCATGAAGTTGATCTGACACTTTTATTTATCCTAAAGTTAAATTAAAATTTTGGTTATGGGAAGAGGGAAAGTTGCTCAATTATTTTTCGTCCTTGTACTCGATCGCCTTTAATGATCTGGTAAAAATATTCACCGATCGCCCTTCCAAATAATACAGGAACCGCATTCGTAATCTGCTTTTAGCCTCAAAACTAGGTATTGCTGGCCTGAAAATTGTACTCTACTAAAATCCAAAAGCAAGAGCATCAAGCATATACTTACTCTTCTCCCGTCCAACTTCTTGATATATATCCAAAAGTTCTTCATAGGCAGTCTCTCCTCCTATGATCTTCCAAAACTCCTGTCCCATAATTATAGCTTGATCAAAAGGCGTGTACTTCCTTGCCACTGACCATTTATAATCAGAACGATTTGGGCCATAAGGATTGTAAGCCATAGCATAATAAGATTGAGAATCGGGGCGAGACTCTCCGCATAGTAAATGAAATCTCAAAAGCCGTTGAATCACCTCCAAGCATTGTCCTTTATTCGGTTTCGATCCTTTAATTTCAAAGAAAAACTTGCTCCCGTCACGGGCAAGCACGTACAAATCTGCTTTGACCGATCGCCTAACTAAATGATTGTTTTTTTGAGCATCAAGAACAGCTTCGATCATTTCGTCAAAACTAGGTTTATTGGCATTCTTGTCTGCTGATTGCTCAAATAGCGCTATCTGACGCTCAATTTCATTAATAGCTTCGATGCTAACTTCGCCAGTAATTTCATAGCTTCTGTGTGCTTCTCGGTGATGTTCCAAGGCAATGAGTTTTGCACATTCTTCATAGGTGGTACCCAAGCCGCTGCTAAAACCTCTTTCAAATTCGTTAATTCGCAGCAACTCTGACGGCATAATAGCAGCCTGAAACGGTTTCAATTGACCTTTGGAGGACTTGCATGATAAATATGCTGCTGGAATATCAAGTTTTGGTATTAGCCTTCCTCTGTATTCATTGACAAGATTTTCGATAAAAACTTCCAAGTATGCTTTGATAATTGCCCGTGTAATTGAACTAATAGCTGACATTATTTTACTGAAAATATTCAGTTGACTGATTTGTGAATGATAATTTTTTTTAATGAACCGCAGAGGGCGCAGAGGGCGCAGAGGAAGAAAAGAGAGAGAATATAAGCTGTTGTGCGTTTAAATTTTATGTCAATAATTAATCAAATTATTGTGGGGTGGGCTTTGAGCATCACCCCGAATATACAATTCAAAGGCACAACACCTTACCGTCTATCCAAACTTCGTCAAGAATCGGAAAGCCTGGAGCACGTGACTCGCACAAACGTAAGGCGAAGTATTGTAAAAACCTTGCCAAGCCGCCGCCTTATCTTCATCGTATTTATCCGCTCTTTCCGGGTGTTTTCCCTGCCAATTCAGCCGCACCGCGTGACCGACCAATACATCTAAAACAATGTATTCTTCTACTTTCAATTCTGGGTTGCGCTGGGCAATTGCGGCCAACTCCATCAGCGCCTCAATATTGACTTGTCGGTACTCGGGCGCGACAATTTTATTCAGCAAATGCTCGATTTGCAGCGCGAAATTCTTTTCACCCGGGGTCATTTCCGATAAAATAACATCGCTGTCCAACCGATTGCGTCGCTCTAATTTGTCCCCAATAATCAAGCCTTTGCAGTGTCCCAAAAGTCCCCAGACATTCGGATAAAAATCCTTCGGTACGCGGTTGACTGCACCTTCCATTTGCCGCTTGCGACGCCATCCCCCCGCGGGCATTTTTGGTTCCTCAAACACTGGCGCGACTACCCATTCAATATCTTTTTCCTGCTGTTTGACGCGCAGGGATTCTTGCTCTTTGAGGATTTGATTCATTTCCTCGTATTCTGTCAACACTTGGCGCAGGCGATTTTTGATTTCAAAGGGACTTAGCTGCATTAACTGTTCGTAAGCTTCATTTTGCGTAACTCCCAATTCGCGGGCTAATTCGCTAGTTAACAGCAGAATAAAATAGCTAACTCTCAGCGTCAGCAGACCTTTAAATAACTGCGGTTCTGCTTTAATTAGCAAGCCTAGGTAGATGAGAATTTCTTGAGTGAGAACTCGATCGCGAACGTCTTCTCCGCAGAATTGGCGAATTTTGTCCATCACTTCCATGTATGAACCCGGTCGCGAAATCACCGAATCTTCGCTGTAAGCTTTCCCCACAGCAATCTGTTTTTGCCGCACCAAAATGTCTGTTACCGAATCCGACAAGCTGATATCAACCTTGTCCAGCAAACCTGCGGCATGGCGGATGACTGCCCATTGGATTTTTGATTGCGAACTTTCTCCGGTTTTTGTATAAACTTCGTTGAGCAAATCCACAACTTTAACTGTTGCTTCTGCACCTCCAAACCCTGTATCAAAATTCAACCCTTTGAGGCGAACTAGCGTGTGCAGCAACTCTATTTGTTCGTACAAGTTCTCGGATTCCCGCAGGCTGGCGAGCAGTAATTGAGTATTAGTTTCGCACTCTAATTTGAATTCTTGCGTGTGACCCAAAGCCCCAGTTTTTTCAGGATTGTAATTCAGATAGCTGCGGGTTTCTACTGCACCTGTCACCGGAGATTCGGTGAATTCAAAATGGTGCATGAAATCAATTCTCTCGGTGCCAGCGGTCAGCATTAACTGGTTGAGATTCCCGAGTTTAACAGGCGTATTTTCCGAGTGTCCGTCGCGGAGTTCCTTCATTAATTCCAGCAGCGCTTCGCGGCCAGTCTCCAGCATCGCATGAGTTAACATCAGCGTTACCGTGGGGCGTCCCAACTGATACCAGTGGCGGTGAATGTGAGCTATTTCGCTCTGGATTTTAGCTACTAGGAAATGGTAGTCTAGAGTTAGGTAAAACTCTTGTCTGTCCAAAAAAGATGGCAGAAATACGATCGCCTCTCCGCGAATTTTGAACACCCGGGAAGTTGTCAGACTCCGCAGCCGGCGCACGGGGCGGCCAGTTAAGCCTAGTGGATCGTTGCGTCCAATCTCCGCGTAAATAGCGGATAATTCCTTAGGCTGACGGACTTGAATTGGTGCTACTTGCTTGGCAGTTTGGGCAGCAATGCCGTTAGCAGCCAATTCTGCTTGCAAATCTTCGTCTTCTGCTAACAGGGCAATTTGCACTAAGGGTGCTCTGTGCCCGCCGACTGACAAATGCCTTCCCAGCGGGTCAATATCGCCAACTGCGATTAATCCTTCGTTCAGCAATTGACCGAGAAAATACAAACTTTGCGCCCAAACTAGGGGAATATTTTCATTGGGTAAGCGCTGCTGGCTGCGGGGATTTAACTTTTCTGCTTCTATATTTTCGGCGGGGACGTAGTACAATTCGGGTAGTAATGGCAAACCAGAGCGATCGACTGCTAGAGATGCCAAACGCTGCTGGTACTCTTCGACTTGGGCTTGATTTCCCTCAAATATGCCGTCCAAGAGTAGATAAGTGAAAAATAGCGGCCACTCGCATTCTATATGCTCGAACTGCTTTAATTCTGTGGGTTCGTAGTGTAGGCGATCGGCATCTTCCAAAACTGTTTGGTGTCCATCCCGCAAAAACCGCTTGCAGCCGTACTGTCCCTGCAATTTGTCAATAATCTTATTTCGAGTCCGTTCTATTAATTCTCGGTCTTCAACAGCAAAAGCGGGAAAACTAATGATGCTCAATAAAGCCGCATCTACTTCTTTGGAACTAGATTCGCGAGGCAAAAGCGATTCCAAAGTTACGCGGCTTCTGGCAATTTCATCCGGCAAAACGTGAATTACCGATGCTTGAGAACCGTTAACTCCGAACAAATCCAATCCATTCATTGCTTCCAGCGCTGCTTTTGCCATGCCAACGGAACTGGCATTCAATTCGGCATTGCCGCGATTAATTTTATGACCTCTTTCCCAAATTCCGTAATCTGGCGTCCGGTAGGCTCTACCGATGTAGTAAACTAAATTTTGTACGAAGTTGACTTCATCAATTGTAAAAATTATGTGCAGTCCAGAAGCCGTCATTTGAGCAAGAATTAACAAGAATATAGATGTAGCATCTAACTGCAAGTGTCCCCACTCGTCATCGCCGACAACAATACTGCCAGTTTGAGTATTGTATTTAGCGTGCAAGGCATCTAGCGGCAACTGAGTATTTTTAAAGCTTTCTACTTTGCTTGATTGCTGCATCATCGCAAACATCAAGCCGCGCATCAGTTTAACTGTGCTGTGTTCGAGTTCAAATGTTCTGCCGCGATCGCCGTCAATTTTGCGGTAAGCTAAACCCAAACCCCAAACTGCGAGAATGCTGTACACGTTATCGCGCACCCAGGCATCGGTGTAGTCGCCGTGAGCAGTAACAGCCGTACTCGCCGGCAGCAAACCGGTAATTGGGTTCTGGCGCTTGAGGATGACGTTTTTGATTTGCTGGTAGTAATAATCTAACTTGGTTTGCCGCTGGGTTGTTGCGATCGCCATTTCGTTTTCCTTAGTTTTCCTGATGCGAGCAGAATTGCGGTGAATAGACTTTTAAATATATCAGATATTAGATCGTTTCTCAAGTTCTGCAAACAAAACAAGGTAATTGCCATGTCTAGCCGCAACAACAATAACAACAGCGTTCCTTTCGTAAAAATTGTCTACTCTACAGTGAAGATTAATGGTAAAATCGAGCTAGTACCGATGGAATGGTACGCTGACGGCTCTGTCAAGAAAATTGAACGCTAATGGGCGATTCACGCTCGGGATAGCTTCGCTCGCGCGTACTTTAGACCAACACTCTGATAGACTAGCGCGTTGCGTACCAAAAATCCGGTTTCTGGGCCACAGAATGATGACTTAACAGACTATTGGTGGCAGAAACCGGGTTTTTGGCGTCCGGGACTGGCCTAGCATCGATCGCCAAACTAAGCTAATTTAAACAACTAGGTGTGTAGGAATCTCAAAAAAAGAAATATGGATCGATCGCGCCCGCAATTTTCAGTGCTGGGACTACCAGTTCACATATTAGACGATTATGCAGGTTGGCTGATAGAGCGCCTGCATCAAGGGTTAGGAAGTCACGTTGTGACGCTGAATGCTGAAATGGCAATGCAAGCCGAGAAAAATCAGGCTTTAGCCGATGTAATTCGCTGTGCGGAGCTCGTGATACCCGACGGTTCGGGAGTAGTGCTGTACTTGCGGATGCGCGGCAAACCGGCGCAGCGGTATCCGGGGATTGAATTAGCAGAATCGCTGCTGCAACAGGCTGGAAAATTGCCGGATTCGGAACCGATATTTTTCTTTGGAGGTTCCCCCGGAGTGACGGCGGCGGCTGCTGAAACTTGGCAGCAAAAAGTTAACGGATTGTCGATTTCTGCTCAACACGGCTATCTTTCTGCCGAGGAAGAAAAAGACTTCCGTGACAGCCTCAAAAAAATGCAGCCAAAACTAATTTTTGTGGGCTTGGGAGTGCCTCGCCAAGAGTTTTGGATTGCCAAGAACCGACACCTTTGCCCTCAGTCTATTTGGGTGGGAGTAGGCGGCAGTTTCGATATTTGGGCGGGAACAAAAGACCGCGCGCCGGCTTGGTTTTGTGACAATCATTTAGAATGGTTGTATCGGCTTTATCAAGAACCTTGGCGCTGGCGTAGAATGTTGGCTTTGCCACAGTTTGCATTGAGGGCTTTGGGGGATTTTCGAGGTTAGCGGCGCGGGTTTACGGATTCTATCGCTGATATTATAGATGGTTAGTAAACCCGCTCCTACAATAATTTTGGTTAATTTATTAGACTTGAATTGCAAAAGTTCTTTTAATCAAATTTTCGGACGGGCTAGAAGCCCATCCCACAAGAAAAAAATGTGGGATGGGCTTCTAGCCCGTCCGAATTATTTTGGGAATCTTGTCTATTGGCTAGACAATGTAAGTAGAATCGATCGCCTTTGCGCGATTAATTGCCACCAACGTCTGGTAAATCAAAGCCGAAATCTCAGCGCGGGTAATGTCCCGCTGCGGTGAAAGCCGATCGCGCGCCGGATAGTTTACCACAATCTTCAAAGCAGTTGCTGTTGCTACGGCACTCAAAGCAAAATTAGGAATTTGCGATCGATCGCTGTAAACTTTTAAAACATCAGGATTGCCGCCCTTAAGTTCCAAACCGTTAACCAAAGATACGATCGCCTCAGTCTTAGTCAAATTCTGATTCGGGCCAAACTTCAAGCCCGGAAACCCCGACAAAAACCCCGCCCGATTCGCCCGTTCGATCGCACTTCTCGCCCAAAAACTCGCAGAAACATCAATAAAATTGGTCGCCGGCGCCTTCGGAATCGGACTAAATGCACTCACCAACAGCGCCGCATATTGAGCGCGATTTAAACTGTTGTCAGGCGCGAAAGAACCGTCAGGAAAACCGCTAATTATATTCGCCGCAGCCAAAGCTTCAATAAACTTTTCTGCCCAATGTCCAGAAATATCGCTGAACACCGCACCGCCGATATTCGGATTGCCGCCGCCCTTTCTCACCGCAGCTTGCACAGCTTTCAAAGCATTCACTTTTCCGTAACCAAACCAATCGCTGCGGCGGCTGTTTGGATCGTAATTTCCCAGGCGATTCTCTAACTGCGGATCGGGCTCGGAATCGACAATTTTGTCGGCAGTTTGTTCGAGAATTCCCCGCACTTCCCGCGCCGTCAAACGCGGGTTAGCCGACAGCACCAAAGCTGCCACTCCAGCGACTACTGGAGTGGCGCTAGAAGTGCCGCCAAAGGTATTTGTGTAGTCCCCCGAGTCGTAGCCGGGAGCCCCGACGCGATCGGCAGTAAACACCCCCAAACCGGGCAAATACTGCGCCACCTCCGGCCCAGTCGCAATAAATCCGGTTTCTGGCAACCAAGTTCCCGGCGGTGCGTTGTTGCTGGGGGCGCACACCGAGATGCTAGTGCCCCAATTGCTGTAAGCTGCTTTTTTGTTTAGAGAAGTGGAAGCGGCAACGGCAATTACATCCGGGTGAACCGCAAATCCTGCCAGCCAATTAGTTCGATCGGCCAAAAGGTTGTTGGGCCAGCCTTTCTCGTCAACAGCGCCGTTAACTGGGCGGTTGGCATTGCCCGCAGCGAACAGAATCACGCAGCCTCTGCCGCCCCGCCCTTGGGTTGCTGCTTTGGTGATGACGGCACTTTGTCGCAGGGAAAGCGGATAGTAAACTGCCCCAGGCCCCCAACTGCAAGAAATGACGGCGGCCCCTTTTTCCACTGCCCAATTAAATATTTTTTCGACAGACTCGTCATCAAGAAAACCGCTAGTACGGATGGGCATCAGGGCGCATCCGGGGGCAACTCCGACAATGCCTTTGCCGTTTTCTTCAGCCGCGGCGACACCGGCGCAACTTGTCCCGTGGTTGTCCGATTCAGCAACTGGCATCGGCGAAGTGTCGCCGTCTTTGAAATCGACGGGTGAGACGATTTTGCCTTGGCCTTGAAAATCGGGGTGTGTCAAGTCAACTGAATCGTCGGCGATCGCAATTACGATCGATCGCACGCCGCGAGTAATATCCCAAGCTGGTTCTGCATAAATCTGAGCACCACCGACAAGTTCGTTGCCACCTTTGTTATTGAGATACCACTGTTTGGGATAAAGCGGATCGCGGGGTGTATAATGCTGCTGAGTTTCTAGTATAATGTTGGGTTCCGCGATCAGAACTTCTGGATATCTTGTCAGGCGGTTGGCAATTTTAATCGGGTTTTCTGCTGCTTGTTTGCTGACGAAGCAGATAAAGGTGTTGGGAATTCCTTCGACTGGCCGGACTATGGTTAAATTTGCTGCATTGGCGATCGACTTTCGCGATTGTTCGTCTACTTGTTCCCCAAATTGAATAGTAATTTGGTCGGTTAAATAAAAGAATGTACTCGGATTGTTCGCGGGACAATAAACATGGCTAGCAAAAGCTACAGCATCGCTGGCGCGGGCTGCTTGCATTGCCGCATCTAAGTTTTCGGGCGCAACCAAATATTCTTCGAGATTACTTTGTCCGACGCGACGGTTAAGTTTTGCCTGATTTGTTGCAGCCCAATTGTTTGAGGCTGATGCTGTCGTTGAGGGGCGGACTGTAAAGCGGTTAGGAACTTTTGACAGCAGCAATTCATCGCCGCCGCGCTGCAAAATCACTGCCAGACTTGCTTCAGGAACTCCGATACCTTGATAAGTTTGGAGAGTGTCGGAGGTGGGTTTGCTTGATTGTACCATCAGAAATATTCCTGTTTCATTTTGATGCAGAATAACGGGCGGTTTCAACCGCCCGATCTCTTCAACCCGCGGAGGCGGGTTTTGTGCGTGTAGACGCGGTTTCAACCGCCGTCTTATCTTATCTCTGTCTTATCTCTTCTCTCAAATAAACACGCTAGGATTAATGTTAAAGAATTCTCCCAGCGCCTTAGCTTGGGCTTTGCTAATCGCCCGTTTCCCATTAACCACCTCAGATACTACTCCTTTGGAACCAATCACGCCTACTAAATCGGCTTGTTTGAGTTCGCGAACTTCGATGAAATGCAATAGAACATCCCGGGGAGTTACTTCTGGATCTGGGTAATATTTTGATTCGTATTCTTCGATCAACAGCCCCCAGAGACTCAGTAAAGTTTCTTCTTCTACTGTTAATTCTTCCTTAGACATCAGAAAATCTACTTCTGCGAGGGCAAGATCGTAATCTTCTTCGTTCAGGATTGGCTTAGGCTGAGATTTCGCCAGCAGTTGACCGTAAGCTATTTTTTCAATTGTGATGTTCATTGCTCATTCCTTTGCTTGCTTACTTAGACATGGTTCTCAAGTAGAAGGTGGGTGTTTGTTTCTCGGTATCATGATTTTGACGTTTGGAGTAAATGTTTTGGATTTATTGAATACATCAGGAAATCTGTAATAATTTCCTGATGTATTGAGTGGGATATTAACCTATTTTTTGTTTTACTTCATCTTCATCATTCCACTTGATTTTCTCATATTCGGCATGGGTTAGAAATTTTTTGAAATAGATAATTTTGGTTGTATAATTGATTTTTACGATTAATCTATACTGATTGCCTTTAATATTAAATATGGTATATCCACAGACTTGATCGACCGATTTGGAATACCCCTGTCGAATCTCTTCTAGTGATTCCCAATTGTTGTCTTTGATAGCCTTGCGCCAGACTGCGATCGCAGCCTTGGCATCGTCGGGGTAGGATTCGATCGCACTCTCCAGATTTTTCTTGGAAATTAGTCTCATTCGAGTACCGTTACCGTTTTTTAAACGACACTTCTATGTTCTCATACCGAGAACTGCCTGTCAAGTCTATACTCTAATTTTTCCAAAACAGGCTTTTGCCCGATCGCGCCCTTTGACATTTGCACAAAATTGGTTTACACTTAGCCGGTTGCGATCGCCAATGGTAAGATCGGCTCAAGCTAAATATTTTTTTAAAGCGCCGAGGCGCAAAGTAATTTCATGGTATACTCTGGAACTGTTTGCTGGCTTCGCTTCACTGCCCGGATGACGATCGGGGCGATCGCAGTTTTGACTCTGTTGCAACCGCTCCAAGCCCAAGCACAACAACCTTCTCGACCAGATAGCCAACCGCAAGTCGATCCCGCCGACGACCCCACAGACCCCAACAATCTCCGCCCTGTGACGCAAGACAGCAGCGTGCTGAGCATTGTCGGAGGCCAGCGTTTGATGACAGAAGCCAGCGGTGCTATTTCCAATCAAAATTACACACTTGCCGCTCAAAAGCTCCAAGAATCCCGCCAAATTTTTAATCAACTCTCCAATTTCTACCAGCAACTGGGCAGCAGTTTTGCCGGAATTGACATCCGCTTGGCCGACAGCAACCGCACCAAAGCTGTGGAAACAGCTCAAATGCGCGATGAAGCTACCTACCGGCTGGCGTTGGTACACCGGGCTCAAAATAAGCCGGAACTGGCTGTCCCCCTACTGATTCAGATTATTCGATCGCAGCAGCCAACTCGCGACTTGGGTAAAAAAGCTTACCAGCAGTTACTGGAATTGGGTTTTGTGGATGCGCCCTATCCCCGGCCTGCTGCAACTCAACCGCGATCGTCTAACAAGTAGTTCCACTAAAATTTAAATTACAGCCGTCTATCACAGAAACTAATGGTCACACCGTCTCAAGTTGCAGAAATGATTCAGACTGGATTGCCAGACGCTAAGCTAAAAATTGACGATTTGAACGGTGGCGGCGACCACTATCAAGTGAGAGTAGTCTCTGCTGCCTTTGAAGGCAAAAGCCGAGTACAGCAGCACCAACTGGTTTACGGCGCTCTCAAACAGGCAATGGCTAGTGAAGCTATCCACGCTTTGGCCTTGGAAACCTTAACTCCAGCAGAATGGGCAGCGAAAAGTCCAGTTGCTTAATTGTTCGCTGGCAATGCCAGAATCACAAGTTTGTGCTTGTGTCAATAGTTGCTTGAGAAACAAGGGGAAAGCAAAGAAACTGGGTTTTTCGCCGGAATCTATGACTGTAACGAGAGATATTCGCGAAAAACCCGGTTTCTGCGTCAGTCAACGTTTAAAATTTTTCAAACATTATTAGGAGCTACCATGACTACAGCACATGAAAGAATCGACGAATTGGTTAAGCAAAACAAAATCATGGTGTTTATGAAGGGCAATAAGTTAATGCCCCAGTGCGGTTTTTCTAATACTGTGGTGCAAATTCTGAATACTTTGGGAGTCCCTTACCAAACTGTTGATGTTTTGGCAGACCAGGAAATTCGTCAAGGCGTTAAAGAGTATTCCAATTGGCCGACAATTCCCCAAGTTTATGTCAATGGCGAGTTTCTTGGCGGCTCGGATATTCTGATCGAGATGTATCAAAAGGGCGAATTGCAAGAAGTTGTAGAAGTCGCTTTGGCTTCCTAAATAAAAGTCAAGGGAAAGGAGAAAGAAAGTTTTGAGTTCTGAGTTTGAAATTGTGAGTTAAAGACTTAAATAATTCTTAGTTCGGAACTCAAAACGTTTCCAAACTTCTAATTTTAACAACAGTAGGGCGGACACAGCCCCGCCCTACTCAATGTCTATTTTGCAGCTACAGCTTGCAAGTTCCTGACTCTGCTATCAAAACCGGATTGTCTGACCCCTTCAATCATTCTGGTAATAAGTGTTGGTATCAGAAAAGGCAATTACCAATTACCAATTACCAATTACCAATTACCAATTACCCAATAATCAGCGGGTCGATCAAACCTAATTTGGCATTAATAGTAGTCTGCTTCAGTTTGTGTCTGTGTCTGTGGCATTTCAAAATTCGATGGGTCGTGAATGTAACGCGCTGCTTCTTCCTCTAATCTGTGAATCAGATAAGGCTCCAGGCCATTACAATGTCGCAGGGCTGCTAGGTAGCCGTCTAAGTAAAGCCGCAGGTCATCGAAGCGATAACCTCGATGCCACATTTCGACGAGGGCGTCGGTGAGTTTTTGGTAATGCCGGATTGTTTGGGTGTCTTGTAGCATGGTGTGAGTTTGAAATCCTTTGTGGTGTGTATAATGACGGCGGGATTTAGGAATGGCCTAGATTGATGCTGAGCAAACTCAGAAGAGAGGCGATTGCTAAATAAAAGTTTTTACCCTGCTCAACAGGCTACCCTCCAGAAAAAATTTCACTCCCTGCAATGCAGTGGCTCGACTCTTTCGCGCGCACCTAGATAATTCGCCGTGCGTTTAATTGAGTCGGGATGTTGCTGAATTTTACGATCGAACTGAGTGAGTCTTCCGGCTACCGAGCGAACGGTTGGAGGAATTCTAGTTTCAGTTGTGCAATTTGTCAACCTCCTGGGACTGGGGGCTGGGTCGGGGGGTTCTGTTTTGGCGGGCGGTTGGGTCATAGGGTCGATCGGCTTTACACAGTCTTATTTTCATTGTAATATCACCGCCAGAATGATTTAACCTTTCTGCGGACTAACGATCGCAATTTGACCAAATCTTTAAAATTAGTACCCTCAGTTTGTTGGCGGCTTTAAATAGAGCTCATGCTTGAGTAGCGATGGTTACAAAACCTTGACAAAAGCTCTGTTAACCTGGTAGCCATTAGTGATAAGGGAAGCTCGCCGTTGTGGGATCTGCAAGTATTTCAATTGTTGAAGGGAATCCGCACCTGCGATCGCTTTTGGGCTGGCATTTACAGCAAGTCGGTCACTGGGTGCACCAGTCAGCGGATATCAGTCACGCTAGGGAAATATTTTTCAGCCGCCAGCCAACCCTAGTCATTCTGGATGCCCAATTGCCGGATGGGGACGGTTTAGAATTTTGCCGCTGGCTCGGGCAGCAGCAGCAATCGCTGATTTTGATGCTGTCGGCGCGGAATTCGGAAGCGGATATTGTCGAAGGTTTGAAGTCGGGCGCCGACGATTACCTGACTAAACCCTTTGGGATGCAAGAATTTATGGCCAGGGTGGAGGCTCTGATGCGCCGCAACCGCACGATGATACCGCCGGCGACGCTGGAGTGCGGGCTGCTGAAAATTGATTTGGTGCAGCGCCGAGTCAGATTGTACGAGGCACACATCGAGCTGACTCCTCAGGAATTCAGCCTGCTGTACGTGCTGGCTCAAGCTGGAGGAGTGCCGCTGTCGCGATCGGATTTGCTGCGTCGCGCCTGGCCCGATGCAATTGACAACCCGCGCACGATCGACACTCACGTACTCTCTCTGCGTAAAAAAATCGAAATTGACCCGCGACAGCCGAGCCTGATTCAAACTGTGCGGAATGTCGGCTACCGGCTAAACCTCGAATTGTTGAATAATGCCAATCAACCGCATTCACAGGTGCCTGGAGCTGTGCTTTCTTAGACTGTTATCAGCCGATAAGTCTGATTTTAGGTTGGGAATTGATGCGCGATCGCATCTGTTTTCGCCGCCATAATAAAATCATTGCGGTGCAGTCCAGAAATCGCGTGAGTCCACCAAGTAACGGTAACTTTTCCCCACTCGGTTAACAGTGCGGGGTGATGCCCTTCAGTTTCTGCTGCTTCGCCGACGCTGTTAGTAAAGGCGATCGCACTTTGGAAATCCGGGAATTTGTAGGTGCGTTCTAACTGAGGAATGCCATTTTTTTCAATCAAATTCCAGTCGGGAATTTGAGGCTTAAGTTGGACAATTTCGTAAGCTGTGACGCGGGGAGAGTTTGGGAGGCAGGCGGCACAACGTTCTTTTGTTAAAGGTTCCATAAATTGCTATTTGGCGAGAAGATGCTAAAAGATAGTATGACACTTGTGATGTGACTTATTTTGGACAGGGCATCTGTCCGTTAGGAGTTACGAAGACATTGTGATTGAAGTCGTTAATAAAACAGATCAGCAATCCCTGTCGGTGAACTTTGCGTCTCTCATTCCACTGCACCAGCTCAGTATTGGCGGTTGTCCGATATGGACTATCGTCAATTGATTCTAGTACACTTTGCCCTGGAGCGATCGCTGCATTTACGCCCACTGAGATTTTTTGAATTTCTCCAGTTCGCTTGCCAAGTTCGTTGACTTTGTGGTTCCGCAGGAGAAAGCTTTTGACATAAATGGGCTGATTTGAAGTATTTGTGAGGCGCAAAGTTCCCATTTTTACAGTTTCTACTCGCAGCACGTAGCTGGGTGGAACGTAACTTGCATTCATCGCAGAGACGATCGCTGGAACGGCAAGAAGTGATAAAAGTTTTTTCACTTGAGATACTCAAATGCGATTTTGATAAATCATTTTACTACGGCGATATTTTTGTTGTCAAGTGAAATTAGCGATCGCCCGTTTTTACTTATAGTTAATTAAAGAGCGATCGCACGTACTTTATCTCTTTTCCCGCCCAATTCAGCATTAACCGTTCAGGAATCGATCGGGATCGATGCCAGATTCCCGCAGTCTTTGCATCAAAGATGCTAAGCGAGCTTCGGCAGTCTCTGCACGCTGTTGTTCCTGATCCGCGCGCTCTCCCTCTTGTTGTGCAAGCTCTTGCGCTTGCTCGGCTCGCTCTTCGGGAGTAGGAATCCAATTGCCCTCACTATCGTACCAGCGTAACCACAGTCGATCGACTCCCAGATAATCTCCTTGCCACAAACCCAAGCCTAAATCAATCTCAGGCATCCACAGACGCGAGTCAGACAGTTCTAATTCTTCATAGCGAGCTCCATCCAATTTAAAAGCTCTCAATCGATTAGTGTAACGGCTGAAAACAACATAATAAGGAATCCGCAAAACTTGCTCGTAAACCTCCCATTTTCTGAGCGGTTTTTCCAAGTTATGTTCGCGGTTGATGTTACCGTTACCTGCGATTAGTTCAGGCGCAGACGGTAGATTTTCTCCATCATTTGCTCCCAAATCTTCCTTTTCTGTTCCCGGCGAGAGCAATTCTACAATCACAAAAGGATTAACACCCTCTTGCCAAACAACATAACTCAGCCGCATATCGACTTCATCGTACAATCGGGAAACTCCAACAACTCCAAACCAATCCGGGCGCTTGTACCAAAGCGGGTGACGCGAGTCGTAGTAAAGATTCATGTCGCTCCCGGTAAATATTTGGGAAGCCGAATATCTGGAAGGGCGGAAGGTATAGCTGAGCAACTGCGGCTGCAAGCCGTGGAATTCGTCGGGCAAACCAGGTTCCTCCGCATTTTCGCTAGGTAGATCATACATCGTGGGGAGTGTTTCTTTGGGCGATCGGGGCGGTTCTGTTTGAGGCACGGGATATTTAGGAAACATAAGAAGTTGGGGTAATAACTAACATTATTTTAACTCAATCAACCTTAAGCAGGTGGCTGATTTCCAAGCATCTGATTTCGTTAATTTCAAAAGGTTTGTAGTGCGGACTTTAGTCTTCACTACAAACCTTTTGCTTTTGTTAAAAGAGCAATTTGTTCTGGTATCAAATCGGTACTCCTTCTCTGCGAACATTTAGAAAGAAAGGACTTTTTTCTTGCTGAAAACCTGCTGCGGAGGCGAAAGCCCGGGAAATTACTACAGTACGATCTAAGCACAAAGCGGCAACAAATTCACTGGTGCGAGCGATTTCTTTGCCAGCACTAACAGGCTCGTTCAAAACAACCAAAATATCAATATCAGAATCTGGTTTCGCGTCTCCTCTAGCTTGGGAACCGTAGAGAATTAACTGCACAAGTCTGTCCCCATACAAATCATTAAAGTAGTGGCGTATTTCTGCTAAAACCTCCGGCAAATTCTCGTTCATAGGGCAATAACTCAACCGATAATATTGGGAAACGGGCGGGTTTATTTGGCTAAGCTAATCAGCTTTTAATTGCATCTAAAAAAAATCAACTATTGTGGGGTGGGGTTCTAGCCCGCCCCTATACAATTTAAATGCACAAAAGCCGCTCTCGCTTATATTGTAAACGTTAGTAAAGCCGCCCTACAAGTGCGATCGCTCAACCGATAATTTTCTTAATCAAATCCAACTTACCTAAATATGGAGCATAGCGCCATTTTAAGTCAAATAAGAATGACTTTTGCAGCACGCTTTTTTGATGAGAAAAAGTATCAAAACTGGCTTTACCGTGATAGCTGCCAATACCGCTGTCGCCAACTCCTCCAAAAGGTAAAGTTGTGACTCCGACTTGCATAACCGTGTCGTTTATGCAAACTCCGCCGGAAGAAGTTTCACGCAAAACTCGCTCTTGTTTCTCCTGATCTTTCGAGAACAAATACAAAGCTAGGGGTTTGGGGCGGGCGTTGATTTGGGCGATCGCATCTCCGAGCTCTTCATATTCCAAAACTGGCAAAATCGGGCCAAAAATCTCATCCTGCATCACCGGCGAATCCCAGGAAACGTTGTCGATTACCGTCGGCGCAATATATTTGTCTTCGGCGTTAGTTTGGCCACCCACGACAATTTCACCATCTTTGATAAACTCGGCCAAACGTCCTAAATGATGCTGATTGATAATTCGGGAATAGTCGGGACTTTTCTGTGGATCGTCGCCATAAAATTCGTGAATTGATGCTTTCATTGCTTGCATCAAAGCTGGTTTAACTTTTTTATCAACTAACAGGTAGTCGGGGGCGATACAAGTTTGACCAGCATTAATAAACTTCCCCCATGCAATGCGTCTAGCAGTGTATTCAACTTGAATATCTGAGTCTACAATGCAAGGACTTTTGCCTCCCAATTCTAATGTTACAGGTGTGAGGTGTTTGGCGGCGGCTTCCATGACTATTTTACCGATTTTTGTGCCTCCGGTAAAGAAGATGTGGTCGAATTTTTCGGCTAATAATTGTTGGCTGGTTTCGACTCCTCCTTCGATGGCGCAGATGTAGGCGGGATCGAAGGTTTTCGCAATCATGTCGGTGACAACTTCCGAGGTGTGCGAGGCAATTTCCGAGGGTTTGAGGATGGCGCAGTTGCCGGCGGCGATCGCCCCGACCAAAGGTGATATCATGAGCTGAAACGGGTAATTCCAAGGCCCGATGATTAAAACGACGCCCAAAGGTTCGGGGTAAATGCGGGCTGATGCGGGGAATTGATCGATCGATGTCGGCACTTTTTTCGGCTTTGCCCACGATTTAACGTTTTTGATGGCATAATTAACTTCTGCGATCGCAGCAATTTCAAAATAAGCCTCATACTCCGGCCTGTTCAAATCAGCCTTGACAGCATCGACAATCCGTGATTGATTGGAGACGATCGCACTTTTGAGATGCTTGAGTTGTTCGATGCGGAAATCCACATCTTTAGTTTTCCCAGTAGCAAAAAATTGTCGCTGCTGGCGGATAATATCGCTAACACTGAATACCATATTTTGTCCTCTATCTATCTACATAAATGTTACAATAAAAAAATGAAAATATCAAAAAGCCATTTTTTATTTTCCTGCATATCATTCCTTTGCTTGTTTGCAGTCACAAGCTGCAATTCTAGTTCTCAAAAACAAGTTGTTATTTGCTCTAAAGACTTTAGCGAGCAAGTCATCCTAGCAGAAATTTTAGCACAGCACATCGAAGCCAAAACAGATATTAAAGTAGAACGCGAACTCAACCTCGGAGGCTCGCTTTGCCATCAATCCCTAGCAACAGGTAAAATCGACTTGTACGTCGAATATACGGGTACAGCTTTTACCAATCTTCTCAAACAAAAGCCGATTTCTGACCCCAAGAAAGTCCTCGCTTACCTCAAACAAGAATATCCCAAACAGTTTAAAGCAGAATGGACCCAAGCGCTGGGATTTAACAACGGTTTTGCGATTATTGTGCGGGGAGACGATGCCAAAAAACTTAACTTGCAAACTCTCTCCCAACTAAGCAAGGCTGCACCAAAATTGCGCGCTGGTTTCGGCCCGGAATTTAAAGACAGAGAAGATGGCTTTCCCGGATTAGCTAAAACTTACGGGATTAAATTTGCGGAAGAACCGAAGGAGTTGCTGTTAGGATTGCTTTATCAAGCGCTGCAACAAAAACAAGTAGATGTGATTGCTGGTAATACGACGGATGGTTTGATTCAAAGTTTGGGTTTAGTAGTCCTGAAAGATGATAAGAACTATTTCCCGCCCTACGAAGCTGTTCCGGTTGTGCGATCGCAAATTTTGGATAAATACCCAGAATTGCGTCCAGTGCTCGCAGAGTTGGGCGGCAAAATCTCGGAGGAAGATATGCGGAACCTCAACTATCAAGTTGACGGGAAACAGCAGGACACCGCTCAAGTAGCGCGGGAGTTTTTGCTGCAAAAGTTGGGCGAGTCTAAGCCGGTAACTCCGGCGAAATAAAGGAATACCGGGCGGTTGAAACCGCGTCTATACAAGCAAAACCCGAGCTGAGAGGGGTTGAAGAACGAACGGTTAAAATTACCTTATTTTCTTCAGTCCGCGGAGGCGGACTTCGTTTTTGTAGGCGCGGTTTCAACCGCCGTCTTATCTTCTATCAGCGACTCGGCAACTTCAACTGTAATTGCTTCGACATTGAAACCCTCTAAGCTATAACCATCTTCTTCACCTTCCGGCATCGGGTAATGCTCAACAATAGTTGCTATAGCACCTTTTTTTAGATTGTACTTGGGGATGTCTTCGCGCAATGCTACCTGTGAAAACAGTTCAAATTTCATGGCGGATTATACCATTTTAGATTTTAGATTTTAGATTGGGAACATAGGCCTCTCTGTGCGCACTCCGCACCCTACAATTAGTCATTCCCTCAACCCTGTTTGTCAGGTGCGTCGCTATGAGATTGTCGATTTTTATTGAGGGATTTTCAATGGCGACGCACCCTACAGCTTTAGTCCTCTGATTTGGATGCGGACTAAAGTCCTCACTACAAACCCTATAGTTAGACTTTCCTCTTAGGTTCCTTCGCTCAGCCGCCGCAAATTCAAAATATCGCTCATCTTTTTAATCTGCATACAAGTCCGCTCGAACTGTTCTTTATCCTGGATATCCATGCACAAGTCAATTAATGCCGGCAATCCAGGATATGTTTTGACTTGAGCGCTGCGGACGTTCACTTTGTTGTCCTTCAAATGCGATAATACATCATTGAGAACTCCCACTCTATCGAGGGCTTCAACTTGAATGTTAACCGGATAAGTATTGGGGCGAGATTCATTGCGGTTGCTGGAATTCCAACTCACGGGAACTAACTTATCTCCAGGCACATTCTCAACATTTGAACAGCCTTGGCGGTGAATCGAAATTCCGCGCAGGCGAGTCACAACTCCAATAATTGCTTCTCCGGGAATTGGACAGCAACAGCCTGCTATATGGTAGAGCAATCCTTCTACACCTGCGATCGGCGATTTGCTCGGAGACGAACTCGGTACGGGTTTTGGTGCCGTCGATGCAGGTATTTGGATGGGTAATTCCTGGCTTTGGCCCGGTGCAGCTTCTATTTTTTGCTGCACTTTTACTAAATCTCGCAGTCGATTTACTACGAGGTTTAGCGTGACTTCGCCGTAGCCCAAACCTGCGATTAAATCTTCGACGCTGTGGTAGTTGCACCGCTGAGCTACCGATTGCATGGGCCCTGATTTTAGCAAGGATTCTAGGCCATTTTTGCCTAATTCTTTTTCGAGCAATTCCCGCCCGCGAGCGAGGTTTTCATCTCGGTGCGATCGCTTCAACCACTGCCGAATTCGGTTTTTTGCTCCGTTTGTCTTGACAAAATTCAGCCAGTCGGAGCTCGGATGGCCGTTTTTTTGGTTCAAGATTTCTACAATGTCGCCATTCTTTAAAACCTTGTCTAGTGTCACCATTCGCCCGTTGACTCTGGCGCCGGTGCAGCGATTGCCAATTTCTGTGTGAATGCGGTAAGCAAAATCTACGGGTGTTGATCCGCTGTTGAGTGCAATCACGTCTCCGTTAGGAGTGAAAACATAGATATCTTCGTCGAATAAGTTGTCTTTAATGCTTTGTAAATATTCGCGATCGTCTTTGAGATCGGTTTGCCATTCTAGCAGTTGTCGCAGCCAAGTAAATTTTTCGTCATCGCCGGTGACTTTTGTGTTAGAACCGCCAGTTTCTTTGTATTTCCAGTGCGCGGCAATGCCGTATTCCGCAATGTGGTGCATTGCTACGGTGCGAATTTGTACTTCGATGGGGCGGCCGCTGGTGCCGATTACTCCGGTGTGCAAAGATTGATAGCGGTTGGCTTTTGGTAAACCGATATAATCTTTGAAGCGGCCGGGAATTGGACGGAATGAATCGTGGACGATCGCCAAAGCCCGATAACAGTCATCATTAGTTTCTACGATGATCCGCACCGCAGCCATGTCGTACACTTGGTTGAACCCTTTTTGTCGGCGGTGCATCTTCCCATAAATCCCGTACAAATGTTTGGGACGGCCGCTGACTTCATAGCATTTAATGCCTAAATTGTCAAGTCTTTCTCGCAAACTATCTGTGACTTCTGCAAGTTGAGTTTCTCGATCGCCCCGCTTGACTGCCACCAAGTCTTGAATTTCGCGGTAAGCTTCCGGTTCCAGGTATTTAAACGCTAAATCTTCCAATTCCCACTTAAAGCGCCCGATACCCAAACGGTTCGCCAGGGGAGCAAAAATCTCTCGGGTTTCTAGGGCAATACTGCGCTGCTTTTCTTCGGACAAGTGCTCCAAAGTTCTCATGTTGTGCAGCCTGTCTGCGAGTTTGACAACAATGACGCGAATATCTTTAGCCATTGCTAGGAACATTCGGCGAAAATTTTCAGCAAGGCGCTCTGTTTTGCTGGAAAAATTAAACTTAGAAAGTTTGGTAACACCTTCGACTAACTGTCGTACTTCCGCGCCGAATCGCTGTTCTATTTCTTCGAGAGTAATATCTGTATCTTCTACAATGTCGTGGAGGAAACCGGCGGCAATCATGACGCTGTTGCCGCCCATATACCGGAGTATTCCAGCGACAGCTACCGGATGGCAAATGTAAGGTTCTCCGGATTTGCGGTACTGTCCTTCGTGCAAGTCGCGGGCAAATTCAAATGCCCGACAAATTAAGCTGTTGTCTGTTGAGGAATTGGGATTAGGGCTCGCATCGGGCTGCGATCGAGAATTCAGGCATTCTTGCAGCCAGTCGGGAACTATGCAAGGATCGATCGAGGGAGAGGGAGTCAGAATGTTAGCGTTCATGGGGTACACCTTTAAAACTTAGAAATACAAATGGTTAAAAGCTGGGTTTTGGTTGAATTGCCGAAATTATGTGTTTAGTTATACTAAACTAATTGAATGCCACAATTTGCAATTCCAAAAAATAGTCGATTTTTTTGTTAACTATACCTATCTAATTGCGAGCCGCCCCCCCTCGCAGGTAGGAAAATATAGTGACTCCACGGCTGTCGCTGCGGTGGCTCGATCGGGTAAAATAAGGATATTTTGGCGGTAGCAGTGGAGGTAGCGGGCGATCGGCATTCACAGGCAACGCTAAACTCAAAGCAGCAGCCAGAAGAGTCGAGTCAAGCCTGCCAGCCGTCGAATTTTCTCAATCAACAGGGAATTGCTGCAAAAACCCAGGTCTTGGCTTAATATGAGCAAAGCTTAAGCAAGAATCTACTTTGATTATAAAGACAAATTTATTCACGAAACATGATATTGTCCGAAGACCGCCGCCAGTGCTACGAAGAATTACAGCAAGCACTCGAACTTCTACAAAGAACTGTTGCACAGGATAATCTCGATCGGGCAGCGCTGGCGATCGAATACAAAAAAGTGCAACAATTTTTCGGAAACCAAATTATGAGAGCCCCCAGCGGCGAGTTAGACGCCTCAGAAACACCCCCAGAGCAGTCGTATTTGACGGAAATTCACAAGCAACTGCGGTTATTGGGGACAGATGTCACGTTTTTGCAAGCCGCGAAGCAGCCAGCGACAGCATCCGCGAGGCAAACTGCGACTGCGGAACGACTTAACACGCTAATTGGCTACTGCGGTGCGCTGCTGCACAAAAATTCTGCTTCTGAGCGGGCCAGCCCAGATGCAGGATTAACAACTGAATTAACAGCGAATTGATACGGCAAGGAGAAATAAAGCGGTGGAATGTCCAAAATGTAAACATCCAAACTTAGAAGGAGGCACCTTAGCCGGCAGTATGTCGGTGCAGTGGTGTCCCAACTGTTACGGTATCTGGATTCCAGGCAGAGAATACGAAGCTTGGCAGAAAGAGCAGAGCCAATGGTACAACAAATCCGAGAAGCCACAGGCGACAGGGACTCTCGGTATAGAATTCACACCGTCTCCCTACGACAGCAAAGCAGCGCTGTGTCCCGAAGACGGTCACTATTTGTCGCGGGCGAAAGTTCCCTTCAGCAGAGTGCCCTTTTACATAGAGCGCTGTATGCTGTGCGGGGGAATTTGGTGCGATAACGGCGAGTGGGACATTCTCGAAAGTCTGGGATTCCATACCGAGATTGACAAGATGTTTTCTCCCAATTGGCAAGCAAAGGCCCGCGTCAAAGAGCTCGCCTCTCGTGAGCGTCAAGTGCTGACTGAGAAGCTGGGCCCGGATATAGCCGGATATGTGTTGGAACTTGCGGAAGTTTTAGCTGACCATCCCCACGCAGATTGTGCGGCTACTTACATACTGCGGAGAGCTGAGTTGAAGCGAAGGGAAATTTAGTCAGTTGACAGTTGACAGTTGACAGTTGACAGTTGACAGTTGTCAGTTGTCAGCAGTCATTGGATACTGACTAATAAGTAACAAATAACATCTAACAAATAACAACTGACAAATAAAAACACCCCGATAGATGACTCTGTGTTCTCACTACAAACGATTAACGATTGAAGATTATATGACTGACATGATACAACTAATAACTAATAACTAATAACTAATAACCAATAACCAACAACTAATAACTAATAACCAACAACTAATAACTAAGGACTAATGATTAATGACTAATGACTGTTCTTTGTTTTCCGTTGAAAATCTGCGAGTAGCTTATCCTCAGCGGCGGGGCCAATCTGGTTGGGCCGTTGACGGGGTTTCCCTGACGCTGGAACCGGGGGAAAAGCTGGGATTGGTTGGGGAGTCTGGCTGCGGTAAGTCAACTTTGGGAAGGGCGGCGATGCGGTTGCTGCCGGATTCGACGCTGATTGAGGGGCGGGTTGGTTTTGCGGGTGAGTCGGTGTTTGAGATGAATGCTTCGCGGCTGAGACGGTTTCGGGGCGAAGCTGTGGCGTTGATTTTTCAAGATCCGATGACTCGTCTCGATCCTTTGATGACTGTTGGGGAACACTGTATTGAGACTTTGCAAGCTCACAGACGGGATTTAAATCGCAAGCAAGCTAAGCAACGGGCGATCGACATTTTGGATGCTGTGAAAATTCCGGCGTCTCGCTGGTCGCAATTTCCCCACGAATTTAGCGGCGGAATGCGCCAAAGAGTGGCGATTGCTTTGGCTCTTTTGCTCGATCCGAAATTAATTGTGGCGGATGAACCGACGACGAGTTTGGATGTAACTGTGGCCGCCCAGATCATGCAGGAATTGACGAGACTTTGCGCTTCAAGGGGAACGGCTATTTTGTTGATTTCTCATGATTTGGCGATGGTGGCTGAGTATTGCGATCGCATTGCGGTGATGTACGGTGGCAAAGTCGTGGAAACTGGGCCGGTGCAAGACGTGTTTGAACGGCCGCAGCATGAATATACTCGATCGCTCCTCAAAGCAGCTTTGCACATTCAGAAGGAAGAAGGAAGTTCGGCAGCGGATTCTGTAACGGATGTAACGGATGTAACGGATAGAGGGGAGAAGGCAAATTATCGGCTTAAGTCCGAGTCAAATTCGCCTCTTTTGACTGTGACGAATTTGCAGCAACACTACAGTTTAGAAAGCAATTTATTAGACCAATTATTTTCGAGGAATCGCCAGGTAATTAAAGCCGTAGATGGGGTTAGCTTAGAGCTAGAACGGGGAGAAATCCTCGGGCTGGTAGGGGAGTCCGGCTGCGGCAAAAGTACGTTATCGCGATCGATTTTGCAGCTAATTCCCCCGACTGGTGGCAAAGTGGAATTTCAAGGAGTAGATATCACGGCCCTCAGTCCCGATGCTGTCAGGAAATACCGTCGCCAAATGCAAATGGTATTTCAAGACCCCCACGCTTGCCTGAATCCAATGATGACTGTCGGGCAAAGTATTGCTGACCCTTTGTTGATTCACAAATTAGCTAAGGGAGATGAAGCTAAAAAACAAGTAATCCAAATGTTAGAGCGGGTGGGTTTGACCCCCGGGGAGGATTTCTTTGGCCGCTATCCGGGAGAATTGTCGGGGGGACAACAGCAGCGGGTTTCCATCGCCCGGGCTTTGATTACTCGGCCGCAACTGATTATTTGCGACGAACCGGTGAGTATGCTGGATGCTAGCGTGCAGACTCAAGTATTAGAACTGATGTTGGAGTTGAAGCAGGAATTTAATTTAACTTATCTGTTTATTACGCACGATTTGTGGGTGGCGAGATTTTTTTGCGATCGCATTGCGGTAATGAATGCTGGAAAAATTGTTGAAATCGGCAAGACTAGGGATATTTTTACTAATCCGCAGCACCCTTATACTCAGCAATTATTGCAGGCAGCTCCAAAACTTGCTCGAACTCAATAAAAACGTATAAAATTGGGGCAATCTGATATCAGCTACGGGCTTCTAGATGGATTTCGGAAATTTCTGATTAAATTGGTTAAAGTGAAGGGATACTTTTCAAATCATCCCACGGACACCCAGCACTATATGGCAAAATCTGACCTAGGCAGTTTTGCGGTGGCCCCCGAAGCCTCACTCGCAATCGCAGAGGATGAGGACACCGAGATCGATCGTCCGACGGTAACTAGATCGTCAGCATACAACAACTGGTCTGCCGACGATCCCGTGGGAGCTTTGTTCAAAGAAATGGCTCGCTATCCTCTACTGAGTGCCACCGAAGAGGTGGAGTTGGCGCGCCGCGTTCAAGAATTGGTAGCGCTTCTGGAACTAGAACAGCGTTTGCAGCAGGAATTGGACAGAATGCCAACAAAAGCTGAACTGGCGGCGGCTTTGGGGGTGAGCGAAGCTCAACTGCAACAGCTTCGCCACCAGTGTCAGTCGGCGAAACGGAAAATGATCAGCTCGAATTTGCGCTTGGTGGTTTCAATTGCCAAACGCTATCTCAATCGGGGCGTGCCTTTTCTTGATTTAATTCAGGAAGGAGCTTTAGGTTTGAATCGAGCCGCCGAAAAGTTTGATCCGGAGAAGGGTTACAAGTTTTCTACTTATGCGTATTGGTGGATTCGCCAAGGAATTACCCGCACAATTGCCAATCAAGGGCGGACGATTCGCTTGCCGGTTCACATTGTCGAACAGTTAAATAAACTCAAAAGAGTTTATCGGGATTTGAGGCGTTCTCTTCAACGCAATCCCACTGAAACTGAACTTGCTAAAGAAATGGAAGTTACTGCCGAACAGCTTCGCTACCTTCAGCAAGTACGCCGGCAATCTTTATCTCTCAACCACCGCATCGGCTCGGAAGAAAGTTCCGAACTTTTGGATGTGATTGAAGATAGCGCAACGCAATCTCCAGAAGCTCAGATGAATGAGATGATGATGCGCCAAGATATTTTGGAGGTGTTAGATAATATTTTGACTGAGCGGGAAAAAGAGATTGTTGCTATGCGTTACGGTTTGATAACTGGCGAACCTTACACTTTAGAAGAGGTTAGCAGTTTGTTCAATTTGTCCCGCGAACGAGTCCGTCAAATTCAAAATAAGGCAATGCGGAAGCTGCGCCGCCCTCAAGTGACGGAACGATTGAAGGGTTGGTTGAAATGAGCGAAATAACACTGAATTTGCATTTTAAAAAGTCTTAAAGTTATTATGGGTGGGCGGCTCCCCACCCATAACGTGCAGATTAAATAACTGGTTCCCAGGCTCATGCCTGGGAATCGATATCTAGAGGCTCTGCCTCCATTGTCCCAAACGAGGCAGAGCCTCTGAATCTACGTTACCAGGCTCCTGCCTGGTAACGAGTAAAAGAATATGACTAATGACTACTGACTAATGACTAATGACTTATGTGATATTTTTAATTGTTGATTGTCGCTTACTACTTATTAATTTATGTCTGATGAGGTGATTTTGCGTCCAGCTACCCGCGCCGATGTGCCGGTGCTGTTTGATTTGATTAAGGCTTTAGCTGAGTACGAAAAGTTATCTCACGCCGTTACTGGTAATGCGGTTGATTTGGAGAATCATTTGTTTGGCGCGAGACCTTTTGCTGAAGCAATTCTAGCAGAATGCGAAGATCGGATCGTAGGCTGGGCGCTATTTTTTTACAATTATTCTACTTTTTTGACTCAGCCGGGGATTTATTTGGAGGATTTATTTGTGCTTCCTGAGTTTCGAGGGCAGGGTATTGGCAAGTCTTTGATTGTTTATTTGGCGCGGTTGACAGTCGAAAGGGGCTGCGGGCGTTTGGAGTGGAGTGTGCTTGACTGGAATGAATTGGCGATCGGATTTTATCAGGGTATCGGTGCTGATGTGATGCCCGACTGGCGGATTTGCAGGGTTGCGGGCGAGTCTTTGGCGAGTTTGGCCTCGAAATAAGACTCGGCGATTGAAATCGCGACTACACAAACGAAGTCCGCCTCCGCGGACTAAGAAATCAAGTAAATAATTGGCAAAAATATAGGAAAATTTAAGTGACAGTAGATTTTGATTGAGAGAGTAGATCGTGATTATTTGGGTAAACGAGCAAATCGATCCGTCGGGCATTCTTTATTCCTGCATTGCTTGTTGCAATGAGACTCAAGCGCAGGAATGCCACCAATCTTTTGAGCAGAATTTGACGGCAGAGCAAAAACAGCAGGGCTGGGTTGCTACGTTGCGGACTGTTGCTTCTTGGGATGATGTGCCTGTTAATGCTTTGAAATTGAATTGATCAGCGCAAGTTAATCAGCAGATTTAGTATCGTCGTGTTTCGAGTCTAGGAAAACACAGCACATTTGTTCGGAAAATGCAAGATAAGTCGTTAGCAGATCCCGCCCTTACGACGGCGGACTCTGTTAACGACAAATTCGCATTTCTCAAACGGGTTTTAGCCTTAATATTAATCAATAGAGGCATTTCAGATTGTCAAGTTAAGTTTTTATGATTGAGACATTATTTCACGCTTATACGCCTCTCGTTATCTGGACAGGCTTGGGACTTCTACTATTTCGGTACATCCCAGTTGATTTTCCTAAGCTGCTGAGCCGCTTTCTTTACTGGATTGGGATACCGCTGCAAATTCTAGTTTTAGCCCGTCAAAGCGATTTTTCTGGTGCTGTGGGATTCACACCGGCGATCGCCATATTCGTGTTATTTGTGAGTACGAGTTTAGCTTGGTTGACTTGGCTATTATTGCGGTGGTTGAGTGCGCTGCACGTCAAAAAGCAATATTTTCAGGGCAAAAATTCTCTAGTTAATTTATTTTTATTAAATGTAAATTCCCTGAAGCGATCGAGCCAAGGCAGTTTTATCCTAGCTGCGATGTTAGGCAATACCGGCTTTGTCGGATTAGCAATGACCCCGGCTCTGATCAGCACCGATAACAACAACTGGGCTGTCTTGTACAGTGTCACCAACAACGTGATTGGAACCTACGGATTCGGTGTATTTATTGCTAGCTATTTCGGGCGTTCTGATCAAAAAAATCACTGGTGGATTCAGCTCAAGGACGTGCTGACAGTTCCCGCTTTGTGGGCATTTTTAATTGGTTTTTTTTCTAGAAGTATCTCCCTTCCTGAGACGGTAGAATCTGGATTGCAGACTGCAATCTTGGGGGTAATTGCTAGTGCTTTGCTGCTGGTTGGTATCCGGCTGAGGTCTATTAAAACATGGCAAAGTTTTGAATTAGCGTTAATCCCGTCGCTATTAAAAGTGGTAATTGTGCCGATGCTGATCGGATTGGGTGCTAGTTTTTTCGGATTGAGCGGCGATCCGAGGTTGGTTTTGGTGTTAATGTCGGGAACGCCCACAGCTCTTTCGGTGCTGATTTTAGCAGAAATTTATGAGCTCGATCGCGATTTGTTAGCTAGCGGCATTGCGATCACTTCCGTCGGTTTGCTGTTGATGCTTCCGCTGTGGTTGGCTTGGTTTAGCTAATAGCACGTAGAATTGGGACTTTGGCAGGGAAGTTATCAAAATCAAGAAATGCTTTGGCTGCGGTGGTGGGATTCGCAAGGTAATTTGCTGTTAATTGGCTCCGAACAAGTTGAAATTGAGCGGGCTATGGTCGAACAATAACGGCAAATAAACGAGCAAGAACGGCAAAGAACCGAGCAAGAACGCCGAAGGGCGGAACAAGCAGAGCGGAAAGTTGCCCAGTTAGCCGATCGCCTGCGAGCAATGGGCATCGATCCCGATGCTGACGATTGATATCAAAATCTGAGTTTAATAGCCAGACTGCGATTTTTGTAGGGCGGTAGCAAGAGTTCCCGCCCTACAAAAAAGTTTCAGACCTGTATAGTAGATGAGTCACAAATAACAAAGTCTTATGGAAACTAAACCACCTCTACCGCCCTTTACGTTAGAAACAGCTAAAGCCAAAGTTCAAGCTGCCGAAGATGCCTGGAATACCCGCGATCCCGAACGAGTAGCCTTAGCTTATACAGAAGATTCTCAGTGGCGAAACCGCGCGGAATTCTTCAGCGGACGCGAACAAATCAAAGCTTTCTTAACACGAAAATGGGCAAAAGAATTAAATTACCGTTTAAAAAAAGAACTCTGGAGTTTTACAGAAAATCGGATTTCTGTTCGCTTCGAGTATGAGTGGCACGATGATTCTGGCTACTGGTATCGCGCCTACGGTAACGAACAGTGGGAATTTGCAGAAAATGGGTTAATGCGAAGACGTGAAGCCAGCATTAATGATGTTCCAATTCAAGAGTCTGAACGGAAGTTTCGATAGATAGGAGGTACGGTTGAAACCGCCCGGTCTTCAACCTGCGCACCATCCGGGTTTTGTTCGTGTAGACGCGGTTTCAACCGCGAGCGTCTTCTCAATCGGTAAGCAAACTCGGAGAAGTGATCACAAAGACATCCCTGGTTCCCACTCCTTCCGATTCCGGTTTTATCGGCGTAGTAAAGTGGAAAAACTCGTGATCGTTGACTAACAGCAATTCTCCCGGATGCAGAATTTTATTAAAAACAGGCTTCTCTTTTTTCGCCAAATACAAATGCGTTTCCCCGCCGACAATATTAGTGCGGTCAACCGAGAAAATCGCGATAAAATCAGTACCGTCTTGGTGAATTCCTTCCGGTGCGGGGTTGCCAAAATTGTGCGGCGAACAACTCGTCCTAATTTGATGCACTCCGATTTCTGCTTCTGGGTGAATTTTGCAGGAATCGAAGAAGGCAAAAATCAGTTGTTTGAAGTTATCGAGGGCAATTAGCCGATCGTCCAATTCGTCATATTCCCGTCGGATGTCCCCCACCACCGGATTGTATGCTTTACTTTGAAACAAGTAGCCGTGAGGTAACTTAACTAACTCATTTCCGTTCACTACAAACCGCGACAATCTTCGGGAACGATATTTGCCTTTAATATAAGGATCGACAGGCATATCGTTAAAAAATGGCTTGAAACCTTCGAGCTTGATCGAGTTTACTTTTTTGAAAGTAAACATGAAAGCATAGTCCAAGTGAATGGATTCTAATACCGTTTTCATAGATTGTTCCCCATGAAGCCTTGCTCCCCTCTTAATTTTTGCCTTAAGGAGGTGTATGCTTCTAGTCTAGCTCAGGTTTTTTGTAGGTGTCGTAAAAAATACTACAAAATTTGCAAAGATATCGTAAAGAAGGAAGAAGGAAGAAGGAAGAGGGAAGAGGGAAGAAGACAAGACATAGCCAGCCAGTTTTTTAGCGATCGGTATTTGACGTTTAATTAGGTGGATTTACTTACCAACTTAACTGCGCACCGCTTTCACCAGGGACTGACAGGCGCGCAGGAAGACGGCAACATCCGCCCCAAGTGCGACGTACTGAACACCAGCATCAATCCACTGCTGGGCGATTTCGGGGTTTTCGGCAAAAGTACCTGCGGCTTTGCCTGCTTTGCGGATGGTTTGCACTGCCTCCTGCATCATGTCGATGACTCGGGGATCGCGGACTTGGCCGGGAATGCCGATCGACTGTGACAGATCGTAAGGCCCCAGAAAAATCACATCAATATGAGGCACAGTCACAATTTCTGCTAAGTTATCGATGCCGCCTTTACCTTCGATGTGAATCACAACCAAGGATTCTTCATTGAGTTTGTCCGTGATATCAACGCCCGCAGCAGTGTAACGTCCAGCCCGCGTAGCGAAGGAAAGGCCCCGCGTGCCCAGAGGACTGTATTTAGAGCTTTTGACAGCGATTTCGGCATCGATTTTGCTTTCGATTTGAGGTACTTGAACGCCTGCGCTACCGATGTCGAGAGCTCGTTGAATTTGGGGCCCGTCGTTTTTGCGGACGCGGACGATGGGTGCAATGCCGGTGCAGTCGGCCGCGCGACACAAATCTTCAGCAGCAAGCGGGTGCAAAGGCCCGTGTTCCATGTCGATAACGGCGAAATCAAAGCCAGCGTGACCGCAGATTTCGATAAATGCGGGATAGGCGCAGTTCATAAATAAACCGAGGACTGTTTCGCCTTGTTTAATTTTTTGTTTTAGTTGGTTTTGACGCATAAATTTGGAGTTTTTAACCGCAGATGAACGCGGATTAACGCGGATTATTTTTAATTTTATACTCTTCAACCTGCGGAGGCAGGTTTTGTTTTTATAGACGCGGTTTCAACCGTACGTCCGATTTTTAGGTTAACAGGATAGATAAAAATTTTATAGCTGATTTAGCTTCTATTTTAAAGGGAATCAAGCACAAAAACCAGGCAAAAAGAAACATTCCTAGGATAGGTAAAAATATTGGCCCCACGGAGGGTTCTACGAACCAAGCAAATAAAGCAAACATTCCAATACTGCCCGTTGTCCACAGCCAAAGCATCATAAATGCTAGGACTATTTTATGTAAACTCATCCTAATTTTGATGGAACACCCAAACGGTTGAGAATGGATATATCCTTCGATAATTGGCAAAAATGAATTGCGGCCGGTGATGATGCGACTGATTTTGAAGCTATTGCCAGAAATTGTTCCTTCATAAGGTTTGGCAGGTGGCGGGCCGAAGGGTAGAGTTATTCTAAAAAGTTTGGGAGGAGTGACAACTTCGTCCAACCTGCGCAAAACTTCCGAAAAAGTTAAACTTGTCGTAATTGTTAAACTCTCAAAAGGAATCAATGACCTAAAAAATTTGACGATTTTTAGCATAAAGTTGATTCGGCTATTCAATAGTTGTTACTGCTATTAATGCCTCTTATATAAAAAAGTTTGCCCTGACTGCACCGCGAAATACCAGTATAGTGCAAAATAAACATTTAAATGCGATGAGTGTTTTTTGCTGATGTCTAAATTAATTCCACAGTCTCCGATGAAACTGCGACGGTATCTATTTTCGCTCAAAGGTCGATCGCTCGTCACCTTCACCCTCAGCCTAATTGCCTCCCTCTCGGCTATTACCCCAGCCTTTGCCGCACCTGCGCGCAATCCAGACACAGAGGAAACTTGCGACATTCTAGTAGCAGGCGGCGGGCTCGCAGGTGCTGCTACCGCCTACGAAGGTTTGCTGGCGGGGCGCACAGTTTGCATCACCGAAATTACTGACTGGGTAGGCGGTCAAATTTCCTCTCAGGGAACTTCCGCACTAGACGAAAGAGACACTCAGCGATCGCTCTTATTTTACCCCCGCGGCTACCTAGAATTGCGGCGGCGCATCAAGGAACATTACGGGAGGCTAAATCCGGGCGGCTGTTGGGTTAGCTATTCGTGTTTCATGCCCTACAATGGCCACAAAATTCTATCTGACATTTTGCAAGATGCGGCTCAAACAGGCAAAG
Source organism: Microcoleus sp. A006_D1 (assembly GCF_036702805.1). Lineage (NCBI taxonomy): Bacteria > Bacillati > Cyanobacteriota > Cyanophyceae > Oscillatoriales > Microcoleaceae > Microcoleus > Microcoleus sp. A006_D1. Next base: position 212,542 of record NZ_JAUBVZ010000006.1, read on the forward strand.
GGAAGCTGAAATGGTTTCCGAATACGGTGATTAAAGAGTTAGCAGTTACTCCGGCGGTGGCGGGGAATGCGGTGGGGGGTCAACAAATTAAAAGTGCGATCGCCATTCAGCACAAACCAGCCGCCAACACCGCGCCAATCAACACCGAAACCCTGTCTCAAACCATCGAAGATGCCTATCGCTACGAAAACTCGGCGCGATTTAACAAAACTATTATTCGGTTTACTTCCAAACCACCCAACCAGTCAAAATCAAAACAAAGAGGTGCAGATTGGTTCGTGGTAGATGCGACTGAAACAGGCGAATTAATCGGACTTGCCGATGTTCCCTACCGCCTCGGAATTGACCCGCGTTCACCTCTCGAACCTTCCTCCGCCAGCCCAACCGGCGATGCTTACTGCACTCAAGGTTTTACCTACACCTTTGCGATGGAGGCAACGAAGGAACCGCAACAGCATCAAGTACCGTCTTTCTATCAACAATACGCTCCTTACTACAGTTACGAATTGGCGAGATTGGCGAGCTTTCCGCTAGTTTTCAGCTACCGCCAAATTAGGAGCATGAAACCGGATGAGCCGCGCCCTGCCGATCCGAAGCAATTCCCGATTTATCCTGGGGATATTTCCATGCAAAACTGGACTTGGGGGAATGACTACCGTCCGGGTTCTGCTCAGGATAATTTAATTTATTCTCGATCGCAATTGGAAGCAGCAGGTCAACTGCAACCGGGCGGCTGGATGGGCGGTTTGCGAACGGAAACTTTGCGTCGAGGTGAAGAAAATGCCAAAGGATATTTTTACTGGTTGGTAGCAGGAACGACTGACTCGCAACTGGGTAATGGAGTGAAGAAGCCTTATCCAAATAATCGCTTTTTGAGCGGGTTAGATTCGCCGATGGGGACGGTGCACGGACTTTCTAAGTATCCTTATATGCGGGAGGGGCGGCGGATTATTGGGCGTCCGACTTTGGCTCAACCTGAAGGTTTTACCGTGTGGGAAGTTGATATGTCTCGCAATGATTTTAAGACGGATTTTTACCGCCAGAATTTGTCGGAACAAGAGTATCGGAATTTGTGGCTGGCTGTGGGTGGTTTGAATGCGCCGGCTTTGGCTGTGGGAAGTCAGTCTGTTGAGGATACAAAATCGCGATCGCGCGCTACGATATATCCTGACAGTGTTGGTATCGGTCATTATGCGATCGACTTTCACCCCTGCATGACCAACAGCCCGCCGGAAGCGCCGGGAAACACCGAACGCGAAGGTACTCGCAAAGGTCAAGGATCAGCTTATCCGTTCCAAATTCCGCTGCGGGCGATGATTCCTCAGAGGATTGACAATATGTTGGTGGCGGGTAAAAGTATTGCTGTTAGTCATACGGCGGCGGCTGCTTATCGAGTACATTCTTTTGAATGGTCAGCCGGTGCTGCGGCGGGAGTTACGGCTGCTTTTTCCCTAGAAAATGGGATTTTACCCTATGAATTGGTGGACGAATTGCCGTCCCGCGAGCCAAACTTGGAAGTGTTGCAGTTGCGGTTGCAGCAAAATAAGAATCCGATCGCATTTCCGGGTACTTCTATTTTCAATAGTTCTTGGCAAAATTGGAAATAATCTTAGTGGTTATTGGTTATTTGTTATTGGTTATTTGTTATTGGTTGGTAATCTGTAGGTGCTTAGGTTCAGATTTAACACACCAGACAGGGCTGGGTGCTTAGGTTCCACCTTACCTATAAACTGCCGGTAACAAATAACCAATCACCACTAACCTATAACAAATAATATCAATTCCGTTAGCATGGGAATGATATAAACGGAGGACACTGCACGTGCCGTTTCCCTACCACGATCAATTGTAGGGACACGGCACTGCCGTGTCCTCTATATCATTCCGGTGCAGCCGGAATTGATATAACGAGTAATTTGTCATCTAGCATGGGAATGATATAAACGGAGGACACTGCACGTGCCGTTTCCCTACCACGATCAATTGTAGGGACACGGCACGTGCAGTGTCCTCTATATCATTCCGGTGCAGCCGGAATTGATATAACGAGCAATTTGTCATCTATCTTTAGACAGAAGCAATCAGCGACTACTTTAGTCAGATAATAGAAATAATCTCAAAACTCAAAACTATTCCCCCTCCCCCTTCCTACTCTCCCACAGATAACGGTCATGTCAACTGCACAGCTCACAGCCAATCCCAATAATCTTTATGCCAAACAGTTACTCAGAACCTTAGTAGCTGTCAAAAAAGGGGACTTTTCAGTTCGGATGCCCATAGACCAGACCGGTCTAGCGGGGAAAATTGCAGACGAACTTAACGACATTATCGAGCTCAATCAGAGAATGGCCGCCGAACTCGATCGCATCGGCACAGTTGTCGGTAAAGAAGGCAAAATCGCCCAGCGGGCCACCATCGGCAGCGCCGAGGGAGCATGGTCAGCTAGCGTAAATTCTGTCAATACCCTAATTACAGATTTAGTACAACCAACCTCTGAAACCGCCAGAGTAATTAGGGCCGTAGCAAAAGGAGATTTATCGCAAACCATCGCCTTAGAAATAGAAGACAGACCCCTCAAAGGAGAATTCCTCCAAACAGCCCAAATTGTCAACACAATGGTAGACCAGTTGAGCTCCTTTGCGTCGGAAGTAACGCGAGTGGCTAGGGAAGTGGGAACCGAAGGGAAATTAGGCGTGCAAGCTGAAGTGCGGGGAGTTGCAGGAACCTGGAAAGATTTAACGGATTCAGTTAACTCGATGGCCGGGAATTTAACAGCACAAGTGCGGAACATTGCCGACGTGACAACCGCTGTGGCAAATGGTGACTTATCTAAGAAAATTACTGTCGATGTTAAAGGCGAAATTCTCGAACTGAAAAACACTATTAACATCATGGTGGATCAGTTGAGTTCCTTCGCGTCGGAAGTAACCAGAGTTGCTAGGGAAGTAGGAACGGAAGGCAAATTAGGCGTACAAGCTGAAGTCAGAGGAGTGGCAGGAACCTGGAAAGATTTAACGGATTCAGTTAACTCGATGGCCGGTAATCTTACCGCACAAGTACGGAACATTGCCGAGGTGACGACTGCTGTGGCAAATGGTGACTTATCTAAAAAAATTACTGTCGATGTTAAAGGCGAAATTCTGGAACTGAAAAACACTATTAACATCATGGTGGATCAGTTAAACTCCTTCGCATCTGAAGTAACACGGGTGGCGAGAGAAGTAGGTTCCGAAGGCAAACTCGGCGGTCAAGCAGAAGTTAAGGGAGTTGCAGGAACTTGGAAGGATTTAACTGATAGCGTTAACTTCATGGCAGGCAGTTTGACAGCACAAGTGCGGAACATTGCTGAAGTGACAACCGCTGTGGCAAAGGGCGATTTATCTAAGAAAATTACTGTCGATGTGAAAGGCGAAATTCTGGAGTTGAAAAACACCGTCAACACGATGGTTGACCAGTTAAATTCCTTCGCATCTGAAGTAACCAGGGTTGCTAGGGAAGTGGGAACGGAAGGGAAATTAGGCGTACAAGCTGAAGTGCAGGAAGTAGCAGGAACCTGGAAAGATTTAACGGATTCAGTTAACTCAATGGCCGGGAATTTAACAGCACAAGTGCGGAACATTGCTGAGGTGACGACTGCTGTTGCTAACGGTGACTTATCTAAAAAAATTACGGTACAGGTGAAAGGCGAAATTCTGGAACTGAAAAACACCATTAACGTGATGGTGGATCAGCTTAATTCCTTCGCTTCTGAAGTCACGCGGGTGGCGAGGGAAGTGGGTTCCGAAGGTAAACTCGGCGGGCAAGCGGATGTTCGAGGCGTAGCAGGCACTTGGAAGGATTTAACGGATAGCGTTAACTTCATGGCGGGTAGTTTGACGGAACAAGTGCGAAATATTGCGGCGGTGACGACGGCTGTGGCTAACGGGGATTTATCTAAGAAAATTACAGTAGATGTTAAAGGTGAAATTCTCGAACTGAAGAACACTGTTAACACGATGGTGGATCAGTTAAATTCCTTCGCATCTGAAGTAACCAGGGTGGCGCGGGAAGTGGGAACCGAAGGGAAATTAGGCGTGCAAGCTGAAGTTAAAGGAGTTGCCGGAACCTGGAAAGATTTAACGGATTCAGTTAACTCGATGGCGGGTAATCTTACGGCCCAAGTGCGGAACATTGCGGAAGTGACGACGGCGGTGGCAAATGGGGATTTATCTAAGAAAATTACTGTAGATGTGAAAGGGGAAATTCTCGAACTGAAAAACACGATTAATATCATGGTGGATCAGTTGAGTTCCTTCGCATCTGAAGTAACTAGAGTGGCGAGGGAAGTGGGAACGGAAGGTAAATTAGGCGTGCAAGCTTACGTGCGGGGTGTAGGGGGAACTTGGAAAGATTTAACCGATAATGTTAACTTGATGGCGGGGAATTTGACGGCGCAGGTGCGGAATATTGCGGAAGTGACGAAAGCGGTAGCAAATGGCGATTTGTCTAAGAAAATCACCGTTGATGTTAAAGGCGAAATTCTGGAGTTGAAAGATACTATTAACGTGATGGTAGATCAGCTTAATTCCTTCGCTTCTGAGGTAACGCGGGTGGCGCGGGAGGTGGGAACTGAGGGTAAATTGGGCGGTCAAGCTGAGGTGAAAGGAGTTGCGGGAACTTGGAAGGATTTAACCGACAATGTAAACTCGATGGCGGGGAATTTGACAGCGCAAGTGCGGGGTATTGCTAAAGTTGTGACGGCGGTGGCGAATGGCGATTTGAAGCGGAAATTAATGCTGGAAGCTAAGGGAGAAATTGCGACTCTGGCCGATACGATTAACGAGATGATTGATACGCTGGCGACGTTTGCCGATCAAGTTAGTACGGTGGCGCGGGAGGTGGGAATTGAAGGGAAGTTAGGCGGTCAGGCGAAGGTTCCCGGGGCGGCGGGGACGTGGCGAGATTTGACGGATAATGTGAATGAATTGGCGGCGAATTTGACTACTCAACTGCGGGCGATCGCCGAAGTGGCAATTGCTGTTACCAGAGGCGATTTAACGAGGTCAATTTCCGTCGCCACTGAAGGAGAAGTTGCCATTGTTAAGGACAACATTAACCAGATGATCGCCAATCTCCGGGAGACGACGCAGAAGAATACTGAGCAAGATTGGCTGAAAACAAATCTTGCTAAGTTCACTCGAATGCTACAAGGTCAGCGGGATTTAGAAACTGTTTCTAAATTAATTTTATCAGAATTAACGCCACTGGTTTCTGCTCAGCATGGCGTCTTCTTTATGATGGAAACTGTCGAACACGACCCCTTCCTCAAACTGTTAAGTACCTACGCCTACCGGGAACGTAAAAGCTTAGGAAATAGATTCCATTTAGGCGAAGGTTTGGTAGGACAGTGCGCCCTGGAAAAGGAACGAATACTGTTGACAGAAGTACCGGACAATTACGTTAAAATTAGCTCTGGTCTGGGAGAATCTACGCCGCTGAATGTCGTGGTTTTACCTGTACTGTTTGAAGGGCAGGTGACAGCGGTAATTGAGCTAGCTTCGTTCCGCCGCTTCAGCGAAATACACTTGACATTTCTCGACCAACTTACAGAAAGTATCGCCATTGTTTTAAATACAATTGCGGCGAGTATGCGGACGGAAGAGTTGCTGAAACAGGCGCAATCTTTGGCAGAAGAGTTGCAAACTCAGCAAAAGGAACTAACGGATACTAACAAGCGTCTCGAACAGCAAGCGCAGGTGCAGCAGACGAATGAGGAACTGCTGAAGAAGCAGCAGGAAGAGTTGCAACAAACGAATGAAGAACTAGAAGAACAAGCTGAATTGCTAGCGCTGCAAAATAAGGAAGTTGAGCGGAAAAACCGAGATATCGAACAGGCGAGGGGGTTGTTGGAAGAAAGAGCCGAACAGTTGGCTCTCACTTCTAAGTATAAGTCGGAGTTTCTGGCAAATATGTCTCACGAGTTGCGAACTCCGCTAAATTCGCTGTTGATTCTGGCTCGATTGCTTTCTGACAATCCTGAAGGCAATTTGACTTCTAAGCAAGTTGAATACACGCGCACTATTTACTCGGCGGGAAATGATTTGTTAGGGCTGATTAATGATATCTTGGATCTTGCTAAGATTGAATCTGGCACGATGTCAGTGGAAATTGAGCAAGTGTTGTTTGCGGAATTGCGAGATCATTTGGATCGAACTTTCCGCCAAATCGCCCAGGATAAGAAGTTGAGTTTTCAAATAGAGCTTGAGGGTGGGTTGCCAAAAGGTCTCTATACTGATGCTAAACGGCTGCAACAAGTTTTGAAGAATCTCCTCTCGAATGCGTTTAAGTTTACAGAGCGAGGTGAGGTGAAATTGTGTGTCGAAGTAGCGCGGGAAGGGTGGAGTTTAGAGATAGAAAGTTTAACGAGTTCCCCTACTGTTTTGGCTCTCTCAGTTAGCGATACGGGGATTGGGATTTCTGCTGAAAAACACAGGGTTATTTTTGAGGCTTTCCAACAAGCTGATGGTAGCACTAGCCGCAAATACGGGGGCACGGGTTTAGGTTTGTCTATTAGTAGAGAAATCGCTAATATGTTAGGCGGAGAAATTAAATTGACAAGCCGCCCGGGAGAGGGTAGTAAGTTCACGCTTTATCTGCCGCAAACTTACCAAGAATCGCGAATAATGGATGATAATGAACCGGGAATGGGCAAGCAAACGGCTCAATTGCCGGCTGCTATTTCTTCCTCAGTTCCTTCGCCGAATTTTCACTTGCCGATCGCCCCTTATCCATCACCTATTGTCGCTGATGACCGGGAAACTGTCGATCCCGGCGATCGCATCCTGTTGATTGTTGAGGATGATGTCAATTTTGCTCGGATTCTGTTGGATATGGCGCGGGATCAGGGTTTTAAAGGTTTGGTGGCTTTGCGGAGCGATATTGGTTTGGCGATGGCGCGAGAGTTCAAGCCAACTGCGATTATGCTGGATCTAAATTTGCCTGTGATGGATGGCTGGACAGTGCTGGATCGCTTGAAGCACGACCCAAGTACGCGCCACATTCCGGTTCACATTGTATCAGTTGAAGAAGGGCGGCAGCGCAGTTTGCAGTTAGGGGCGATCGCCTATTTGCAAAAACCTGTTAGCAGCGAAGCTTTGAGCAAAGCTTTGACTGATATTAAGGGGTTTGTGGAGCGGCAAGTGAAGAATTTGCTGGTTGTAGAAGACGACGAAACACAACGTCTCAGCATTGTGGATTTAATCGGTAATCACGATGTTTCTACCACGGCTGTGGGGAGTGGTGCAGAGGCGCTAGCAACTTTGAGGTCAGGGCGTTTTGACTGCGTTGTACTCGATTTGGGACTGCCAGATATGACTGGCTTTGAACTGATCGAGCAGATCAAGCAAGATGCAGCTTTAAAAAGTCTGCCGATTATTGTTTATACGGGCAAAGAGTTGACGAGAGCCGAAGAAACTCAACTGAAGCGGATGGCGGAAACCATCATTGTTAAAGATGTGCGATCGCCTGAACGTTTGTTAGATGAAACAGCTTTGTTCCTGCACCGAGTCCAAGCAGATTTGCCGGAACCGAAGCGCCAAATGCTAGAGCAATTGTATCAAACAGATGCGACGCTCGCGGGCAAAAAAGTCTTGATTGTTGACGACGATATGCGGAATATTTTCGCGCTGACGAGTCTGCTGGAGCGCCATAAAATGCAAATTGTGTTTGCTGAAAACGGCAGACAGGGCATTACTACATTGCAAGATACGCCTGGCATAAATATTGTGTTGATGGACGTGATGATGCCAGAGATGGACGGTTACGAAACAATGCAAGCAATTCGTAATATGCCTCAATTCGCTTCGCTGCCAATGATTGCTCTTACTGCTAAAGCGATGAAGGGCGATCGGGAAAAATGTATCGAAGCTGGGGCTTCTGACTACATTACCAAACCTGTTGATACGGAACAGTTGCTCTCGCTGCTGCGCGTTTGGCTTTATCGATAATGGAAAGAAGGAAGTTCGGCAGCGGATTTTGTAGCGGATGTAACGGATGTAACGGATGTAACGGATGTAACGGATGTAAAGGATGGAAGTCCGATGGAAGTCGGAAGAAGGAGTAATTATGAAACAACAAACTACTTATAACTCAGTAAGGTTCAGTTAAGCCCGATCCCCCCTAGCCCCCCTTAAAAAGGGGGGAACAAGAGAATACTCAAAGTCCCCCTTCTTAAGGGGGATTTAGGGGGATCTCCGGGGCATAAGCAGTCTTAACCAAAGCGTATTGACTCACAAATAACAACAGCTAACAATAACCAATTAGTAATTTAAAATGCCCGAAAGCCATGAACTGGAAACAATCGAAATTCAACTCTTACTAGAGGGAATGTTTCGCTATTACGGATTTGATTTTCGTAATTATGCTCTTGCCTCTCTCAAGCGCCGTATTTGGAACACTATTCGCTCGGAACAGCTCACCACTGTCTCTGCACTTCAGGAAAAGGTACTTCACAATCCTGCTTACCTAGATCGTTTACTGCTGGACATTTCTGTCAATGTAACGGCGATGTTTCGCGATCCCAGCTTTTACATTAGTTTCAGAAATAAAGTGGTGCCGCTGCTGCGTACTTATCCTTTTATTCGGATTTGGCACGCTGGATGTTCAACGGGAGAAGAAGTCTATTCTATGGCAATCTTGCTGCAAGAAGAAGGACTGTATGACCGTTGTCGGATTTACGCTACGGACATGAATGAATTAGTTTTGAAAACAGCCAAACTGGGTATATTCCCGCTGAAACAAATGCAAGAATATACGCAACTATACCACCAAGCGGGGGGCAAGAAAGCGTTTTCTGAGTATTACACTGCTGCCTATGAAAATGCTATTTTTCGCTCTTCACTTAAAGATAATATTGTCTTTGCTCACCACAACTTAGCAACGGATACTTCTTTTAATGAATTTAATGTAATCTTGTGCCGGAATGTGATGATTTATTTCAATTCACACCTCCAAGAGCGGGTACACAAGCTTTTTTATGAGAGCCTGGGAATGTTTGGAGTTTTAGGGCTGGGACATCAGGAGTCTCTGATTTTTACACCTTATGAAAAATACTATGAACCAATTGAAAGTAGCGATAAACTCTACCGCCGAGTTAAATAAAAACAATTTTGAAATAGTGGTTGTTGGCACGTCTTTGGGAGGGCTACAGGCTTTAACAGTCATGCTGGCAGATTTGCCACAAAGCTTTCCTTTGCCTGTAGTTATTGTCCAACACCGCCATAAGAGTTCTCAGGATAGGCTTACTGATGTTTTACAACAGCAAAGCTCTCTCCAAATCACAGAGGCCCAAGACAAAGAAGAGATCGCACCGGGACGGGTTTACTTGGCTCCTGCTGACTATCACTTGCTAATAGAATCGCCCTCTGACGAGGAGTTTAGCCTGTATGAAAACGACTTTACAGAATGGGGGAGCGTGGCAGTGGAGTCAATCCATAATTCAAAATCCCTAATCCCCAATCGCGGAACTCCTAAATTTGCACTATCAACTGAGGCTCCTGTGTGCTACGCGCGGCCCTCTATCGATGTGCTGTTTGAGTCTGCTGCTGATGCCTTTGGGGAGAAAGTTATCGGCATAATTTTAACGGGAGCTAGTTCTGATGGCAGTGAAGGGCTGGCAAAAATTAAAGCTGAGGGAGGATTGACATTTGTGGAGGAACCGGCTAGTGCTCTATGCCGGACAATGCCGGCGTCCGCGATCGCAAATGTTGAAGTAGACTGGATTTTACCCCTCTCTCAAATCGCTCCCTGTTTAGTCAACTTGCTAACAATTAAAAATTAAAAAATTTATGGATGTGCAGCGCGCCGATCGAGTAAATGTCCTTTTAGTTGACGATCGCCCAGAAAATTTGGTAGCTCTAGAAGCTATCCTCAACAGCCCCTATTATCATCTAGTACAAGCTAATTCGGGCGCTGAGGCTCTGAGATGTCTGCTTAATGAAGATTTTGCGGTAATTTTGCTTGATGTGCAGATGCCGGGAATGGATGGATTTGAGACGGCAACATTGATTCGCTCTAGAGATCGATCGCGATCGACTCCGATTATTTTTATCACAGCATTCAGCAGTAATGACACCCACGTGTTTAAAGGTTATTCTCTGGGTGCGGTGGATTACCTGTTCAAACCCTTGGAACCGGAAATATTGACATCGAAGGTGGGGGTATTTGTGGAATTGTTCCAAAAAACAGTCGAGGTGAAACAGCAAGCAACACAGTTAGCTGCTGTTAATAGTGAACTAAGTAAAAGTGAAGAGCGGTTTCGCACTTTGTGTGCTTGTTCGCCGCTAGGAATTTACTTAGCTGACGTTGAAGGCCGCTGTACATACATTAATCCCCGTTGTCAAGCGATTTGCGGGTTAACATTGGAGGAAAGTTTGGCAGAGGTTTGGCAGCGGGAAGTTCATCCAGAAGATCGCGATCGCCTAGTAGCAGATTTGTTAGTTTGGATTAAAGAAGGTCAGGAATATTCTAGCGAGTTTCGATTAGCTTCTAACGAAACTGTGCGTTGGATTCACGTGCAGTCATCGCCAATGTTTTCGGATTTTGGAAAACTGATCGGTCACGTGGGCACGGTTAGAGATGTCACAGACCGCAAGCAAGCAGAGGAAGAACGCGGCCGACTAATCCGCGAACAAGTGGCGCGGCAGGAAGCTGAGAGAGCTAACCAGATGAAGGATGAATTTATCGCCATTCTTTCTCACGAGCTCCGCACTCCTTTAAATGCAATTCTCGGCTGGTCCAGGCTGCTTCGGGTGAAAAAATTTGACGAAGACACTATTGATAAAGCTCTAGAAACAATTGAGCGTAATGCTAAATCTCAATCTCAACTTATAGAAGATATTTTAGATGTTTCGCGGATTCTGCGGGGGAAACTAAATTTAAATCAGCATCCGATTCGGTTGGAATCTGTGATCAACCTGGCAATTGATTCTTTGCAACCGCTGGCTGAGGAAAAATCAATAGTCCTAGAATTAACCAGCAGTCCAAATGTAGGTGAAGTTATCGGCGATTCCGATCGCTTGCAGCAAATTGTGTGGAATTTGCTGTCAAATGCGATTAAGTTTACTCCGCAAGAGGGTAAAGTAGAGGTGCGGTTGGAGTCAGTTGGCGATGAAGCTCAAATTCAGATAATTGATAACGGCATTGGTATCGCTCCTGATTTTTTGCCTTATGTTTTCGATCGCTTCCGCCAAGCTGATAGCAGCACAACTAGGTCTTACGGGGGTTTGGGACTGGGATTGGCGATCGTCCGTCACTTGGTGGAACAGCACGGTGGTAAGGTGTGCGCAGAGAATAATACGGGCGAGGGTGCGAAATTTACGGTTTCTCTGCCAGTTGCTGAGGAGAACGGGCAAGGTGCTCTTGATGATGGCTCTGAACTCAATGACGCGACAGAGGCTCTCCCAACTCTTGCTAATTTGCAATTGCTGGTGGTGGATGATGACGATGACACGCGGAAGTTTATGATTGCTTTACTGGAACAGGAAGGTGCTGTGGTGCGATCGGCGGCATCGGTGGCCGGGGCTTTAGCTGCACTGGAGAGTTCTTGGCCGGATGTGCTGCTGAGCGACATTGGAATGCCGGAAGCAGACGGCTATCAGTTGATCGCGCGGGTGAGAGAAATGGAAGTGCTCAGGGGTGGAAAGATGCCTGCGATCGCCCTGACAGCCTACGCGAGAGAGGAAGAGCGCAAGCAAGCGCTGGAAGCTGGTTTCCAGATGCACTTATCTAAACCAGTTGACATAACTAAGTTAATTGCCGGAATTGCTAACCTCACAGGAAAGCTCGGAAATCCTGAACCGACAGACTCGGCGGTTGAAACCGCTTTTTTGACCCCCCAATCCCGTGCCGATTAGTGAGAAAAATATTAAGCTAGCTAAAAGGACAAGCGATCGACAGTTCGGAACAAGACACCCATTTTTTCCCAAAAAGCCGGATATCTGCCGTTTTTTACTTCTACCTGCCGTCAAACTACAAAATTACCTGACAATCAATACATGAATATTTTTAGCAGTCTGCTTTCTAGCCCAACTAAACCACCCCAAGTCACAAAACAGCGTCGAGGCATTGAAATTAAGTCGGAACGTGAAATCGAAATTATGCGACAAGCCGCAAAAATTGTCGCCACGGTACTGAAAGAAATTTCCCAACTTGTCAAACCGGGAATGACTACTGCTGATTTGGATGTTTATGCCGAAAAACGTATCCGAGAAATGGGTGCAACTCCCAGTTTTAAAGGCTATCACGGTTTCACGGGATCGATTTGCTCTAGCATTAATAACGAAGTTGTTCACGGCATCCCCAGCCGCAAAAAAGTAATTCGTGCCGGAGATGTTCTTAAAGTAGATACGGGAGCATATTACCAAGGTTTTCATGGCGATTCTTGCATCACGATCGCAGTTGTGGAAGTGACACCGGAATCGGCAAAATTAATTAGAGTTGCCGAAGAAGCTCTCTATAAAGGTATCGAACAAGTGAAGGCCGGAGCTTATTTGCTCGATCTCGCTGGTGCGATCGAGGATCATGTCAAAAGCAACGGTTTTAGCATCGTTGAGGAGTTTACAGGCCACGGTGTCGGGCGCAATTTGCACGAGGAACCGTCGGTTTTTAATTTCCGCACTCGGGAAATGCCGAATGTGAAATTGCGATCGGGTATGACATTGGCGATCGAACCGATTCTGAATGCGGGTTCTAAGTACACTCGCACCCTGGCTGACAAGTGGACTGCTGTAACGGTTGACAATGCTATGTCGGCTCAGTTCGAGCATACTGTATTGGTGACGGAAACAGGTTATGAAATTTTGACCGATCGTTCAAAAGTTTAAGTGGAAATGGTTCAAGAATAATTGTGCGATTGCCGCGCTCGCGCGAACAACGCTGCGCGGTTTTGAGTTTTGAATTAATCAGTTTTTAATCATTGGATCAAAACAAAACTTAAACCTCTTGAGTTTAACCACAATACGGTTTAGTTAATGATGTTTATTCCCCGGAGATCCCCTAAATCCCCCTTAAAAAGGGGGACTTTGAGCAATTTCTTGTCCCCCCCTTTTTAAGGGGGGCTAGGGGGGATCAGGTTTAACTGAACCGTATAGGAGTTTAACTACATTTTTTTGAGTTGCTTCTATAGATGGAGGAAAAAAATAGTTGAATTCGGCTAAATTCAAAGATAATAGTGATAAAACGTAAGGGTAACGGATATGTTAGCACGATTATTATTGGTAGATGATGAACCGGGCTTGCGGGAAGCGGTACAAGCTTATTTGGAAGATAGCGATTTTTCGGTTGAGGTTGCCAGTAATGCTCGGGATGGCTGGGAAATCTTGCAGCAGATCAATCCAGATTTGGTGATTTCAGATATTATGATGCCGCAGGTGGACGGTTATCAGTTTCTGAAGCAAGTGCGCGAAGATCCTCGCTATAAGGCTTTGCCGGTGGTGTTTTTGACGGCTAAGGGGATGACGGGCGATCGCATTCAAGGCTATCAAGCAGGCTGCGATGCTTATCTTTCTAAGCCCTTCGATCCCGACGAATTAGTCGCAATTGTCACGAATTTGCTGGCCCGCCGCGCGGCTGCTAAGGAGACGAGCGGCAATACTGAAAGTCCTGATATTGCTGCTTTGGCTAGCCAAATGGCGAGAATTGAGTCTTTGCTGAGCGGCCGAAGTTCGATCGTCCAAAGTGCTTCGTCGATTAAAATTGATTTGACTCCGCGAGAGCAAAGTGTTTTGGATTTGGTTGCTCAAGGTTTGATGAATAAGGAAATTGCCCGCCGCTTGGAAACTAGCGTGCGCAATGTGGAAAAGTACGTCAGCCGTTTGTTTAGCAAGACGGGTACTAACAGCCGTACTGAGTTGGTTCGCTACGCGCTCGAACACGGCTTGACTAAGTAGAAACCGTCTAGACTTTGCTGGCGGCTCTGGCTCGCCGCTCTGCGTTACCAGTCCGAGCCTGGTAACGAGCATTCTGCAAAAAATTAGAACTGTTAAGCTCTAAGTATTGACAGATATCTGGTGGATCGGGTAACTCAGATCGTCGGCTTGCTGGTAGCGCGGGGCTGCGATCGAACTTTTCGCCACTTTGAGTCTGCGATTGACATTCGGGATCGAGCTCGGGAATTACCTAACTGGAAAACCTGACGGTTTCAGAGTTTTCACGTAGTAAAGATCAACGGGAAGAGTTAACCCGATACCCTCAGTCAGGCAAATTTGCCCCGAAGTGTCACAGCTCGGCTGATATTTTGTCGGAAAACAAGCGAGGATTAATTAATAGCACCGCAGCCAAGTAGCGGCGGATGTTTGAAGTTATAGCAGCATCACAATTTAGTTGATACCAGGAGGAGATCATGCGGAAAATCACGGCGCGACAAACGATAAGTGCAATGGTAGCATTGCCGATCGTACTAATGGCAAATACAACTCAAGCTTTGGCCGCCGATACCGCTCCGAAAATAGAGCCAAATCAGAAAGTTTCGGATTTGGGCGACGGGCTTGATTTTGATATGGCGACACCAACTACCACAATCACCATTGAAGAAAGCGAGGATTGGGATCGACCTGATTTTTCAGCTACTAATTTAGATATGGAGATTGATAAATATATGACCGCAAATTTTCAAGCTGTAATTGAGGAACCGCCGCCAGTAGTTTATCTCAGTGCGGCGAGGGGCCAGCAAAGCAGGGAATGCAAGATTTCAGCAATCTGCGAATAACTGTATCGGATGTCCGGGATGTTTGGCGAGCGACTTTTTTTCTCGGTAGAATTTGAGGGGCCGAGGGTAAAAAAAAATCTGTAAAATCCGGTGGGTTTTCCTGAGATTATGATAATAACAGAGTATGTATTTTTTCGGGTATGCTTTAAGCGCGATCGGCTCAAATAATCGGACAGTTTCAGGGCTTACATATCGTAGTGTTGAAACCAGGTTTCTACGAGTTTTAGATTTAGCAACGATAAATATAGGAAGAAACCGGGTTTCTGAGGTCACAAACACGCCCGTAAAGTGGGGAGCGGGGGAAACTTATCGAGCAGGTGGTCGCCACATTCAGCCCGAATCGCACCTACAATAACTATCCGTTACATCCGTTTCAAAATCCGTTGCCGAACTTCTTTCTACAGCATCTATTCCATCACAAATTTTAAATATTATGATTGATTCGCACTGCAAACAAGACACCGCAGCAGAGCAAAACAAAAGTTCGCTGCACACACTTTCCCGGACTTTGAGAATGTCTCAGGGGCAATTCTCGCTGATTTTGCTCAGGTGCAATTACAGTGCGATGCGAGAGGAAACTGTACGGCAATTGCGCGAGGAGTCTGGGATCGAGATTAGAGAAATTGTCCTCCCCGCATCTGTTAAAACTCTTTACACGACGATAGAAACCGAACTTGATGGCAGCCAGCCCCAAGCTTTAATGGTGTTTGGATTGGAATCGGTAAGTGCGATCGATCGCGTGCTGACATCTACCAACTACGTCAGGGAAGAATTTCGCAATAATTTTCCCTTCCCCGTGGTGCTGTGGGTGACAGACAAAATCTTAAAAAAACTGATTCGGTTAGTCACAGATATCGAGACTTGGACGACAACTGTTGAATTTGTACTCGGCCCCGACGAGTTGGTAAATTTTTTGGGCAAAAGTACCGATCGCATTTTTACCAAGATTTTAGAAAGCGGCAATTGGCGTTTAAGTAATTCTGCCATTCTCGGAGCCAATTCTTTGACTGAATTAGAGTCGGCGAGGCAAGACTTGCAAACTTGCAACATCAGGTTAGAACCAGCTATTGAAGCCAGTTTGCACTTTATTCGCGCCCGAAACGAATATGCTTGTCACCGCATCTCTGCCGCTCTTGAATTGTATCAGAAGAGCCTCAATTTTTGGAAATATCAAGTAGCCTTTTTCGGCCAAAAAACAGAATTTAGCGATTTGTTATTTACCGTTCACCCTGCACCGCTATTAGAGGGGATTCTCCTATTTCACATCGGTCTTTGCTACCGCTTCCAAGCAGAACAGCACCGCAGCGGCAACCGTCCTTATTGGACGGAAGCTAAGAATTATTTTCAGCAATGTATTGAGGTTTTAGAAGGCGCGGGACAGTCGAATGCCGTCGGTATCTTTATCAATCAACTCGGCGAAGTATTGCAGCATTTAGAAGATTGGGATGCACTCTGGAATTTAGCTATCAAAGCTCGGAGGTTACATGAAAATATGAAAAATTCAGCAGTTAATTTGGCTCAAGATTACGGCTTTTTGGCTAGAGTAGCCTTAGAGCAAAAAAATTGGCAAGGGGCGAAAGAATGGGCTTTAGTCGCTCTAGACGTTCTCAACTCAAATTTTGAAGCGACGGGACAGGGAACGCCTGTAAAGTCGCAGCATCAAGGCTTGTATCTGTTAATTTTAGCAGAGGCCCAGAGCGAGTTGGGCGAGATAGAGGAGGCGATCGCACATTTAGAGCTAGCTCGCTCAGAAACCGAACCTTGCTACAACCCACAACTGTATTTGCGGGTTTTAGAAATGCTGCGAGGAGTCTATTTTCAGCGGGGAGAATATCTCAAAGCATTTCAAATCAAGCAAGATTATCGAGCGGTAGAACATACGTATCGGTTCCGAGCTTTTATTGGAGCCGGAAAATTGCAGCCGCACAGAGAAGCGATTAATCCCGCCGCCGAAACTGTTGTCACTGCTGCTACTATTGCTGACGAAATTACAGCTTCCGGGAGAGAAGCAGACCTCAATCGCTTAATATATAGGATGAATAATACCCCAGACAAACTGACAGTAATTTACGGTCAGTCTGGAGTTGGGAAAAGTTCAATTGTCACCGGGGGATTAGTACCGGCGCTCAAACAAAAAAAGATAGAAACGCGGACTGTTTTGCCAGTAGTGCTGCAAGTTTACAACAACTGGCTGCGGGAATTGACCAGACAGTTATCTGCTCTTAAAGCTGAAATATTCGATCGCGAAATTTCCGAAGCAGTACCGGGAGTGGCAGAGGTTAATTTGACCGTAGAAGCGGCAGTCAAGGAAAATCTTACTTCGGGATTTAACGGCGGCTCGGCGGGGGAGAATGAGGATAAAATTGAGCAATCACAGCCTGTAGAAGTGATTGTAGAAAAACAGGCGCTAGAATACGAAAAAATTATCAAGGAATTGCAAATTAATTCAGAACATCTAGTGACTGTTCTGATATTTGACCAATTTGAAGAATTCTTTTCCGTGTGGAAAGAACCCGTAGAAAGGCAAATATTTTTTGATTTTTTGCGGGAATGCTTGACAATCAAGTATTTAAAAGTCGTCCTGTGTTTGCGGGAAGATTACCTGCACTATTTGCTGGAATTTTCCCGAGCCAAAAACGAGACAAAATTTATCAAAAATGATATTTTGGGGGACATTCTCAGCAAAGATATTTTGTTTTATTTGGGAAATTTTTCGATGGGCGATGCGCGATCGGTAATTCGCACTTTAACTGAACGATCGCAGTTTTACTTAGAACCGGAGCTGATCGAAGAATTAGTCAAAGATTTAGCTGGAGAATTGGGAGAGGTTCGCCCGATCGAACTGCAACTTGTCGGCGCTCAACTGCAACAAGAGGATATTAGAACTTTAACTCAATATCAGGAACTAGGCAACAATCCGCAACAAAAATTAGTCGAAAGATTTCTCGAAGAAGTCATCAAAGATTGCGGCCCGGAAAATGAAGTAGCGGCGCGCCGTGTTTTGTATTTGCTGACAGATGAAGATGAGATCCGTCCCCTCAAAACCCGTGCCGAATTAGCCTCGAATTTAGCTACATTTGCCGAAGCTGACCAATTAGATTTAGTCTTAGAACTGTTAGTGAACTCGGGTTTGGTTTTTCGGTGGACGGAACTGCCGGCAGAGCTTTATCAGCTCGTTCACGACTATCTAGTTAGCTTCATCCGCCAGCAGCAGGAATTAGATAAAAAGGCAGAATTCGAGGAATTGCGAAAGCAAAACCAAATTAACCGAGATGAAATTGAACAAATTCGCCAAGACAGAGAGCGAGATGCTTTGTTGTCGGAAGCTAGAGAAAACCAGCGGTTAGCTAGAGACAAACAGCACCAAGCGGAAGCTCAACTTTACAAAAGTCGGAGATGGCAATTGCGGGCGGCGGTTTTAGGAGTGCTGGTACTCGGAGGTGTTTCGGGGATGGCATTCGAGCAAGCAAAATTAGCAGAAAAGGCGCGGCAAGAAGCAGAAACAAGTCGGACTGACGCCCTAAATTCGGCGTCGGAAGCTTTGGTGCTTTCTAATGAAAAAGATCAATTAGGAGTGTTAGAAAATAGTATCAAAATCGGTCGTGATTCCCTGAAAAGCACAGCGCTGCCTGTGGATACTAAAAATAAAATTGCTGAGAGACTCAGACAAGCTGTTTCCGGCGTGCAAGAAGGCAACCGTTTCGAGCAGCACAGCAAGTTTGTTTTGGATGTGAGTGTGAGTCCCGACGGCAATTCAGTTGCTTCGGCAAGTGCTGACAAAACTGTTAAATTGTGGAGCAAAGAAGGTAAGTTATTAAAGACTTTCAAGCACGGCGATAGCGTGACGAGTGTTAGTTTTAGCCCGGATGGGAAAACGATCGCAACTGGTTGTGCCGATCGCACAATTAGAATTTGGCAAGTGGATAATGACAAAAGTGCGATGGCGACTTTATCCGGCCACCGCGATATCGTCACCAGCGTCAGTTTCAGCCCCGACGGCAAAACCCTAGCCTCCGGGAGTCACGACAACACCATCAAAATCTGGAACCTGGAAACAAAAACATTGGTGCAAACCTTAACCAAACACAAAGATTGGGTGCTGGGCGTCAGTTTCAGCCCCGACGGCAAAACAATTGCCTCAGCAAGTGTTGACAAAACTATTAAACTTTGGAATCGCAAAGGTAAAACCCAGAAATTTCAAATTAATCCCAAAACATTAACCAAACATTCTGACATTGTTTACAGCGTTAAGTTCAGTCCCGACAGCCAACAACTCGTCTCAGCAAGTGCCGACACCACAGCCAAGATTTGGAACCGCAACGGTGAAGAAATCAAAACTCTCAAAGGACACAACGATGCAGTTGTTAGCGCGAATTTCAGTCGCGACGGCGAAAAAATTGTCACCGGCAGCGCCGACGATACGGTAAAAGTTTGGAGTCGCAGCGGGACTTTGCTCAACACTTTTCGAGGACATCAAGATGACGTGAGGGCCGTAAGTTTCAGCAAAGATGGCACGATTGCTTCCGCAAGTAAGGACAAAATGGTGAAAATTTGGCAACCAAACAGCACTCCGTTGAATAAGATTTTATCGGGGCATGAAGACTGGGTTTATAAAGTCAGTTTTAGTGGGGACGGCAAAACAATTGCTTCTGCTAGCGGTGACAAGACGGTGAGACTTTGGCGCCCTGATGGCAGTTTAATTAAAACCTTAGCAGGTCACAAGGATTCTGTTACCTGGACGAGCTTTTCGCCGGACAATAAAACTGTTGCTTCTGCCAGCGATGACAAAACGGTGAAAGTCTGGAGTTTAAACGGGAAACTGTTAGATACTCTGCGCCATAGTGGCATTGTGAGAAGCGTGAGTTTTAGTCCAGATGGCAAGATAATTGCCGCCGCCAGTGCCGATCGCAAATTATACCTCTGGCGCTGGAACGGTGCGAAAGCAACTTTGTTGGCAAAACTCGATCACAGCAATCCAGTAATTAGCGTTAGTTTCAGCCCCGACGGCAAAACTATTGCTACTGCTACTGCTACTGACGACAAGGCAAGCGACAAGAAAAATGCTTTTGAAATTGCCCGAGAAAATAGAGTTTACCTCTGGCAATTTAACGGTACGTCGGCGAAGATTCTGAAAACTCTCGATCACGCGGATAGCGTCAGAAATGTCAGTTTCAGTCCAGACGGTAAGACTATTGCTGCTGCTTGCGCTGACAAAAAAGTTTACTTGTGGGCGTTTGATGGCAAGGCGGCAAATTTAACTGAAAAACTAGACCACAGCGATACTGTGGAAAGCGTGAGTTTCAGTCCTGACGGCAAGTTGATTGCGGCGGCGAGTGCGGGAAATACGGTTAAGCTGTGGAATTTTGACGGCAAGAAGGCGCTGCTATCGAAGACTTTGGAATCGAGCGATCGGGTGTTGAGCGTTACTTTTAGTTCTGACAGCAAAACTCTGGCTTTTGCTAGCAGGGATCGGACTGTAATTCTATTGCCTGTGGAGAATTTGGAACTGAATAATATGATTGCTCGGAGTTGCGAGTGGTTGGGAAATTATTTGCAGAATGACCCGAATGTTGCTGAGGGCGATCGGCTGCTTTGTCTTGGCTTTGGGAAGCAGGCGTTAAATAAGAAGAAGTAAACCAGGTTCGTAAAACAATAACAGGAAATAAGCCAGGTTTGTAGTGAGGACTTCAGTCCTCTCTTTGTGGATGAAGAAGGACTGAAGTCCGAACGATCGAACCTAATGAAGAAGGACTGAAGTCCGAACGATCGAACCTGGAGTTAAATTTAGATTAAAACATCTATCTATTGACTAATTTTTTGTGCTATGAATTTGCGGTAAATTAGACTAATAAACTTAATTGCACATTAACTCGCAATTCAAATAAAAGGTAAACCGCATGGACACCAACTCCCAAAATATCCAACCCGTTCCGCCATTCAGCGAGAAAAACGAGGAAACGCCAGACATCGGCGGCGGTTTGCCCGTAATTGAGTTTTGGGCAGAACATACTTTGTCGCCGGAAGGCCCGAAACTTTGGAAGACTTTGCTGCACAAAAGTGCTTGTTTGTCCTGTTCTTGGGGCACTGGCGGGCAGAAAGGAGGTTTTACGAATGAAGAGGGCGAAAAACTTCAGCGCTGCATGAAAAGCGTTGAAGCAATCTCGGCTGAAATTAAACCTGCTGTCAAGAGTCACTATTTTGAACAGCACAGAATTGAAGAACTCCAGCGATTAACTTCCATGGAAGCAGACAGGCTGGGAAGGTTGAGTTTTCCGATGATTTTGCGGGCTGGTTCGTCTCATTACGATCGCATTTCTTGGCAAGAAGTCTATGAAATTGCCGAGGCTGCGTTTCGCAAAACCCCGGAACGAGTGGCATCTTACAGTTCCGGCCGCTCTTCCAACGAGGCGGCTTTTCTGCTGCAATTGATGATGCGCGCGATGGGTTCCAATAACTTAGCAGATTGTTCGGATCTCTGCCACGCTCCCTCAACAACCGGGCTAAATGAAATGTTTGCCACCCGCACTTCGGTAGTCAGTCTCGAAAACTTGAAGCAAGCAGATTGCGTGGTGCTCGCGGGCGCGAATTCTGCCTACAACCATCCTCGCTTGATGAACGAATTGATTAAAATTCGCGACAAAGGTGGCAAAATAATTGTAATTAACCCGGTGATGGAAATTGGGTTAGTCAAGTTTGGTTCTCCGGCATTTCCCGTCAAGTCGCTCATCCCCGGTTCAGATATTTCATCGCTCTACTTGCAACCAATTCCCGGCAGCGATACGGCGCTATTTGTCGGAATTCAAAAATCTGTAATCGAACAAGGATTGCTGGACGAAACATATTTGCAAGCCCACACAGAAGGCTGGGAAGCAGTAGTGCAGCACGCCCGCGAAACTGACTGGGAAACTATTACTAAAACCTGCGGAGTTTCCCAAGCAGAAATTGAGGCTGCTGCCAAAATTATCGGCAGTTCAAAACGGGTTGTATTCGGTTGGGCGATGGGAATCACCCAACAACAAAACGGCGTAGATAATGTTTTCAGCCTCGCCAACACTGCTTTGATGACGGGAAATGTCGGCAAAGAAGGGGCGGGATTAATGCCGGTCAGAGGACACTCAAATGTCCAAGGATTCGGCTCTATGGGCGTGACTGTGGAGCTGAAAAAAGAAATCCAACATACTCTCGAACAGTTGTTGGGGCGTCCCCTGAGCGCTGTTAAGGGTTACAATACTCGATCGCTCATTGAAGCAGCAGATGCAGGCAAAGTCGATACGCTAATCTGTTTGGGCGGCAACTTGTACGGGGCGAACCCGGATTCAACTGAAGCAAAACGCGCTTTAGGTAAGATAGAAACTATTATTTACCTCGCAACTAAACCAAATTTGGGACATTTTAGCGGATTAGCAAAGTACAATACAATTGTGCTGCCGGTGCTGAATCGCTTTGAAAATCCATACAAAACAACGGTGGAATCGGGTAATAACTTTGTGCGTTTAAATGATGAGGGCGAAACTCATCTCAAAGATTCTGATTTAATTCCAGAAGTTTATTTTTTGACAGAATTGGCGAGCCGAATTCACGGCACTTATCCGGTAGACTGGCGCCAGCTTCAAGACACCAAGTACGTGAGGCAATTGATTGCTAAAACGATTCCTGGCTATGAAAATATAGCAACAATTGATGAAACCCAAGAGGAATTCACCATCAGCGGGCGGATTTTTACCGAACCTAATTTCCCCACAGATTCCGGCAAAGCCAAAATGTTTGTGGCACCTTTACCAGTGCTAAATTTACCAGAAATCAAAGATTTTGGTGCACCGGAATCGGCGCGGGGTTTAGTTGTGGCATTGATGACGGGACGCAGCTATTCTCAGCATAATACTGTGGTTTACAAAATTGATGACAAGTACCGGGGAATGCCGCACCGCAACTGCATTTTGATGAACCGCGCGGATGCAGAAAGCGCGGGTTTGCAAGAACATCAGCGGGTTAGTGTGCAGGGAAATGTGGGAAAAATGGAAAATGTTGAGGTGATTTACGGGGCGGTTCGTGTGGGTGCTGCTTTGATGTTTTATCCTGAAGTGAATGTGATTTTTCACCCGGAAATTGAAAAGCGATCGGGTACGCCTGCTTACAAGCGTGTACCTGCTTTTGTCTACGCACAAGCATGATGTTTGCTGCGAAAGCATCTATTTGTAGGGTCATTTAGTTTTTGCGTTTGGGGCGGGCTAGAAGCCCACCCCACAAGAGTTTTAGACGACTAATGTAGGGTGCGCACTGCGCACCAGACGACTAATTGAGCCAAGGAGAAAGTGATGCAATCAGATCGAAAAATTGCGATCGCCAATTCAGAAAAACGGGAAAATGGGAAAAGTGCGATCGATCTAATTCCGTTAGAAAGCGGCGACAGATTGACACGACACGAATTTGAGCGCCGCTATGAGATGATGGCGCAGGGGAAGAAAGCAGAATTGATCGAAGGAGTGGTTTATATGGCAGCAGCGGTGCGACATAGAAACCACGGGAAACCTCACAGTTTGATTATGGGTTGGTTGGGGGTTTACTACGCTGCAACGCCGGGAGTAGACTTGTCAGATGCTGCTACAGTGCGTCTCGATGAAGATAGCGAACCGCAACCGGATGCCCTGCTGCGAATTGATGTCGGCGGACAATCTACTGTTAGCGATGACGATTATCTGGAAGGGGCGCCGGAGTTGGTTGTAGAAATTGCTGCAAGCAGCGCTTCCTACGATTTGCACGACAAGTTAAGAATTTACCGCCGTCATCGAGTCCAAGAATATTTGGTTTGGAGAACTTACCAGCAAAGATTTGATTGGCTGAGGTTGAGGGAAGGTGAATATATTGCATTGGAACCTAATGCTGATGGTGTAATTTCCAGTGAAATTTTTCCGGGATTGCAGTTGTCTGTATCAGCTTTGTTAGCAGGAAATTTAGCTGAGGTTTTAGCTGTTTTGCAGCAAGGTTTGGATACAGCGGAACATCAAGCTTTTGTCGAACAGCTATCATCGAAAGGTTTAGGGTAAAAGTAGGGTGCGTCAGCTCTCATTATTTTCACAACAAACCAACAATCTCACACGGGCACCAGGAAATAAATGGTGCGTCATAATTAGACTTTTCGTGCTGATTTAAAATGTCTAACCTGACGCACCCTACCACTAATTCTTGTCAACCAAAAATCAGGGATTAATTGTTGATTTGCAAAGCTCTCCCACGCCAAGTCCATCCCCAACCGGTTTCGGTTTTGATCGCAGAACCGATCGCAATTGCCGCCACTAACGCACCTCCCAAACCTCCCAACCACCAGTATTTCGTCGAACAGTCAGAAATCTGGGCACCCAAGCGGCGCAAATTGTATTGGTGCCAAATTACGATCGCAGATAAACAAATAGTTAACAAGGTAATTGGCAATTGGTAATTGCTAATTGCTAATTGGTGATTGGTAATTAGGTTGGCGATTTCGCCGTTAGCCAGCAAAATACCTAATGCCAACCACGGCATCGGATAAAGAAAGAACATAATGGCGGCCATGTAAATCATCAAGCCCCAACTGCGGTTAGCACCGAGATACAAATTCTTTGTCCAGCCTTCCCACAATGCGCTCCAAGACCGATACATCCGCACGGATGCCAAATTTGAACCCGAATAAAGCCCGAGCTTTAAACCCGCACGTTTGATGCGTCTAGCTAATTCCACATCTTCCACAATTTCGCCTGCAACTGCTTCGTGTCCGCCGATTTGTTCGTAGGCCGATCGCCTAAACAGCATGAACGGCCCGCCTGCAAAAGCAGTGTCTGTTTTTGAGGCATCGTTGACGGCGGTAAAGTCGTAGCAAACTGCTAGGTGATTGAACATTAACGGCTGCACCAACCACTCGGCCAAACACTCGCAAACGAGGGCTGGCATACAGGTAAACAAGTCTATTTTCTCAGCTTCTGCTGTGGCAATCGCGGTTTCGATCGCCCCCGGTTTGAGCCGCACGTCGGCATCGATAAATAATAGGAAGTCTCCGATTGCTTCGGGCACGGCTTGGGCGCAGGCCCAGTTTTTGCCCGCCCAATATTGGTTGGCAGGTCGCGGCTGACCTGCTAATATTTTGAGGCGGGGGTCATTGAGCTGCTGTTGCAGGGTTTGCCCGATCGCCAATGTGTCGTCTGTCGAGCGATCGTCTACAATCAAAACCTCTAGGTTGTCCACTGAGGGCGGTGTACTCTCCAAAATGGCGATCGCGCAATCCCGAATATTCTCAGCTTCGTTGTATGCTGGTACGATTACCGAAACTTTGGGGAAGAGTCCGGTAGACGGCAGTAACTGCTGAGCCGAACTGCTGTCGGTGCGAGGCGCATTTTTGACGCTGAGGCGCAAATTTTTAGTGTAAGCTCTACTTACTATGAGAGAAAAAATTACCAGGGTTAACAATATCAAAGCGAACTGACCTCAAAATTTTGGTGCACAGTTTGTCTCCTTAAATATTAAAAAATATTAAAACAAAAAGCTAGTCGATCGCCCGAAAAGTTATTTTGGCGACCTCCTTTGCTATAATTTGTGAGCATCTTTCGGCTCGCCCGCAGCAAGGGGTCTTACCCCTCACCCGGTCAGCGACCTAAAAGCCGAGGATAGATATCAGTTAAGAGAGGATATTGCAATGGGCGAATTTCTGACAGTCGATGTGTTGGCGGACACGATAGCGGTACTCGGCGCTTTGGGTTTTTTCTTTTTAGGATATCAAGCTTTGCAGATGTTGAAAAGATAAAGTATTAGTCAATTGAGCATTCGGCGAGCCGTTATGGTGGAATACAGTTAAATGCTTGTGGGGTGGGCCGGAGGGCTCGCCAAAAATCTGCAATTTAAATGTAAAAAATCTGACAAACTTACAACTCAAAACTGCCTGCTGTGAAACTGTTTCTTGCGAAAATCAACCAAAAAAAGGCTGCGTTATTATCATGGTGAGCCAACTTTTAGATGGACGCTATCAAATCATTGAAGTCATAGAAACAGGAGAATTTGGACAAACCTATCTGGCCAAAGATACTCGCCGTCCCGGGGAACCGCAGTGTTTTGTTAAGCACCTGCGTCCCGGTACTAGCGAACCGAAATTAATTAATACTACGCGCCGTCTTTTCCAAAAAGAAGCAGAAGTTCTAGAAAAGCTCGGTCAACACGACCAAATCCCTCAGCTATTCGCTTATTTTGAAGAAAACGAAGAATTCTTCTTAGTTGAATCGTTTATTGCGGGTCACTCGCTATCAACTGAGATTGTACCGGGGAAACCGGTAACTGAAGAAAAAATCATTCCTTTGCTGAAGGAACTGTTAGAAATTTTAGTGTTTGTACACGGACAGGGCGTAATTCACCGAGATATTAAACCAGCTAATTTAATCCGGCGCTATTCGGATAACAAGTTAGTTTTGATCGACTTTGGCTCGGTGAAAGAGATTCACATCGCTCAAAGACAAGCGCCGGTAACTGTGCGGATTGGTACGCTGGAATATATGCCGATCGAGCAATTTCAATACAACCCGCAACTCAACAGCGATATCTACGCCTTGGGAATGATTGGCATCCAAGCGATGACGGGTTTGCCGGCTTACGATTTGCCGAAACTGCGGGATTTGAAAAATTCTAATCGAGGCGAAATTGTTTGGCGGCATTTAACTACCTGCTCTCAAGCGCTGGCCGATGTTTTGGACAATATGGTGCGCTACGATTTTCGGGAGCGCTACCAGTCGGCGGCGGAGGCTTTGGCAGATTTGCGGAAAATTGGCGATCGATCGCGCGCGCGGATTCCCAAACTCACAATCTATCGCGAAGAAGTCGATCGGCGCAGCAGCAGTCGCGGTGACATTACAGTCGTCGGTCGGAGAATATTGGAAGAATTGCGCGTCAGTTTGGAATTGATGCCAGAAGAAGCAGACGCGATCGAAGATGAGGTATTGAATCCTTACCGCAAATACAGGGAAAAAGGCGAACGCTACGAACAATCGCTGCAAGAAGCAATGCAGCAAGAATATCCCTTTTCTCTGGAAACTCGCGAGGAATTAAAACGCTTGCAGCAAGTTTTAGGGCTTACCGACGAAGATGCCACCAGAATCGAAGAATTAGTCGTTCCTAAATCTTTATTCGCTAAATTGTACAAGGCGATCGCCACAGTGTTGGAGGGACACCGCAACCCCAACCCGTTACCAGCCAGCAGCGCTGTTCCACTCGGGGTGCAGGCAAGTTCGGCGGTATCCCCGGAGGTACATTTGAACGGAAAAACCGATTTGTCGTTAGCGCAGCCCGCCCCTACGGGGACTACGCCAACGGAGAGGATCGCCAGCGGCCCAGCAATTGTCCCCAAAGAACCTCGCAAATTCAATCCTTATCTCGCCGGAGCAACAATTGCAGCCCTCTTAACTGCGATCGGCGGCATTTACGGATATCTCAAATGGCAAGAATGGCAGCAGCGAGTGCAGCAAGAAGCCCAACAATTGAATCAAATCGATGCACTTTATAAAGAAAGCAATTATGAAGGCTGCATCAGCCAAATCCCCACAATTGCCAACACTTCTAGCACCTATACGTCCGCTCAAAACTTACAGCAACAGTGCCAAGCAGGCCGGCGCTGGAAAAACGCCAAAGTCAAAAACTTCGCTCAGCATTCAGATGCCGTCGGAGCTGTTGCGTTCAGTCCAGACGGCTTAATGTTAGCCAGCGGTTCCAAAGACAAAACCATCCAAATTTGGGATTTAGCCACAGGCAAATCGATCCGCACTTTCCCCGGAGATTCATCCACCATTTGGTCGGTTGCTTTCGACGCAAAGGGTACGAAACTTGCGACAGGAACAGGTTTTTGGAGAGTCATGTTGTGGGATTTGAAAACAGGGCAAGTTACTCGCAGTCTCGACCACACTGCATCTGTTTGGTCTGTCGCTTTCAGCCCCGACGGACAGGTCGTTGCTAGCGGCAGCGGCGACAAAACCACCAAGATTTCGGATGCGACAACTGGCAATTTGATTCAGAATTTGCCAGACCATACAGATTTTGTTTATTCTGTTGCTTTCACTCCCGATGGCAAAAGTTTGGTTAGCGCTTCTAAGGATAAAAAAATTACAATTGTGGATGTAGCAACGGGGAGGTTGCTCAAAACTCTGGAGGGACACGGCGACCAGGTGAGGTCGGTTGCAATTAGCCCAGACGGCAAGACAATTGTCAGCGGTTCCTACGATGAAAGTATTAAAATCTGGAATCTCGAAACAGGAGATTTAATTCGCTCGATCAAGGGACATTCTGACGATATTGTCTCGGTTGCTATCAGCCAGGACGGGAATTTTATTGCCAGCGGGAGCAAGGATAAAACTATTAAAATTTGGGACTTTGCTACCGGAGAATTGCTGAATACTTTGACGGGACATACCGATGAGGTTTATGTGGTAACTTTTAGTCCCGATGGCAAAACTATTGCTAGCGGTTCTAAAGACAATACTATTAAGTTGTGGCTGAGATAATCTGAATGAAGTTCGGCAACGGATTTTGTAGCGGATGTAACGGATGTAACGGATGTAATACCAATCATCAAAAGTATTGATACAGTAGGGACACGGCAATCCCTCCGCTTCGCTTCGCCCAAGGCGTGTCAACTTAACGTCAAACGTACTCATAGACAGCTGTTTGCCCCCGAGGTCTGATCCCCCCTAGCCCCCCGAAAGCAAGGGGGGACAAGAATCTTTTCAAAGTCCCCCTTGCTTTCGGGGGATTTAGGGGGATCTGGCCCCGGCTACAAACGAGATTTATCAATGATTTTAGGCTTAAGTTGACAATAATGGGTATTGCCTAAGTCCGGCACTGGAATCTGCGACTTTTAATAATTAGTATAAGATTGAGGATTGTAGCAAGACTTTTTTTAATTGGTATCAAAAGAACGAAGAAGTCAGTTAACAGTTGTCATTATCACCTGTCATTTAATTGCAGTAATTAAGCTCATTTTCTAAGGATTTGGGAAAGTGCCAAGCAGGTGTTTCTAACTCGTCCTCAGTAGGATAATTTTCAGTTGAATCCTCTCGACTTTGAAAAAAGTAGTAGAGATTAGCCACAGTTAAATCTGATATTTCTTGCCAATTCGAGGCAGCTAAAGCTGGATAGCCAGTGGCGATCGCCTGCTGGCCAACATAAAATTCGTATCCCCGGCGCAGTTCCGGCTTCAGGGCGAAGGCTAGCTGGTCGCGCAAGGAGAGAAAGTGAGACTTTTGCTTTAAATTTTCATAAAGTGAAGGTTCCGCAGCTAATACCGCAAATGTAGTGTGAATGCTGGTTTTTAAATTATCGCCGCTGAGTTTATCTAAACTAGCTAACTGGTGCTGCTCTTTGGGAGACAAAGTTTGCATCCAATCTACCTCATTTTGCCAAAATTCTATTACACTTAGATCGTGACCGAGAATCCTGGTAACTTCTGGGAATAAAAAATCTAGTTCTGATTGCGATTGACATCCTTTAACAACAGTTAGAAGATCTTGACGAATTTTTGATTGAAGTTCGAGCAGCCGCGAACTCACCATATCGTAGGCCCGCTGCAACTGAAACGTGACACCTATCGCCAGATCGATCGCCCAAACACATTCCATTTGCCGGATCTGTCCGGCAGAAGACAGCCCCTCCAACAAACCCGGATTATCATAAATTTTCAAAGCCTCAAACAGCATATCCCGCCCGCTATTAATTTCGGAATTCCGAAGTTTGATATCGGGTAATGTTAGGGCTGACTGGCAGCGTTTGATAGCTTTAGAAAAAATATCGTAACCGTTAACCAGTTTCTGGCGGTGCATTTCAAAACTAGAGTCATGAGCCACCTTAAAAATTTGCTGGATCACGTCTACTCCCCGATCTTTGAGGATGTGTCGGAGATCGATAAACCCATCTTTAATTTTTAGCTTCTGGTGCTTTGCTTCTTCTCTGATTTTTAATACTTGGTCGAAGTTTACTGCTGACAAAACTGTGCTCGATACAGCGCCAATACCAATGACAGCAGCAGTCGCTTGCATCACAGCCAAATTAATTTTCAGACAGTTAAGCATTCTGTATATTTTTTGAAACCCCTGATGAGTTTGAGCAACCTGCAACGGCGCGATTGTCACGTACACGGGAGCTACGAGGGGCTGTACGGGCCCGCCTCCGGCTAACTGTGCGAGCAATCCTAGAACTCCGCGCTCGGATTTAGTTGCAGTTGTTGATTGATAAAAGATTTTTGCGAGCTCCACAAACTCCCCTGTCACCGGATCTCTAGCAGCAGGGAGCAATTTTCCTGTTTTGGTGGCAGGCTGTACCAGGTTGCCAGTATTGAGTCGATCCTGAGTTGCAGGGGTGAATACATAATCCATGTTGTGACTGAGTTTGCATTCAAAAAGGCAGATGTTCTGTATTGTATGCTATTTAGGGAAAGGAGGCATCAAAGGAAATGAATGAGTATCTCAAGGTATTTCAGGCTATTTCGCAGTTTAGCGATCGATTACTCGCAGACGAATATCAATCCGTGGAGATTAAACAGTCAGCTACCCACCTCAGCTTAGATGTGGAACCTTGTATTGAGGAAATTAAGCAGTCTGCCCTCAGACTCAAGGAGTTACTTCAGGTATGTTTCAAAGATGTATCTCAGGCTGAGGATGTCTGGAATAGCAAGCCGAGAATTGCTTCTTCATCTGCTGTTGAAGTCTGGGAGCAAATTGGCGAACTAAGCGGCTGCGATGTGAGAATTCGCAGTTTAGGAAAACAGGGCAAATACGATACTGTTGTTAAAGTTCGCAAATCCTGGAGCGACAAAGCTACAAAGTTAAAAAATCAGTGGTTTTTGTGGGATAAAAACCATCAAGTGTTTCAAAGAGATAATATCGGTTTTTTTGAAAAAGAGAATTTGCACAAAGAGTTGCGGAATGAAGTTGACTACCAGGCAGAGCGAGTGATTTTGATTGTGGAAAATGAACTGAATTTAATTTTCAAAGAATTACAATCAATTGATATAGAAAAAGTTGAATTTTGTATTGAATGCTTCGACCCCAAGAGTCAATCGAGATTTAGAGAGCGACTGCAATCAATAGGTGGCGAGATTGTGTCGAAGTTTACGGAACCTCTAAAATATTTGCCGGAGTCGTATTTGAAGACTTTTAAAGAAACGCTGAAAGCTCCTGTAGAAATTCTGGTTCATAAAAGCAAAATGGGAATCAGTTTGATCGATTTTGAAGAGTCTTGTAAAGTGATTGGGTCAATCCTGGATAATTTGATTTTAGAAATCTTTGAAGACCGGATCAAACTGGCAATTCAAACAGTTGAAAAAGCGATGATGTTCTACAATAAGTTTTTAGAGAAGCAGGCGCGGTACCAGCAAGAGACACCGCAACAGCGAGCGGCGGAAAAAGATTGGATTGAATACCAGCGGCAGCAACTCAGGGAAGTTGAGCAGTATATTGAAGCTGTCATTAATCATTAGTCATTGGTCATTGGTCATTGGTCATTGGCCAAACAGGGCATTGGCCAAACAGGGCATTGGGCATTGGCCAAACAGGGCAGTAGTTAACAGTTAACAGTTAACAGTTAACAGTTAACAGTTAACAGTTAACAGTTAACTGATTATTGATATTGACCGCTGAGTTCGTAAACGATCGCGCCCAAAGACGCCAAACTAGCTAAAATCAGCATTCCAGCGGGCATAAACTTGCGAGTTTTGACCAGCCGTAAAATAAAAACTACTACTAAAACAGCGGAGATAGCTGCTGCTAATGTTAAACCCCAACTTTGTCCCATGAGTTGTGCGGTGCCGGCAAAAATTAGCAGCGAACCGCTAATCAAGCCTGAAATCAGCGAGGCTTGGCTTTTGGCCTTGATGTAACCCATGATGCCGCCAACCAGTGTCAAAACGCCGTAGCCGATCGCCGCTGCTGTACCTAAATTCATTTTTAATGCCCCAAATTTCACTCTTTGCATCTAAGTTTATACAGCGATACCTGCAATTGCGGTCACAAATTGTTAGAAAATTTATTAAACCAAGTCAGAGTATCTAACTGTTATAGAATTGCCATTATGTCAGCCCTAACTTCTGGCGCGATCGCCCAAATCCGTTACCTCCAACGCCAAGCAGCATCCCTGCTGCTGTATCAATCGGTGATCAAAAGCCCCGCAGGTCAAGCTTTTCTCGACTTGCTGCAAGCTCTCCACCACAGCGAAGTCAGCGGTTTTGACTGTCAGGTAGCCTACGGAAACTGGTTCAAAATTCAGGCTGCTCAAAATCTGAGTTGGCAAGATTCGCTGATTTCCGAAATTCTCAAAGACGAAAACCCCTTTTCTCGCCGAGCTCAACAAACAGATTTTGCGAGTTTGCCGCCCGCTTTGGTGGAAGCCGCCCGCCATGATTTACAAGTGCTGCAAAATATTTACGAATGCAGCAGCGAACAGTTGAGCAAGTGGCTGCGGGTAGCAGGTCAACTTGACGCAGTGCCTCCGATTTGGCATTCCGAAATTGTCGCAGAAAACGCCAATTTACCGCTGTACGAGAAACTCGAAAAATGGTCGCTCGCTGCGGAATCTTTGGCAGTTTATTACCGACAGTTTGGTACGGGTTTGTTTGCCGAATATCGCGCTTTTGGGTGGCGATCTGGGCAGTTGGCGAGTATTCCGCATCCCGATCGCATAAACTTGAAAGAGTTAGTTTGCTGCGATTGGCAGCGGGATGCTCTGGTGAAAAATACGGAGTTTTTGCTGGCTGGTTATCCGGCTTTGCACGTCTTGCTGTACGGGAGTCGCGGTTCGGGTAAGTCTTCTTTGGTGAAGTCGCTGTTAAATGAATTTGGATCTCGCAATTTGCGCTTGATTGAAGTATCTAAATCTGACTTGCAAGATTTGCCGCTAATTGTCGAGCAGTTGCGCGGAGTTCCTCAAAAGTTTATCATTTTTGTGGATGACCTTTCTTTTGAGGAAGATGACGATGCTTTTAAATCTCTGAAAGTGGTTTTAGAAGGAAATGTCACCGCCAGGCCTCAAAATGTGGTAGTTTATGCCACATCTAACAGGCGGCATTTAATTCGAGAGTTTTTTGATGACAGGCCTCGCCCCCGCGACGGTGATGAAGTTCACGCTTGGGATACTGTGCAGGAAAAACTCTCATTTAGCGATCGCTTTGGCTTGACTTTAACTTTTGAACCGGCAGATCAAAACACTTATTTAACAATTGTGCGACATCTGGCTGAACTTGCTGGCATCAAACTCGCTGTTGAGGATTTAGATCACCGCGCTAAGGAATGGGCAACTCGTCGCAACGGGCGATCGGGGCGCACTGCGCGACAGTTTGTTGATTTCCTAAAAGCAGATTTAGCTTTGTTTGATAAGTAGATCGTCTGCGCTCTTGTGGGCGGGTTTTACCTGAGATATTGCAAGGCAATTCAGGCTCTGAATCAACCCGCCCTTGCAGCGCCGAAGGGCTAAATAAAAAATCTTAATTTTTTCATAATTTTATTGAGAAGAAATAACTAACAAGATTTGATATAATTGGCGAAATCCCGCAGAAACCTCCAGAGTCCAAGCCCGTCGGGACTCCATGAATCCACCACTACATAATGAGGAAAATATCATGGGTTTATTTGACAAAGTATCGCAGACTCGCCAACAAACTGACGTAACGTTAGGGCCTGCTGAAGCATTTGCGGCGATCGCGCTAATTGCCGTAGCAGCCGATGGTTACATCAACGACAGCGAAAGTAAAGCGATTAGCATGACGCTATCTCGGATGCAATTGTTCCGCAGCTATCCAGATGATGTGATGCGAAAAATGCTCGATCGTCTCCTGACTATTCTGCAACGGCAAGGAGTTCAGGTACTGTTTAATGCGGCTTTGGCAACGCTTCCTGACGAACTTAAAGAAACAGTTTTTGCTGTGACAACTGATATCGCTTTAGCAGATGGCGAGGTTTCAGAAGAAGAAGAACAACTTTTGAACGATCTTTACTGTGCATTGGATCTTTCCGAAGAAGTTGCGCTGAAAATTATAGACGTAATGTTGATTAAAAACAAAGGTTAAGACATCAGGGGAAGGAGTGAGGAGGGCGAGTTTGAGAAGATAAAAAATTAGCGGCTGCTTAGTTAGCAGATCGCCTTTCCAAAAGTTCGGGTTTACCGATATGATGGTTGGTAAAATTTAGCTTTAATTGGCGATCGCCCGCTACTACCTCAAATGCCTTTTTCTTACACCCGCACTGTGCGCTTTCAAGATACCGATGCTGCTGGAGTCGTTTACTTCGCTAACGTTTTGGCAATGTGCCACGAAGCTTACGAGGCATCTCTAGCAGCATCGGGAATCAATCTCAAAGCATTTTTCAGCAATCCTTCTGTTGCCTTTCCCATAATTCATGCTAGTGTAGATTTTTATCGCCCAATGTTTGCGGGCGATCGGCTGACGATTCAACTAACACCCAAACAAGTTGCTGGCGATGAATTTGAAATTGCCTATCAAGTATTTTCGGAGGAAGTTGCAGCAAGAAGCGCGGCTAAAGCTCTTACTAAGCACGTCTGCATTGATGCAGTGACGCGAACTAGAAAACAGCTATCTGAAGACTTAATGCAGTGGATGAGGCAATTTTAGATTTGATATTTCCGATAACTTCTATCTTTAAATAATAGCAGGGAATGACCGTCAAATTTCAGTTTTGTTGATAATTTATTCTAACTTTTTGATATTATGACAAATCGCAATTATGCCATCGTCGGCACGGGAGCTTTAGGCGGATTCTACGGTGCTCGGCTGCAAAAAGCAGGTTTAGAAGTTAATTTTTTGCTACGCAGCGATTACGAGATCGTCAAAAAACACGGTTTGACGATCGAGTCTCCCGAGGGCGACTTCACCCTCGCCCACGTGCGCGCCTACCACGACGCGCACAAAATGCCTCAGTGCGACGTAGTAATTGTGGCGCTGAAAACCACACAAAATCACTTGTTGCCGAAAATTTTGCCGACTTTATTAAAGGATAACGGCGTGGTTTTAGTATTGCAAAACGGATTGAATACCGAACCGGAAGTCGCTAAAATTGTCGGTGCCGAGCGAGTAGTTGGCGGACTATGTTTTCTGTGTTCTTATAAAGTTGGGCCCGGTCACATCTGCCACCTAGATTACGGTACGATCACGCTGGGCGAATATGCCCAAGACTACAAACCCATCGGTATTACTGATAGATTGCACCAAATTGCTAGGGATTTTAAACGCGCTAAAATTCATATTAAAATGAGCGAAGATTTACTGTTATCTAGGTGGAAAAAGCTGGTTTGGAATATTCCTTATAACGGGCTGTCTGTGATTTTGGATGCGAGAACCGACGAACTTATGGCGAATCGGGATACTCTGATTTTAGTCGAGCAAATCATGGGGGAAGTGATAGCGGGGGCCAAAAGTTGCGATCGCATTATTCCCGATGACTTTATCCAAAGTATGCTGGAACACACTCACAAAATGAAGCCTTACCGCACCAGCATGAAAATCGATTACGATGAATCGCGGCCCCTGGAAGTTGAGGCGATTTTTGGTAATCCGATACGGGTGGCCCAACAAGCAGGTATTAAGTTGCCACAAATAGAGGTACTTTACCGAATGTTGAAGTTTGTGGATGTTCAAAGGCAAGAAGCAGAAAGGACGAGAAGGCTGTTGGGCTTGTAAGTAGAAGGAAGTTCGGCAACGGATTATGTAACGGATGTAACGGATGGGTAGGGAAACAGCATTGCCGTGTCCTCCTTTATTGATATTTTATCGCAATTTGTTGCAATTGTTCTAGATTAACTTTTCCTTGACAATT
Organism: Microcoleus sp. A006_D1; assembly: GCF_036702805.1. Taxonomy (NCBI): domain Bacteria; kingdom Bacillati; phylum Cyanobacteriota; class Cyanophyceae; order Oscillatoriales; family Microcoleaceae; genus Microcoleus; species Microcoleus sp. A006_D1. The sequence goes on from NZ_JAUBVZ010000006.1 coordinate 248,101, forward strand.
CCGGGGCAATTGTTCGACGACAATCCACTTTTTCGGCCGCTTAAATTTGCTCAACTTATCTTCTATTCCTGCTTGTAAAGCTGTGACAGTAACTGCGGGATTTGTGGGGACATAAATTGCTGTTACTATTTGACCCCAATCTTTATCTAGCAAACCAATTATAGAAACATCAGTCACTAAATTAGTAGACTTAATAGCTGCTTCGACTTCCGCCGGAAATACGTTTTCGCCACCAGTGATAATTTTGTCGCTGTTGCGTCCGACAATATTTAGGTAATTGTTTTCATCAAAGAATCCTAAGTCGTCTAATTGCAAGTATTTGCGTGAAGCGAAGCTATCCCGCAGGGAATCGCCAAATTTGTCTGGATAATAACCCAAGGCTAATGATTTAGCATTTACTGCAATATTCCCAACTTGATTACAACACAATATCTCGCCCTTTGAACCACGAATTGTTACTTGAGCATGGGGCAAAATATGACCAGAACTATTATTGCCTGCTAGGAAATCTGCGGCTTTGAGTGTAGCAATTTGCGAGGCGGTTTCTGTCATGCCGTAAGTTAGAGCTAATTTGATTTGATACTTTCTAGCTATGTCTAAAAGTTCTTGCCAAGCGGGAGCACCGCCCAAAAGTACGGTATGAAATCGGGAAAGCCAATTAGCTGTATCGGGATTTTGTAGCAGGCGTTGCAGTTGAGTTGGAACTAAGGAAATGAAAAATTGTTCTGGTTCAATATGGGCTTTTTTACCATTTTCTAATTCTTTGAATGGCTTAATTGCCAGTTTTCCTGCGGTAGTAAAGGAACGCATAAATTGCATTAGACCGCTGACGTGGTATAATGGCAAAACGCAGAATGAGTTAATTTTTTCAAGTTCAAAATATTGTTGGAAACCTTGGACTGAGGCTGTGAGTGTTTCCCAAGTATGGATGGTAAAACAGATTTTTCCCGACGAACCGCCGGTGGGAATCATGATCGTATCAAAACCGTTTTTACCGGGTGAATGGGATTCCGGCGAATGGAATTCGGGTGAATGGAATTCCGGCGAATGGAATTCGCGGCTATACAAACTAAGTCCGCCTCCGCGGACTGGGAGAGAGGGAAATCTTTTTTTTAAGTCAGTATTTTGTCCTAAAATTATGTCTGGTTGGACTAAATTAAAGACTTGTTCCCATTCTTGTTGTACCCAGTTGGGATTGCAGAGAAAAATCTGGGATTTGGTGGCACAAGCTGCGATGAAACTGGCAATAAATTGGACTGGTTCTGATTCTGCTATGAAGATTGTTTGCGGTGTTTGCGGTGATTGATTTTGGGTTAATTGCTGAAATGTGCGATCGACTATTCGACCAATTTCGCAACTATCATCACCAATTAGCCAATTATCGGGTAATTTGGATGCGATATCCAGAATATTTGTTGTTACATTTATTGCCATAGATGCTTTAACCAGGTTTCTTGATTTTTGTCGTCGAACCAGTCATCGGTACCGAAGCCTAATGCTCTAGAATTAAGAGATAATTCTGTTGCTAAATTTAATGCTGCTTGTCTGCCTATTTGGGTTTCAAATACTGAGGAGAAAACAGCGTCTATATTGTGGGTTTGACAAAATTTCCGTAGTTGGGATGGGGAACCAGCGATCGCAGGTTTAATGACGAAAATTCCGCGCCAGCCTTGATTGTAGCATTCTTGGATGCGATCGAGATTGGCGACTGACTCATCCAGGGCGATTGGAGTTTTGTACACAGCACTCAATGCTAGCATTTCATCAAATTGTGGTACAGATAACGGCTGTTCTAAAAATTCAATCTTTACCGAAAAGTCGGGAATCTCTAAAATATTGTCGCAAGTTTTTAGCCATGTTTCAGCTTGTGAGTAATTGAGTCCACCGTTAGCATCTAATCGCAAAAGTGCTTTTTTGCGATCGCCCAAATCATCCATTTCCTTAATTAACCGCTGAAAAACCTTTAATTCTTCCTCAATAGCAGCAACGCCAATTTTCCATTTAAACGTCCGAAATCCCTGTAACCAAAGCCTTGGTAAAACCTGCAAAGCTGTTTCACCAGCAGGTAATAAACCGCTGCACAGATTTTTGGGAATTTTGTCTTGACGGAGTGCATTTCCGACTGCTTCGGTGAGATTTTCCCAAGCTGACTCAAAGCCAAATTGACAAGCTGGTAATTCAGCGGAAATGGCGAAAATCATCTCTGATGAAATATTAGCAGGTAGTTGGTGACAATAATCTACAGCTTGGTCAAAGGTTTCGGAACAAAACCAACTCAGCGGGGCAATTTCTCCCCAACCAATTCGACCATTTTCGTCAATAAGCCGCAGGATAATTCCTGATCTAATATCCCAAATGCCGTGACTTGTTTGCAGTGGACGCTTAAATTTTCGCTGATAGGCGCGAAACTCAAATTTATATAACATTTGTGTTTTAGTTAATCATGAATAAGGCCTAAGAAACCGGGTTTTTACCTGATTTGTCGGTGAAAACGAATAATTTTCGTAAAAAACCCGGTTTCTGACTATCCGTTAAGGCCTAAGAAACCGGGTTTTTACTTAATTTGTCGGTTATGACGAATAATTTTCGTAAAAAACCCGGTTTCTGACTACCCGTGAATCATAAAATTGTCTCACTATTTCGACAAATTCATCAATATTTTCAAAATGGATGTTGTGACCGGCTTTTGGTACAATCTTGAGACTGGCTGCGGGACATAAACTGGCAATTTCGGTATTTATAGTTGTAAATTTATTATCGTATTCTCCCACTAGCAAGAGAAGAGGGATTTGATTTTGTGCTAGTTGTGCCCAGAGTGAGGGCTGGTTGCCGGTTCCCATGTTGCGGAGAGATTTGGCTAATTCTAAGGGATTGTTTGCTAAGCGGGCTTCGATGAGTTGGTGAAATTGGGGAGATTTTTTTAAGGATTTGAATAAAGGGCGATCGTACCAGTTTAAGATAAAATCTTTGATGTTGCTATTTTCGAGGTTTTGTGCTGTTTGTGAATCGGCTTGTCGTCTGTGCGATCGATCTTTTTCACTCTTCAATCCGGGAGACGCGGACTCTAACACGACTTTCTCGAATCTTTCAGGAAAATGTAATGTCATGTACAGCGCCAATCGCCCGCCCATTGAATAGCCTAATAAAAAACATTTGTCTATTTGTAAGTGCTCTAATAAGTCGATCAATGCTTGGGCTATATTTGACATATTGTAGCAACTTTCATCGCCACTAACTCTGGTTTTTCCGTGACCGGGAAGATCAACAGCGAGACAACAATAACTTTGAGATAGTAAGGAAATGATTTGGTCAAAGTCTTGACTGTTGCAGGTAAATCCGTGGAGTAATAAAATTAGTGACTGATTTTTGTTACCAGTTAAGGAATAGTGAAATTGATAATTTTTAGATTTTTCCATATTTACTGAAATCTAATTTCCGCATCGCCAACAGATATGACTGCTTGAAAACGAGTGAGAAAATCCATACCAATAAGACCATTTATACGAATATTTGGTGGTAGATTATGGGCAACTATCTCAAAATCTTCTATTAGTTGACCCACACAATTAAACCAAGATACATTAATTACAGGAGCATAAATTCTTCCTTGACCTGTAACTAATTCTTGTCTGCGTAAAGGATTGCCAGTATCATAACCCAAATTTTGTAACACTTCAACTGGCAATATTGTGAAGCTAGATCCCGTATCTACCAATAAACGCACCCGCAGAAAATCGCCCCCTTCTCTACTGCCAATAGTTGCTTGCACGGCTAGCAAATTTTGCCCATAACGCAACAAACGGTAGGCTTTCTGATAATTGGGCATTTTCGTCATAACATCACTGCTAGGTTGTCAGGTATCAGTCCAGTATATTCTATGGCTACAGATTTTCCATTCCTTAATGAAAGCTTACTATAAATTTCATCGCGTTCTGTTGCATGGGCTAAAACTTCACCTCGAATTACACTTAATTCTTCGTCTAATTCAGGATTGACGATGAGTACCCACTCATCAGGATACAGACTAAAAATTTCTTCTAGGGTTAGGATTTGGCTAATTTCTACTGGCGTGCTCATGATTTGCTTCTCCATGTTGGTGATTCAAGATCAAACTGTTTGTAGTAAGGACTTTAGTCCTGATTGACTAAAATATTAGAAACAGGACTAAAGTCCTCACTACGAACCGTACTTCTATTTTACCGAAATTTTCGATAATCGCCAAATCTACAAAACAAACCCCAGCGCCAGCAGCAATCCGCTCGAAAAATGCAGCGCGACTGCGATAAACTTACAGTTGCTGACTTTGGCTGGTTGGTCGTGATAGTCTGTGACATGGCGACAAAGGTCGATCGCAAATGACAAACTCCCAAAAATCAACAGCGTCCAAATTGGGAACATTCGCAACGCCACAAACAGCACAGTCAAAGCATAAATGCTGCCGCACAACCACTGCAACAACCGCGCACCTTTTTTCGTACCAATTCGGACAATCGGCGATTTTTTTTCCGCTGCCAAATCGTCCTCAACTTGATGGAAGTGAGAACAAAATAAGATGATACTCGTAGTAATTCCCACGATTGCCGAAGCCGCAAAATTAGTCGCAGACCAAGTTTGAGTTTGACTGTAATAAGCAGCAGCTAAAGCTAGCGGCCCGAAGGTGAAAAAGCAGATAATTTCGCCTAAACCCTGATAGCCAAGACGAAAGGGCGGGCCTTGATAGGTGTAGCCGAGGGCGCAGCACAAAACTACTAGCAAAATTACTGTTGGGTCTTTTTGCCACCAGGAAATACCGCAGATTCCCGACACTCCGACTGCTAAAAACAGATTTGCCAGCCAGAAAATAAAAGCTTTATTTCCGGTTAAGTTGACCAAGGAATGTGCTTTATTTTTATCTATCCCTGTTTCGGAGTCAAATACATCATTCGTGAGATTCAGCCATGCTATAATTAAAATGGCTGAGATTAAAAATGTCGAAAATATTGACGAATTAATCGTTTTAGTTTCGGCAAAAGCAATTGCAGTTCCTACTGAAATAGGAATCACGGCAACGCTGTACATGGGCGGCTTGATTGCCGCCAGCCACAATTTACTATTTGAACGCTCAATTAACTTTGTTGTCATTACACAAACTTGATTCAATTGATAGCAGCTTGGTAATTTTACAATTTTATTGGTGAAGAATGTCTGCTCTGTCTCCGCTTGAGTGCGCCTCCGGCATCCGCTGATAGCCTTTGCGGACTCTGGCACGCCCGGGAATGCCCGCCTGCAAGCGTCTGCGGGGTCGATCGCCTTTTACCGAAACTCGCCCTCTCAATCTTAAAGTTTTATGTCTAAATGTTTCGGGCGATCGCGCGTTGGCGGAGTCCGCCCCTACGGGAGGCTGATCAACGAAGAGGATTGTCTGTTTTTTTGCCCGCAGCGTGCCCAAACTGTCGGGAAACTCGAAAGGTCATGTTTTGCGATCGGCCGCAGCGTGGTTAGATCGAAATAGGGGTTCTAGCGGGACAAACTCGCACTCTTTCTGACAAATCTGCTATTCTCGATTTCATGACAGTAATACCGCACCGCCCTAATATTTTACAAGACCGCAATCAACTGCATCAGTTGCTATTAGATTGCCAGCAGTCTTTAACCGAAAAAGATCAAACAAAAATAGTTAGTATTTCTCAGGAGATTTCCCCCGTCGATCCGCTAGCGGTACTACAAGAAATTTCCGAACCCGATGACAGACACTTTTATTTTGAAAAAAGAGACCCGATTGTCGGCAACAGTTTTGCCATCGCCGCCCTAGATTCGGCGATCGATCTCACAGTAGCAGGAAGCGAGCGATTTGTCCTCGCTCAAAATTTCATTCAATCATGTCTGGCGCAAACAATTACCATTGGTACGGAACGCTTGCCATTTAGCGGCCCACACTTTTTTTGTAGCTTTGCCTTTTTTGATGAGAATGTCGCCACTAATTCTTACTTTCCACCAGGAACCATATTTTTACCAAAATGGCAGATTACTCGCCTGAAAGATAGCTGCACGCTTGTCGCCAATGCTATCATCAACCGAGATATAAATGTTAAAATTATCACTGACAATATTTGGCAAAAATTTGATATAATTGCATCTCATGAACACATAAAAATTGCCAATAATAGCAACAATTCGATATTTTTCAAACAAATACCTGTGAATGATGGTACTGAGTTTAAAACATCAGTAAAGTCTGCCTTAGAATTAATTGAGTCTCAATATTTCAGTAAAATTGTTTTGTCCCAAGCCATAAATGTTATTTCCAAAACCCCTTTTAGTTTAATAGATTCCTTAAATAACTTGCGCCTCACATATCCAGGTTGCTACGTATTTTCGACGAGTAACGGCAAAGGTCAAAATTTTATCGGTGCCAGTCCAGAACGCTTAATCAGTATTCACAACAATCAGTTAGTAACAGATGCCCTAGCGGGTTCCGCACCGAGGGGCAAAACTGAGGCGGAAGATGTGAATTTAGGGAAAGGTTTACTGAACAGTGAAAAGGATATTCGAGAACATCAAGTTGTGATTGATTTTATCGTCGATCGCCTTTCGAGTCTCGGCATCAATCCCGACTTTTCCCCGCTACCGAGACTGCTGCAACTATCCAACATTCAGCATTTATGGACACCAATCACGGCTCGAATTCCCGCAGACATTCATTTGTTGAAAATTTTAGCACAACTGCATCCAACGCCAGCGGTGGCGGGCGTACCGAGAGATATTGCCTTACAGCAAATTCGGGGCTGCGAAAGCTGCGATCGCTCTTTGTATGCAGCGCCCCTGGGCTGGATCGATCGCACTGGTAACGGCGAATTTGCCGTCGGCATTCGTTCTGCTTTAATCAATGGATCTCGGGCTATACTGTATGCTGGCGCTGGTATTGTCGCTGGTTCGGAACCAGAGAAAGAACTAGCAGAAATTCAACTAAAATTACAAGCACTTTTAAATGCTTTAGTTTAGGAATAACTCATAAGTAGGTGGCTACAAATTTGGTAATTTAAGACTTATATAAGGGTAGCCAGAAACCGGGTTTTTTACTCAATACTAGCCAAAAACCCTCAATCTAGAAAAAACCCGGTTTCTTGAGCTTTGATTGAAAACCGCTATATCTCATAAAAATATCATCGATCGCCAAAACAACAAAATGCTTGACTTTCGGAACACAAACACCCTCTGGGCTTCGATAATAGCCGAGACATTGCAGCGACTGGGACTAACAACAGCGGTAATTTGTCCCGGTTCGCGATCGGCACCATTAACAATAGCCTTTGCCCAGAATAACCAAATCGAAACTATTCCCATACTAGACGAACGTTCAGCCAGCTTTTTTGCATTAGGAATCGCCAAAAAATCTGGTTTACCAACCGCACTGATTTGTACATCTGGAACCGCCGCAGCTAACTTTTATCCTGCTATCATAGAAGCCAGAGAAAGTCGAATTCCGTTACTAATATTCACAGCCGATCGACCTCCAGAACTCCGGGATTGTCATGCTGGACAAGCGATTGACCAAGTAAAAATGTATGGCAATTATCTCAACTGGCAAGTCGAATTAGCCATACCTTCTGCGGAAATAGCAATGTTAGGCTATTTGCGACAGACTCTAATGTATGCTTGGGATCGATCGCAATTTCCGACACCAGGCCCTGTCCACCTCAACATTCCCTTTCGAGATCCACTTATACCTATTTCAGATATTTCTGTAGAAGCTTTAGAAACAGAATTTGATTCAGAAGATTTCTTTGCAGGATTAGAACCGATTATTATAGGAGAAACCTCTACCCCCCCCAGCCCCCCCTTGCTAAGGGGGGGAGTAGGAAGTGCAATAGAACAATGGCAGAAGTGCAGCAGAGGGATAATTATAGCTGGAGTTGCACAACCTCAATTTCCCGAAAAGTATTGCAGTGCGATCGGCCAAATGTCAAAATTCTTAAACTGGCCAGTCTTAGCAGAAGGACTCTCCCCACTCAGAAACTACGCCCAACTCAACCCCCATCTAATTTCCACCTACGATTTAATCCTACGAAACCGCGAACTAGCAGATAAATTAACCCCAGAAATTGCCATTCAAATCGGAGACTTACCCACAAGCAAAGAACTCCGAAACTGGTTAGACAAAACCCAACCAAAACGCTATATAATCGACCCCAGTCACCACAATTTCGATCCCTTACACGGCAAAACAATTCACCTGCGAACCTCCGTAGAAAATCTCGCAACTAAATTAACTCTTGTCCCCCCCCTTAACAAGGCGGGTTTAACTCTTGTCCCCCCCCTTAGCAAGGGGGGGCTAGGGGGGGTTCTTACCTCAGCCACAAACGAATACCTCCAACTTTGGCGCAACACCGAAACCCAAGTCAGACAAACAATAGACCAAAAACTATCAACAATTAATAACATCATCGAACCCAAAGTTTCCTGGCTGCTTTCGCAAATATTACCAGCAGGAACACCGATATTTATTTCTAACAGTATGCCCGTCCGAGATGTCGAGTTTTTCTGGAAACCGAACAACTTAGAAATCAAACCTTTTGTCAATCGCGGCGCTAACGGCATAGATGGCACATTGTCAACAGCTTTGGGAGTTGGACACCGGAATCAAAGCAGTATTTTGTTAACAGGTGATTTAGCACTTTTGCACGACACGAACGGTTTTTTAATTACCAATAAATTTGTCGGTCATCTGACAATTGTTTTAATCAATAACAACGGCGGCGGAATTTTTGAAATGTTGCCTGTTGCCAAATTTGACCCGCCATTTGAAGAGTTTTTTGCCACGCCGCAGCATATAAATTTTGCTCAGTTGTGTGCAACTTATGGCGTGGAACATGAGATAATTGACGATTGGGAACAGTTAAAAGAAAAATTAAGTTTTCTACCAAATAATGGGATTCGGGTCTTAGAATTGCAAACAGATAGGCGTGCCGATGCTAAATGGCGGCAAGATAACCTAAGTAAATTTGCCAAAGGTTTGTAATTTTTAGGAATGACGCACGGCGCGACTAAAGAAACCGGGTTTTTACCGAATCTGCGGGCTGCAACGCGTGTTTCGGAAAAAACCCGGTTTCTGACCATCCGTGCGATCGCGAACTAACTAATTTAGACTGTTGCTTGGGCTAGCAGCGAATCTAACTCTCCATTTCCATCAAGTTTGTGAATGTCATCGCAGCCGCCGACGTGTTGGTTGTTAATAAAGATTTGGGGCAGGCTGCGCTTTCCGTTAGCGCGTATGGCCATCGCATTTCTAGCCACCTCGTCGCCGTCAATTTTGTATTCCGTGTAATTTACGCCTTTCCACCACAGCAAGGTTTTGGCGCGGATGCAGTAGGGGCAGGTTTGCCAAGTGTAAATTTCAACATGGGCTTTGATGCGATCGGGCGATCGGCCCAAAATGGGATTGAGAAAGTCAAGCATTTTTAGTACCGGAATAAGGATTTAACTGGTTTAGAAATCATACCAAATCTATAAATTCCCGTGCTGTAGGCGGATTCGGCAGAGGTTAGTTTTGAGGTGTAGGTCGATCGCACAGTGATTCGAGTCACACCTTGACTCTACTCGGATCACTTACGTACACCCACAATAATCACGTTCGGAACCTCATTAATATCACTGATCTTTTGAGGAAACCAGCGGATGATGTACATATCGAATTCAACCGCACTGCCATGAACCCTTTACAACTCCTCCCCGGCGCTATCTCTGAAATCATCGCTTCTGTAAGCGACACAGGTGTTTTGACTTTAGCCGATCGCTACGGTTTGATGGCCGCCACCTTCGACGAGTCGCTGAATGACGAAGATAGAGGCTGTGTCAACCGCTTGTTGCGGGCAGTGCTCAGAGGCCGGGTAAGAATGGTGAACGAACTTTCAGCAGCAATGTAAGGTGAGTCAGCGGTAGCTAAAGATGGCGAAATTGATTGGCAGTCGATCGCCCCGCCGGAGTCCCTGAGACTTGATATAACGGCGACTTGAATTCGATTTAAAGTTTTATCCTCCAACTAAGCAACGGTTTTTTTCGATGTGCAGCCTGTTACGGGCTGCTTTTTTTTGGGCTGACACAGGGGTTGTCAGAAACCGGGTTTTTTACCAAAATACTGGATTTTAACCCTTAATCTCAGAAAAAACCCGGTTTCTTGAGCCCCTGTGCGTTTTTCGGGGAACGGCTAATCGCGGATTTCGAGGTTGTACTGACGGCAGAGGGCGATCAGTTTTTGTTGGAAGCGATCGCGCAATTTCTGGGGCGAGACAATCACGCAATCTTCCCAATACCGCGATACTTCCCGTATCAGCCAAAAAGGATTAGAGACATTCCGCACAACTTCGCGGATATCTCCCACAACTCGATCGCTGATATCTCTTGCCCTCGGATCGTAGGCGTTGACCATGCCACGATAAAAGTGTAAGTACACTTTTAAATAATCCAAGCCTTCATTGCGCCACTTTCCGTCCGTTTTGACGATCGACTGAATGCGATCGAACCGCAGACAGCGATTGTGGATCAGTTCGGGATAATCGGGATTTTTGATGTCATCGGTCTCTTCGCACCAAATTTCTAGGTAAAACCGCTTTTCCTCAAAAGAAATCTCGGCATAGCGCGCTGTATATGCCAAATCCTCTCCTTTGGGATTGCGGTACAGAACCAGAAAGGGTTGTCCGTCGTTGATGTATTCTTCGGCTTGAATGCGCCACGCTGCGGTGGGTTGAATGGCTTGTTGGAGGAGGGACTGGCGCAGAGGGGCTGCGAGGTTTCCTCGACCGATCAGAAGTTGTGAGACCGATCGGGCTTGCTCAACATAGCCTGAGTCGATCAGGAGTCTGATGGCTTGTTGTAAGGCTGCGACTTCGCTGGAATTGAGGGCGAATGGTTCACCTACATCGAGTCGGTGTTGGGCGATCGCCACCAGTAACCCCGATACGCTGGGACTTTTGCCCCATTTGATACCGAGGCGAAGGGCGATCGCCTCTAGCTGTTCTTTGGTTTCCGGCGGGACTGAAAGGGTGAGTGCTTCTTTTTTTCGTGGCATTTATCAAAATATACTTGCACTTATAAAAATACGTGCTATATTGATTTTATTGTAAACAGCAATTGCCTGCAAACCCATAAAGTACAATCATTGCACTTACAGAAGTTGTTGGCAACTCAAAAACTTGTCCCAAGCAAGAAATTTTACATGAGGAATTGATCGTGTCAAACCAGCGCCGACTGTTGAACCGTCCTCCCAAAACCTTAGAAGAACGGTATTTCAGCGAAATTCGACCCCAGCTTTACAAACGTCACGCAGCCCATCACCAGTACGGCGTCAGGGAAGGGACAACCCTTGCAGAACATCTCGACTCCGCCTGTCAGTTCATGTTGACAGTCAGTCGCATCGGGGGAGTCCCCGAAGACAAACGACCTGTACTGCTAGCAGCAACGGCCGTTCACGACCTCAACAAACTCGATTTATCAGGACAAAAACGCAATGTACAAACTCTCGCTAGAAATCGGGAATTTTTGCAAGAACAGTTAGAAAAAGCTTGCGTACTCAGCTTTGTTGTCACAGAAAATGACTTTGAACTAGCCAGAAAATTGATAGAACGGCACTCAGGGCACAACCGCACCGATGCGGCCATATTTTTACCCGAAGATCCAGCGATCGATCGCTGGGCCGCAATGTTAACAGGGGCGGATTTATTCGATTTAGGAATTGCAGAATCCGAACGTTTTCGGAAAGTTCAAAAAGAATTAACTGTTGCCTTCGATCGCCCCAGTAAACTTTTTCGAGTGCGCGTATCTGAAGACAGAGGTTACATCACAGCTTTGTTGCTGGGGGCTTGCGAAGAAGTTTTGCAAAAATACGGGTTGACTCCTTTAGCAATTTTTCCAGATGGAGAACTGTTTGAAGGAGAAACTTTGCCAACAGTTGATTTAACAACAGAGATAGCCGCTTGTTGGCAAGCAAAAATTGACCTAGTTTTTGGCAATAATATCGAACAACTTGTTAAGCCACTTAAGGACGGCATTAAAATTTCTAACCAAGCTATTGGGCATGATACTGAAACAGTCCTGACAGTAGTTGAAGCTTGCCTTGAGAAAAAAAAGGCTGGATTTAAGCTAGACAAGAAGTTTCAGACAACTATATCCAAATGGGGAGATGAGAAAGCAGGTTCAGTTGCAGTTTCTAGTGCTGCCGGTGTTGGTTTACTCCCGATCGCCAATGCAGAAGAATTTGCTATCTCCGAAGGATTAAAAGCTGCCTATCTAAGCTATCGCAAGGTCAAACCTGAGATAACTCCCAATCAAGTTTGGGATATTATTGCTCGCCATGTTGGTCTGTCAGACACTCAACGGGCTGCACTTGAGCCTTTTGATTCACAGTTTGGACGACCACTGTTTGCTGCTAAGGCGATGGCAAATAGTTTTGAGGGCATCAAAGAAGCGCTTCGTGAATCTATCCAAATGAGAAGGAGAAGTGAACAACAAGAACAAGAAGTTGAGCTTTCAGAAGAAATCGTGGCAGCAGTTGCCAGAATGTTGAACTTGCCTGTTGCTAATCATTTTAATGGTATTGATGAGCTGAATGCTTATATAGATGCTAATCCAGAGAAGCGTTGTTCTCTTGGCTCTACTTGTGGTGACACAGAGAAGCTAAGTGCTCCCAATATGCCCCCAGGCACAAAAGTCCAGGTTTTCTCGAATCGCCTGCCTGGTGGGAGCAGCGCAGAACCTGCACGGAAAGCTGAGTTAATCGCAAGTTTGTCGTATCAGCTAATGGCTGTTGGTTCACATTTTCCGAGAGTCTTTAGTCCAAAAGACAAGAAACTCGCTCCTTTTTACTTGCACATATCATTGCCTAAAGGCTCTTGCCCTGAACTTCTGAGAATCTGGCGAGAATATCTACTTGGCTTAGCTAGAATAGGTGCAGAAGATGAGCCTATTTATGTTGATGAACTCAAACTATATCGGGACAACATAATAGAGTTCAAATCAGATAAAAAGATTGGCTTAGCAGTGCCTACTCGTCCTGAATTTACCCATACAACAGTCATTATTCCGGTGTTCTGGGCAAATGTTAATGCTTCTGTTGCCTTGTTCAAGTCACTCCGACTAGCTTTAGAATTATCCTTATCCTTAGAGTTTGGCTTTCCCTTTACCCTCAGCGGCAACTTAGAAGTAGAAATATCATCAGATATTTACGGGCGAGTAGAGGGAATTCCGGCTGCACTCCAAACTTTGCTAGGAAGCGGACAATACAGCCGTCAAGAAGCCGAGGAAATTCTCAAGCGGCTGCGCTGTATCGGCCAACTAGCGATCGCAGTTGCCAGCATTCAGAAAGCCGATGATTGTTTATACGATTTAGCCCGTGCAGCAGCACAACCTCTTGACCTTTATTATGTACTGCTGCGCTGGACTTTACGAGAACAAGACGAACCCAATCTGAGTGTAATTTGGAGTCGCATTCGCGACCCATTGAATAGTTTACTGGAGAGTCTTATGCCCAATGAAAACACGCTTTTAACGAAATACCTTAAAGAAGCAGCTCAAATTGCGGCGGCTGCTAACCTCAAGGGAAGTTCTTTCAAACGCACGTCTTTAGCAGAACCATTCACTGATTTTACAGCAGCAGTGCGCTCCCAAAAGCCTTACATGGATTTAGAGTTTATGTTTGCCTCTCTAGTGCAGCAGTACCACACTCGCCTCGATCGCATTCGCGATCACGTTGTCGGTGTAACTAAGCGCGAACAAATCAAGCAATATTACGACATTTTGCGAAAGCTTTACGAGGAAGTTTATCAAGCGCGTCCAGAGAAACTTCTCGCCGATAAAGACAAACTTGAAGCTGCATATTTGTTTTTCTGGCAAGAAGCATATCAGCAGCTTCCCAAAAGAAAGTCTGAAGATAACTCTGATGACTCTGTTGAAACCACCACATCTGTTTAATTAATTAGGAGGTTCCCATGTCAATTAACAAACTAAGTCCTGTTCTTGCTCCCACTTACGAAAATTTTCCCAAGGGGCGAATTATCACTTTAGTTGTTCTCAGGACAACCCATTCAGAAACTATCTTTCGCACAGAAGGTTCTGGCGAACCAATGTGCAGCGAATTTGTACCTGCTGGTTTAGAAGATAAAAAGACAATCGTGCAACGTTTGGTGATGACTAAGCGCAAACAGGTAGCACCAGAAAGGCGCAGGGGGCGCGAGTTTTTAAGAGCTCACGAACTTCTTTATACAAGTCCAAAAGAAGGCACTCTTTGTTCGCTAAACACAAATGCACCTTGCGAAATGTGCGTGGATTGTTTTTTTTACGGTTTTGCTGCTGGAGGCGGCGGCGCTCAAAAAAGCCGGGTTTGGACTGAAGATGCTTTTAGTATTTTGACTGCTGGTCAGGCTGTAGGCGATCGCACAATCAATGCTATCTTTGAAAACGGCACAATGCGCGACGAAAATGGCAAACCATCAACTGCTTTAAATACCAGTGAATATATCAAACCAGGAGTGCATTTTATTGATGTCGTCACCCTCAAAGATGTTACGGCTGACGAGTTGCGTTATGCGATCGGCAATATTCTGCTAACAAGTCGCTACGGCGCTGTTTCCAGCCGAGTTGGACGGATGGAAAACCAGATATTAGGAGTCTTTGGCAGCATAGCAGAACTTCCTAGTTCTCTAGAATTGGTACAAGCTACTTACGATATTTTGCCAAAGCCTTTAGAGCATCCTTTCGACACTGATGATTTGAGTGCAGCAATCAAGCAAGTCATTGCAACTTGGACTAACAAGCGTGGAGTTTCGATGCAGCTTTCTCAGGATGAACTAGATAGTTTAATCGCCGACGTAGACCACCATTGGTCTGAAACAGAACGCGATGAATTTCTGAAGAGATTGGATAAATCTTACCAACCTTTCCGTCTGCCTCCTGCTGAGAAAAAAGGCAAAGCCAAAAGCAAAAAAACACCTGTAGAAACAGAGAGTTAATCTATGTCAACACTTCCTTTTCAAAAGGCAAAAATAGTCGAACTGTGGTGTGCAGAACCAGTCTTTTTTGCCTCTAGGGAGTTGTCTGATACCTATTACACTGAAGGTGCGATCGGGAACTATGCTCTTGCCTATGCTTTTGGCTGGGTACGTTCCCCCTATCGCCTTCAAGGTGAGGCAACCGGACGACCAACCTACAAAGAAGATTTAGAACCGATCGCACAAGCTTGTTATGTATTGCCAGCTTCCCCAATCAACGGCAGAGTAACATTCAGATTTGAGCGGTTCAACGCACTTTCTGATGCTTATTGGTACGCGATGACTAATAACCGCGTCGCTACAGCCCGTGAAGATTTACCAATTCAAAGACAAGGAAAAAAACCGAGTTCATTTAGAGCCAGTAATTTTCCTCAAACCGGGCGGTTGCGGATGATTGAACGGGGCAATAAGTTTCAAACTGTGGTGTTTGGAAATTACGAATTGCCCGATTATATTCGCGTGGGTAAATTCATGAGTAAAGTCAAAGTGAATGTTTTATCTGAACTTGAAATAACTCTTTTGCCGAGCGGCGATTATCAAAGTCAAGCTTATTTAAGTGTAGCTGATTTGCCCCCTAATCTAGAACTCTTGTCATTCGATTTAATTTCGATGCCACCAGCACCTTTGCTGAAAAATCTTTCCTTTCGAGGTGCAGCTTGGCAGATTGGTGAAATGATTGTTCCAGCCAATTTATATTTTTGTTGCGGAGGCAGACAAAATGGCTAATGAAAGATTACTTATTAAGCTAGAACCTCGAAGTATTTCAGCTTGTGCATCGCTGCCGCCTGAGTTGGCTTTTATGAAAAATCCCCTTCAGCATCAAGTTGATGTATTTGAACAGTCTCGGAATGCCGATATTACTCTCAATTGGTCGCCAACTGGCACAGGAAAAACAGAAGCTAGTTGTACAGTATTACTGCACAATCCCACTCAAAGTGCTGTTTATGTCGCGCCGACTAATGCCTTAGTAGAACAACAGCGGGAAGCTTTAGAAAAGTTTGTCCGGGCCGCAGGTTTGCGTCACGTTGTGAAATCTGCTTCTGCTAGAGAAGTTAGGGAATGGCCTAATGATAAAGTTGGCAATCGTCCGGGCGAGAAGCTGTACAATGTGCTGCGGAATCCTGCTACAATCTTTTCAGATGTCGGGGCTAATAGACCAATTATTTTGGTGACAAATCCTGATATTTTTTACTACGCGACTTTCTTTGCGTACAACAAGAACGATCGCACTAACATCGCCAGTGCTTTTTACCAAAAGTTTGGTACGGTCATTTTTGATGAATTTCATCTATATGACGCTAAACAGTTGGTTAGTTTGCTGTTTTATCTAGCTTATTCTTACGTTTTCGGCTTTTTTGAATACGGGCGGCGAGTAGTTTTGTTGACAGCAACACCAGAACCAGCTTGTGAGTTAGCACTGAAAAATTTAGAATTCAAGGGTGTCAAAATAGCCTGGATTAATGGAGAAACAGACAATTCTCATCTTTTACCATCGCAAACAGCAGTTAATCTTGAATTGCGATTGCAACCTGAAAGAGACCAGTTTTTACTAGAATTAGCAGAGGAAGTTGTCAACCGTTTTCGAGAAAATCCCGATCAAAATGGTGCTGTAATTTTGGATGCTCTTGTTAACATCAACGATCTATACCACTTGCTGAAACAAAGAGGACTTGGTAATGTCATCGGTCGAATTACTGGCCCTGCACCCATTGCAGATAGGAAACGAGCAATGCAGTGCCCGATTATCTTAGCAACAAGCACTGTAGATGTCGGATTTAACTTTGAAAGAAATCCTGCACCGACGCGGCAAAATTTGGATTGGTTGATTTTTTCCAGTCGCGATCGCTTCTCGTTTTGGCAGCGATTGGGACGAGTTGGACGGGTATTAGGTAAGTCTGAAACTAACATTGATTCAGAGGCGATCGCCTATTTACCAGATAAGGCTTGGGAGCAAGGTTTATCCACCCTAGATTGTACAGGAGGACGCGCAGCACTCAAACAAATGCTAGACAGTATTCCGTGTCTCGACAAACCTTTTTTAGATGTTTATTGGCGTTCCGAAGCATTTCTAGAAATTGCCCGTCCTCTGTTAGAACTCGAAGAAAAATTTGATAATTTACCCGGTAGCGAATTAATACCGCAACTTTTCAATACTCTGAAAGAAACACTCGGAGGAAATCGCGACTGGGACTATTACCGCCGCCGAATGCGAACTCTGCGCGGGGCAGAAGATATTGTCAAAGTATCTGCGAAAAAACTCACTCTCAAAAGCCAGTGGAAATACATCAAAGGCGGTCAAGCTTTTGTCAAAAAGTTTTTAGAGGTTCACTATCCGTTTGAAGTTGAGGAACTAAAAGCAAAAAGGGCTAGCATAGAACAATTTGAAAAGTTGTTTCAAGAAGATGCTGATGCTGGGAAAGAATTAAAAGACTTTGCTGAGATTTGGAGTGCTAGCTATGCACCGCTGTTTCAATTTCGTTCCAGCTTGTTTGAAAGTCTCCCGATTCGCGACCCTCAAGGCTTATTGCTGGATGATTCGGAAGAAACAATTTTAGACCCTCTCCATCTCTTACGTTATTACGAATTTGCTGAAGATGGCGAATTTGTGGTGGTAACAGCACGCGCTCAAGCGACCTATACATTGAATTTTAGGTTGCGGTATCGCGACAGTTGGCAAGAGTTTGTCAACAAAGAACTCAACAAGTTAACGGCTTTTCCAAATTGTAGAATAGAACGGCGGCTGGGAAGTGCGATCGCACCAACTCCTTTGCTGAAAGTGTTGGAAAAACACTTGCTACCGGGAGTAATAGTTTGCGGAATCAAAAATGCTGCTGCTATTTTCCAACTCCGAAATCAAGGAATTGTGTCATATCCGATCGTCATTGCTTGTGACGATGCTGAAAAAGACCATTACAGATTTTTACCCGGATTAGCAGGAATCTTAACTATGGCAATGAAAAGCAAGCAGCTACGGCTTCCCGATGATGAGCCTTTCATCATCTAAACAATCAACACAACCAACCATTAACAATCATGCCGCACAGCCTAGTCCTCAACCTCCTCCCCCTCTCCCCAATATCCCCCGGATACCTAACGGGAAGACACCTGCACGCCCTCTTCCTCACCCTCGTGAGCTCCGTTGACAAAGAACTCGGCGATCGCCTCCACGATGCCACAGCCCAAAAATCCTTCACTCTCAGCCCTTTACAAACTAAAAAATGCCCTTTCAAAAAACACCATTCCCTCCAATGGGAACACACAGAACCAATTCCAGAACATACCCTCTGTTGGTGGCGAATTAGTCTGCTTGATGACACTTTATTCAGCAAATTAACTCACCTTTGGCTGAATCTCAATCCATCCCGTCCGTGGCACCTTGGCCCGGCTGATTTGATGATTACTAAGATTCTCGGAACACCTCAAGTAGACCAGCCTTGGGCGAATGCTTGCGATTACTCTCAATTGTACCAGCAAGCATCGGAAACCAATCGATTGATTGCTTTCAGTTTTGCTACTCCGGCGGCTTTTCGTCAGGGCAAATTTGATTCAGTTTTGCCGACGAGAGAATGTGTGTTTAACAGTCTCCTCAGTCGCTGGAATAAGTACAGTGGTATTGAATTTTCGCCGCTATTGCTGGATGCAGTTTTTTCTAGTTTTGTCAATATCAAAACTGAAATATTGACTAACTATCACAGCAGTTTTGTCGGGATTGTTGGGGAGGTTAGCTATCGCATTTTAGGGGATGTGGAGCCGTTGGCGATTAAACAAATTAATGCTTTGGCTGATTTTGCGCTGTACTGCGGATTGGGGAGGAAAACACCGATGGGTATGGGGATGACACGGCGGATTGTTGTTAATAGGAGTTTAACGTAAAACCCATCGATTCCACCCGGCGGTTGAAACCGCGGCTACACAAACAAAACCCACTCCAAGCGGGTTGAAGATTCCACCCGATGATTTCTGATCTCCGAATACCCTCTTCGTCCGCGGAGGCGGACATCGTTTGTGTAGTCGCGATTTCCAATCGCCGGGAGTCTAGCAGATCACTAATTCCTAATTACAAATCTTCTACAAACCATCAAGATTATGAATGATACTGATGACTACATTTCGATCGCACTTCTGAACCAATACTCCTACTGTCCCCACCGCTGCTGGCGAATGTCTTGCGCGGGAGAATTTGCGGACAACCAGTATACCATAGAAGGGACGACTTTGCACGATCGCGTTCACACTATGGGCGAGATCAACCGCGATGACACTTGGCAGGTGCGGGCCATTTGGCTGAAGTCGGAGCGCTACAGGCTGATTGGTAAGTCGGATTTGATTGAATCGGAGAATGGTGAGTTGTATCCGGTGGAGTACAAGCGGGGGCGCAAGGGGGAATGGGATAATGATGAGTTGCAAGTTTGCGCTCAAGCCCTGTGTTTGGAGGAGATGACGGGGAAAAGTATTGCGACTGGATATGTGTATTACGCGCAGTCGCACCAGCGGCAATTAGTGGAGATTTCTGAGCAATTGAGACGGGAGGCGATCGCAACTATTGAAAAAGTCGCTGCTCTTTGGCGATCGGGAAATATACCGTTACCAGTTTACACCGCTCGGTGTTCGGGATGCAGTCTTTCTTCGCAATGTATGCCCCAAGCTGCTACCAAAGTCAACCGCTATCAAGAAGCAAGTTAACCTGCAATTAGGAAAATTCACAATGGGAACTGTTTACATTACGCCAGAAGATGCTTTTATCGGCAAATTAGACGAACGCCTTACCGTTAAAGCCGACAAAAAAACTCTGATCGACGTGCCATTAATTAGAATTGACGGTGTTGTTGTATTGGGACGCGCTACGGTTTCTCCGGCTGTTGTTAGGGAATTGTTGGAACGTCACATACCGTTAAGCTTTTTGACGGCAAACGGACGCTATTTAGGGAGGCTGGAACCGCAAATGACTAAGAATATCTTTGTACGAAAAGCTCAGTGGAAAGCTGCTGGTGAATCGGAACAAGCGGTGCATTTAGTCAGGGGGTTTGTACGGGGAAAGCTCAAGAATTACCGGACTACATTGTTAGAGTGTCAGCGCAAATATTCTCAACCAGATTTTGAAAAACCGATCGCACAATTGAAAGAAGTAATTGCATCGGTTGATAAAACTTCAAATATT
This sequence comes from Microcoleus sp. A006_D1, assembly GCF_036702805.1. Lineage (NCBI taxonomy): Bacteria > Bacillati > Cyanobacteriota > Cyanophyceae > Oscillatoriales > Microcoleaceae > Microcoleus > Microcoleus sp. A006_D1. The sequence goes on from NZ_JAUBVZ010000006.1 coordinate 268,276, forward strand.
AATTCGCTGCGAGGATTAGAGGGGGCGGGTAGTGCGACTTATTTCGGCTGTTTCAATCGGCTGATTCGGGTGCCGGAATTTAGCTTTGAAGTTCGCCGCCGCCGTCCCCCTACCGATCCGGTAAATTCTCTGTTGAGTTTGGGATATTCTCTGTTGCGACACGATGTTCAAAGTGCGGTGAATATTATCGGGTTCGATCCGTATTTGGGATATTTGCATTTTGAGCGCTATGGGCGTCCTTCTTTAGCGCTGGACTTGATGGAAGAATTTAGACCTTTGGTAGTTGATGCTGTGGTGTTGGCAGCGATCAATTTGCAGAAAGTTTCTCCTAGTGATTTTACTGCTGAACCTTTGAGTGGCGCGGTTTCTTTGACAAAAGAAGGGTTGCACAATTTTTTGCGACTTTACGAGCAAAAGAAACAGTCAAAGTTCAAGCATCCAGTTATGGGAAAGCTGTGCACCTATCAAGAAGCTTTTGAAATTCAAGGGCGGCTGATGGCTAAGTATTTGATGGGTGAAGTTGATAAGTATCCACCTTTGTTTTTGAAATAGGGAGACAATCAAGTTATGTTTGTTTTGGTTTGCTACGATATATCTGAGGACAACCGTCGCACTAAGATTCACAAGATTCTCAAGTCTTATGGGGAATGGAAGCAGTATTCGGTGTTTCATTGCGATGTGACGGATACTCAGTATGCCCGGATGCGTCAACGTCTGGGCCGGGTGATTAAGTCTGATGAGGATAGTATTCTGTTTCATTTTTTGTGCGCTTGCTGTCAGGGCAAGATTGAGCGGATTGGGGGCCGGGCCCCGCTGGATACTACGATCTTTATGGTCTGATTTTGCGTCTGGCTATGGGTGTTGAAGGGAGGGGGTGAATTTTAATGGCTGAGAGCTTTACTAGGACTGGGTTTGCGGTGGTTTGTACCTGTAAGTGGTCAGACGCAAATGCTGAAAACTTTACTGGGACTGGGTTTGAGGTCTATTTGAATTTTGCCCCCTTGACAGGGCGATCGGTGAAATGGTATATTGATTTTATTCAGACGCAAATGAACCTTGAAAACCTTATAGTTCAAGCCTCCCAGACATCGGCGGCCGCAATCAAACTAAAACCCTATTAGGGATTGAAACCGCAGCAGGTTGAATCCTTTGCCGTTGGCAATTGCCGCAAGCCGCAATCAAACTAAAACCCTATTAGGGATTGAAACAGTTTTCCGGTGTAGTCAAGACTGAGATATCCGGGGCCGCAATCAAACTAAAACCCTATTAGGGATTGAAACCCGATCGCACCCCGACTCCCTCCCCCAAATTTCGCCGCAATCAAACTAAAACCCTATTAGGGATTGAAACTTGTGGCGACAGATTGGCTAATTCGTCAAAAACCGCCGCAATCAAACTAAAACCCTATTAGGGATTGAAACACAACTTTCCGTAATTCGGGAGTTGAAAGACCAGCCGCAATCAAACTAAAACCCTATTAGGGATTGAAACTGGTAGCTGATATGAGAATAGGTTAATACGTTAACGCCGCAATCAAACTAAAACCCTATTAGGGATTGAAACGAATGCGATCGCCAATCGTACCGTCCGAGCCCATCGCGCCGCAATCAAACTAAAACCCTATTAGGGATTGAAACTTACCTTACCTGAACCTTGAAAAATGAAGAACATCAAGCCGCAATCAAACTAAAACCCTATTAGGGATTGAAACTTGCTAGGAGACTCTAATAGCGAAACTAGACTTTTGCCGCAATCAAACTAAAACCCTATTAGGGATTGAAACACTCGACGCTAAAGACCGGGCTGCAATGCTGAGGATAGAAGCGCCGCAATCAAACTAAAACCCTATTAGGGATTGAAACGAAAGCAAAAGTACAGGAAAAACTATGATTGACCTAGCCGCAATCAAACTAAAACCCTATTAGGGATTGAAACTTAGAGCGAGAATTGGGAATGAAAAAACGCCAGCCGCAATCAAACTAAAACCCTATTAGGGATTGAAACGGAAACAGCCCGCTTAATTTCGGCTTCTGCATCCAGCCGCAATCAAACTAAAACCCTATTAGGGATTGAAACAGGCCCAAATCTGATGCTTGCTGCTTAAGTGTTGGCCGCAATCAAACTAAAACCCTATTAGGGATTGAAACGAAGAATTTAACAGCGCTTTTGCTAACACTTCCCAGCCGCAATCAAACTAAAACCCTATTAGGGATTGAAACCACTTATCCAGTGTTGAAGTTGTAGCGGAGGCGATCGGGCCGCAATCAAACTAAAACCCTATTAGGGATTGAAACATTGGCACTGCCTCGGTATTTCTGCGGCCCGATGGCTCAGCCGCAATCAAACTAAAACCCTATTAGGGATTGAAACACGGAATTAATTAAGCACTCCGATCGAAGCGTACCGCCGCAATCAAACTAAAACCCTATTAGGGATTGAAACGATTTGATACGACGCGGCAGTGCTCAAAATACTCGCCGCAATCAAACTAAAACCCTATTAGGGATTGAAACCCGGTTATGCCCGACTGGGACTGGGTATTGACAAGGCCGCAATCAAACTAAAACCCTATTAGGGATTGAAACTATGAATTCGATTTTGGGCGCGAGGACGATGAAGCCGCAATCAAACTAAAACCCTATTAGGGATTGAAACCCACCTGTCGGAGTCAGTCCAGGAGTGATGGAATTCGGCCGCAATCAAACTAAAACCCTATTAGGGATTGAAACCTTTTGGGGCGAATACAGCAATATCAACCCAGGCCGCAATCAAACTAAAACCCTATTAGGGATTGAAACTCAAATACATCATCTTCATCCTCTGGGTTTGTCAATGCCGCAATCAAACTAAAACCCTATTAGGGATTGAAACAACTGCTTCTAAAAGCATTTTTGTTACCCCTTCAGCCCGCCGCAATCAAACTAAAACCCTATTAGGGATTGAAACGTTTGGGGCGCTTATAGCTAGTGCGGGCATAATCAGCCGCAATCAAACTAAAACCCTATTAGGGATTGAAACTCGCTATCACTCCAGCAACTTATCTCCTTTGATCGTGCCGCAATCAAACTAAAACCCTATTAGGGATTGAAACTAAGTTTCTGCTTAAAGCTGTTTTTGTTGCCGTTGGCCGCAATCAAACTAAAACCCTATTAGGGATTGAAACGCCGATTTAAGGAGGGCTAATGACTAATCTTGTACTGCCGCAATCAAACTAAAACCCTATTAGGGATTGAAACACTGTGGCTCCTTCGCGAATAAACACCGAAGCGGGCCCCAAGCCGCAATCAAACTAAAACCCTATTAGGGATTGAAACCCTAATCCGCGTCCACAAACTGGGGTGCGGATCTGTCAAGCCGCAATCAAACTAAAACCCTATTAGGGATTGAAACATGAATCACTTGTTCAAGATTTTCCTATTGCATTTGGTTTGCAAAAATACCTAAAACTTTATTGATATCCTTCAGGTAATACTCTGTCGCATCCACTTTGAGGTGTTTTTCAGATAATTCCAAGAACCTCCAAATATTCCCCGAAGTAACTACTCCTAAAATAACTGGAATTTGATTTCCCTCCCGATCGTTAAAAAATTGAGCGGCTAACATTTCTGAGGCGCATTGACCAATTCCCGCCCCAATATTTTCTTTTTTAGCCTCCACCAGAACAATCACAGGAGATTTTAGAAATAATTGTTCGGGAGATTTACTGATGATATAGTCGCAGGTTCCGTTTAACCCTCGTTCAACGTCTACATTAAAATCAACTCCCGAAAACAAGCTGATTTTTGAGCCAAGCTGTTTTCTCAAATCCAGCAAAATCGGTGCAATAATCATTTCCGATCGCGCTTTCTCAGTATTGATTTTTAAAGCCAATTGTGCATTGTCTTGTAAAAATTCCGCGAGTAACGCACTAGGCTCCAACTGAGGAACGTTGGCAAAAAGGTCTACGTCTTCTGAAATAGTCAAATCAAAAGCTTTTTGGACTTTTTCTAAAGTAAAATCAGTGTAAGACATCTAAATTTTCCTGATTCTGCGTATTACATTATAGTAGGGCTATTCGTTTCATTGACGTGCGTAGCGTTCGCCTCGATTTAAAGCGGGGCGTTCGCCTCGATTTAAAGCCATCGCTACTATCATCCCCACGCCACCACAAGCCACAGCTAATGCTGCTAAATCTGGCTTAGGGAATTTCCCCGCAGCGCAGCCCAAAAATAAAGCTGCAATTACAGTGAGTGGGAGATATCTGGTCTGGCGTTCAAGTTTGGTTATACCAATTTTAAAAATCCTTGCTACAATACTCTTAGTTGAGTTTGTTTACTCAAATATTGTGGCTGGTGCGTCGATCGCTAAATTTTTCGTTTTTTTCGGATACTATCGATGGCGACACACCCTACAAATATTGTTGCATTAATTTTTCACGCTTGGTATTACTCGATGGGTGATTCTCAGCAGCAAGTGGCAATCAAATTAAACCCCTATCAGGGATTGAAACGGTAATGCACGATCGCCTGCCGCAATCAAACTAAAACCCTATTAGGGATTGAAACGCCCAAACTATAAAATTATTGGCTCAAAAATAGATTGATCCTCACTCTGTTTATCCCCCCCAATAACCTCAAACAATCGATCGACTCCACGCCTCCAAGAAAAATGCTCAGCCACAAAAGCCGGGCCCGCAATCCTAGCATTTGCAGCTATTTCAGGCCGATCGATCGCACTTTGCATCAAATCAGTCAAATGTTCCCACTCAGGAGCTAACATAAATAAGGTTTCGCCCTCAATTACCACAGCCGTAAATTTACTCTCGATCCGCAGTGCAAAGTCCGATCGCGTAAAATCATCAGTTGGGCCACCCGCAGTGCAGATTACCAGCAAACCGCAAGCCGCAGCCTCCAACACCGGCAGATTAAAACCTTCCGCCAAATAGGGAGAAACATAAACATCCGCAGCTTGGTACAACTCAGCTACTTGAGCAAAAGATAGCTGCGTGCCAGTATAAATTAATCTCGGTAAAACCCTCGCTCTTTCGGCATCATCGAGCACCACTCGACAGGCTTCCGCAATCTCGTCTCTGGAAGGATAAAGCAGTTCAGAACCTTTTAAAACCAATCTCGCATGGGGATATTTGTCAACTACCGCAGCGAAGGCTTTTAATAAAGGGCGAATGCCTTTGCGATCCGTTTGTCCGCCGATGTTTAAAAATATAAAATAATTTGACCAGCCGAAGCTGTCCCTGAGCGATTGACGCCGATCGCCCTCCGCCGGATAATAAATCTGAGGATCGACTCCCAAAGGTACAACGGCTATGCGATCGGCCTCAACGCCGCTGCGAATTAAGCCCGCCTTTGACCACGCTGAAGGTGTGATAATTTTTACTTGTGAGTTAACCGGGGTTTGGACGATCGACCTCACGCCGATCGCATCCAATACACTACGAGTAATAACTCCCCATTCTGTCGCTGCAAATACCCAAGTTTCGGCGCTGCTGGATGCTGAAAAGTCCCACGGGCAGTGCATTCGCAGCGTCACATCGGCTGACTGATTTACCGCCGGGCCCGGAATGCTGCGGAGTAATGCTTGATTTGGGCGATCGAACAAACTAATTTTCGTCTCCCAAGCTGCGTCTATGTAGGGCATATCCCGGTGGAAAAGTTCTATTTCTCCTCGCGGGCGATTCATCATTTCTAGTAGTTGAAATTGATTTGCTACGCAATAGGAATGATAAATAAAACGCCAGCCTTCAACAATTATCTGCAACTCACAACTCCGATCTAATAATTTAAAGTCATAGCAAAAGGAAGTTATTGGTTATTAGTTATTGGTTATTGGTTACTGGTTATTGGTTACTAGATGGAGGCTGACAATGCCCATTAGTATCAACTTAAGTATGAAACCTATGAGGAATTTCGCTCCCCCTCGCATACCCCCTACTCAACCCCTACTCCCCAAAATATCGGGGAGTAGGGGTTGACGCAAGAGCAGACTCTTATCCCCCCCTTATTAAGGGGGGCTAGGGGGGATCGGGGCCTAATCGTCAAACAGTAGATCCCTAATACGTTTAACGTTAAGTTGACACCAATGCCCTATGCCCTATGCCCTATGCCCAATTCCCTATTACCAATTACCAATTCCTTACTTCATCACTTGCCAGTCCATAATCCGCCACTGTCCGTCTTGGCGGATCAAGTCGTAGCGGATGCGCAGGTTTTCGTTGCGCGAAGTAACTAGCTGATCGCGATCGAACACTTCGGCCTTTTCGCTGACTTGGGCTTCTACTTCGGCGCGATCGGGATTAGTCGGATTCGTCTTAACTCCTTTAACTTGCAGCTTGTGTACGTAACGCTGGTGGGCGTTGTTTTTCTGTTGAGCTTGTGCCATCAATTCCCAGCGAGACAAAGCCGGTTCTGTCAGAACTTGCTTTAATTCTTCGACGGCGTGGTTGGGGCCCAAAGCCGCTGCTTTCGCCGACAGCCAGCTTTGAACGATTTGTCCGGCTGCTTCGTCGGTAATTGCTCCAGAGACTGAGGCGGCGGGGGCGCTGGGTTCTGGGGTCGGGGCTAGTGCGGGGATTTCTAAGGGCGGTTCATCCAGGCTGACGCGGGCTTGTTCTCCTTGCAGGGATGGGCCTGAGAGGGCTTGGATTGCACTGGCGAACAGACTGAGTATCCACCACAGGATTAAGAGGCTGAGGACGGCTGCGACTACAAGCAGAGCCAGCTTGTTTGGAGGCATGGACTTGACTTGGGCGGAAATTTGGGCGGCTAGGGTGCGCGCCCGATCGGCAAAACTGCCTGTTAGCCCTTGACCGATCGCTCCGCTGCCCCCGGTTGAATGGGGGCGCCGGCGGTGTTTGGGGGTCGAGGCTGCGGGGCGTCTGGCCTCCGCTGTCTGGTTGGGGACGGCGGAGATCGCGCCTAGTGCTGCCGCCCTTGAGTGGTCTTTGGGGCCTGAGGCTGCGGTAGAGCTGTCGGCCGGTACGGGGGTCAAGGTGACGGTACTGGCTCCCTGCTTGGTTGCGGGTGGCTGTGGGGGTGCGGGCGGGCGATCGCCCGCTGGTGGCAGTTTCCCCTGGGGCTTGCCGGAACGCGGCTGCACGACGACCCACTCGTTAGCGGTTTCGGCGTCGGAGGGCAAAGCTTCTAGGTAAGCTTGGACTTTCGGGTCAGCAAAGTAATCTTTCAAGGAGACTGACTGGTTTGCCAAGTCGCGGAAGTGTGGAAAAACTTCTTCTTGCAGCCAGTGTTCGGCGTACAAGCACAGTCCGGGCAACAAATCGGGAGAATCTTGGGAATGCTCGCGAATGAAGGCGAGGGGTTCTTTTTCCGAACTGAGATCGAGGGCTCTGCTGGCTTCTTCTGTCTGGCCCAGCAGCAGGGAACACACGGCTTTTTCGAGGTGAACGTCTTGGCGGCGGCCGAGCTGCATCAGCATCAGCTTGGCGCGGCGGATCATTGAGGGCTGTCTGGCGGCAAATCCTTGGGCTAACAGGGTGTAGACCGAGAGGTAAGTGGCGACTGCTGAGGGGCGGCCGGCTTCGACTTCAAATAGGGTCTGCTGTTCGCTGCTGGTTAGGTGTTTGCGCAGTTGCTGGACAAAGCGGAGGAAGTCTTCTATTCCTAAACCCGATCGATCGTCCCCGGAGCCGTCGATGCCGCCCCGTTCTTCCAGCATTTCTCGCAGGATTTGCAGTCCCTGGCGGCGCTCGGCGACTTTTTCTTCGGGGAGCGATAGTAATTCTAAAATGTTGTACGGACGGAGTTTGTATATGTCGGCTTGCATTTCACCCCTCACGCTTGGAAATAAGCTTTCGCGCAGCAACAGTTCTTGACCTGCTTCTAATGATTTGGCGGCATTTTGATATTGGCCTTGCTGCCACTGTTCGCGGCCGAGTTCTAGACAGGCAAGGCTTACTGTTAAAACTATATCTGGCCGCACGAGCTGTGGATCGCCGAAGCGACCTTCGGCGATCGCGATGCTGCCATTGTTGAGATACGGGCGCCCCAGCTTCTGTACGAGTTCGTATTCCCCCAGTTCTTGCAGTACGAGCAGGGCTCCTACGAATTGGTTGTCATCGATTTCAATACTTGGAGTGTGGGGGTCGGGAGCAGCGTCTAAAGCCTTGGACTCGAACGGTACGGTTTCTTCTGCGTCTTGCAGGACTGTGGCCTGCTGAGCTGATGAGGTTTTCGATCTCTGCTTGGCAGCAATTGCTGCTTCCGACTCTCGATCGTATGTTTTGGCTAAAAAACTGACATCATAAGCTTTGCGCCCGTCTGAGTCTGACAGAACGGCGCAGGCTTCATCGAGCAGTTGTTTGCGGGCGATGATCGCAACTTCGGAATACTCCCTACGCGGAAGCTGTAAAGTTCGATCGCGATGAGCCTGCTGCAACTGTTCGGCAGTAGCTTGAATCGGTAGACCCAAAATACGGTAGTAATCTAGTGGAATTAACACAGCGTCCACTTCCCCAAAAGCGCTAGCAACTGAATTAGCCTATCTTAGCTAAGGTTGGTTTGTAACAAAAGCATTAGTTATAACTTGAGGAGGGATCGATCGGAGTCGGTTCTGCCAGTCCCGCCATTTGGCTCCCAGCTTCTGTGATTTTAACAATTTGCGATCGACTGCTGTGAAAATGGGCGACCATTTTCTGCTGCGGTTGTGTCCAATCTCGGTTTACAGTGATTTGAGTATGGTTCGATTTAACCTGTCTAGTTCGCCGATCGGGTATTAATTTTTTATGGAACGGACTCTACCAGTTTTTGACGCGCAAAGCGTAACTATTTCTCGGGATGAGGGCTTGATGCTCTACGAGGATATGGTTTTGGGGCGCTTCTTTGAGGACAAGTGCGCTGAGATGTACTACCGGGGCAAAATGTTTGGTTTTGTCCACTTGTACAACGGCCAGGAAGCTGTCTCTACTGGAATCATTCGATCGATGCGCCGCGATAGTACGGATTATGTCAGCAGCACCTACCGCGATCACGTTCACGCTTTGAGCGCGGGCGTACCGGCGCGGGAAGTGATGGCGGAGTTGTTCGGAAAGGAAACCGGTTGCTCGAAGGGCCGCGGCGGTTCGATGCATATGTTTTCGGCAGAACATCGGCTGTTGGGAGGCTATGCTTTTGTGGCTGAGGGGATTCCTGTAGCTACTGGGGCGGCTTTTCAATCGAAGTATCGGCGCGAAGCTTTGGGGGATGAAAGTTCCGATGGCGTGACTGCTTGTTTTTTTGGCGATGGTGCTGCAAATAACGGGCAGTTTTTCGAGTGTTTGAATATGGCTGCTTTGTGGAAGTTGCCGATTCTTTATGTTGTGGAAAACAACAAATGGGCGATCGGCATGGCCCACGAGCGAGCTACTTCTGACCCCTTGATTTTCAAGAAAGCTCATGCTTTTGGCATGGCTGGGGTTGAGGTTGACGGGATGGATGTTTTGGCGGTACGGGAAGTCGCGAAGGAAGCTGTAGCGCGGGCACGGGCTGGCGAAGGGCCGACTGTAATCGAGGCTTTGACTTATCGTTTTCGCGGACATTCTTTGGCCGATCCTGACGAATTGCGATCGAAGGAAGAGAAGGAATATTGGTTCCCCCGCGATCCGATTAAGAAGTTGGCTGCTGATTTGATCGATCGCACTTTAGCAACTGCTGAAGAGTTAAAGGCGATCGAGAAGAAGATCGAAGCAGTAATTGATGATGCGGTAGATTTTGCAGAGAAAAGCCCCGAGCCAGATCCGAAGGATTTGTATCGGTTTATCTATGCTGAAGATGAGTAATCTTTAGCGATAATTGGCGTTTGGTTGCAGTCGCAGGTTTTAACCTGTGGCTGCACGCATTTCAAGCTATAATTGAACGCATACTTTTTATACGCAAAGAGAGGCGGTATGATAAATATCGATCGCGATAAAATTCAACTTAGCAACAATATGGGTGCAGTTCGAGTCAAAGTCAAACTAACGAATGCCATTGATGAAGAGTTAGTCAAGAGAGGATTGCTCAACCCAAATCTTCTGCGAGTTTGCGAAGCAGAAGCACTGATCGATACTGGCGCAGTACGCACAGCAATTCCTGTAGAAGTTTGCGAACACCTTGGTTTAAGAATTCGGAGTCAGGAAATAGCAAAGTATGCTGATGGCCGACAAGAAACAGTAGGATTGACTGGGCCTATTATCATTGAAATCGAAGGGCGCGAGACGATCGAGGCGGCAATGGTTTTAGGCGATATCGTACTAATCGGTCAAACTGTGTTAGAAACTTTAGATTTGCTGGTAGATTGCAAAAATCAGCGTTTAGTTCCCAATCCCGAAAATCCCGAAAGAGCTGTTTTGAGAGTTTAAGCAATCTTCAAACTCTAAACTATTTTCGGCACAGGCCGCAATCTTCCCGATACTTCTACACTCGGCCAATTCGGATCGAAAGTCAAATTTTCCAACTTCCCATCGCTACCAATTACAAACGTATCCTCAATTTTTGCTCCCGACAAGCTCGGATTCCAAGCCACAGCCATATTTGCTGCTAAAATATCTGAAGTAGCCGGATTCGCCACAACTTCTCGCGCCAAATATCCAGTAGTTCCGCCTTGATGGTGTTCGCGAATTGCTTGAGGATATCCGTGCTGTTCGTAAGCTTGTTTCAGCGTATAATAAACCGCATTCAGCGAGACTCCAGGGCGGCACAAATCCAAGGCGGTGGCTTCGATTTCTCTAACTTGTCGGTGCAACTCTGAATGCTGTTTTTCAATAGAACCAAAATAGACAAATCGGGTTAAATTTGCATACAAACCGTTTCCCCTAGCGCAGAATACTAACATGGCTTGCTTCCCGATTTGTTCGGCGGTGGCGGTGGCGTGGCGGTATAGCGGCAAACGCCTTTCTCCAGCCACTAATGTCAGGGCTGGATGCAAACCTCTCGCCCACAAAGCCTCTGCACCGGCACCTGCTAATTGATATTCTGTCCATTCAGGTTTGGCGGCCGAAAGTACCTCTGTCATCGCTTCGCTGGCTAAACGCCCGACTCGCCGGTAGCGCTCTAATTCGCTTGACATCATTGTCTGTTTGCGCGATTGTAAAGATGTGACGATCGCAGTTTCTTGGGGATGAATTGGTCGATCGCTCATGACGTTACCGCCACCAGTAATTTCTTTAACAAAAGCTTCGCGCTTTGCAACATCTGCCCAAGGATAGATGTGCATTTGAAAGTTGGCTGGAAGTTCTTCGTCTTGCAGGCGCTGGGCTTCGATTTCATCTGTCAGCACCCAAGCGGTATCGGCGGCGATCAAAAGTTCTGCAACTCCGGTTTCTGCGGTAAGCAATACTGTATGGGAAGCGCCGGCTGTGGCCCAAGCAAACCAATCTGTGCCCCGCAACCGCAGGGCGGTGGCTCCTGTTTCGATTAAGGCTTTGCGGATGAATTCGAGTTTGCAGTCAACTTCTGCATTTAATGAGTTTATCATATATGAAAGAAGAAAGTTCGGCAGCGGATTGTGTAACGGATGTAACGGATGTAATATCATGTCTGGTCGATTAACCGCAATCTTGTAGGGGCGGGTTTACCAACAATAATTGCCTAAAAACGCTCGTCTCGTAAACCCGCCCCTCCACGGTAAATCGCTACAATCTCTAAAATCTAAAATCATAAATCTAAAATAGATTGACGGATACTGCTTGCAATTCTTTAGCTTTTTCTTCGGGTAAAGCATCGTTGGCAAACATTCCCGCCGCCAGTTCGGTTCCTGCTAGGTATTTTAGCCGATCGCTCGATCGATAGGGCGGATAAAACTCAGCGTGCAAATGCGCCTCTGGGTGAGGCTTTCCGTCTGTGGGGCCTTGAAACCAAGCCATCAAATAAGGGAATTGGCGGTGCCACAAACCGTCATATTTAAGGGCGACTGTTTTTAAGGCTTTGGCAAGTGATTGACGCTGTTTTTCGGTAAGATCGATAAATGTGGCAGTTGGTGCGATCGGCGCAATCCACACTTCGTAAGGGTAGCGGGCGCAAGCGGGCACAAAGGCGATCGCATCTTCGTCTAAATACAGAATTCGCTGTTGGTCAGCAATCTCTTTTTGAATCAAATCTTGCAGCAAACCGCTGCTGTTTTTTTGATAGTAAACCGATTGACATTCTAACATCCGAGCCGGCACCGGAGGCACGAACGGATAAGCGTAAATTTGACCGTGGGGATGGTGCAAAGTTACTCCAACTTCGACGCCGCGATTTTCAAAAGGCAAGACGTATTGAATTTCGGGATTGCTGCCGATAACTGAAGTGCGATCGGCCCATACTTCTAACAGCAATTCTAAGTGACTTAACTCCAAAGAACCCAACGAAGCCAGCGGATCTTGAGTAAAGACTACCACTTCGCAAATGCCATGAGCTGGCAAAGTTTCCACAATACTTGTAGGTGGATTATTTGCCTGCAAAGTCATCGATGGAAAGCGGTTATCAAAAACAGCTACGTCGTATTTTCCTTGGGGTAATTCCGTGGGAAACTTGGGGTTAATTGTCGCAGCCAGCGGGTTGTATTCGGGCGGCGGCATGAATGTTCTGCCCTGGCGGTGGCTGGCATAAGCTACCCATTCCCCCCGCAAAGGATGCCAGCGAAAATGCGGGTTTGCTTGTACGGGCTCGTTGCTGGGACTTACTGCCGCGATGCCTTCTGGGATTGGGTAGCGGCTGTAGAGTGTCAGGGGGCGGCCGTCTGGTTTTTGCAATATTTGGGAGTGCATTTTGGTTGGGGCGGGCGATGTGTTTTGAGAGATTTCAGAAGTATAGCTTCGTGCTTTGAGAATTCGCCCCTATCTAAAGTCGCAAATTATGTTAAAAAGATACTCGGCGGTTGAAACCGCGTCTACACAAACAAAGTCCGCCTGCGCGGACTGAAGAATAAAGTGGAGTATTTAAGCATGATTTGGTATGATGCGTGCGATCGCCTTTTCGTTAGTTTGCACCATTGCCATTGATATCGAAGTTTTCTATAATGGGAATTTCTGAAGGTGAGGAAGCTACGATTCGCAGGTTGATATCAACTATGATTTGATTTTTATCAACAACTACATTTGCTTTTTTTATTAAGAATTTTATTGGTAAACAATCGCCTGATTCAGGTTCGGGAGACGGCTGAGTTTTATATCCTGCGTCCTCCAGCCATTCACAAATTTTCCTCCAGTTTTCTACCTTTTCATCAGCTTTGCCTACAAGATTTTTTACATATTGGTATAAAGTATTACAAAAATCTACGGCAATTCCCTTGGGGTTTTTACTGAGCGTTTCGGCAATTTCGGTAGGACTGTGGCCGCAGAGTAGGCCCCGTAGATGTTGTTTCTCTGTGGGCGTGAGCCGCTTTCCCTTGGCGGATGCGAGGTCTGTGTAGAGGGTTTCTAAGTCCCAGTCGCGGGCAGCTTCGGGGAAGCGATCGTTAGAGGATGCCATTGGAGGAGATAGGTTTTTGGATTTTTCCTAATCAAAGTCTAACACAATTCCTAGTGCTTATTAGTTTCTTTGTTAAGCTTGGTTAGGTTAGTATCAAAAAAAGCAGGATCGTGATTAATTTTACACCTAAAATCCGGGGAAGGCTCACTTCTTGCGAGGTACCGTTTTCTGCTCGACAGAGTTATCAACACAAACTCCTCATAATTAGGTATTTACCCGTAAATGTTTAACCACGAATACAAAAAAGAGGCACAAGAGAAGCTGCGCCGTGCAGTAGAAAAGTACCAAAGAGATTGTGAGTATTTACAAAAGGCTGCTGGCAGTCTTTATCAAAACCGAGTCAATCGTGGGGTTGAGATTATCCAACTATGCGAAAATTACATTAACACGTTGGCAAACTCGCCAAAAGAGTTTAGCAAAGTCGTTACAAAACTGAAGTTTCAGCTCAAGGAAATTACTGGCGAAGATTGGGATCTAATTTATTCGGCTCATAACAGCAATGTAGCCGCAGCAGGTGGTGCAGGAGTCATGGCAGGAGCAGGAGTTGCCCTTTTGGGGCCAACAGCAGCGATGGCAATTGCCACAACTTTCGGAACAGCCTCAACGGGTACTGCGATTGCTTCCCTTTCCGGTGCGGCGGCTGTGAATGCGGCTTTAGCTTGGTTAGGAGGTGGCGCTCTTACTGTGGGTGGTGGCGGTATGGTGGCTGGAAATGCGCTGCTGGCACTAGCAGGGCCCATTGGCTGGGGGATTGGTGGTGTAGCTTTGGCTGGTAGTGCTTTGTGGAAAAGTAACGAGAATGAGAAAATTGGTGACGAAGCCAACAAACGCGCTATTGAAATTGAAGGTGATACAGCTAAAGTCAACATAACCAAGAAAGAAGTAAACTTTCTGAAAGAGGAAACCGTCAAACTAGCTAACTTTATTCAAAGTGAACTGCAATTCTTTAAGAAGAATGCACCTTTGAATTATTTGGATTTTAGTCAATCTCTCAAACAAAGGATAGCGACTTTAATCAATTCCATTAATTCCCTGAGCGAGTCGCTTAAAAAGACCGTAGACCTTAAAATGTAATTAAAATTTGGAGTGCAGCATTGTTTTCTAGCAATTGGGGAGCAATGCTGCAATTTTTTAAATATGGAAAAAACAGAAGATAGACATCTGACAACTCAATTCGTTGCTGCAATAGTAGCCGAGGAAAATCTGCGCCATGCAGAACAGCTTGCAAGGGAACTCAGTAAACAAGACCGAGCTTTTTTTGCAGCGGTCGGGGAGATTGATAAAGTTCGTGATTTTGTAGGTAGCCCCGAAAAAATTCTGGGAAACACAAGCACAAAACACGGTGAAATAGCTGAGCAAGTGGAAGTTGGTATTCGCAATGCAAAATCTCTTTTGAACTCCTCTGAAACTCGCGCTACTTTTGAAGGAGTGGGTAGAACAGCACCGGAAGATTATTTAATTGATGGTATTAAAGTACAGTCTAAATTTGTGAATGGGATTGGCAATAATTTAGACCACGTTCTCGACCACATGAACAAATACGAAAACTTTGGCAGAGATGAGTCATATTACCATATCCCTAAAAACCAATATGAAATTATTGATAAAATATTGAAAGGGCAACAAGTCGAGGGAATAACAAGTCGTACTGCTCAAAAAATACAAGAAAAAGCTCAAGAAATAGAGCAGATGTCTGGTCGTCCTTTCAGTCAGACTGTTCAAGCTGGATCGTCTAACTATCAAGATGTGCAAATAGGCAAAGTTGACGATACGCTAGACCGCAAAGAGCATGAATTAAAGCAAGAACACAAACAAATTAAGGATGGGATACGCGACGAGGCTCAACCTACTCTGGCTGATTTTGGTAACGTTGCTGTTAAAGGCGCGGTTATTGGTGGTAGTATTCGATTTGCTACTAAGCTTTATGCTAAGCATAAGCAAGGTAAAAACGTTTTTAAGGGTGAGTTAACCCCCGAAGACTGGCAAGAAATTGGAATTGATACCGCAAAAGGAGCAGCGCTCAGTGGTATATCGGCAACGGCTATTTATGGGTTAACCAATTTTGCCCAAATGTCTGCTCCTTTAGCTGGTGCTTTTGTTAGTGCAGGTATGGAAATTGCTAGTTTAGTCGTTAGTTTGAAGCGAGGGGAAATTACTGGCGATCAATTCGTTGAATTAAGTTTATTTGCTTGTGCTGATTCAGCCATTGTTGCTGCTGGAGCTACTATCGGACAAGCTTTGATTCCGATTCCTGTTGTTGGCGCTGTCATTGGTGCGATCGCGGGTCGAATGGTGACTGGTTTTTGCAAGCAGTTATTGGGACAAGATACTCATCTTGCTCGACAAGTGGAACAATATTATCAACAGTCCCTCGCTAAAATTGACCGAGCTTACAAGACAGCCGTTGCTAATCTTCTTGCTACCTATGAACGACTAGGTAACTTAGCGGAAGCAGCTTTTGACTCTAACTTAAACCTTGAATTGAGATTGCAAGCTAGTATCGAATTAGCTGAAGCTTATGGCGTTTCTGATTCCAAGATTATTCACAATGTAGATGAGCTTGACTCTTTTATGCTGGGTTGAGCGAATACAAAGAAAATCAAATTTAGTATTGTTAACGCAGATTTAGTATAAGGTGCGCCGAAGCGCACCCTACAGAAGCAATCATCAATCTCGCAACTTCACCAACGGTTCAATCTGCTGTCTTTGAAACTGCAATTCATCCGCCAAAGGCTGATAAATTTCTCGATCGCCCTTTTCATCGCAATAATCCCACAAACCATTGTAACAGTGGCGATCGTCGTCCCAACCCGGATGGTTGACGATCGGATACAAACAGACTCCCTCTACCGGAACTCCTGCTTTCAGCGCTGCCGCTACCTCAGTGCACACATAATTAAACCAGACAGGTCTAAAATCGTCTTCAGTGCCTGTTTCTGCGACGAATAAGGGGCGGCCGTAGCGATCGAACACTTCTCGCAGCAGTTCGCGAAACGGGCGGTACAGCTTATCGGTGTATTTCATCGGATCTTCATTGTGAATCCACTGATTGCGATCGTAATAATTCAACCCAATAATATCGAGATATTTTTCCTGGCCGCCGAGTTCGGGGCGAAAGCGTCCCGCCAACATATCCCATGCTTGATATTGAGATAAACGATAACCTTCCGCCGCGTCTCGATCCTGCGGTTTGTCAGGATCGGCAATAATGTTAATTACGGGGTCGATTTGAACTATGCGGCTGCGGGGATTGATTTCCCAAACTGATTCTATCGCTGCGATCGCTGCTTTAATTAACTGGATTTTGAGTTCGTCTCCGCGCCCCTCCGCAAAGGGATTGATGTAGGCGACATCACCGCCGGCCCAGGCAATAAATGAAATTTCATTGACAGGTGTCACGAAAGGTGTTTGGTCTGTTTCGTCAGTTAGCACTTGCATAAAAGCGCGCACCATCTTGGCAAATCTGGACACGAATTCGGGACTGAAAATATCAATATCGTCGGGCCAGCCGTAGTGAAACAAATCCCAAATTACCTGCATTTTGGTGTCGCGGGCGGCGCGAATTATGGGCAGGGCGCTGGAAAAATCGTATTGTTCGGGCGACTGTTCGATCAAGTGCCAGCGGAGGCCTTCGCGGACTGTGTAAATGCCTTGCTGTTGCAAGCGTTGGTAGTCGGCGACTGCGAATTTATCGTGGCCGGTGGCCGCTGTGACATCGAGGCGTTTTCCCGATCGCAATTTGTGCGTGGAACATTCAAAACCGCCCATGAAAAAACTTTGAAACATTACTGGTTATTAGTTATTGGTTATTGGTTATTGGTTATTGGTTATTGGTTATTGGTTATTGGTTATTGGTTATTGGGCATTGGGAATTGTCAACTAATAACTAATAACTAATAACCGATGCCCTGTTTGGCCAATGCCCTGTTTGGCCCATTCCCAATTCCCAATTAGCACTGAGTGACAGATTCCGGCGAACTTTCGGGAATATCCCAGCCGAGAGTTGCCGCCGCGATCGCCTCTAGGGGAAACTTAGGAGTGCGATCGGCATACAGCAAACCGTTAGCTTCTTGGAAAGTATCAGTCAACTGCGTGTAACAAAATCCGCTGAACATTTCCACTCGGTTTACCACCTTCAGCAGCGCCGTATAGCGCTTTTGCAGTTCAGATGTATCCGACGCGCGCACGTAGCCCCAAACCCTGTGAAAATCAGGGTTTTCGCGGCCCGCGCAGGCGATGCCGCCGAATTCGGTCAGCATCACCGGCTGTCCTTGGTGCGGGTGCCCGTCCAAGGTGAGGATGCGCCCTCCCGGACGCCCGCGATTGAACAAATCGGCTAACTGGACTTCGGGCCCGTAGCGCTTGGCTAGAGTTTGCGAGTTGTTGTCGTAGTCGTGAATCGCCAGGATGTCGGTATCGGTGCTTTCCCAACCGTCGTTGCTAATTACCGGGCGAGTCGGATCGAGGGTTTTTGTCAAGAAATACAGCGCTTGCACGTAGTGGCGGTGGGCTGGCGCTTCCACTAAATTGGGAACTCCCCAAGATTCGTTGAAGGGCACCCAGACTACGATACAGGGATGGCTGGCGTCGCGGTCGATCGCTTCCGTCCACTCCCGCGTCAGCCTGTCAACGGCCTTGGGAGTGAAGCGGTAGGCGCTGGGCATTTCTTCCCAAACTAGAAGCCCCAGCACGTCGGCCCAATACAAAAATCGCGGATCTTCGATTTTTTGGTGTTTGCGCACGCCGTTGAAACCCATGGCTTTGACTAATTCGACATCGCGGCGCAAGGCTTCGTCGGAGGGGGCCGTCATCAGGGTGTCGGGCCAATAACCTTGATCGAGCACCAGTCTCAGGTAGTAGGGGCGGCCGTTGAGCATGAAGCGATCGCGCTGGATGCTGACAGTCCGCATCGCGGTGTAAGATTTAATCTCGTCGAGCAGTTTGCCGTCGGCCCACAACTCCACTTGAGCGTTAATTAATGTCGGTTTTTCGGGACTCCACAGCAGTTCGTTGCGGTAGTCGTCGATACCCGGGTCTGAGAGGGCGATGCGGCGGTGGATTTCGCCGTTGATGACTTCGTAGGTGTCGTTGACCAGCAGCAAACAGCCGATCGACAGTTTAACTTTAATCTGGATTCCTGACTGGCGATCGCCCGCCACAAACGCTTCAAAACCGATTTCCCAGCGTTCAAACTGCGGAGTCCAGCGGATGCGATCGATATAAGTGTGAGGTACCAATTCTACCCAGACTGTCTGCCAAATGCCCGTCGTGCGCGGATACCAAATGCTGTGCGGTTGCACTTGCCAATCTTGCTTGCCGCGCGGTTTTGCCAAATCTTGCGGGTCATCCTGGGCCCAGACTGTCACCCGCTGCGGGCCGATGGGGTTAATAACTGCTGTAATGTCTGCGCTGAAAGGAGTGTGCCCGCCTTCGTGTTCCATGACAAACTGACCGTTTACCCAGACGCGGGCGCGGTAGTCTACGGCGCCGAAGTGGAGGAGAACTCTGCTTTCTGTGTGGGGTATCTCAAATTCGCGATCGTACCAGCAGTTGGCGTGAAAATTCGTGTCGCCGATCCCGCTTTTTGCTGACTCGGGAACAAACGGCACTTCTATAGTGTGACTCCAGTCGGTAATGTCGATCGGCTGCACGCAGCGTCCCGCGTCGTCATAAGCAAACCTCCACTGACCGTTCAGACAAATCCAGTTGCTCCGGCGCAATTGCGGGCGCGGATAACCTGTTTTGCGCCCTTGAACTGTCACCTTGCTGTCTAGACTGAAAGACTCTTCAATATCGCAATTTTCTAGTTCTCTACCTAACCAACTCATCGGCACATCTACCCGAAGTTATATTTATAGGTTAGCGACAATTGCCCCGACTTTCACAAGTTTTTTTTGCTGATTAATTTGCAAAAGTTGTGCACCTTAAAACAGCCTCATCTGAAAGCTCTCTCCTGCTGAAGTCCTGAGTCCTGAGTCCTGAGTCCTGAGTCCTGAGTCACAAAGAAGGAAGATTTTTACCATCCCCCACTCCGACACTCCGACACTCTCACTCTCTCACACTCTCCCCTAGCTAGCAACACTTTGCAAACCTCCTAACGGTTCAGCTAGGTCACTTTTGAGAGGAACTTCTTCCTCCGGCGGCAAACACTGAAATATTTGTTGTAGTCCCGTCAGTTCAAATAGCATTCTAACTTGTTCGCTCATCGCCGATATCAAAAGTATACATTCGCTGTCTCTAACTAATTTCACGATCGCCACTACAGCCATCAACTCCGCATTTTTTAAGAAATTGATATTTGAGAAATCCAGCATCAGAATTTTGCCACCGCTTTCAATTAGGCGCTCTATTTCTTTCTGAAACTGAGGAAATTGAGATTTTTCCAAAACATCATGAGACAAAACTATTTTAACTATAACGCTCATTTTCACCTCAACCCTGATTTTAATTGTTACATAACTTTTGAGTAAAGCCGAGTAAAGTGCGCGCGGCCGCACCTTACCTTTTTGCCCTTACCAAATCACAGCTACCACTTAGTTGGTAGCAGATTTGCCGTTGCCGTTGACAGCCGCTACTTCGACAGAAGCTGTGGCTGGCATCTCGGAAACTGCCTTTGACGAGCTTAAATTAGAGGCAGAACCGTTAAGATTTTCCACAAATTCAATCACCGGCTTGCTAGTAATTTGAGTGTAAGTTGTCAGAGCTTGAGCGACAACTTGATCCATATTGTAATACCTGTAAGTCGCCAGCCTTCCCACAAAAGAAACTCCCGGAGTTGCATCAGCCAAAGCCTTATATTTCTTGTAAATCTCAGCATTCTCTGGACGCGGAACCGGGTAGTAAGGGTCTCCCTCAGCTTGGGGATATTCATAGACAATGCTAGTTTTTTGATGCTCTTGTC
Organism: Microcoleus sp. A006_D1; assembly: GCF_036702805.1. NCBI lineage: Bacteria > Bacillati > Cyanobacteriota > Cyanophyceae > Oscillatoriales > Microcoleaceae > Microcoleus > Microcoleus sp. A006_D1. The sequence continues at coordinate 288,595 of NZ_JAUBVZ010000006.1, forward strand.
CGGTGAGGTATTTAAACTCGGTGCAGCGAGTATATAAATGCTCGTTCGGGTAATTTACCACTGGTGCTGCTTGGTGTACGGGTACATTCAACGTTTCGTGCTTGAATTCTAAGGAACGGTAAGGAAGTTTACCGTAGCAATAATTGAAATAGGAATCGACCGGCCCGGTGTAAATCATTTCCCCGTAAGGAATAAAACTCTCAATCTCGCGGTAGTCGGTATTCAGCATCACCTTGATGTTTGGGTGAGACAGCATCTTTTCAAACATCCGAGTGTAGCCGTGCAGGGGCATTGCTTGATAGGTATCGGTGAAATAGCGATCGTCCCGGTTAGTGCGGGTGGGCACGCGCGCAATCACTGATTTGTCAAGTTCCGACGGGTCAACTCCCCACTGTTTGCGGGTGTAGTTGCGGAAGAATTTCTCGTAAAGTTCGCGGCCGACTTTGCTGACAACGACATCTTCGGAAGTGCGAATATAATCCTTTGGTTCAGCTACTTTCGCGAAGAAATCTTCAACTTCAAATGATGTGAGATTCAGTCCGTAAAGTTTGTTTACTGTGTTGAGATTGATGGGAATTGGCAGCAGTTGACCGTCCACGCTGGCGAGGACGCGGTGTTCGTAGGGGCGCCACTCGGTGAACTGCGAAAGGTACTCGAAAACTGGGCGCGAATTGGTGTGAAAAATGTGGGGGCCGTATTTGTGTACCAGGATGCCGTGGTTGTCGTAGTGGTCGTAGGCATTACCGCCGATGTGGTTGCGGGTATCAATTATCAAGACTGTTTTGCCCGCCTGAGTTGCTAGTCTTTCGGCAATGACGCTACCTGCAAATCCGGCTCCGACAATTAAATAGTCAAACATTAAAACACCTCTGATTTTGGGTAATTGGTAATTGCTAATTGGTAATTTGTAATTGGTAAGTGGTAAGCTAGTATTGTTGAGTGTTAAACATCAACATTTCTAACTTAAGACTTTCATCCTGCCTTCGGCTTTCTGTCTTGTGCCTGCGATCGCACTTTCGATCAACCCCAGCATTTCGCCCCAGGTATTGTCCCAAGAATTGTCTGCTAAAAAGGCGTCAACTTCGCCCAGCCACTTAATCCGAGCCTCCGAACTTTCTCCCATAATTTCTTCAGCAGCAGCAACGAATTCTGCAACATTGCTCGCAATCCGAACCAAGCCGTTTTCTCCGTAGGGCCGCACCACGTCGCGGATCGGAGTAGAAATCACCGGTTTGCCGGCAGCGAGGTATTCGGGAGTTTTCGTCGGACTAATAAATTTAGTCGATTCGTTAATTGCAAAAGGCAGCATTGCTATATCCCACCCGCCTAAATATGCTGGCAGTTCTTGATAAGATTTGCCACCGAGATAGTGTATGTTTGGGTGAGTTGGTAGAGTTGCAGGATCGATTTTCACCACCGGGCCAATGATGACTAAATGCCAGTCCGGTCTTGCTTCGGCAATGCCGCCCAGCAGTTCGATATCCATGCGTTCGTCTATGACGCCAAAAAATCCCAAACGCGGGTGAGGAATATCTTTTTGATCCATCGGTTCTTCTGAAAGATTCCGGGCTTTAGCAAAGTGTTCTTTTTCGATGCTGCTCGGGAAAGCATGAATGTTTTGGTGCTGGTGCTGTTTGGCTTCGTAGAGGCTGTGTCCGCCTGTAAAAACGACGCTGGCGCGCTTTAATAGTTGTTTTTCATTTGCTTTTAAATCCGGGTGCGCGCCTTGGAATGCTGACAGTTCATCCATGCAGTCGTAGACTACAGCTAGCGGCTTTAAGTGGTTGGTGAAACTGACAGCCATTGGTGTGTAATACCAGAGGATGTATTGGCTAATTTCTGCTGATTGCAACAAATCATCTAGCATGGCTTGCTGAGCAGTTTGTGCTGTTTCTTCGCTGATTCCTTCACTCAGGTGCGGTACTATTACCCAGACTCCACTTTCGTGAATGCTGACATCAAGCCACCAATCTGTTGCAGCGCTAAAAATCGGTTCTTCTATAAAAAATACGCGGCGTTTTTGGGCGCAGCGCCCCAAGAGATGTTGCGGACGCTGATAGACGAAATTCCATCGCAAATGAGACAGGCAAACTAAATCCGGTGCATCTAAAGCAGCAGCTTTTGATAAGCGCAATGCGCCGGAGGGAGCGAATTGAGACGGCGATTTTGCTGGGTCTATTGAGGTAAATCGGATCTCCCATGCTCGACCTTTATTGCTATAATTACTGTTGATTGAATTTGCTGGGGGGGACATAATTAGCCTCGGGAATTTGTCAATTAAAATTTGTCAATAGGGTATGGTTCTCAGCAGTGTCTTACTGAAAGTTGCAAGCATAAATCTGAGAAGTTTTATTGACGAGCAAGCGCCGCATTCATTGGGCTAAACAAAGCAACTGCTTAGCTGCGGAAAAACACGCTTATCTGCTTTTTTCAGAATTGAAACTGGAGATGCAGTTAATATTGTTAGACTTGCTATTGTTGTTAAATCTAACTCAGTTTTTCTGCCATTACTTCTATCTGAAGGATGACTTCGTTCTCAGGGCGCGTCTAGCTTGCACGCTTGGTTGAAAAGCGGTTAAAATGCCGATCGACCTTGTAAAATGACTCTTAACTGGCAGGTACGGGATGAAAATGGATCGAGTTTTATGGCTGTATTTGGTAGAGTAGAGAAAATTTGCGATTCCCTACCCTACCCTTCGGGAACCCCTCCGGGGAACGGGAACGCACGCGCGTTCGGGATAGCTTCGCCGCCCGTGCTTTTGTTGCGCTTTGATTTGACAAACCTCGCCTTTTTTAAACTTACCCGATCGCAGGTTTCAAAACTTTGTATCCTAATATACATTTTTTAGTTAGAAAATTCTGACTTTCGATAGATGAAAAAATAACAGTTTATGAATTCGGGTTAAACTCACATCGGACACCATTCTCAACAATACGAGAGAAACCAGGTAACAGCCAGGATAAACCTAGGATTTTACGCGAGTCTGCGGCCAGAAACCAAGGTGACGAGATTGGTGCAAAATGTGAGGGTAAACTGACCCCGAGAGCACCAATCTCAATCATCCGTCTCAGGAAGGGTTCACCAATATCTGGGTAAACCCGCGATTAGAAGATAGCAGCAACGTTAAAGTCGGTGGCTGTCAATTTTGGCGATTCCCCCTCCAAAGGCAAAATCTTGGATAGTCGAACTGTTTAAGAAATCGTGGGGGAAACCCAATTCAATTGCACTTGCTGCATCTAACTGCTGCATTTGTTCGGGAGTTAATTCAAATTCCAAACAAGCGATATTTTCTTGAAGTTGCGAGAGTTTGCGCGAACCAATAATTGGAATCACATCGATTGGTTGCTGGCGCAGCCAATTCAGGGCTACTTGAGAAGCAGGTTTGCCAATTTCGGCTGCTATTTTACTAACTTCAGCAGCAATATTGAGGTCACGTTCGCTAATTTTTCCAGATTCAGGTGAGTTAAGCCGTTTGGCTTCGCCGGCAGTTTCTGAAATGTTATATTTTCCGGTCAGCAAACCGCCGGCTAGGGGGCTCCAAGCTGTCACGCCAATATCAAAGGCTTTTGCCATCGGTAGCAAATCCCGTTCGGGAGTTCGCTCTTTTAAAGAATACTCGATTTGCAAGCCGATAAATTGTGTCCAACCGCGCAGTTGGGCGATCGTATTTGAAGAAGAAATAATCCAAGCTGGTGTATCGGAAATGCCGATGTAAAGAACTTTGCCGGCGCGTACCAAATCGTCAAAGGCGCGCATTACTTCTTCGACTGGTGTGGTAAAATCCCAAGCGTGCAGCCACAGCAAATCTATGTATTCAAGTTGCAGCCGTTTCAAACTTGCTTCTACTGATTGCACCATATTTTTGCGGTGGTTGCCGAAACCGTTGATGTCGCCATTCTTCATGTTCAGGCTATACTTAGTGGCAACTACCCATTTTTCGCGATCGCCCCCGATGAAATCGCCGACATATTTTTCGCTGGTACCGTTGGTGTAGAGATTCGCGGTATCAATGAAATTGCCGCCTGCTTCTGCAAAGCAATCAAACATTTTACGGCTTTCCTCGTAGGAACCGCCCCAACCCCAGTCTTCCCCAAAAGTCATGGTTCCGAGGCAGATTTCGGAAACGCGCAGTCCGCTGTGACCTAGTAGTTTATATCTCATGTCACCCATCCGTTAGTTAATGGCTGTTAACAGTCTAGATCGGGATTTGCCGAACTGTTGCCATAAGTAGGTGGTGGCTTTTTGCGCGTTAGCGCCGAGCTTGATGTTGAATGTTTTGTCAATTTAATCAAAATCTCGTAGCTGGCGGGGCCGGGCGCCATCGCCCTTGGGTTTACTTTCAACACCACGACGGCGATCGACCGCTCAATGTATTTAGGATCACATTGCCTTAAAATACAGTAAAATTTGTTAATTTTCATCTATCTTTAGATAGGTATTTACTGGAATAAGCTATAAAAAAATGTTCTATCTTATATAAAAAAACTAAACTGAACGAAAAAAAAATATGTAGCTAAATTAACTTTTTAGCGTTATAGTAGTTTACAGAATACAAAACCTAGGTGACTCACTTGGCTGACATCGTTGATACCGCCGTTTCGGCAGGCTCTTTTACAACCCTAGTTGCTGCTGTCAAAGCTGCTGGTTTAGTAGATACTCTCAAAGGCGCCGGCCCCTTCACAGTTTTCGCTCCTACAGACGAAGCTTTTGCTAAGCTTCCCGCAGGTACTGTAGAAGCACTGCTTAAGGACATTCCTAAGCTCACAAAAATCTTGACTTATCATGTCGTTGCTGGCAAAGTCATGGCTGCTGATGTAGTCAAGCTGACATCTGCCAAGACAGTTGAAGGTTCTGAAGTGAAAATTGATGCTTCCAGTGGCGTCAAAATCAATGATTCTACCGTTACCACAGCCGACGTTGTTGCTGATAATGGCGTCATCCACATCATCGATTCAGTCTTGCTTCCTGCGTAAGGACAGACTTAGATAGTGCAATACTATCTTGAGGGCGGTGGCTGTTGTTAGCCACCGCCCTGTTTTAGTTTAAATTAGTTGAAATTTAAATATTTTAGGCAGCTTGATAATTAAAATAATTTTAAAACTATTCTAGAGCAGCGGGAATTGGCCGATCGCACTCGCAAAAGTCTGCCCCAAATTTGTCCCTGCTGGATTTAGGGGGAAAACAGGCTGCAAGCCAACTGCCTTTGCACTGTTGGGCTGATTTGCGCTTGATGCGTAGATGCCATATCGCCAAACCCAAAATTTATCCGCTCGACCGGGTTTACGAGGCTTTATCCTAAGTAAGATAGAATGAGAAGCACAAGGAAAGTGCGATCGACATTATTTGACAGTCAAGCTATGCAATCTACAACTCAGTCCGAGACAGAAACGGCGATGGACGCTCCCAAACACGGCTTACCCGTTACCATCATTACAGGATTTCTCGGCAGCGGCAAAACAACCCTGCTCAACCACATCCTGAGCAACCAGCAAGGTTTGAAAACAGCAGTTTTGGTCAATGAATTTGGCGAAATCGGCATCGACAACGAACTAATTGTCACCAGCGACGACAACATGATTGAGCTGAACAACGGCTGCATCTGCTGCACAATTAATGAAGATTTGGTTAATGCAGTTTACAAAGTTTTAGAACGTCAAGAAAATCTCGACTATCTAGTAGTAGAAACAACCGGACTCGCCGACCCGCTGCCAGTTGCTCTAACTTTTTTAGGCACAGAACTGCGCGACCTGACCCGTCTCGATTCGATAGTTACAGTAGTAGACGCAGCCAACTATAGCTTAGATTTGTTTAACTCTCAAGCAGCTTACAGTCAAATAGCTTACGGCGATATTATTGTCCTCAACAAAACAGATTTGGTTGAAGAAGCAGAGTTAGATTTGTTGGAAGTTAAAATTCGCGATGTCAAAGAAGGTGCTCGAATTCTGCGAGCCGTAAAATCGGAAGTTCCCCTACCGCTTATCCTCAGTATAGGATTGTTTGAATCGGGAAAATATTTCTCTGAGGAAACTCCTAGCGCTCACGATCATAGCGCTCACGATCATCACGAGCACGACCACCACGACCATAGCGCTCACGGACACGAACATCACGACCATAGCGCTCACGATCATAGCGCTCACGATCATAGCGCTCACGATCATAGCGCTCACGGACACGAACATCATGACCACTCCGACCATTTAGAAAATGACGGATTTACCTCAATTTCTTTCCAAAGCGACCAGCCGTTTTCTCTAAGAAAATTTCAATATTTCTTAGACAATCAACTACCAACAAACGTGTTTCGTGCGAAAGGGATTATGTGGTTTGAAGAAAGTCCCAAACGGCATATTTTTCACCTGAGCGGCAAACGATTTTCGATGGACGATGACGAGTGGAAAGGTGAGCCGAAAAATCAACTTGTGATGATCGGTCAGGGCTTGGATACCGAGACTTTGCGATCGCAAATCGAAAACTGTCTTTCTACGCCTTCCACAAATCGCGGCAAAGGTTTTGGGAAAAACTAAAGGTTGAAAATTAAGCAGAACAAACGTGCGCTAGCTAGAAACCCGGTTTGTTTCGTCGAGACTTCGCGGCCAAAACCAAGATTTATCCGAGAAACCGGGTTTCTTTTCATAATTCCTCTTCAGATTTCAAATGCGAGTCATCATCCAACGAGTCAAATCATCTCAAGTCCAAGTTAATGGTGAAATTATCGGCAAAATCGGCTGCGGACTCAACTTGCTTGTAGGTATTGCAAACACCGACACCGAAGCAGAACTCGACTGGATGGCTCGCAAATGCCTAGAATTGCGTTTGTTTCCCGACACAGCCAGGGATATCGGCCGCTGGGACAAGTCCGTACAAGACATCGGCGGCGAGTTGCTGGTTGTCAGTCAGTTTACGCTCTACGGCGACTGTCGCAAAGGTAGACGCCCTTCGTTCGACCAAGCAGCGGCTCCTGAGCGAGCCTCCATTCTTTATGAGAAATTTGTCGAAAAGTTGCGCCAGAGCGGCTTAAAAGTTGAAACAGGGCTGTTTGGAGATCAGATGCAAGTCTCTATAGAGAATGACGGCCCGGTGACTTTGGTATTAGAGAGAGAATCGGCTTGAATTGTTGGCAGACAGCCCAGGCGGTGCGCGGTGCACACCCTACTTTTCCGATCTTCCTTCGCGTTCTTAGCGTCTTTGCGGTTCGTTCAAAAAAAAGCCGTTGGGCGTTTTACCAAGAGCAAATTTGCAGATTCACCGGGTTTCCCAACTGCTGTGGCGTAGGCTTTGAAGATAAAGCAGTTCGCTACACTCTGCCGACTCTCGATTCCACAATCTGCGACGCCCAAAACCACCTCAAAGGGCCAGTTGGTAAATTGTCCACTCAGCGGCCCCGGAACACCGTCCATCTTTGTCGCGATCGCCCTACCAACATTACAGCTCAGAATGCTTGTACAGTAAGGGTTGAAGCCTAATAAAACTAATCTTCCACAGCCAGCGCTTAGAATCAGATTCAGCAGCCAAAAACTGTTGCATGAGAGAGTGGAACACTGACATCACTGCGATTATCTCTACTTCCCTATATTCAATGTATAGAGAGTTGAATCAGCACAGCAAGCGAAACCGCCAGCAACTGTTCTCCTCGCCCACTCTACGCTACTACCCGATAAACGCCATGACTGTCAAAACTGCCACCAACACCGTCAACTGCAACACCGCTTCTGCCCTCAACTTCATTCCCGCCACCTCCACCGAACAAACCGCCGAAATCAATACTGTTCCTAGCATCAATATCCTGGCTTTGGCCCAATTCGCCCTCAAAGAATTGGAAGCGTCCATGAAAACTGCCAGCCGCAGCGCTCAAGCAGTGGCGATGCGGATTGCTAAGGAAGTCGAACGGATTTGCCAAAAAAGCGATCGCATCCAAATTTCCGGCGAAGTTGAAGCTTGGCAAATCACCTTGGCCGAGCACCGGTTGCAAAAAACCCTGCAATACTACCGCCTCGGTTCCAAACAAGGCCGCGTCGAACTGCACTCTCACCTCGCGGCAATGATTTACCGCCATGTTGCTTCCTTCCGATCGAACTTGAACTTCCAAGCTCGCTACAACATGATTGAAGACTTTTTGCAAGGCTTTTACATCGAAGCTCTGCGGGCCTTCCGCCGCGAACACCAACTCGATCTCAACTACACGCCCCGCACGCAGATAGAATTGGCTGAGTACATGGCTTTCACTGAACACTACGCCAAGCGCCAAATCGGTTTGCCCGGCCGCAACCGCCAGCGCCTGATCGTGCTTCGCGCTCAAGGATTTGCCAAGGGCCAGCCTCCAGAAACTGCGATCGACATTGAAATGGCTGTAGAGTCGGGCAAGGGAGAAGATGCGGAAATTTACAGCCGCTCTCCGGCGCTGCAACAAGTCCGCGAACAAATGGTTTCGGATACTGTCGATCCGGCTGATGCAGTGCTGCGCGATCGAGTTGTCGCCGAATTGATCGCTTATCTGGAAGCCCAAAATCAGCCCGAATGCGTGAGTTACTTAACTTTAAAATTGCAAGACCTTTCGGCTTCGGAAATCGATCGCGTTCTCGGTTTGTCTTCCCGCCAGCGCGACTACTTGCAACAACGGTTTAAGTACCACGTCGAAAAATTTTCCCGCACTCAAAATTGGAAACTGGTACACGAATGGCTGGGTGCTGATGTCGATCAAAAGCTGGGCATGACTTCCGACAAATGGGAAGCATTTCGCGCTCAACTGTCGCCCCAAATGCAGCAACTGTTGGAAATGAAGCGGAATCAAGAATGCGATAAGGCGATCGCCACTGCGCTCAACTGCACTCCCAAACAAGTCCAAAAACGTTGGGCGCAACTGTTGGATCTGGCAAGCCAGACTCGCAACAGCAGCCAAGCTTAACGGGTGATCCAACATGAACGCAACTGTTTTCTTGAGTTCGGGAAATGCGATCGGGTGCGGCACCGGAACCGGAATGCCCGCCCCGGCCTCCGCTCTCAAATCTACCAGCGCTGCTCAATTATGACCCAAATTATCGCCGCTTTCCGGCAAAGTCAATTTATTAAAACAACATTATTTTTAATATTTTTCATTCCCAGGTTATGCCTGGGAATTTGTTTTTATTAGTTTAATCTGTAGGGTGCGTCAGCTCGTGCCATCTTCTGTACTAATCGAGCAAATCACAAACTGACGCACCTGACTAATATCGTCGCGGTGCGTGAGTATCTAGTCTCGGAGTATGGATTAAAATATTTCTCAAATTCAGACACTTTACAGATAATTTCAAAAATTGCTTGCTGAATCAGGAATTGGTGACAGTTATAGTGTTTTTGATATACACCCAGACAAATTTGATATATTGTCAAGCTGTATCTGGTCGCGAAAAAGCGTATAATCAACATCAAAGACCGGAGCCAGTCAACAGGTGTTGAAAAATATATGTGTCTAGAGTCAGGGCATATCCTCCACGAAAACTACAAAATTATCGATCGGTTGGGACACGGAGGGTTTGCGATAACCTATACGGCTCACGATCTAGGCAGACCCGGAAATCCCGAATGCGTTGTTAAGGAAATTCCTTTTCCGAATGATCGGCGTGTTTTGGACAGAGCAACGGCAAGATTTGAAATGGAAGCTAGCGCTTTGTCTATTGTTGGTAATCACCCGTGCATTCCCCAATTATTCGCCTATTTTATAGAAAATCACAATTTTTACTTAGTTCAAGAATATATTAAAGGACATCAGCTCAAGCAAAAACTTACTCCAGGTCAACAGTGGAATGAGGATCAGGCGATCGCCTTGTTGCGGGAAATTCTGGAAATTTTACAGTTCGTCCATGCAAGAAATATTATTCACCGCGATATTACACCTTCTAACTTAATTCGGCGCGAAACAGATAAAAAAATTGTTTTAATTGATTTTGGGGCTGTTAAAGAAATCAGCACTTTGACGGCTGACTCTACAGGTAGAATATTCACATCGCAGGCGATCGGCACCAGCGGTTATATGTCTCCCGAACAATCAAATGGGCGTACTGCCCATGCTTGTAATGATATTTACTCCGTAGGGATGATCGTGATTCAAGCTCTCACCGGGAAGTATCCGACAGAGCTCAGAAACTACGATTGTGCTGGTGAAATTATCTGGCATGACTCCACGTCCGATCGCACTCCGCTACCAGTGAGTGATGGTCTAAAAAATATTCTCGATCAGATGGTTCGCTTCCACTATATAAATCGATATCAATCTGTGACTGAGGTTTTGCGAGACTTGGATGCGATCGTAACATCGCCTCCATCGCCACCAACACCTCCACCGCCACCAACACCTCCATCGCCACCTACACCTCCATTGCCACCCACACCTCCATTGCCACCTACACCTCCACGATCGCGCTTTCTCTGGCTGCTATTAGTGATTGCGGTAATTGCGGCAGGGGCGATCGTACTTTTACCGATAATTTTTTGCCGGCTAAGCCCGAAAAGTTGCCCATCACCAACTCGGCATCGTGTAGAGGGTATAAGTTCCGGCGAACAACTCCTAACGTCTGCGCTTTGGTCAAAACAAAGAGGAATTAATGAGTTTGCCGACTTAAGATATTCAGAAGCTTTAAAATTGCTCAAACAGTCCTGGCGAGAAGACCGCAGAGACCCAGAAACTTTAATTTACATCAACAATGCTCTGCTGGAGACAATCAAGGCAGAACATTACACGATCGCGATCGTTGTTCCCATCCGCAGAAATCAGGACGGTAGCATGATTAACGCAAGTTTAGCCGAAGAACTGCTGCGTGGCATTGGTCAAGCTCAAACCGAAGTTAATTTAGGTCTCCTTCCCGCCAAGGACAGCAATAAAGATTTTCCCGGTCAAGGCTTTCTCGAACCAAAAGCGATTAAAGGAAAAGGTCTCAAAGTCATCATTGCTGATGACAGAAATGTCATATCCTACGCAAAGGAAAAAGCAAATTACCTAGTCACTCAGCCAGATATTCTAGCAGTTATCGGACACTACACCAGCGACATGACTGTAGAAACAGTAGATATTTACAATCAAAATAAACTGCTAGCTATTTCTTCGGGAAGTACAACAGAAGAACTGACACGCAAACCTCGAAAATTTTTCTTTCGGACAGCACCAACAACTAGCACAGAAGCTGAAGGCTTAGTAAATAAACTGATTGAGGTCGGTGAGAAAAGAGTTGCTGTTTTTTACAATCCCAACAGTCCGTTTAGCGCTTCTTTGTGGGAAGAATTCAAAAAACAATTGGAAGCCAAAGGAGGCTCGACTTTTAGAACCAGTAATTACGACTTATCCAAAGATGATTTTAACGCCGAAGCAGCAATCAAAGAAGTTGAGAAAGCCGGAATAACAGCCATAGCTGTCTTTCCCGATGGTCAAGTTAGTAAGGCTGTAGAAAATGCGATCGCAATGATTAAAGCAAATGACGATCGCAATTGGATTGTTGGGCCTTGGACTCTGTACGAACCGAGAACTTTAGAAGCAGGAAAACAACTAAAGTCTATTGAAAAGCTCGCCGTATCCGTGTTTTGGCATCCGTTAATCAGTTTTGATAAAAAATTTCCAGTTAATGCTGAAAAATTGTGGGGAGGCCCGGTCAATACTCGATCGGCTTTAACCTACGATGCCGCCAAGACGCTGATTAAAGCCTTAGAAATACAGCCAGAACCCAGCCGCGAAGGAATGCAAAAAACCTTAGCATCTCCAGAGTTTAAAGTTGACGGAGCAACGGGTATAATTGAGTTTGACTCGACAACTGGAAATCGGAAAAACACTCCGAAAGCCTTAGCGCACATTGTTCCGTGTGCTAGAGAACAATTTGGTCTTACGTTTGTGCCGATCGAATTTCCGACAGCCGCCGCCGCAGGATTAAAATGCGATTGACATAGCAGAAGTCACCAGTCATCAGTCACCAATCATTAGTCATTAGTAATGGAGAATAGGGAATGAGGAATTAGTCACAGTTATAATAATACATTTATAATGTTTTTGATATCGCTCCAGACAAATATGATCTACTGCCAAGCTGTATCTGGAATCGAAAAAGCGTATAATTAACATTAAAGATCGCAGCCTGTCAAGAGGAGTTGGGAAATATATGTGTGTCAACTTAGGGCATATCCTGCGCGAAAGCTACCAAATTATCGCTCCGTTGGGATGCGGAGGGTTTGCGATCACCTACACGGCTAACGATCTCAGCAGACCGGGAAATCCCCTGTGCGTTGTTAAAGAAATTCCTTTTCCCCGATCGAACGATCCGCGCGTTTTGGAGATGGCAAGGAGGCGATTTGAAAGGGAAGCTAGCGCTTTGCGCCGTCTCGGCAATCACCCCTGCATTCCCGCATTATTCGCTTGCTTTGAAGAAAATGACCATTTTTACTTAGTTCAAGAATACGTTCAAGGACATCCGCTCAGTCAAGAACTCGCGGCGGGCGATCACTGGAGTGAGAAAAAAACTGTTGCCTTGTTGCGAGAAATTCTGGAAATTTTAAAGTCCGTCCATAAAGAAAATATTATTCACCGCGATCTTACACCTTCTAACTTAATTCGGCGAGAAACAGATCAAAAAATTGTTTTGATTGATTTTGGGGCGGTCAAAGAAATCAGCACTTTTACGGCTAACTCTACGGGTGAAATATTAACATCGCAGGCGATCGGCACCAGCGGTTATATGCCTCCGGAACAATACAATCCCCGGTCAGTCCCGCAACCCTACAACGACATTTACGCCGTAGGAATTATCGCCATCCAAGCTCTCACCGGCAAACGTCCCACCAATCTGCCACAAGACCCCGAAACTTGTGAAATTGTCTGGGATTATTCGACGCCCGATCGCCCTGCGGTACAAGTTAGCGACCGTCTCAAAACTATTTTAACCAAGATGGTACGCTTCGACTTTAAAGAGCGCTACCAATCTGTTTCTGAAGTTTTGCAAGAATTGGATGCGGCTGATGAAGTTTTGCCAGAGTCGAATTCGTCGCCGACAAACCCAAACCCCCGGTTACTCAAAGCTGGGCGGATGTTGCGCCAGCACAATCGCAGGCCTGCGCTGTTAGGCGTTGCGGGAATTGCGGCAGGGTTGGCGATCGTACTTTTAATCCGCATACTTTCCCAGCCACCCGCCACGCCTAAAGCCTCTCCAGAAATTGTCGGCGAAAAAACACCAATCTCCGAGCGCACACCCTCTCCAGATGGTGTAAGTTCCGGCGAAAAACTCCTAGTACAAACCTCCGCCCTTTGGTCAAAACAAAGGGGAATTAATGAGTTTGCGGAATCAAATTATTCAGAAGCTTTAAAATTGCTCAAGCAGTCTTGGCGAGACGACCGCAGAGACCCCGAAACTTTAATTTACATGAACAATGCTCTGCTGAAATCAATCAATGCAGACTATTACACGATCGCAATTGTTGTTCCCATCCGCAGAAAGGATGACGGTAGCATTCTCAACGCAAATTTAGCCGAAGAACTGCTGCGCGGCCTTGCTCAAGCTCAAACCGAAGTTAATTTAGGTCTCCTTCCCGCCAAGGACAGTAATAAAGATTTTCCAGGTCAAGGCTTTCTCGAACCAAAAGCTATTAAAGGAAAAGGTCTCAGAGTCATCATCGCGGATGATGGCAATATCAAATCCTACGCTGTGAAAAGAGCAAATTCTCTGGTGGCTCAACCCGATATTATAGCAGTAATCGGACACTACACCAGCGACATGACAGTGGAAACAGTAGATATTTACAATCAAAATAAACTGGTCGCTATTTCTCCAGGAAGTACAACAGAAGAACTAACGCGCAAACCTCGAAAATTCTTCTTTCGGACGGCTCCGACAACCAGTATAGAAGCTGAAGGTTTAGTAAATCAACTGCTGTCAGTCGGTCAGAAAAAAGTTACCGTTTTTTACAATCCCAACAGTCCCTTCAGCGCTTCTTTATGGGAAGAATTCAAAAAGCAATTTGAAGCCAAAGGAGGCTCGACTTTTAGAACCAGTAATTACGACTTATCCAAAAATGATTTTAACGCCGAAGCAGCAATGAAAGAAGTTGAGAAAGCCGGAAAAACAGCCATAGCTGTCTTTCCCGATGGTCAAGTTACTAAGGCTGTAGAAAATGCGCTAGAAATGATTAAAGCTAACGGCGATCGCAATTGGATTGTCGGGCCTTGGACGCTGTACGAACCCAGAACTTTAGAAGTAGCAAAACAGCTAAAATCCGTTGAAAAGCTCGGCATATCCGTGTTTTGGCATCCGACAATCAGTTTTGACCAAAAGTTTCCGGTCAACGCTGAAAAATTGTGGGGAGGCCCGGTCAATACTCGATCGGCTTTAACCTACGATGCTGCCAAAACCCTGATTAAAGCCCTAGAAATCCAGCCAGAACCCAGCCGCGAAGGAATGCAAAAAACCTTAGCCTCTCCTGATTTTAAAGCTGATGGAGCCACCGGTATAATTGAATTTGACTCGACAACGGGAAATCGGAAAAACCCTCCTAAACGAGTGGCGCACATTGTGCCTTGTGCTAGAGAACAATTTGGCCTGACTTTTGTGCCGATCGAATTTCCCACAGCCGCAGCCGCAGGTTTAAAATGCGACTAACGCTTTGTAGTGTGGGTATCAGACCCCAACAATTCAATAAAAAATTAGATATAGTGAACAAAGCTAGTTTTTTTTATAATAATGCTTATGACGGTCAATCTCGCTTCCTCAACAAGTTCTAGCCTCAAACCAGAAGCCCAAAATATCTCAGCACTCAAACAAGTCTTGCAGACGATTGATGCCGATAGCTGTCCGGGTTCCTATAACTTCCACCTGCACACAGTCTACTCCGACGGGCGATTGCAGCCAGAGAAATTGATGGAACAAGCCATAGCCGGAGGCCTCAAAGGCTTCGCTATCACCGACCACCACAGCGCCAAAGGCTACATTCAAGCTCAAATTTGGCTGGATAATTGGAAATTAAACAATCGCGACAGCAACATCGCAGCACCAAGTCTTTGGACAGGCGCTGAATTCAATGCTGAATTGCTCAACAACGAGGTACACATTCTCGCTTACGCCTTCGATCCGCAACATCCCAGTCTCACACCTTACTTGCGTGGTAAAGCTACTGAAGGTAGCGCTTATTATGCAGCAGCCAGGGTAATTGAAGCGATTCACGAAGCAGGAGGTTTAGCAGTTCTAGCACATCCTTGCCGCTATCGATCGACCGCAGATAAACTCATCCCACAAGCAGCCTGTCTCGGCATTGACGGCGTAGAAACTTACTATGCTTATACTAATCCCAATCCTTGGAAACCGAGTCCCAAACAAACTGCTTTAGTTAAAGACTTAGCAGAAACTTATGGTTTGCTGGGAACTTGCGGAACTGATTCTCATGGCCTGAGTCTTTTAGTCCGAATCTAGATAATTCGGGAATAACGAAGCAGGAGGCGATCGCACCATAAGATGTGTAAGGTGCGTCGCTATGAGATTGTCGATTAAATTCACAGATTTTTAGTAGCGACACACCCTACGAAATACTTTGGGAATTGGGAATTGAGAATTGGTAATTGGGAATTGGTAATTGCTGCCAATGACTACTGCTTTCCTGTCAACTGTCAACTGTCAACTGTCAACTGACTAACGTTCCGGGAACAACTGACAAGCCATGATAGTTGGCTGATTTGCCCAATCTAATCGAGAATTGCTAAATCGATCCATCCAACCTTCTAAATAAGCCCGATTAGCCTTTTTCTCCTCTGGATCGGAGGTATTCATTGGATGAGGTGCTAGACCGAAAATAGTCGCTGTCGTCACGCAAAACATTGACTTCTGAAAACTCTGGCAAATTTGCACCCGCACATCATCTTCGCCGCGACAGTTACTGCGGTAAACTTCGTGCAAATAATCTGGCAGAAAATGCCGCATATCTTGCATCAATTGAGTTGGGGGAATCCCTGCACCTCCGATCGGCAAAGGATCGGCAAATAAAGCCCCATAGTTAAATTCTCCCTGGTTTTCGGGGATTTGATGCGCTTGGGCGTTGTAGGAAACTACTCCAAAAAACGCTGTTCCACGAAAGAAAATTGACTCTACATAAGGCACTGCTACATCTGGTAAAAATGTCAAGCCCGCCGCCGCCGGAATGATATCGTAGACTTGACCGCTAATCTTGACGGTGTAGGTAATTGGTAGACTGGCGGCGCCCACCAAACCTGCTAAGACGAAATCTACTATATCTGCGATCGACTTAATTGTCCCGGCTTCGTAGCGATCGGATAAATCAATAAACAAATCGCTCATTACCCGCCAAAACTGCCCCAAACCAGTGTAATAAGCCAGCATCCGCACTTGTTCCGGCAAAAAATTAGGAAATATTTTGTGGAGTCCCTGCATCATAAAATCGCCTTTCAATTTAGCTGCGATCGCCTTTTCGGCCAAACTGCTAAATTCCGGGGAATCCAAATAACTGTCCAAACCGCCGCCGCCGTGCCAAAGCATGGTTCTCATGCAATACTCAGCATACTCAAAATTAATCCGGTCATGGGACAAATGGCGCAGCAATTTCGGCAGCGTCACCTCGCCGTTGAAATATTTAAAAAACGGGAAAAGCACTAAAAATTGTTCTTGGGCGATGTAGTTAAGATTGCGGGAGTAGGCATCGAGAACTATAGCGTAACTTTTGAGAACGCCGACAACTTCTACTACATTTTCCGGAGATTCAGGTAGCAAAGCTTTGCCTGATTCCAAGATGTCAATGTAGGCGGCCAGGGGATGGGTAGACGGTTTTAATACGGTACTTGTCATTTTAGTTCAACCTTAATTGAATAACTATTTTCTTACCAAAAAAGTCAGAATTCAGAGTAATGTTTGTAGTGAGGACTTTAGTCCTCAGAAGTTTATAAGGACTAAAGTCCTCACTACAAACTTATGGAATATTTCACTCCAAGTTTTGAGCAAGTTGTTGAACTTGCGCTGGCACATTCGATACTAAACCGATCGCAGTTTTCTCGCTCAAGCCAATTAAAACTCCCGGCTGTATTCCCATGATGGCGATAATTACTGCTAAAACCAGCGAAGGAATGCGATCGCCCCAGCGGACTTGCGGCAAATTCACCACCAAATCGGAAAGGCGGCCGAAAAAGGCGCGGTTGACCATAATTAAAAAGTAAACTGAAGTCAAACCAGTGCCGATCATGCAGAGCAAAGTTTGCACGGGAAACACTGGTAAACTGCCCCGAAATATCAAAAATTCAGCAATAAATCCCGCCAAACCCGGAATGCCGGCACTCGCCATCACGCCGAGGATCATTAAACTGCCAATCATCGGCAAACCGCGATCGGGATTGAACAAACCTTTGAGCACATCGATGTTGCGGCTGCCGGATTTTTTGTAAACAATGCCGACACTCAAAAATAGTAGCGCCGAGATTAAACCGTGGCTGATCATTTGCAATACTGTTCCCAGCATACTAATCGGAGTCGCGGCGGCGCTGGCTAACAAAATGTAGCCCATGTGAGCGATCGAACTATAAGCTACAATTTTTTTCATATCTTTTTGGGCGATCGCGCAACTAGCCCCGTAAAGCACACTCACCACCGCCCAACTCGCCAACCAAGGCGCCGCCACCGCCCACGCATCGGGAAACAAACCCAAACCAAAGCGTAGCATCCCGTAGGTTCCCAGCTTCAACAGCACCCCCGCCAGCAGCACCGAAACAGGAGTCGAAGCTTCTACGTGAGCATCCGGCAGCCAAGTATGAAAAGGCACCAAAGGGATCTTAATTCCAAAAGCCAGCAACACCCCAGCCAGCAACACAATTTGTCTTACCAAAGGTAATGGCGAGCCTCCTTGCAAATGCGATGCACCGGCTGCACCAACCATATCGAAACTAGAAGCACCACTGAGCCAAACCACACCCAAGAAAGCAGCCAGCAAGACAATCCCTGAAAATGCAGTATAGATTAAAAACTTAGTAGCAGCATAACCCCGACGCTCCCCTCCCCAAATCGCAATTAACAGGTAAAGCGGAATCAATTCTACCTCGAAAAACAGGAAGAATAGCAGCAAATTTTGAGATAAGAAAGCTCCTGTGACACCGCCAGTAATTAACAGCATCAAAGAATAATAAAGTCGAGGTCTGCGGATCGACTCATCCGTCGCGTAAATAGCTACCCCTGTCAGTAGAGTATTTAAAATTACCAAAGGCAGAGACAAACCATCAACGCCGAGATTGTAATTCAATCCCAAAGTATCTATCCAAGGAATAAATTCCGAGAACTGCAACTGACTCGTACTGGCATCAAACTGAGCTGCCAAAATCACCGAGAGAATAAAAGTTACGCCCGCAATGGCGATCGCAGCATTCCGAACTATTTTAGAACCGATCGCACCGGGCCAAAACCCAATCAGAGCAGCCGCTAACATAGGTATCCAGATTAAAGCACTGAGCATCAATTAAAACTTTCCTTTATTACACAGTTTTTAGAACTATATTTAACCTTAACGCAAACCAACTGCATAAAAAAGCGATCGGCCCATTTTCTTGTTAACATAGATGCAAATGTCTTTGGAATCGTCCTATGACCTCAATTATTACCGATCGAGAAAATTTGCAAATTCAATCCGGTTCTCCTTCCACGCGCCTCACAGTTGCCCACTTGGAACAAGTGCAAGCTATACTCTCGGAAGCACATCTAGACTACCAACTCGAACTGGTAGACGGGAAGATTATCGTTACGGGCCCATCAGACATTGTATCGAGCGAAATAGGGGCCGAGTTTGCCAGTCTTTTACTCAACTGGGTCAAGCCCCGGAAACTCGGACGAGTTTTTGAGTCGAGTGGCGGGTTTATTCTTCCCAATTCCAACCTTACAGCACCCGATGTTTCTTTTGTGTTAGCGGAACGTCTCAAACAAAGCAAACGGTATTTTGCCGAAATGGTTCCAGATTTAGTTGTAGAAATCAAGTCTCAGTCCGATCGCCTCAAACCCCTCCGAGACAAAATTCTATCATTTATCGAAAACGGAGCGAAAGTAGGAATTTTAATCGATCCAGACAAACACACCGTAACCATTTACACTCCGACAGCCGAGCCAGTTGTATTGAGAGACGGCGACATGATTTCAATACCCGAACTTTTACCCGGTTGGGAAGTTCCGGTTGTGGAATTATGGCCGATAGACTTTGAATAAAATCCGAGAAAAGCAGACAAACCCCAAAGAAATTCATCTGCGTTTATCCCCGTTCATCTGCCAACATCTGCGGTTCAAAACTGCCAAATAATCAGCCCCAACAACCCAGCAACCCCGCCCGCAATAGTCAACACATAAAACTGCGACTGACCGGTGCCGCTGTACTTCAACCCTTCGCCGCTGAAAATTGTGGCAAAACCGAACAAATTAACCGCCCCATCTACCACATACTTGTCAGTCCAAGCGCTGATTTTAGCAATAGAAGCCACCGCCCAAACCACAGTCAAGCGGTAAACTCGATCGATATAAAAGTCGTAAGCAAACAAATTCTGCACCGCTGGAATCGGCAGCCGTACTGGTCTAGGTAAAACACCGTACCAATAAATCGCCACCCCAACCGCAACGCCAATCAACCCAGATAACACCAACAGCGGAGTATCCAGAGTCTTCAACAGCAAATTTAAAGTATCAAAATCCCCAGTTGTCGCCCAAGGCCCAGTCCAACTAATTAACAGTTGCCACCGCTGCAAAATCCAAGGCACCAACAGCCCAATCACCGTCAAAATTACCATCGGTAAAGCCATCGGCCAACCGACTTCTGGAGCTCTGCGACTTTTGGGCTGCGGTTTTCCGACAAACACTAAACCGAATACGCGAGTTAAATTTAGCGCCGTCAAACCGTTAACTAAAAGCAGCACAACTACTAGCCACAAAGGCACTGTCCAAAAACCGTTGAGCCAGCGCCGCATTACCCAAAAGTTGCCCATCGGCAATAGCGCTACCATCCCCGCAGCGCCTACTAAATAAGCCGTAGTGGTGGCAGGCATCTTCGACCACAGCCCACCCATTTCTGTTAAATCTTGAGTCTGAGTTGTGGTAATAATTGACCCTACGCTCATGAATAATAGTGCTTTGGCGATCGAGTGCGCGAACAGCAACAGCAAAGCAATGTCAGTGTGATTCTGCCCCACGGCGATAAACACTAAACCCATTGAAGCGCTGGTAGAATGCGATAGTGTTCTTTTGATGTCGATTTGGGCGATCGCCACCAATGAAGCGCCAACCGCCGTCACCGCACCCAAAACCACCAGCACCGCATCAGTCACCGGCGACAGCGCTAAAACAGGCTGAAGTTTAATCAAAACATAAGCCCCAGCGCCCACAACCACCGTATTCCGCATAATCGAAGCCGGGTTGGGCCCTTCCATCGCCTCATCGAGCCACAAGTGAAACGGAAATTGAGCGCACTTGGCTGTAGGTGCGGCGATTAAAGCTAAACCTAAAAGAGTTGCAACTAAAGGAGACAACGTTGCAGTTTCCGCCCATGCTTCCAAATCGGAAAAATTCAAACTTCCGGCTAAAGTGGAAAGCGTCACTACTCCCATCAGCAGCGGCACGTCTCCGACACGCTTTGTTAAAAACGCATCTCTAGCCGCTGTTACTACCAGCGGTTGAGCGTACCAAAACCCGACTAGCAGGTAAGTTGAAAGCGTCAGCATTTCTAGCAAAGCGTAAGTTAGCAGCAGCGAGTCGCTAATCGCAATGCCGCTAATTGCCGCTTCAAAAAAACCGAGCAGCCCAAAAAATCGAGCTAGCGCCCAGTCTTTTTCCATGTAGCCGAGAGCGTAAATTTGTGCTAGCAAACTCAGAACAGAAACTAACTCCATTGCTCCGACGCTGGTCGTGGAGATTTCTATGGCAAAAGACAAATCTAAGTCTGCTGCTTGCACCCAGTGCACCAGCAACTGTTGGGGTGGTCGATCCCAAGTTGCTGTAAAAATAACTGACCCGTGGATGAAAGCCAACACACTCATCAGCAAATTGAAGTAAGCCGCTGGTCTGGGCCCTGTTCTACGAACGGTTCCGGTAGACCATGGCAAAGTTAAAATTGCGCCTATTAAGCCATATAAAGGTACCCACCAACAGGCTTGGAGGAGAAATTCAGTCATTTAATTTATCCCTGAAACTTCAAATTACTGGCTGTCTTTATAGAAAAGCAGTCGTGTCGTGCGATCGCGCCACACTCTAAAACTTTGATTAAACCAGACCTTAATAGTTCTGGCAAAATAATTTGCACCTAAAATTAACTATACATTAAAGCATCAAAACTGATAATTTTCTCCCTAGAAAAATACATCTTTCTCAGAATCGGCACTCACTGAAAAAAAACGCCCGCCGCTGGGCCAAGACTGCCTTTTTTGCCAGTTTCCCCGCGATCCCCCCCCTTGAAATCCCCAAGTTTCCCGACAGCGAGATCCCCCGCCTTCACCCACCGAACTCTAGTTTACAGGTATTTGTACTTACTTGACTCCCCGAGCGCCGCCCGCATCTACTCCGCTCTATATTAAGATTATTAAATAAATATTAAATTATTTTAAGTAACATAAAATTTTTTAATTTTTGTTATTAAACATTATGATGTTAGTTTATATTGTCAAGGTGGACAGCTTGCCCTATTCTTATAGTATAGGAAGCTTTACACTGCATTCCTAAATAATGTGGGCCTCCCCGTCCAAATTTTTAGATTTCTGAAAGATTTGTAACGGTAATTTCACTAATCCTCAAAGGAGATTCAAAAATGTCAATTGCCGTGGGAATGATTGAGACAAAAGGTTTCCCCGCTGTTGTGGAAGCTGCCGACGCTATGGTCAAAGCTGCTCGCGTTACCCTCGTGGGCTATGAAAAAATTGGCAGCGCCCGCGTCACCGTAATTGTGCGCGGCAACGTGTCGGAAGTTCAAGCCTCAGTTGCAGCAGGAGTGGAGTCCGTCAAGCGGGTGAACGGCGGAGAAGTCGTCTCTACCCACATCATCGCTCGCCCCCACGAAAACCTAGAATACGTTCTGCCGATTCGTTATACAGAAGCAGTAGAACAGTTCCGAGGCTACTAAGTTTTTAGCACACTGAAATTTCGTTTGACGAAATGTTTGACGAAAAGCAGTGCGATCGTCAAACATTAACACTTTAGTTCCCCAAATATTCAATCAGGAGTAAAACCAATGGCAATTGCAGTTGGCATGATCGAAACCTTAGGCTTCCCCGCAGTGGTAGAAGCTGCTGACGCGATGGTCAAAGCAGCCCGCGTCACCTTAGTAGGCTACGAAAAAATCGGTAGCGCTCGCGTTACGGTCATTGTAAGAGGAGATGTCTCGGAAGTGCAAGCTTCCGTCGCCGCCGGAGTAGAGTCAGTGAAGCGCGTTAACGGCGGACAAGTGATGTCCACCCACATTATCGCCCGCCCTCACGAAAACTTGGAGTACGTGCTACCCATTCGCTACACCGAAGCTGTAGAACAGTTCCGCGAAGGCGTGAGCGGCATTCGCCCCCTCAACAGATCTTAATACGCGATCGAGGCTGTTAGGGGCATTTGGTAATTAAAAATTAAAAATCACAAATTAAAAATCGCGATGTTTTTGATTTAGCATTTTTAATTTTTAATTAAGGCGGGCATGGGATATTGGTTATTAGTCATGAGTCACGAGTCATTAGTCATTAGTCATTAGTTACTAGACGAAAAATTCTAAAATGAAGACATGGGACTGAATAAAGCTCATAAAAAAAAGACAAGTGACGGTGAAAAAATGACGATTACCAATTACCAATTACCAATTACCTAAAATGCAAATGGCCAAAGTTCTCGGCACAGTTGTCAGTACCCAAAAAGAGCCGACGCTGAGAGGATCGAAATTTCTACTGCTGCAATTCATCGATGAAGAAGGTTCGCCAGTTCCCGGCTATGAGGTAGCCGCTGACTGTGTGGGCGCTGGTATAGATGAATGGGTTTTAGTGACCCGCGGCAGCGCAGCCCGGATCGCGCCGGGGAGCGAAAACCGTCCGATCGATGCTCTAGTAGTAGGCATTATAGATACTGTCAATGTAGAAAATCGCCTCATTTACAGTAAAAAAGACGACCCATACCGCTAGTTGACAGTTGACAGTTGACAGTTGACAGTTGACAGTTGACAGTTGACAGTTGGCAGTGAACAGTGAACAGCTAACAGCTAACAGTGAACAGTTGACAGTGAACAGTGAACAACTAACAACTAACAACTAACAACTAACAACTAACAAAAAAAATTTTCAGCTTAGGAGAACTTAATTTATGGCAGCCCGCAGCGTTGCGGCTCCCCCGACGCCTTGGTCGAAAAACTTGGCTGAGCCGAAAATTCACGACACCGCCTACGTACATTCCTTTTCTAACATTATTGGGGATGTGCATATCGGTTCAAATGTGATGATTGCCCCCGGGACATCTATCCGCGCCGATGAAGGCACTCCGTTTTTTATCGGATCGGGAACCAATATTCAAGACGGAGTAGTGATTCACGGCCTAGAACAAGGCAGAGTCGAAGGAGACGACGACAAATCCTATTCCGTGTGGGTGGGGAAAAATACTTCCCTCACTCACATGAGTTTAATTCACGGCCCGGCCTACGTGGGCGACGAGTGCTTTATCGGCTTTCGCTCTACGGTGTTCAACGCCAGAGTAGGAAACGGCTGCATTGTCATGATGCACGTGCTAATTAAAGATGTGGAGATTCCCCCCGGTAAGTACATACCTTCGGGAGCCATCATCACTAATCAGCAGCAAGCCGATCGCCTGCCTGACGTTCAAGATTCAGATGTTAAATTTGCGACCCACGTCATCGGCATCAATGACGCTCTAAGAACGGGTTATCGCTGCGCTGACAACATCGCTTGTCTAGCACCAATTCGCAACGAGCAAGCTAAAAACCCAAATATCACTCAAATGAATTATTCTACCCAAACCGGCACCCAATTGAGTTCTTCTCTAGCCGATAGCATCCGCAATTTACTAGCCCAAGGATACAGCGTGGGAGCAGAACACGCCGACGCGCGCCGCTTCCGCACCGGTTCTTGGCGCACTTGCGGCCCGATTTCCTCAACCCGCGAATCTGAAGTAGTCGCGGCTTTGTCAGCTTGCATGGCTGACCACCAAGGAGAATACGTCCGCTTGATCGGGATTGACACCAAAGCCAAGCGCCGCGTACTAGAAGAAATCGTCCAAAGACCGGGAGACAACGGCTCTAACGGCTCTAACGGTGCGAAAACTCACCAATCTAACGGTAAAGTTGCACAAGCTGCCAACCACAATGGCGGTTCCGTGTCCAGCGGAAAATTGAGTGCCGAAACAGTGGCTCAGGTTCGCGGCTTGCTAGCTCAAGGCTACAAGGTGGGGACGGAACACGCCGATGCGCGCCGCTTCCGTACCAGTTCTTGGCAAAGCGGGGCTTCGGTGCAAACCAGAAACGAATCTGAGGCGATCGCCGCTTTAGAATCTGTGATGAACCAGTACCCAGGCGAATACGTGCGCTTCATCGGGATTGACCCGAAAGCCAAGCGGCGCGTAGTTGAAGAAATTATTCAGCGTCCCGACGGCCCGGTTGCTCAATCGGCTCAGCCGGCTGCAACCTCGGGATTCAAAGCAGGGAAAATTAAAGAAGCTTACACAGGTTCGGTCGCCAGCAGCGGCATCTTGACCGGCAAGACGATCGACCAAATCCGCAACCTGCTCTCCCAAGGCTACAAAATTGGCACGGAACACGCCGACGCGCGCCGTTTCCGTACCGGTTCTTGGAGTAGTTGCGCGCCGATCGCCTCCAACCGCGAATCCGAAGTAATTTCGGCTCTCGAAAGCTGTCTCAAAGAACACAGCGGCGAGTACGTCCGCTTGCTCGGTATCGACTCTAAGGCCAAGCGCCGGGTGCTCGAAGAAATTATCCAGCGCCCTTAAGAAGGCCTGGTAATTAAATGGTTTCTCCCGTTAAGTTCTCGCGTTGGGCTGGCGGGAGAATCAGCCCTGCGATTTAAGTTGGATTTTAGATAGTTAGAAGCTTCGATTGAGAACTTTTGGTCAAAATTTATGATTTTCGGAAACTTTAGAGAAAATCTTAAAGCATGAACAAAACTTATTCAAAAACTGGTTGGATGCGTTACTTATGTGGGTAAGGTGCGGTGTGCTTCGCCCTACGTAATTAGGTTGATCCTAAGTTCAGATCGAGCTTTTCAGTATTAGTAAATTCTCGTTTCTTAGATGGATATGGTTTAATTTTATCAGTCTAGAAAACGGATAATTTAAAGTCATTTAATCTAAAATCATAGATCTTTTCATGGTGAAGTTGAATGTATTTATCGCCACTGCAATTAAGTAGCAACTCTCAGATTTTGATGAGTGGCGATGTGGTTGTAAATGAAGGTGCGGCGATCGCCCCAGGAGTCATCCTGCAAGCAGATCCGGGCAGCCGGATCTCGATCGCCGCCGGTGCCTGCATCGGCATGGGAGTTATCCTTCACGCCCGCGAAGGTAATCTGGACATCGAGGCGGGCGTGATTCTGGGTGCAGGAGTGTTGGTGGTAGGTGCGGGGACGATCGGTGCCAATGCCTGTATTGGCTCGGCGGCGACGCTGATTAATCCTTGTATTCCTCAAATGCAAATTTTGCCAGCAGGCTCTGTGATGGGAGATAGCAGCCGCCAAGTTGCAGCAGAAACAACCGCAGAAGCGGAAACTCCGTCCGCTACTGCCCCATCGGTCGATCGACCGATCGAGCCGCCGTCAGACACCGCCCAAACACCGCCGGAGACTCCCGCAGAGCCGCCGTCAGACACCGCACCGCCGCCCACCCAACCAGGGGAGACGCCAACTATTTTGTACGGCCAAGCTCACATCAATCAGTTGCTGGGAACGCTGTTTCCGCACCGGCAAGCTTTTAATCGATCGCAAGAAAACGGTCAAACTCTCTCGGGCGGTTCCGGGTAGCGGTCATTTCAGCAAAAGGCAGCTATGCTGAAGGCAGAATCGAAAAATATAAATAGGTAATCTGATATTATTGGTAGCTCAACAATTTTTAATACCTTGCAGCAGAAATGTGTGTCTTGCAGCTCGTGCAGTCTGTCTTCTCATCTGAGAAACTAAAACTATCAACAAATTTTTATTTTTGGAAGTTTCTAAGGGTAATAGAAGATGGACGGACAAACAGATAATCATAGTAGCGAATCGCATTCGCAGCATCAGGAATACTTCAAAGACACTGCTTTGGGTTTGGTATCAACCAAGAGTTTTCCGGCAATTGTCGGGACTGCTGACATGATGCTGAAGTCGGCAGGGGTGATTTTAGTAGGATACGAAAAAATTGGTTCCGGTCACTGTACGGCTATTGTCCGCGGCAGAATTTCCGACGTGCGTTTGGCTGTGGAAGCCGGAGCTCAGACTGCTGAACAGTTCGGACAGTTTGTTTCTAAGTTGGTGATTGCTAGACCTTTGGCTAATTTGGAAGTGGTTTTGCCGATCGGCTTTCGCCTGACTCAACTGTCGGAAAGCGGCAGTTTTTCTCGGCTGAGCAATCAGGCGATCGGTTTGCTCGAAACGCGGGGATTTCCGGCAATGGTCGGTGCTTGCGATGCTATGCTCAAATCCGCAGACGTACACTTGGCCGCCTACGAGAAAATTGGCGCAGGTTTGTGCACGGCAATTATTCGCGGTGCAGTCGCAGATGTCGCAGTAGCGGTAGAAGCGGGGATGTACGAAGCTGAGCGCATTGGCGAGTTGAACGCGGTGATGGTAATTCCGAGGCCTTTGGAAGATTTGGAACAAACTTTGCCGCTGGCGAGTTGCTGGATAGAACAGCGTCAACCTGTGATGATGCCTATCTCTGTTAAGGAAAAGGAACAAGAATTGATCGAACTTCCAGATTTGGAAAAATTGACTGTATATGTGGAAGAGGAAATCAATCGATAATTGGTAATCTATCGTCGGTAATCGGTAATTAGGCAACAAAATTTTGTAGAGACGTGCTGCGGTAAATACTGAGACGAAGTTTGACCATCAAGATATAATTTTTACTCTGGCGGAGTACGTGAAAAATGTATGCGCTCGTAGCTGCGTCAAGCTGAATTTGGCTATCGAGCGTGTCGCATCCGCATTGAGAGACACAGAGTACCAACCAAAACTTGATTTTTCAGCGAAAGTCGATCGGGTAAACAATCGAACAGACGAAGTAAATCCAGCCGAGATTCAGCCTCTTTCCACAGGATTCAACTGCTGTTAAGATCAACCTAAAATCCTGTTTCGGGTAGATTTCCCTCGAATACGTCTAGAGTTAGCCTGAGTGCAGGTAGATACTCTTTCCACAGATTAACTGCTGTCGAACTCAACACTGAGTGCAAAGAAATCAATCCCCAGAATCAAGCAAGGAATGAAAGTTGACCTATGAACCTCACAGAATTGAACCTCAAGCATTTTTACAAGCGCGGTTTGCACAGCGCCAAGAAAGGCAACTACGAAGCAGCACTTCAGGACTTCGATCAGATACTCCAAGTCAATCCCGCCGATGCCAAAGCCTATAACAATCGCGGCTTGGTTTACTATTACATGAAAGACTACCAGAAAGCGATCGCCGACCTCAGCCAAGCCCTAGATATCAATCCTAATTTGTTCGAGGCATACTTGAATCGAGGCAATGCTTGGCGCCATCTCGGAGAAAACGACAAAGCCATTGACGATCTCAACTGCGCTTTAGTAAGCAAGCCTGACAGCCACGCTATCTACAACAACCGGGGACTCGTACTTGCTAATTTAGGACACTACGAAGAAGCAATTCAAGACTACAATCAAGCTCTCTCTATCAATTCCAACAATTATAAAACCTATTACAACCGGGGTCGCGCTTACTACCTATTGGGAGAAAAAGAGGCAGCAACGGAGAACTTTAACGAAACGCTGCGGTTGAATCCTAGATATATCAAAGCTTACATAAATCGCGGTCTCTCTTACCACCAACTAGGAGACAATACGCAGGCGATCTCCGATTACAACACAGCACTCGGCATCGATCCAAACAATGTTTATGCCTATTATAACAGAGGATGCGTTCGCTATAAATTAAAACAAATGCAGTTGGCAATTGAGGACTTTAACAAAGCAGTGGAACTCGATCCGAACTACGTTAAAGCGTATCTCAATCGGGGTTTAGCGCTGTACAAACTCGGAGATGTGGCGACAGCAAACAAGGATTTTTACCACGTAATGTGCCTTAATGCGGAAGCTTATCTATACTATCAAGCCCAGCGGTGCACGCCTGATATTAATTCCTACTTCAAGGAAGCGCCGCAGATGGAACATAATAATGCTGTCGAATACTACAACACAACATTAAATACAATGTCAACTTCCTTAAGTTCCGCAGCATTAAACGCGGTCTGGAATCAAGAAGATTTGGAGAACCGAGACTCGATTATATGTGAAGGTGAATTTCTCAACGAGTAAATTTGTCAGTAGTCAGTTGCCATTAGTCCTTAGACTTATGGCATAAATCTTTGAGCGACAGGGAAACTGCAGATGCAACGCACAGGCATTTAAACCCACATTTCGCACCCCCCAACGGGCAGCATACACCGATTGAGTAGATCAAAGTGAATCCTCCGAGACAATGGTAAGTAGAAATATTCAATAATTTCTGTCCCTAAGGATCACCCAGTTGTCCCTTCCTAAAAATTGAGGTTCGGCGGTGAGTTAAATCTAATTCCGTTAAAAATGCGCGAGATCAAAAACCAAGTTTATTGCTGAATCGGGAAAAAGCCTCCTTCGCGCATTTCTTGAATACTCTCTTTAACCGCCTGAATAATGCGCTCTGTGTCTTCATGAGTGTGAGCGGTGGAGAGAAAGCAGCTACGACCTTCGCATATGAAAATACGCTTTTCGAGTAAGTGAAAAAGTAGCGGATCTATCTCAACCGAGGCAACAGCGCGAAATTGCGATCCGAAATTTACAAGCGAGACAGAAACTTCATTTTCTTTTAAATAAGCATTCAGGGTTTCAACTAGCTGCGAAGTTCGCTGATTCAACTGCTGCTGAAGGGCTGGGCCTTGACTTTTAAGATAGCGCAGCACGCAACGCGCAGCGGCCAGAGCAAGTGGGTGCTTGCAAAAAGTGCCGGCAAAAATTGTTGTTTTTACCTGGGGGTAGGAATCATCACCGTAGTTCCACAAACCGCCGTCAATTTTATCCATATAAGCAGCTTTTCCAGCGATAATTCCAATGGGCATACCGCCGACAATTTTACCGTAAGTTGCAATATCTGCCTCAATGCCAAACCACGCCTGCGCGCCACCTTGATGAATTCGGAAACCAGTGACCATTTCATCAAAAATCAGTGCAATTTCTGATTCTTTTGTTAATTGCCGGAGTTGCTGGAGAAATTCTTTGGGTTGCAAATCGAGACGGCGGCTTTGCACCGGCTCCACGAGAACCGCCGCTAATTCGTGCTGATGAGCTTTGATAATTTCCAGGGCATGAGGGCTTCCGTAATCCAAAACTAAAACATCTTCAATAAAATTAGCGGGAATTCCTGGCGCTTTGGGAATGGTGCGTAAATCGCCATTTATCTTTTTTACAACTGCGAGAGTTCCGTCAAAATGACCGTGATAAGAACCAGAAAACAAAGCAATTTTATTGCGTTTAGTTGCCGCTCTAGCTAATCGTAGAGCTGCCATCACCGCTTCAGTGCCGGTATTAGAAAAAGCGACGCGCTCCATGCAGCCCTTTGAGTTCCGGCGCTTGCTCGCATAGCTGTTCTAAATTTTCCAAGTGTCGTGCGGGAGCGATCGCAACTGTTGCTCCTGCGTCTTGGGCGATCGCACTAATTTTCGCTAAATTCCGCTTCAGCTTCGGCGGATAGAGGGGAACCGCGATCGCTTTGGCGTACAAACATCCGAAAAAGGCAGCGAGATAGTCCAATCCTGGTGGGAAAAGCAGTAAGACTCGTTCGCCGCCCAGGCCCAATGTCTGAAGCCGCGCCGCATAATATCGGGCGATCGCATCTAACTCTCGATAAGTCAAACAGGCGGTTTCAGTTTTTCCATCTAACAGAAATGTATATTTCTGCTCAGGTTGGTGTAACGCTCTGTTTTGTAGAAGTTCTACTAAATTGGTACAACTTTCGGTGAGTTGGTTTCCCTTAATGTTTGCGTCACTCATCGATTCTTTTTTACCTATAAATCTTGTTTGCAGTACGCCAACCAGTTCCGCCAAATTCTTTCCACATAGACGTTCTGTGAACAGTTTTCGGGCGTTACGAGTCTCCTATCAGCGCGTTTGAGTCTTCAATCCGGGTATTAGCGCTGCTTTTCACGTTTGGTTGTCGATCGCGCTATTCGGCAATGGCTCCGGAGCGATTTCAGTCCGAGCCAGCTTTGATATCAGCTTCAGGGGCTTTACGGCTATCGACTTTAAGCATAGTAGGCTAGATGATATTTATTGTCAAGAGTTGTTGAGAGAATTTATTGACTCCTTTCCTTGCCTATATGACAATTTTTTTAACTCTTGCCATAGCATTTTAGGCGATCGTTTGTCTAGCCCTGACAAGCAACCATAATAGGCAAGTGGTGCCTAACTAGATAGAGGGGTGACACCCCCTATCTTGAAATGCAATAAGTTTTCATTAGTTAACTCTTGACAGATGCAAGTGCTCTGTTATCTAATTAAGGGACTTTCTCATTAAGCATCCAGCGACTACTTCCTTTAACCGAGGAAGGTGCCAACCGTGGGCGATCGTCCACGGTTGGCACCGGACTGAGGCGTTCGCCCTCACGCGCTTCCTGCCAGACAAAGGCTGCTAGCGACGGGAGAATCGGATCGAACTGCGCCCGACAACTGGGCCGGATCTTCCGCAGGTCAGTTTCACTCCTGCCCAGAAGAGCAGCAACGCTGCCACAAATCGTGTTGTGTAAGCAACGCAAACCACATATCCGAAGTTCTATTAATTGTTGATTCAAAAGTAATGAAAAGATCGCAGCTATTATTAAGCAGCCTTGGGCTGGCAGGAATCGTATCGGCGTTAGTCGCTGGGCCGACGTGCGCTTCCAACATCGCGCAGGTGACGGGCGTTCGCCTCAACCCCACGTCAGAAGGCATTGAAATCATCCTAGACACTGAAGATGGAAGACCCCTGCAAGTCTTCACCACCAGCTTTGGCGAAACTTTACAAGTTGATGTCATTACCGCTCAACTGCGACTACCGGGGGGAAATGAGTTTCGTCAAGACAAGCCGGCTGCGGGAATTGCTTCTGTCACCGTTACTCCTTTAGATAACAACAGCATCCGAATCAAAGTCATTGGCGAGAGGGGTCAACCAGTGGCACGGGTGATTCCTAACGCTGCGGGTCTGATTCTCAGCTTGAAATCCACCTCGGACACGACGGCTCGCCCGCCTGCACCGGCTCCTAGAACACAGCGGCCGGGGACACCCGCAGCACCCTTGCCACCGACAGGGCGGCCGGTAGAAATACCCGCAGAACCCTTACCGCCTACAGCGCAGCCGCCAGGAACGCCCGGAGAACCCTTACCGCCTACAGCGCAGCCGCCAGGAACGCCCGGAGAACCCTTGCCACCGACAGCGCAGCCACCAGGGACACCCGGAGAACCCTTACCGCCTACAGCACAGCCACCAGGAACACCGACACAGCCACCCGCAACGCCACAGGTGGGGAGAGACGCGATTGAAATCGTTGTCACTGCAACACGAACCGCAGAAAGAGTGACAAACGTGCCGCGCTCTATAACGGTGATAGACTCAGAAGAACTTCAGCAGCAGGTAGGGCCATCGAGAAATATCGGGGAAGCTCTGGCAAAGCAGGTTCCCGGTTTCGCGCCCCCGACTCAATTGACTGCCACTTATGGACAAACTTTGCGAGGTCGCGACGTTTCCGTTCTGATTGACGGCGTGCCGCAAACGACCAATCTTCAATCTTATGGCAGAGAATTTAGAACCATCGATCCCAGCGCGATCGAACGCATTGAAGTAGTGCGGGGGTCTACCGCAATCTACGGCGCTCAGGCTACAGGTGGCGTGATTAATATTATTACTCGTCGGCCAACTGAGGAAAGGCTAACTGCTATTACTGAAGTGGGCGTCAGTAGCGCTTTAACAAACACAGAAGATGCTCTAGGCTTTAACGCTCAGCAGACGATTTCTGGCCGAAGTGGCAATTTCGATTTTACCGGCACTGTCTCTCTCGCCAGAAGTGGAGCTTTTTACGATGCCAAAGGCGATCGCATTCCCTTTTATGAACTCGGCGGAGATAGCAGCACCCTCTTCAACGTGATGGGCAAAGTCGGGGTAGATTTGAGCAGCCAACAGCGGCTGCAACTAACTGTCAATAACTATTGGGAAACCCAAGCTCCCAATGTAATCGCAGACTCTAGCGTTGACGAACAGGAAGGACGGCAAAAAGCCCGCGCCATCCGAACCGGAAATTTCGATATTGCCGGGGAAACACCGGGAAATAAAACTACACAGGTCAACCTAAGTTACACCAACCAAAACCTTTTTGGCAGCAGCCTTCAAAGTCAAATCTACTATCGAACGAATTCCAATACAAGTGTTCCCTCTGATTTTCGCACGTCCACTTTCTTTGGCCCATTTATCGGCGTTGCTCGTTCGCGAGGCCAGACCGAACAAATAGGAGGTAGACTGGCGATCGCCACTCCTTTATCCCGTGCCGAAAATCTTCGATTAACTTGGGGTTCTGACTATGTTACTGAAGATAGCAGACAGCGTTTCAACCTGTACGACCCGGCTAGATTTGACGCAAGTGGTGGCCGGGTTTACCGGAAAATTTCCGAGCGTCCTTTCGTCCCTCCTTACACTTACGACAGCCTTGGCTTTTTCGGTCAATTGGAATGGAATATTGACGATATCGTCATTCTAAGTGGCGGGATACGTCACGAACGCCTCGGGTTAGAAGTCAATGATTATACCACTTTTAATGAGCGCCAGATCCAAGGAGGCGATCGCAATTTTAACGCCACCCTATTTAATACAGGGGCTGTCTATAAAATTAATGACAACTTCAACGTATTTGGCAACTTTTCTCAAGGTTTCTCAGTTCCCGATTTCGGCCGCATCCTCCGCCAACCCCCCCAGAATTTTGTCGGAATTGAATCTTCGTTAGAAGTAACTCAACCGCAAAAAGTCAACAACTACGAAATTGGCATTCGAGGAGGGTGGCCATCCGTGCAAATGTCGCTTGCCACTTTTTACAATACCTCCGATTTAGGAGTCCGTTTTGAACCAGTTGGCAACACAGGTCGCCTGGAACTAAAGCGCTCCCCAGAACGCATTTACGGCTTAGAAGGGACTGTGGATTGGCAACCTGCACGAGCATGGTCGATCGGCGGGACTGCTACTTATATTCAAGGCGAATTTGAGGAGGACAACCGTTACATCGCCCTCGATAGCAGCCGAATTCCACCGCTCAAGCTAACAGCTTATGTCCAAAACGAAACTTTGCAGGGATGGAACAATCGCTTACAGTTATTATATTCTGGAAATCGCGATATAGCCTTCAAAGACGGCTCGGATGGTGGCCCAATTAGCAGCTATCTCACATTGGATTACATCAGCTCGGTAAAAATTGGATCGGGGCAACTACAAGTCAAAGTTGAGAATTTATTGAATAATCAATATTTTCCCGTGCTGTCGCAATACTTAGCTGGATTTGGCTCGGACAGCTCTAATTATGCAGGCAGAGGTTTGACTCTCAGTGTTAATTACCGCCTTAACTGGTAATTATTTATCGGCTGGGGATTTCAGGCTGATGAAAAAGTTGGAAATTGCGAGGGAAGCGCTGGCTACCTAACTGTATCTATCAGGTGTTTTTCTGGGACTAATAACCAGGTGGCTCTCCCTCTAGATACCCAAGTTGCTAGTTACAAATCTGCCCCCAAGCTTTGGGGGTAACTCTAAAAGCCCTCCGGAAAATTGGGAAGAATACTCTAAAATACTCCTAAATTTGCAGGGTTGGGGCGTCTAGTTATGAATAGCAACTTGGGTTAGATAATGAGAACAGTTAACGGCTTCGAGGAAAATTTTGAGATGAAGTTCCGCAAATTCGCATTTAAACTGCACTTGTATTTGGGGTTGGTGGTAGGAATATTTCTAGCAGCAATTGCTTTAACCGGCAGCTTGCTGGTTTTCAGTCCCGAAATCGAGCGGTTCTTCAATCCCCAACTCCTGCAAGTTATTCCTCAAGCCGAACGGATACCGCTGGAAAATGTCCTGCAAATTGTCGAAAAAGCTTATCCGCAAAATCAAACTCTTAGTATCTTGCTGCCGCGATCAGCGAAGGAAGTTTGTCAAGTTTCGATGCTGTCAAAAAGTGAGGAAGTAGTGAGCGTTTATGTCAATCCTTACAGCGGCGAAATTAAGGGTGCGCGCCTTGATAAAGAAACTTTTACAGGTTTTATTTTTACGTTACACGCGGAATTAGCTGGAGGAGAATTTGGTCATCTTGTGGTCGGTATTTGCGGTCTGGTAATGCTAGGACTAACTTTTACTGGTTTGGTATTGTGGACTGGTTGGCGCAATTTGGCTCGCGGATTTTCTATTAATTGGCAAGCTCACTGGCAGCGGACTGTATTTGATTTACATAACGTTTCTGGCATTGTATCGGTTGTTTTTCTTGTCCTCATTTCCGCTACAGGGACAGCGATAATTTTTTACGCGCCTGTTGAATCGACTTTGTATTGGCTAACCAATGAAAAGCCACAGCCAGCATTGACTTCTCATCCCCACTCTAGCAGTTCAAGGCAAAACCTTGATGAAATATTACAGCAAGTTAATACCGTTTGGACAGAAGCTAAAACCACTTTTATTTCTCTGCCTTTGACACCTGAAGCAACTTTTAAAGTCAGGAAAAAATTTCCCAATGACCCGCACCCAAACGGGAGCAGCACCATTTATCTCGACCAATACAGTGGCGAGATATTGCGGGCTGACAGTGTAAATTCAGCTTCTGTAGCAAATCGAATTCTCAACTCGCTTTATCCGCTACATATTGGCAGCTATGGCGGAATTTACTTGCGACTTGTACACGCGATCGCAGGATTAACAGCGATCGTACTGTTTATGACGGGTGTACTGATGTGGCGGCAGCGGCATTTGGCGAAATTTTACCGTAAGGATGCGAGACAGCAATATGAAAAATTATCTCCACTTAGCCAGCAATGGCCTTGGTTTTAACGAGCTCGACCTGTTGATATAGGCAAGTGTCATTTTTCTGCTGAAAAGTCCCTAATCTCTGAATTATAATACCATTTTTCTAAAGATGTGCTGATGAAGTTTTAGCCCCCCAAAGCATCGGGGGGGTTGGGGGCTAATATCTAGCACTACTTTATGAAATTGGTATAAATCCCATCAATCGCTTATCTTTAAAAAAAGAGTAGCGCAAAACAGGAAAAACAATTATTTTTTAATTTGACCTTGTTGCCAATTTCCTTCTAGCTTAGTTCCATCTGCATAAATGTAGGAACCTTGACCGTGTTTCTGCCCGTTGAGAAATTCACCTTGATAGCGATCGCCATTGGCGTAAGTACAGACACCTTTGCCGTTAAACTGACCCTCGCGAAATTCGCCTTCGCAGCGATCGCCATTGGCAAAAATATAAACACCTTTCCCACTCATCTTACCCTTGACAAAAATGCCTTTATAGCTATTGCCATTAGCAAACTCGCGGACACCCTCACCATTAAATTCTCCATTCTCGAACGGGCCTTGATAACGTCCCCCTTCTTTAAAAGTTAACAATCCCTGACCTTGAGCATTGCCCTTGACAAACTCTCCTTCATAGCGGTTGCCGTTCGGATATTCGCGAACCCCTTTGCCATCAAATTGCCCTTCACTAAACAGCCCCTGATAACTACCTCCTTCAGCAAAGGTATAGGTTCCCTGTCCGTGAGGCAAATTACTCAGCAACTCTCCTTCGTAGCGGTTCTTATTAGCATATTGACAGACTCCTTTACCGTTAACTTTGCCTTCTTTAATATCTCCTTCGCAACGAGTGCCATCACTGAATGTAAAAGCCCCCCTACCGCTGGGAGAACCATTGGTAAAAGAGCCTTCATAACGAATGCCGTTAGTGGAAGTAAAAATACCTGTACCGTCGAATTCACCGTCTTTAAAAGTTCCTTCGTAGCGGTTGCCGTTAGCAAATTCGCGGACACCTTGACCGTTGAATTCACC
Source organism: Microcoleus sp. A006_D1 (assembly GCF_036702805.1). Taxonomy (NCBI): domain Bacteria; kingdom Bacillati; phylum Cyanobacteriota; class Cyanophyceae; order Oscillatoriales; family Microcoleaceae; genus Microcoleus; species Microcoleus sp. A006_D1. The sequence continues at coordinate 324,817 of NZ_JAUBVZ010000006.1, forward strand.
ATCGGCAAATTCTCCTTGGTATCGACCTTCTTCTTTAAACGTATAGATGCCTTTACCGTGAGGTTTGCCGTTGAGAAATTGCCCTTCATAGCGATCGCCATTGGCATATTGGCAGAGACCAGGCCCGCTGAGTTTTCCCTCGCTCAATTCTCCCTCACAACGTCCGCCATCGGGTAAAGTAATCACTCCGGCCATTGCGCTGTGAGGGTTTACGAATAACTCAGCCATTCCCAAGTTGGAGCCAAGTAATAGAGCGAATCCAAATCGCTGAAGTTTACTTAATGTTGCTGGCGACATTCCAAAATTCATAATTTACACAAAATTCAATTTTTAACTTGGCAGTTGCTTTCTTGGTGCTATTGAATTCCCAGTCAAATTGCTAGGTTTCCAGAGAATTCCTACTCATTGAGCCGGAAGGTAATGGATGCTACTTTTCCTTGAATACCGCTTTCTGATGAGGCAAATTTCCATCTTTCTACTGTTTTAATCGCAGCGCTATCGAAGTCGTCGTATTTGCTAGAAATCTCGATCGCGATGTTGAATGCCTTACCGTTGGGGTCAATATCAAACTTGACTTTCACTTGACCCTGCCGCCCTTCTTTTCTGGCGGCGCTGGGATATTCAGGTTTACCGCAGCTAATGCAAGTCCCTGGTGCAGGGCCCGAAGGACGGGAAGGACTCCCCCCTCCACCAGGGTTTTTCGGTTTTGGCACTGAGCGCGAACCACTACCAAAGGGCTCTGAAGAACCCCCCCCAGCAGTTTCACTCCCACCGGATGCTGAGTTCGAGGGACTTGCTCCTGGGTTTGTGGCATCGGCGATCGCACTTCCCGAATTGCGGCTGCTTCCAGGCCTGGTAGCTGTGACTGGCGGGCCGGCTGCGGGCGATCGAGCTATGGGGCCAGAACCCGCCGCAAATGGCTCTGAGGAAGAGCTTCCGCTTTCACTCTGGGGGCTTCCGCCTCCGGGGCCAGAGGAGGGGTTTGTGAGATCGGCGATCGCACTTCCCGAATTGCGGCTGCCTCCAGGCCTGGTAGCTGTGACTGGCGGGCCGGCTGCGGGCGATCGAGCTATGGGGCCAGAAGCAGGATTTAATGGCTCTGAGGAAGATATTTCGCTTTCACTCTGGGCGGGATTTCCTGCTGGGTTTGTGAGATCCGCGATCGCACTTCCCGAATTGCGGCCGCTTCCAGGCCTGGTAGCTGTGACTGGTGGGCCCGCTGCGGGCGATCGAGCTATGGGGCCAGAAGCAGGATTTAATGGCTCTGAGGAAGGCGAGGGCGAGTTATTGTTTTCAGGACTATTCGAGGACTTGGGATTTCCAGCATCAGCAGTAAAATCTGCGGCACTCTCAGCGCCCTTGGGGCGAGATTGGGTAACGGGTGGTTCGCTTTTAGGAGGTTCCTCACTGGCGATCGGGCTATCATTTTTGGGAGGATTGGGCGATGGGGTTTTGGGTTCGTTGGCGATCGGGCTTGGAGGAGTTTCTGGGGGAGTCAAATCCTGTTTAGGTGCGATCGCAGAAGGAGCCTCTGGAATCGGCGGTGGCGTTGCTGCTACCGGGGCTTCCTCTGGAATCGGTGGTGGCGTTGCTGCTACGGGTGGCTCTTCTGCAATCGGTGGTGGCGTTACCGCTACGGGTGGCTCTTCTGCAATCGGTGGTGGCGTTACCGCTACGGGTGACTCTTCTGCAATCGGTGGTGGCGTTGCTGCTACGGGTGGCTCTTCTGCAATCGGCGGTGGCGCTACCGCTACGGGTGGCTCTTCTGGGGGAGTTGGCTCTGGTGGCGGTTCTGGTTTGAATGTCTCAGGCGGGGGAGATACCTTTTCTTGAATAGCTGGCTCTGGCTTGATTTCCTCTACTTTAGGTTCATCCAGCATGACAATTTCGATGGCATCGTCTGCAAATTCAGCAGGTTTGACCAACTTGAGGCTCAACGGCAGTACAACAGCGTGCAGTATGGTTGAGGCTAGCAGACCGATCGCCAGAAATTTTTTGAGAGCCTCTTCTTCTTGTTGTCTTTGCGTCGCCGAAATATTTGAAAAACTCATGCCTGATGAATCTCCTTCATTAGATTGTAATTATTCTCATTTATTTATTTTTTATATAGCGAGTTTATCCTATCACCTAGCATTCTGTTTTGCTGTCTGTGTTACTCACGCGGGCGCTGTCCGCAGTCGAATTCTGGCAGAGAAAATTCCAAAATTCCTTAACCGCAATACTCTAAGCCATACTTTACCAAAAAAAATCAGTATTCTCAAGCCTTTTTGACTATAAATATTATTTATCTTTTTTTTAACATACGATAATTTATTTGTATGTTATTTGAGGTGCGATCGCTTGACATTTCCTAAAAATCGTGAAAATCTAGTTGAGAATCTTTTTAATTATTGAATACTATTGTCAACTCCTAACGCAAAGATTTAGCAACAAAGCACTGACAGAAAAATCGGTAGGGATAACACTAGGAGCATTTGGAGTACAGGCAAAGATACTCACATACAGGTAGTGCGTTTGTGCGATCGCGATCGCGCCAAGGAGTGAAACAATTCTCCGTCTGAATCACTTGTGCCGACTTGACGCAGAAACTCTACCAGCCTTCTGTCGCAAGGGGTTGCAGCATTAGACAGCCTGCGATCACTCGACGGAGCTAGCTAGCGAGAGTAAAAACTAATGGATACTTTCTAATGGATACTTTGATTTACATTTTTCGCGCCGCAGGCATTGTTGCTTGGCCCCTGTTTGCCTCGTCAATCGCAGCAGTCGCGTTGATTATAGAGCGTCTTGCCTTTTGGTTTCGGGTAAATCGGCGGCAGCGGCGAGTCGTGCGAGAAGTTCTAAATCTCTACCGCGACAACCCCGATTCCGCCCTCAAAAAATTACAAGTAAACGCCGATTTGCCCTTGGCCCGGATTTTTTTAGAAGCCTTAGAATTAGACTCGCCCAACATCGAAGAATTTCGTTTGGCCCTAGAAAGTGGCGCTCAGGCCGAAATCCCCATCCTGAAGCGATTCAATACAATATTTGATACCATTATCAGCCTTTCCCCACTATTTGGGTTGCTCGGCACTGTTTTGGGATTAATTACCACTTTTGGCTCGCTCAAACTGGGAGAAGCCGGGAGCAGCAATGCAGCAGGTGTTACCGGTGGGATTAGCGAAGCTCTGGTATCTACCGCAACGGGGTTAGTGGTGGCAATTTTTACGCTCCTATTTGCCAATATGTTTCGCGGGTTTTACTTACAACAAATTGCTTTTATTCAGGAAGCTGGAGGGCAACTAGAATTATTGTACCGTCACCGCTACGAAAAACTACCGAGAGAATCTAACTATGCGTCTACCCGATGAACCCGATAACATTGCTCAGATCAATATCGTGCCAATGATTGATGTGGTATTCGCTATATTGACGTTTTTAATCATTTCTTCTCTGTCTTTATCCAAATCCGAGGGTTTGCCGGTAAATTTACCGAAAGCATCAACTTCTCAGGCTCAGGAAGCGCCTTCTAAAATTACCATCACCATTGAGGAATCGGGAAAATTAATGGTTGATAAAAAGCCAGTCAACTTAGAGCAGATTGAGAGTGCGGTGCGGCAGGTTATGGGGTCAAATCAGACTTCTTTAATTATTTTGAACGCGGATAAAGGTGTCAATCACGGAAATGTTGTGGAAGTTATGGATCGATTGCGCCGAATTAAGGGAGCTAAGTTAGGGATTGCTACCACAAAGTAGAGATATCCTATAATTACTAATTTTTATTTTCCTCACACCATTAAGCTGAAATTACCCCGTGCAGATTTACTAAAAAAGCCTGTAAGCCTTATTAAAAGCGACTCCTGAACACTCTGTATGATTCAGGACTTTACTTGATATTGTTTCCGCTTGGATGGGAATGATCGAGTCTCGGTCAATAATTCCATATTCCTCCACTCCCCATCAAGTATAAGTGCAACCGGAATTGATATGACTCGTCGCCAAATCTCGTATAAACTAGGTTTCTAGCCCCCTGCATAAGCCCTGATCAAGAGATTTTTAAGCCGGAGTGGGTAGCAGTTAAAAATTAAAGTCCTAACTGCAAAAAACAGTAAGGACTTTAATTATTTATTCCTGAGTTTTAAGGATGAATATCCTCACTACAAACCTTAAATACTTGCCATTACTTCGCGGGCGGCTGCTAAAGTTCGATCGACATCTTCCTCAGTATGAGCCAAAGAAGTGAACCCCGCCTCAAACTGCGAAGGAGCCAGATAAATACCATGCTCCAACATTCCCCGGTGAAAACGGCTGAACTTCGTCAAATCCGACTTCTTCGCATCATCGTAATTGTGCACCGGGCCCGCCGCAAAAAACAAGCCAAACATTCCGCTAATTTGTCCGCCGCAAACCGCGTGTCCCGCTTCCTTCCCAATTTTCAGCAATCCGTCGGACAGTTTTTTCGTAATCCTGTCCAACTGTTCGTAAGTCCCCGGTTTTTGCAGCAATTCCAAAGTTTTAATCCCAGCAGTCATCGCCAAAGGATTTCCCGAAAGCGTACCAGCTTGATACATCGGGCCTGCGGGAGCAACCATCCCCATAATATCGCGCCGTCCGCCGTAAGCTCCCACGGGCAAACCGCCGCCGATAACTTTACCCAAAGTCGTCAAATCTGGGGTGACACCGAATCTTTGCTGAGCTCCACCGTAGGCGATGCGGAAACCGGTCATTACTTCATCAAAAACTAACAAAGCGCCGTTATCTTTGGTAATTTCCCGCAAACCTTCGAGAAAACCCGCATCCGGTACAATAAATCCGGCATTCCCTACAACTGGTTCGAGAATTACGCCTGCGATTTCGCCCGGATATTCGGCAAATAAAGCTTTGACTGCTTCTAAGTCATTGTAGGGAGCATTGAGGGTGTGGGCGGTAACGGATTTTGGCACGCCCGGAGAGTCGGGAAGGCCGAGAGTTGCGACGCCGGAACCTGCTTTTACCAAGAACATATCGGCGTGCCCGTGATAGCAGCCTTCAAATTTAATCAGTTTGTCGCGTCCGGTGAAGGCTCGCATCAGCCGCAAAACGGCCATGCAGGCTTCGGTGCCGGAATTGACAAATCGCACCATTTCGATGCTGGGAACGGCATCGATGACCATTTCGGCGAGCACGTTTTCCAACAGCGAGGGTGCGCCGAAACTCGTACCTTTTTCTAAGGATTCGTGAAGGGCTTTGATGACTTCCGGGTGGGCGTGGCCGCAGATGGCGGGGCCCCAAGTACCCACGTAGTCTATGTATTGGTTGCTGTCAACATCCCAAATGTAGGCTCCTTTTACCCTGTCAAAGACGATGGGCTGTCCGCCTACGGATTTGAAGGCGCGGACGGGGGAACTGACGCCACCGGGCATCAATTTCTGGGCGGCGGCAAAGATTTCTTCTGATTTGGTCGTTTTCAAGGTTGTGGAAACCAATGTTTTCTCCTTAGTGAACGTCTGTTGTTGGTAGGATACTTTTATAGCGACTTCAGGATAATGGTTAGGTCGATTCAAGGAAACTATGTTAATAGATTTTAGGGTACAAACCAATGAGTAGCAATACTAGCTTGGGTTTTTTAGGCTCGATCGCACTGGTAGCGATCGCCCTAAAGTGTAATATTTTGTAAAATAGTTCTTGACAATTTGCCCATCACTTGCCTAATCTCCTCTCTTCTCTCTGTGTCCTCTGCGCTCTCTGCGGTTAATCAAAAAAAAATATCCGACAGGAAAGCGTTAATTTATATGAAAAGCTGCAATAAAATTATGTCTGTTAATGATGTGTCTAGTTTGAGCCGATCGATCCCAATTGAAAAGATCCGTTACGACGATCGCGGTTTAGTGCCTGCGATCGTCCAAGATTACTTAGACGGTACAGTGTTGATGATGGCGTGGATGAATCGCGAATCGCTGCAAAAAACCCTCGAAACAGGTCAAACTTGGTTCTGGAGTCGATCGCGCGCCGAATTTTGGAACAAAGGCGCAACTTCGGGACACATTCAAAATGTGAAAGGGCTGCGTTACGACTGCGACAGCGATGCTTTGCTGGTGACAGTCGAACAAGTGGGAGATATTGCTTGTCACACGGGCGAAAGAAGTTGTTTTCACCAAGTTGATGGGGAAATTTCGCCACCACCGGGGGATATGTTATCTCAATTATTTGACGTGATTTGCGATCGGCGGGACAATCCGAACGAAAGTTCTTATACTTGTAAATTGTTCGCGGGCGGCGACAACAAGATTCTCAAGAAAATTGGCGAAGAATCGGCGGAAGTTGTAATGGCTTGCAAAGATGACGACAAAGATGGAATTGCTGGGGAAGTTGCGGACTTATTTTATCACGCTTTGGTTGCTTTGGCTCACCATCAGGTTGATTTGAGAGAAGTTTATCGCAAATTGGGCGATCGCAGAAAATAATCAATAATTGATTATAGGTTCGTAGTGAGGACTTCAGTCCTCTTCTTCAACATTTGATCGACCTTTTGCAAAATAACCACAGCCACGCTGACACTTAAAGCCAAACCCAACCAAAAATTATCCGCCGCCCACTTACCCTGATCCAAAGCCAAACCGCCCAGCGGTGGGCCGATTAAATACCCGATCGCCCAACACTGAGAATTAACCGCCAAATACACGCCCCGCAAAGACTCCGGCGCTAAATCCACCACCAAAGCCGAAGCAAAAGGCGTATAAGCAACGGTAGCAACCGACAAAAAACTCAACCCAACAACCGCTAAAAATAGATTCCCAGTTGCAGCCATTCCCGTCAAGCCGATCGCAATAAAACCCATTCCCCACAGTAGCGCCGAAATCATCAAAGCTTTCGGATGGGAAAACCGCCTCAAAGCCTTAACAATCGGCATTTGCAAAGCCACAGTTAAAAATGTGCTAAAAGCAAACAAAACGGTAATTGTACCTGTAGAAAAGCCTGTTCCCGATGTCCCCACCTGCACGAACTTGCTAAAATACAGTGGCATCGTGGTTTGAATTTGGGAAATGTAGAGAGTGAACAGAGTATTGACTAAAGCATAGACTAGCAAAGTGCGATCGCCCAGCGCTACCATCCAGCCATTTTTCAGACTTTTTTTGCCTGTATCCGTTGGATTAGCTGGCTTGTAAGTTTCCGAAATTGCGATCGCCACCACCGCAAACAGCACTAAAAACGAGATACCATCAATAATAAAGAGCGATCGATAATTCCCCGTTACCGCAATCAAAACACCGCCCAAAATAATCCCAACTTGCAAACCCAAATTATCAGCAAGCCGCGTCAAAGCAAAAGCCTCCTGTCGCCGATCGCCCTCCGTTAAATCTGCCACCATACTCTCCGTTGGAGGCCAATATAAACCCACACCAAAACCCATCAGTAAATTAGCTGCAACTAAACCTGCAAAATCATTAGTCGCCGCCAACAGAAAAGAAGCCACAGCCGAAATAATTGCCGCCAACAATAAAGTTCGCCGCCTTCCCCAAAATCTGGAATCGCAAAAAGAACCGCCCAAAACGCGGCCAATTATTCCCGAAATTGAACCGCTACCCAAACCAATCCCAACCGCAGTTGCAGATAAGCCGACGCGATCGACAAAAAAGATCGGCGCGTAAAATAAGGTAAAACCGGTGCCGCTTTGGGAGAGGAATCTGCCGGCGGCGAGAATCCAGACTTGAGTGGGGAGGCGGGGAAGCCAAGATGATAGTTGAAGTTTAGGCATTATTCTTTATAAGACTCGGTGGTTGAAACCGCCACTACACAAACCAAGAGTCCCAGCAGAGGGGGAATCAAGAATTAATAGGATATTATTAAAGCCGGATTTTGTATTATGGAGTCAAACCCAAACTCAACCGTACTTGTTCGCGAACTTCGCGACAAAAATTTAATGCTTCGCGCGCTGTATCTTTATCAGCAGAAGCCCCGGGATAGCGATAGGCAACCGAAAAAGCGGTTAATGCTAAAAGTTTTGCGCGAAGCTTGTCCCACCCAGGCTCAACGGGCAACAGCAAATCTAACAATACCGTCAAATTATGAGTTCTACTGAAAGCAATTACTGCTTCTTGCAAACGCGCTTTGAGATATTTCTCAGCACACTGCTGAGCGTGGAAACACGCCGCATCATAATTCGGAGATTTTCGCGCTCGCAATTCCCGCAAAGCTGTAGTAAAGTCGCCCTCAGCTTTATCAATCCATTCAAGTGTCAGCGGATTCATAAATCACCTTGCCTTTCTCGATGATTTCCCTTACAAATAAATCATTCCAAGCTAGTCGTTGTTCAATCTCAGCAGGAGTTCGCACTAATAAATCTACAGCAAACTTCGGCTGAGTTTGACTTAGTATTTCCCAAGTTTTGCGAAAATTATTACCTTCTGAAGATAAAACTACCAACATATCAACGTCCGAATCCACTGTGGGATTTCCATACGCATAAGAGCCGAACAAAATAATTTTTTCAGGCTTAAATTGATTGGCTATTGCCGCACTCAATTCCAGGATTTTGTTCATTTCAATCATTGGCTAATATCTTTGATATTTGGCAATTTAACTGTAATAATAACACATATAGCCTTTCTCAGAAAGATGAGGTACGACTGGGCATAGGGCATAGGGCATAGGGCATAGGGCATGAGGCTCTCCTCACTTTTTTGAGAACCGCTATAAATTTTATCGGTATATCGCTGGCATGAGTAATTATCAATAGTTTTTGGCGATCGCCAAAACTTTTACACTGTTGCTGTGCGATCGCCCGACCAGCTAATTTAGTAGTAGTTGCTTCAGCTTTTAGCCGTCAGCGATCTATCGAACAATCCGCTGCTGACACACCCTACAGCCCGCAAGCTTAACAATTCTTCTAACTCAGTTAAAGAAAAGTTACCATTAATTTAAAAATACTTAACACGATTTTAGGAAAAAGTTAGTTAAGCTCAAGAAAAGCGCAGAAGAAAATTTTAGAGGGTCTAATTATATGACAGCTATTACTACATCGAGAGTGGAATCAATCAGACCCCGCTGGCAAGCAATTGTCATGGTAGCCTTAATTTTCTGGCTCAGCGGTAGCGTGATTTTGGATCTATTAGTCATGCCCAGTCTCTACGTATCTGGGATGATGGTATCTCCTGATTTTGCAGCAGCCGGAAATTTAATGTTCTGGGGATTCAACCGCGTTGAGTTAATCTGTTCGGGCTTGGTAGCAACGGGTTTGATGGTTTTGAGCAATTCACTCGGTAACTTCGGCAAGCGCAGCCATACAGCAATCTTATTATCATTGGTGCTTCTGGCGATCGCCCTGATTGACACCTACGGCCTCACACCTCACATGAGCGCCTTGGGAATGCAGCTAAATCTGTTCGATGCCGCAGCGGAATTGCCCGCCGGAATGAATTCACTCCACCAAGGATATTTTTTCTTGGAAGCGCTGAAGTTGGCTGTAGGCGCTACGCTTCTCGGCTGGTGCTACCAAAACCAAGTTTAATCAACGATAAAAATTAGGACACGGCAGTGCCGTTTCCCTACAATGAATTGGGGTAGGGAAACGGCACTGCCGTGTCCTCTTATTCGGATTCTTCTGACACATCTGATAATTCAGCTTTCGGCCACAGCAGGCGCAAACCCATCACCGCAAATCCGATCGCCGCGATCGCCTTTACCAATCGCTCTGGTAACACCTCTGCCGTGCCTTGTCCAACCAAAACGCCAATTAAACTCGCCAACAACAGCGCCGATGCAGTGCCGAAAAATACAGCCCGCGGCGAGTCACAACTGCTACCAAGGGCGATCGCAGCTAATTGACTTTTGTCACCCAATTCTGACAAAAACACCGTAATAAAAGTTATGCCTAAAAGTTGCCAATCCATATTTTTTTAGTTATCAGTTAGCTATTGCAGACATCTACCACTTACCCACAAGCTCCCAGAAACCGGGTTTCTCTCCAAAATCCTGGATTTAACCGCTAAATCTAGCCAGAAACCCGGTTTCTTTCCACATACCCAAACATAATCAGTAATTCCCAAATCTAAAATCCAAAATCTAAAATCGTTTAACCCAGCACTTCCCACAGCAAAACCGCCGAAATTGCCATCAAAATCACTCCAGCCGCTCTCTCCAAAGTTCTCGGAGCAATGCGAGTCGCCAGCCACCTGCCCAGCAAAACTCCCAGCAAACTGGTTGCTATCAAAGCCGAACCCGCACCCGCAAACACAATCCAAGGATTCCGAGATTCAGCCGTCATCAGCAAAATCGCAAGCTGAGTTTTGTCTCCAATTTCAGCCAAAAAAATAGTTGCAAAAGTCGAGGCAAAAATTGCCCAGTGCTTCGGCTTCAGTCCCTTTTCTTCCTGACAAATATCAGGATTTGCACTCACAGAAACTTCCGCCTGCTCCGGGGTTAAAGCAGCACAAATCTCAGAAGTCTCTGTGAGTTTTTGTAGTTGTACCTGTGGCGGCAAATCGGAATTGGGGTTTGCTGAGTCGGAAGCAGACAAGCTTTTCGGTACAGAATCAAGTTTCACGGGCAATGAGTGCTAAACGCTATTTATTTTTGACTTCTAGTCTTGATTTTAACTTTCTCTGTGCCTGCTTTTACCTGCGCCCGGTTCAAGTACCGTAAGTTCGATCGCCCGCATCACCCAAACCAGGTACAATAAAACCCTGTTCATTGACTATTTCGTCGATCGTTGCCGTGTAAATAATCAAACTCGGGTACTCTGCACTCAGCCTCTTCAAAGCCGGAGGAGCAGCCACCACAGAGATAATCCGAATCAAACTCGGGTCAATTCCCCGTGCAGTCAACTCCTGCATTGTCGCCACAATCGTCCCGCCAGTCGCCAGCATCGGCTCACTAATTATCACCCGCGTTTCCGGGTTAAACTGTGCCGGCAATTTGTTCAAATAACAAGTCGGTTCCAGCGTCTCCTCATTTCTCCCCATTCCCAGATGGTAAACCGAAGCCAGCGGCACAACCGTCTGAATTCCTTCCAGCAGTGCCAAACCCGCCCGCAAAATCGGTACCACAACTAACGGAGCTTCTGGGTTGATAAAAGTCGCCGGACATTCGCTCATCGGCGTCTGCACCGTTGTGTCCACTGTCGGCAGCCAATCTCGAATTGCTTCGTAGGCCAGCCAGCGTCCCAATTCTGTCATCGCAGAACGAAAAAGTACCGATGGGGTGGCGGCGTCGCGGGCGACAGCCAGCCAATGTTTAATTAACGGGTGGGGCGGAACGTAAACGCGCAGTTGCAGGGGCATGAGGAAATTGGTGAGATTGCTAGGTTTGAGGGATTTTGTACGGTGCGATCGTCTTCGTTGATGAGCCTCCCGTAGGGGCGGGCTTCGCTAACCATCGCTCTGTGCAACTTATCACAATCTTCTATTCTTTAATCTCAAATCTAAAATCCTACAAGTCTCTTTATTTACGGAGCTCCGTCAGCTTATTGAAATATTTTTTCAAGAGTATTGACATAGATTAGCAACAAGGCTATAGTAATTTTTAGTGTTCTCCTCTCAAAGGATCGGCAGACGGGGGCAGTCGGCAATGGTAGACTGTTCCCGCATTTTTTTTGGGAAGGCATAAGCTAGAAGCTAGAAGGCACAAGGTGCAGAGGGGAAATGGCAGAGGCAAGAGATCAGGGAGGGCGATCGACTGTAAAATTGTAGAAATATTAAGATTTTTAACCTAATGTCAGATCCTACCCAATCCCAGTTATTTTCTGCCAACTCCCGCCCGACAGAGCAAAAATTTGATGTGATTGTCATCGGTTCCGGCATTGGCGGACTCGTGACAGCCACCCAGCTAGCCGCCAAGAAAGCCAAAGTTTTAGTGCTCGAAAGCTACACAATTCCGGGGGGGAGTGCTGGATATTTCGATCGAGAAGGCTACAGATTCGATGTCGGGGCATCCATGATATTTGGATTCGGACAGCGCGGCACCACAAACCTCCTCACCCGCGCCCTGAAAGCAGTCAACGTCACCCTAGAAACAATTCCCGACCCCGTACAGCTTCACTATCACCTACCCAGCGGCTTGGATCTGGAAGTACCCCAAGCTTATGACAAATACTTGCAAGAATTAATTGACAGATTCCCTGATGAGCGCGCAGGCATCCAGAAATTTTACGGGGAATGCTGGAACGTCTTCAACTGCCTCAACGGCATGGAATTGCTATCCCTAGAAGAACCCGGATATCTGGTGCGAGTCTTTTTTCAAAATCCTTTAGCCTGTTTGGGATTAGTCAAATATCTGCCTCAAAATACTGGCGACATAGCGCGGCGCTACATCAAAGACGCTACTTTGCTGAAATTTATCGACATGGAATGCTACTACTGGTCTGTAGTACCCGCAGACTTAACGCCGATGATTAACGCCGGAATGGTATTTTCCGACAGACATTACGGCGGCATCAATTATCCCAAAGGCGGAGTCGGTCAAATTGCCCAAAAATTAGTCGAAGGATTAGAAAAATGCGGCGGCAAAATTCAATACAAAGCTAAAGCCAAAAAAATTATCACAGAAAACGGCCGCGCTGTCGGAGTCGAACTCACAACCGGCGAAGTTTACCGCGCCAAGCGCATAGTTTCTAACGCCACGCGGTGGGATACTTTCGAGAAATTGCTGCCTGCTGAAGAAATGCCAGCTAGCGAGAAGAAATGGCAGCAGCGCTATCAAAAAGCCCCCAGTTTTTTGAGTTTGCATTTAGGAGTTGAAGCCAGCGTCATCCCTGCTGGTACTGCCTGCCACCACATTTTGTTAGAAGATTGGGACAAAATGGAAGCGCCAGAAGGAACTATTTTGGTATCAATTCCGACCATGCTAGACCCGGATTTAGCTCCCGCAGGATATCAGATCGTTCACGCTTTTACTTCGAGTTGGATGGAAGAGTGGGAAGGACTTTCGCCGCAGGAATACGAGGATAAAAAGGAAGAGGCGGCAGGGAGAATTATTGACAGATTAGAAACAATTTTTCCCGGTTTAGATGCTGGTTTGGATTATATGGAAGTGGGGACTGCGCGTTCTCACCGCCGCTTTTTGGGCCGCGAAGATGGAACTTATGGGCCGATTCCTCGGCAGAAGCTAATGGGTTTGTTGGGAATGCCGTTTAATCGAACTTCTATGCCGGGTTTGTATTGTGTGGGCGATAGTACATTTCCGGGACAGGGTTTAAATGCGGTGGCGTTTTCTGGGTTTGCTTGCGCGCACCGAATTGCTGTGGATTTGGGGTTCTAGGAGGAATGTGGCAACACAGGTTGCCCCATTTCTAACTCAGGACTTATGGATTGGGAGGTAATTCTGTTATATATCTGACAGTTTTTCTAGGATAGAGTAAATGTCTTTTTTGTCACCATCTTTACGTCTCCCCAGTCCTACAACAACAACCATAACTCGCTCTTGCTCGACTTTGTAAACAATGCGATAACGCTGTCCAACGGCTCGGATACTGCGAAATCCAGATAAGTTATCAACAAGCGCTTTGCCTTGCTTCTCTGGTTCAATTTTGAGTTTATCGATGCGATCGCGCAGTTTCTCCTATTCTCGTCTATCTTTGACTTCCGCCAACATTTCCAGTGCCAACGGCGTAAGTTGGATGTCGTATTCGATTGAATTTGCTTCGCCTTTCATAGTCCCAGTTTGGTCTTAGCATTTTCCCAGGAAACAGTTTTTCCTTCGTCTGCTTGGGTGATGCTTTGGCGAAGTTTGGTAACGAATTCAATATCGGTGAGAATATCCAAGGTTTCGAGGAGTTCAGTCAAATAGTTGTAGCTGATTGCCGCCATAACGGGAACACCATCTTGAGTGATCACGATCGGCTGATCAGTGAGTTCTTGAAGTAGGTTGGGAAGCTGCTGCTGTGCTTGGGCAATGGTGAGTCGTTTGGACATGGCTGTATTGTACAACTTGAATTAAGATTATGAGCATTAAAGCAATACTAATTTTAATTTAGCACCTGAGTCCAAATACGACGTATCAATTAAAAACCCGGTTTCTACTCAGAAACCGGGTTTTTAAACTGAAAATTGGCTGTTTGCATTATTTAAAAGAGTTTATTGGTCGTAGCTGCCGCCGACGCCGATTTGGGTATTGTAGATTTTGGCATCAGTGATGGTCATATCTTGCATTGATGCGCCGGATACGTCGGCGGTGTTGATGATGGCGGCGGTCAGATTTGCCCGATCGAGGTCTGCGTCATTTAAACTGGCGTTAGTCAGGAAAACTGCCGTTAAGTTAGCACCCGTCAAGTTAGCACCCGTCAAGTCAGCACCTTCGAGATTGGCGTTAGAGAGGTTTGCGCCTTGCAAATTTGCTTCTCTCAAATCTGCACCAATTAAATGAGCCCCGGCCAAATTTGCTCCCGACAAGTCGCACTGAAAACATTGTCCAGTTGACAGTAACTGTTTGACCTGAACAGGATTTGCCGCCCGAGCGGGGCTGGCCAACAGTAAGGGAGTAATTAAAATAGTGGCGGCTAGTAGATAGCGTTTCATAATCTTTTTTCCTCAGCAGACTGGCTGTTTAATTTCTTCTGTTTATATCTACAATCTTACCACTGTTGTTTTCGCAAGTTGCGATCGAATTCACAGACCGGCTGTGATATTGATTGTCTTCGACAACGCACACGCGGTATCGAAAAGCTAGCAAAACTTAATGTCGCAAAACTTAACACTGCCGAACTTAATACAGTGTCTTTTGGCTGTTACCTTTTCTAGGTTAGCTGGGACTGCCAACTGAAGTTTATTTCTAAAGATGGATATGATGAGCGATGGATGATGTTAAGTGATTTGAGCGCAAAAAGTGAAAAAAAAATACATATTTTTTAATAAAACTGTCACGGGACAGAATTTTTACATTTAAAATCAAGAGCCGGTTATAACTTTATAGGTAGAGGGAGAACCCTCACCGGCCAGTTCCCTAGCCAAAGATCGGGGTGCATTTTTAACAATAAATTTTAATTAGGTCTCAGCAACGCTGTAAAAATCCACGTATTGCTAGGAAAGCAGCGCTTTTTAGGAATGTCGCACAGTCAACGCGATCGCAAAAATTAATAATTAAATATGTTCAAACACGATTCCCCCCAGTACCTGCCAACTTTAGATAGAGTAATTGACCGCTCCTCCTTGACAGTTGCACCCGCTACCCCCCTAGCAGAAGTAATTACTCTGATGGGCCAACGGCGCAGCAGTTGCTCTCTCAACCCCGACCTTGCAGGGATGGATATCTACCAGCAACTCACAGAAATCGCAAATCCCCCTACCTCAAGCGCTCTCAGAGACGCCACAGGTATTTGCATCTTTGTAGTCGAAACATCCCTCGCAACATCCGAGTCGCAATCTGCTCAAAATTCTCAATTGCAAGGCATCTTCACCGAGAGGGATCTCGTCGATTTGATTGCATCGGGCAAAAACTTAAAAAATGTTACCATCGCAGAAGTTATGAAACAGCCTGCTGCAACTCTGACTCAAGGTGAAGAGCAAGACATTTTCAGCGCCATAATTCTGCTGGGTCAACCAAGAATTCACCACCTGCCGATATTGGATCGTAGCGGTCAACTCCTAGGAGTAATTACGCCGGAAAGCATTCGCCAAGCGATGGTGCAACCGACAAATATCTTAAAAATGCGCAGCGTGCAAGAAGTAATGACCACAAAAGTCATTCAAGCGCCTGTTAGCGCGTCAGTGATCAGTTTGGCCGAGTTGATGGCGCAGCACCGCGTTAGCTGCGTGGTAATTACAGAATCCACAGAATTATCGATGAATTTGCCGTTCCCGATTCCAGTAGGTATCGTCACGGAACGGGATATTGTGGAATTTCAGGCTTTAGATATAGATTTGTCGCAGACGATCGCCCAAACTGTGATGAGTACCCCTTTATTTAGTCTCAAGCCTGAAGACTCGCTGTGGGTAGCTCATCAAGAAATGCAGCAGCGTTTAGTCCGCAGGTTGGTAGTAACCGGGGAACGCGGAGAACTGCTGGGAATAGTTACTCAAAGCACCTTGCTGCGCGTGCTCGATCCCAGAGAAATGTCTGGGGCGATCGACATTTTACACGCCAGCGTCCAAGAACAGACTAGCGAATTGCAAAAAGCGATCGCCTCCCTCAGCTTGACTAATGCCCGACTAGAAAGGGAAATCGCTACCCGCGTGCGGGCCGAGGTGCGGCTGCAACTCCTAGAATCTGCCGTAGTTAACGCTAACGATGCGATCGTGATTATGGATGCGGGATACAGCGATATCTCCGATCCCGCCATCATCTACGTCAACGAAGCTTTTACTCAAATGACCGGTTATCGCCCTGAAGAAATTATCGGGCAAACCCCCAGTTGTCTGCGCGGCCCCCACAGCGACGGCGCTCAAGTTGCCAAAATTCGCCGCGCTTTCTCTCGCCGAGAACCGCTGCGCTTGGAATTGATTAACTACCGCAAAGATGGTTCCACTTATTGGGTGGAACTCAACAGCGTGCCTGTTGCTGACGAGTTCGGGAACCTCACGCACTGGGTGTCTGTGCAGCGGGATATTAGCGATCGCAAACGCATGGAACAAGCCTTTTTTGATGAAAAAGAACTCGCTCAGGTGACTCTACAATCGATCGGCGATGCAGTCATCACGACTGACAGTGGCGGCTGCATTTTGACCCTCAATCCAGTTGCCGAAAAACTCACGGGTTGGTGTACCTCGCAAGCTAAAGGTTTGCCCCTCGGCGGTGTGCTGAGAATAGTTGACGAAACTACCCGGATGCCGATCGAAAATATCGCCGAAATCGCTTTGTACGAAGGTCGGATTGTTGACCAAGGACACAACAGCTTGCTGATTGCCCGCCACAACCGCGAATTTGCGATCGACCACTGTGTCGCCCCCATCCACGCCTGCAACGGCGAAATTGTTGGCGCAGTCGTTGTGTTCCGAGATGTCACGAAAGTCCGAACTCAAGCACGGCAACTCACCTGGCAGGCAACTCACGACCCCCTGACGCAATTGGTCAACCGCCGCGAATTTGAGTACCAGCTAGAACACGCCCTGCACAGCGCTCAAGGTTACGGTCAAGAACACGTTTTGCTTTACTTGGATCTCGATCGCTTCAAAATCGTTAATGATACTTCCGGTCACGTTGCAGGCGACGAACTGCTGCGCCAAGTCAGCCAGCTATTTAAAAGCAATATCCGGAAAACCGATATTTTGGCGCGTCTGGGCGGTGATGAATTTGCCGTACTCCTGTACAACTGTTCCCCCGAACACGGCTTAGAGGTGGCAGAATTGCTGCTGCAAAGCATTCAGGGATTCCGGTTTGGGTGGCAGGATAAAACTTTTTCGATCGGCGTTAGTATCGGTTTGGTGGCAATTAATCCCAAAACAGTATCGACATCTGCGGTTTTGAGCGCGGCGGATCTTGCTTGCTACGCTGCTAAAAATAAAGGCCGCAACCGGGTGCAGGTTTATCAAGCGGGCGATCGAGAATTAATCAAACAGCACGGCGAAACCCAGTGGGTGGTACAAATCAATCAAGCTTTTGAAGAGAATCGCTTTCGCTTGTACTCTCAGCCGATCGTACATTTGCGAGGGCTCCCCACCACCGGCACCCACTGCGAAATCCTGCTCCGCCTCCAGCTTGCAAACGGTCAGTTGGTGTCGCCGATGGCGTTTATTCCGGCCGCCGAACGCTATAATTTGATGCACGCGATCGATCGCTGGGTAATTGGCACTTTATTTAGCAATTTATCTAAAACTTTCACGACTAATTTATTAGTCCAAAACCCCGGGGCAGACAGCGATAAAATAGTTACATTGCCTGCTTGCTGCCCCTTGTCTAATTCACAATCCTCATTTGCCCAACATCCCAGCCTTTATGCAATCAACCTTTCTGGGGACAGCATCAACGAAGAAAAGTTTATCGACTTTATTCAGGAGCAGTTTTCCATCCATCAAATACCGCCGCAAATAATTTGTTTTGAAATTACAGAAACCGTGGCGATTGCTAATCTCAGCAAGGCAGCCAGCTTAATTTGGAAACTCAAGGAACTCGGCTGTCAGTTTGCCTTGGACGACTTCGGCAGCGGGATGTCTTCCTTTGCTTACCTGAAAAGTTTGCCGGTTGATTATCTCAAAATTGACGGCAATTTTATTAAAAATATTGCCGACAATCCTATTGATATCGCAATGGTGGAAGCGATTACCAAAATTGCTCACGTCATGGGAATTAAAACTATTGCCGAGTATGTGGGAAGTCAAGCAGTTATGGATAAACTCAAGGAACTTGGGGTAGATTATGCCCAAGGTTATTATTTAGGAAAGCCTCAACCTTGTAATTTCGGCTATCCTAGTTTAGAGGAAGTTTTGGGGGATTTTCCGGTTAATTCTTTGGCTTTTGAGGCCAAGCTGGCTTCTTGAAGAGGGAAGTTCGGCAACGGATTCTTTACGGATTTAACGGATTGTATTGTGTGGATATCTAACCATTCTCAGGTTCGTAGTAAGGAATGCAAGTCCTTCTTCTCCTTCTTCAAAGTATAGAAATGACTCTCCGTCCGAACGATCGAACATATTTTATGTCGGATAATTGACCGGACACGATATTTCCCATTCCATTACCCATTACCTTCTACAGTGGACGCAGGAGATTAAGCAAGTGTTGAAGGTTTTGGGGGAGGATGCGACTTTGAGGAATTTGCTTGAGGGTAATGCGATCGCTCTTTTTTACCTAAGAGCAAAGCGGATAATTAAAGGCGATCGCTTTTCACAATTGTCTACTTACGCCATTTACAATCGCTGAAATAAATCCATCCGATAGCGTTTGTGATGACGGGCCAAATCTAGCATCAAAAACTTTTTGCGCGGGTCGCCAAGATGTTTTAAAGACGATGCAGAATTTTGGATAAAAGTATCGTGAACTGTCTCCCCATCCAGGATAAAATAATCCCCCGCTGTCAACCGATAATGAACCATTAAGAGATAACCCCCAGGAACTAATCCAGCAATAATTTTTTCTTTGGTTTTATGCAGGTCTTCGAGCGTCAAAAAAAAGCCAACTTCTGAAAATAAAATCAAATCGAAACTCTCAGTGGGGAACTGTTGGGGAATCTGCATATTCTCAAATCGTACTTGTGGGAGATCCCTACAGCGTTTCCTAGCTTCCACTAATGCTAATTCTGAATAATCTACTGAGAGCAATCTGTCACACTTTTTGGCTAGTTGCTCTGTCAGTACACCGATAGCACAGGCGATTTCAAAAGCATTTTTGAATTGGACTTTTGGCAAAGCTTTGATCGTTGCTCGGAATTTACTGATTTCATTAAAATTCGATGTATATCCCCACGGATCGGCAGAACCGCTAAAAATTTCATCAAAAATGCTTGAAGGTACTGATTCCTGCTCTGAAGGTTTCATAGTAAATTTTTCTTGTTTAAACTACCTTTGGGAAGAATATATCAAAACAATCCGGGGTTTGTCAAGAGGATTTAAGGAATATAGTCTTTTTCAGGTATATGACAATATGATGCTTGGGTTGAAAAGGTAATTGCTTCCCCCGCACCTGCTGTTAATTGAGAACCAAAGAAAGTCTCCGCGATTGCTTTCCGTGTCCCTCGCAAAAGCTAACGCTAAAGAGTTCTATGGGGACACCCTTAGCTAACCCAAGCTATGCAGGTATATCAGGTACTGATTTAGATTTTAGATTTGCGACTTCGGCGTGAGACTTCGGCCTGCGCCAGGGTGGAGCCGAAGAGAGGAGAACGATTAAAGAATTGGGAATTGAGGAATAGTTAATTAATTAATCAACACCTCATTTTTCTGAGAGCCTGTATATTAAAGGCGGTTGAAACCGCAACCGCAGACGACCCATAGAGTTAGCCCGGGGCTTCCCGCTCCTATCAAAAGTGATATCAATTCCCCATTCCCCATTACCCATTACCCATTACCTTCTACAGTAGTTTCCACAGCTTCGATGTACTGACTGTCTAAGAGAAAAGCACCTTTTTCAAAGCGAATGCCCCAATAATTGCCGGGACGCCGATCGAGCACAACACCCTCAGCGCCGATCGCAATTACATTCGCAGCCCGCAGCACCGGCATCGGTTCGGCAGTTTTGACGTATGGCGGCATCGCCACAACTCGGACTTTTTGACCAATTGTAAATTCTTTTTCCATAGCTTTTATGTTTTTATTGGCGATCGGGACACGGCTAGGGTAGTCAGAATTCATTGTGGCGCACTTTTGGCAGAACTTCCTCTGACAGCTTTGTGCCAAACTAAGAATTGATAGACAATGGCTGATATGAAAGTAGGGGATAGTTGATATGGCTACAAATCGTCGCATTGAGCGTGTAGCTTCAATGATTAAACGCGAAGTCAGCCTGATGTTGCTGAATGGAATCAAGGACGATCGCGTAGGTGCGGGTATGGTTAGCGTTACCGATGTGATTGTTTCGGGAGACCTTCAGCATACAAAGGTTTTTGTCAGTATCTACGGTACTGATGAGGCGAAGGCCGAGACTATGGAGGGTTTGAAATCTGCAACTAGCTACGTCCGCAACCAGTTGGGCCAACGGGTGCAACTGCGCCGCACGCCGGAAGTGATATTTCTCGAAGACCGTTCTTTGGAACGCGGCGATAAAATGCTGACACTGCTAAATCAGCTTTCTATCGATCGCAAACCGGATATTCTAGATGGTGACGAAGAATTGGCTGAGGATGAAAGTCCCGATTGAAGGAAGTTCGGCAACGGATTCGGTAACGGATGTAACGGATGGATTTTGAGGGGGAGACGGGGAGATTGGGAGAATTGCCCAATTCCCAATTCCCGATTCCCAATTTCCCAATTCCCAATTCCCAATTCCCAATTCCCAATTCCCGATTCCCGATTCCCGATTCCCGATTCCCAATTTCCGATTCCCAATTTCCCAATTTCCCAATTACCCATGATTGACAATCTTTCCTTACCCGAACTGGTAGCCCAGATGTTCGTGGTGCGTGCTTCTGGCTGCTTGTTCGACCACCAAATTCGCTATCCCGAATGGGAACCAACGGCTAGCAAACTCCGTTATTATCTGGAAAAGTTGGGCGTGGGTGGGGTGATTTTGGTGGGGGGAAGTGCTGCGGAGTTGGCAGTTCGATCGCACCAATTGCAGTCTTGGGCCAAATTTCCGCTGCTGCTGGCTGCTGATATTGAAGAAGGTGTCGGCCAGCGGTTCGCCGGGGCGACTTGGTTTGGGCCGCCGATGGCGATTGCTGAAATTGCGCGGCGCGATGCTCTTAAAGCCGATCGATATGCCGAACAAATGGGATCTGTGACTGCGATCGAAGCTAGGGCGATCGGTCTAAATTGGATTCTCGCACCAGTCGTCGATGTTAACAACAATCCCGACAATCCTGTGATTAACGTCCGCGCTTTTGGCGAGACATCGGAAATTGTCGGCAAATTGGCAAGTGCTTTTATTCGCGGCGCTCTTGGGCACCCGGTTTTGACTACAGCTAAGCATTTTCCCGGTCATGGAGATACGGCGGTTGATTCTCACTTGGAATTGCCGGTTTTGCCGCATTCGCCAGCGAGATTGGCTGCTGTTGAGTTGCCGCCTTTTGTTGAGGCGATCGCCGCTGGGGTCGATGCTGTGATGAGCGCCCACTTGCTGATTCCGGCTTGGGATGACCAGTTTCCTGCTACTCTTTCTCGCAAAATTTTGATTGGGAAGTTGCGCCAAGAGTTGGGATTTGATGGTTTGATCGTGACTGATGCTTTGGTGATGGGTGCGATCGCCAATAAGTATGGTGCTAATGAAGCTGCGGTTTTGGCTGCTGAGGCTGGTGCTGATGTTTTGCTGATGCCGCTTGACCCGGAAGCGGCGATTCTGGCTGTCTGCGAAGCTGTTACTCAAGGGCGGATTTCTATTGCACAAATCAAGGAATCTGTCAAGCGAATTTGGGAAGCAAAAATTAAGGTGGGTTTGTTAATAAAGGAAAAGGAAAAAGCAGCAGATTCAATGTCGATCGAGTCGATCGACTTAAGTTTGCTGGCAAATCCAGAGGCAAGGGCAACGGCTGTCGATATTTTGCGAGATTCTTTGAAATTTGGGGGAAATCTACCTTTAGTAGCGAAACAGCCCTCAGAAAACCAGTTTTTGCGGAATTTGATTGTTGTAGATGATGTTTTGGGTTGCGAGTTTTTGGGCAAACACACTCCGGCGATCGCCCGGCCCGAAGAGTTTGGTTACGAATTACAACTAATTGACGATCGCACAGGCGCGATCGTTCATAATGCAGCAGGTACAGAGCATTTTTCTCCGACACTGCTGCAAATTTTCATTCGCGGCAATTGCTTCCGAGGCAGTGCTGGTTTGACCGAAGCAGCTCAAGATTGGTTTAAGAAATTATTGAGGACGGGAGAACTGCAAGCTGTGGTAATTTACGGAAGTCCCTACGTTTTAGAGCAATTTTTGCCACACTTGCCACCGAGTATTCCTTATGTATTTTGTTTCGGGCAGATGCCGGCAGCGCAATCTTTGGCACTAGAATTGCTGTTCGGCATTGATCACAAAACGGGGAATGCTTGAGTTGCTGGACTCTTGAATCTTTCCTTTGCTGCGTCAGGACTTAAATTGATCGACCCGGTTTCTCGCCAGAAGTTTTGCTGATTGCGACGCAGCATCCAGAAACCGGGAATCGGGCGCGGACTCCTAAGTCCTGAATAGAGCTTTGCAGCAGCTCAGCCTGTTAGCATAAAAAATGTACCGCGTCTCAAGATCCAAAAACAGATCTGATCCCTTACTGATGATTATTATAACTTTTTTAAATTGACCAGTGAATAGTATCTCTGTATACAGAAAAAAAAATAACTTACATATTCGGAAGTTTGGACTATATTATTACCAGGGCCATAAATTTTTTTAGTAAAACCTTGAGGGCGCATTATGATTCAGTCAACTATTCACCAACTCCACTACTCTTTAGATGTTATCCAGGATGAAGCGCGCCACCTCGTGCACGAGGGCATACTGAGCCGGCAACAGCCTATCTACACGCTTTGTCAGTTCATCCCGCCCCGAGAATGGTCTTGCGTTGAGGGAGAACTCGAAAAATGCGACTTCTTGCTGCGCGATCGCATCGCCGACCTGATCGGTACTGAAAACTGGGACAATGACTAAAGTTTTGTTCTGTCAAATAAGTCTGCAAGCAAGTTTGCAAGTAAACTCCGGCTGTGTTAAAGATGCTTGATTCTTTAACCCTGGGAATTTTCGGCGCGCAAATTTTCCAATTCGGCCCTCAGCGCTGCCATCTGTGCAGTTAATTCTTGAATCTCTTTTACGTCTGGTTGTACAACCGACTCGGGAGGAGTGTCAGTCCCTGTATCCGATTGCTGATGCGAGACGGATTCGCTTTCTGCATTCTCCCGATCGCCCGGTTGAGAGAAAATAGTATCGACAAAATTCCGCGCTTCTCGATCGGTCATTTCCCCTTTTTCCAGCAACTCATCCGCGAGCCCACCTAAATCTGGCTGTCTGAGTTTGTCGAGATTTTCTTCTCGCTTCACGGGATCTTGCAATGTCTCAATTAAAAAGGAAGTTGCACCTAAAGTTAGGTGAAATCCTGTTTGCAGCATTTGAGGCAGGTTGTCGGGATTCATCTAAAAAATGCCGCTAGAACGTTTTTTCGGAGTTTTTGGTTCGCGAGTTGCTCCCAAGGCCGCAAGCTTGCCGCTTCTAAGTTGGAAGATGCGAATTTGTCGATCGCGATCCCCCGCTTCAGGAAAAATCAGCCTTTGGGGGGATGCTTTTTTTTCGAGCAATGCTTATTGTATCATTACTTCGCGAATTGATAAATGTCAAGTGTAAAGTTTTGTAACGAGCGGTCGAAACATCCCCACTGCAAGGATCAGTCTATCAGTCCTGGAGGCATGGGGGAGCTAGAAACCCGGTTTCTCCGAAAAATTTGCGACGAGGAACGAGAAATACAGGAAGAAACCGGGTTTGTGAGGTCGCGCGTCCAATACTATACATTCAAAATTTGAGATAGAATCCAATTTACCAGAAAGAATTGGTTTAAAGCCTCCACCCTTAAAGGCGAGAAATTAAAACAAGACTATTCATTACTTGAATCCTCGGACTTCCAGGTAGAGGTCGCCCTCAAGGGTCAACTGTCAACTGTCAACTGTCAACTGTCAACTGTCAACTGTCAAGGATACAGCGCCTCACCGGTGGATGGGTCAAATACGAATAGTCGATCGAAGTCAAGCTGTACCGTCAGCCGATCGCCCGGACGCAAACGAACACTCGCAGGTACTTGCAACTGTATAGTAGTTTCAGCGCTCAACAAAGGCAAACTCGCCCGAATTAAAGTTTCTCGCCCCAGAGGTTCCACTACTTTTACCTCTAGATCAAGAGGCACTTTTTCTAAGGCCCAAACATCTATTTTCAAATCATCGTCTGCTGCTGTTTGAGACGTAAAGATTTCTATATTTTCTGGACGAATGCCCAAATCAAATGCTTGTCCTTCGCTGGGTTGCAATCTTTTCTGAAGCGATGGCGGACAGGCTAAAGATTGACTTCCTACTTGGAAAGATTCGTTAGCATAAATTGCGGGCAAAATGTTCATAGCCGGATTGCCTAAAAAAGTTGCAACCATCCGGTTAGCAGGTTTAGCATAAATACTTTGCGGGTCTCCAATTTGTTGAATCTTTCCCCCATCTAAGACTACAATCTTATCAGCTAAAGTCATCGCTTCCACTTGGTCGTGGGTGACATAAACTGTGGTAATTCCCAGCCGTTGATGCAGTTGTTTAACTTCGGCCCTAGTGTCGTCTCGCAGTTGAGCATCGAGGTTGGAAAGCGGTTCGTCTAGGAGGAATACTTTCGGTTCGCGGGCGATCGCCCTTCCGAGTGCTACCCGCTGCTGCTGTCCGCCTGATAGCTGTTTGGGCTTGCGGTTGAGCAGGTGGTCGATCGAGAGCGATCGGGCTACAATTTCGACTCGTTCTTGAATTTTAGTCGAGTCAACATTCCGCATCCGCAATCCAAAAGCCAGATTTTCTGCGACAGTCATGTGCGGATAAAGCGCGTAATTTTGAAACACCATTGCGACATCGCGCTGTCTCGCCGGAATGTTGTTAACTAAATTATCTCCAATATAAAGATTGCCGGAAGTTGCTGTTTCCAAACCTGCAATTGTCCGCATAATTGTAGACTTTCCGCAGCCGGAAGGCCCGACTAATACCCAAAATTCCCCGTCCGGGATTTTGAAGCTGATATTTTCGATCGCGGTGACGTTTTGGTAGCGTCGGGTAATATTTTCTAAGCGAACATTTGCCATTTTTTAATTGTAATTGGTAACTGGTAATTAGTGCTTTTTACCTTCAGCCTTTAGAAAACTGTTCCAATTCTAAAAGTGTGCGGTCTAATTCTTCAACTAGAGGCGTTGATTCAGCTTGGCGGAATGCTTCTACCAAAGAACGATAGTACCAGAGAGAACCGTCTTTGCCGCCTTTGAAGCGTTCCCAAACTGAGTCGCCCACTTGACGCGAGTCTTTCAGGATCGATCGCACATTATAGAGTTTATCAGCCGCCGAGACTAATCTGACCGAGCTAGAAGCTGTGAGAATGCGATCGATATAAGCTTGTTTGCGATCGCGCCAAGGGGGTTTCGGCGTCGCATCGCTGTCGGTACAGCCGTCTACAATCGCTGTCACAGTATCGCCAAAGCGTTGGCGGATGGCTTCGCGGGTGGTGGGCCCGCCTTGATCTTCGATTGCATCATGAAGCAAAGCTGCGATCGCCTCATCTTCATTTGCCCCATATTCCAAAGCTATACTAGCAGTACCCAACAAATGAGCGATATACGGAACACCGGAACCTTTACGGATTTGAGTTGCGTGCAATTCGGCGGCATAGGTGAGGGCTTCAGCAAAACGGTTTGAGAGTATCATTGTAATTGAGCGTTTATTGAGTATAAGTATTTAAGTAGGTAAGTACAAAAAAACAATAATATTTTGCGGCAAATTGTAGGGGCGGGTTTAGCTAACGATTTATACTACGAGCGAGTTTATCGTTGCAAAACCCGCCCTTCCCACGTTATATTTATTTGTACCCACTTACTTATTTTAATATTTGAGTAAAGCGAGGCAACCGCGATGACAGCTACTTTAATCTTACCAGAAACATCTAAAAAACTACCAGAAATATCCGAAGAAATACAACCCAAAGATGCTATATCTTTAGAAGAATTTCTCGTCAACCCGCCGGAGAGAATGGAATGGGTTGACGGTAACTTAGTAGAGAAAACAGGCATGACATTTAAACACGGTTTGGCTCAATCGAAGCTATCCACTTACTGGGGAAATTACAAAGATTCCAGCGGACAGGGATGAGAAGTTATTATAGAAACACTTTGCCGAACTGCTAAACAGGGCCGCCGTCCCGATGTCGCTTACCTTACTCCTGAACTGCTGCCACAATCAGGCAATTTTAGAGCGTTTTCCCAAGGTTTCCCCCTAATTGCCGAAGTTGCTTCGCCGGAAGACAGCGCCGAGGAATTATTTGCTAAAGCTCAAGAATATTTGGAGTCAGGCTGTCAGGAAATCTGGCTGCTATTTCCTGAAGCGAGATTAGTATTTGTGAATGCAGGCCAAGGCTGGCGTTTGTTTAATGCGAATGAAGTTGTTAATACTCAAACTATACTTGCGGGTTTTAGCGTCGCAGTTAGTGAATTGTTGGCTTGAGGAATTTGTTAAAATAAAATTATCAAAGATTCCGCAGTCTTGATATAGTAGTATCCGGCGCAAGTAACGGTGAACTATGACAGCAATAACTCTCGAAAATAAATTTGAGTACAAACCCCTATACAAACCAAATCAATTAATTTGCGTGCGATTCGTTTAACCCAAAATAAGCTAAAAGACTTATGGGAAGGTTAGCCCAGTTGATGAGACTGGTGACAACTGGTTACATTTGTAGGTGAGACTCTGTGAGTCAAGTCCTACCCCGCAAGTGCAGCGGTGAAAGCATATCCCCTAGTTTATTGGGTAGCAACCATCAGACTAAAGCGGGGATAAAAGGCAGAACTATTAGGAGCCAAACCCGGTAACTGTCGAGCAAGAGTCCATGCGTAGCGAAAGCAAAGATGCGTTGGAACCATCGTTAATTGAAATGGTGTAATGGCTAAATCATGGATAAAACCGTTGAAAAACGCGGTAAAGACTGATTAACACCAAGCCAAAAGGCAAGGATAGGGCATAAGTAGCTGCAAATCTGACTTATAAGCACTGCCCGTAACCCCGGTGGACAGTATCACGCTAAAGACTCAATAAATGTGTAATCGGAACGAAGTAACCCCTAATTATCTCTGGGAAAGGTCGATAACCAGTAAGTAGCTAACGAATGATAGTTAGGGGCGGGATTGTATCAGAAGCGAATGCCTTGCTGTAATGGTAAGGATATGCTGACGGATACACGGTAATTCCAAAGGAATAAAACAAGTAGCAATGAATAAATCTAATACGCTGAATAATCAGACGGTGGAGTGGAAAGACCTGAATTGGCACAAGCTAGAAAGGGTAACTTTTAAGTTGCAAAAGAGAATATTCCAAGCGAGTGAACGTGGTGATGTTAAAGCAGTTCGCAAACTTCAGAAGACCCTGATTAGGTCATGGTCTGCAAAGTGTATCGCAGTTCGTAGGGTAACACAAGACAACCAGGGCAAAAATACGGCTGGAGTGGATGGCGTTAAATCGTTGACCCCAAAGCAACGTAGTAACCTGGTAGGAAAGTTGAAGCTAACAGGTAAGGCAAAACCCACTCGTAGGGTGAACATTCCCAAGCTTGGAACGACTGAAACTAGACCATTAGGAATACCCACAATCAACGACCGAGCTTTGCAAGCGCTAGTTAAGCTAGCGTTAGAACCTGAATGGGAGGCAAAATTTGAGCCTAACAGTTATGGTTTTAGACCAGGGCGTTCCTGTCACGATGCGATTGGAGCAATATACAACTGTATCAACCAAAAAGCCAAATATGTGCTAGATGCTGATATAGCTAAATGCTTTGACCGTATAAACCATGAAGCGTTAATCTCAAAAATAAATACATACCCCACCTTAAACCGACAACTGAAAGCTTGGCTCAAGGCAGGGTACTGTGACCAGGGTTCTTTATTCCCTACCAATGATGGTACACCACAAGGCGGGGTAATATCACCTTTACTTGCAAATATTGCCTTACATGGTATGGAAGAAAGAGTAAAACAGTACGCAGAGACATGGAAAGGGGATAAAACGAGAAATCGCTTCGCCCTTAGCCTAATCCGTTACGCTGATGATTTTGTGATAATCCATGAGGATTTAAACGTAATCAAGAAATGCCAAGAGATAATAGCAGAGTGGTTGAATGATATGGGATTGGAGTTAAAACCAAGCAAAACAAAATTAACCCACACCCTTATTGAGATTAACGGTAATGTTGGGTTTGAGTTTCTAGGATTCCATGTACAACAGCACAAAGTAGGAAACTACCGTAGCGCCAAGAGTTCAAACGGAATCCCGTTAGGTTTTAAAACACTAATCACCCCTTCAAAAGCCAAGGTAAAGCTACATCTAACCAAGATTGCCGAAGTCATAGACACCCATAAAAATGCCCCCCAAGCTGCCCTGATTAGCAAGCTAAATCCAATCGTCGGGGGATGGTCAAACTATTACTCCACAGTCGTTAGTAAGGATACCTTCTCAAAAGTTGACCATCTAACATGGGAAAAATTAAGAGCTTGGGCAAAAACCAGGGGAAAAGGGAACATCAATATCGAGAAATATTGGCGAAAGTCAGGCGACCGTAATTGGTGTTTCAGTACCGAAAATGGATTGGAATTACTCACCCATGCAAATACGCCAATCGTCAGGCATACAAAAGTCAAGGGTGTTGCTAGTCCGTTTGATGGAGACTGGATTTACTGGAGTAAGCGACGTGGCGAAAGCCCAGATACACCTAAAAGAGTTGCATCTTTAGTCAAGAAACAAAAGGGTATCTGTTCACACTGTGGTTCGTACTTTACCAGTACGGATATTGTAGAAGTTGATCATGTTAATCGGATTTCGAGTGGTGGGAAAAACACCTATGATAATCTTCAACTTTTACATAGACATTGCCACGACACAAAGACGGCGAACGATAGTTCCCTCCAAAAGAACTATGACAGTAACCCGTTTTGAATCGTATCCATAACAAGGATGGAATTATCAAGGAGCCGGATGAGGTGAAAGTCTCACGTCCGGCTCTGAAGGAGAGGTAGGAGTGGTAACGCTCCTATCGACTCTAACGGCACCGGGCAAACAGCGATTGTCAGCGGCTGGACGGTAAAAAGTGCGGTGGGCAAAAACTTACAACCCAACGAATTTGCTGTCATCGGACAACTGTACTCTCCTACTCGCGGCATCAACTTCTTAATTAGAAACTTGCTGTGCAATCCCCACGTCCGCTTTTTAGTAATTCTCAATGCCACCAAAGAAGACCGCAATTCCGGTGCAGCAGAGTGCTTGATTGACTTTTTTCGCAACGGCTTTGAAGCAGGCAAAAGCGATACTGGCAGAGATTGCTGGCTAATTAAATCTGCAATCTTTGGCTACATCGATATTGAAATAGCCGCCGAAGCCTTAGAACTATTGCGTCATTCCATCCAATGGCAAGAAGCCAAATCAATTTCAGAAACAGTGACTTTTGTCAAGTCTTTTTCGGAAAAAGAATCGGCTGAACCTTGGGGAGAACTCGTAACTTTTCCGATCGTCGAAATCGTCCCGACTGTACTGCCCGGCCAGAAATACGGACACAGAATCGAAGGCAAAACGATCGCCGAAACCTGGGTAAAAATCATCCACCGCATCAAAACCACCGGCACCCTGCGGCCGACTGGTTATGACGGACAGTGGCAAGAACTAATCGATTTGATGGCAGTAATTACCGATGAACCACCGGAGTTCTATTTTCCCGAACCGAATTACTTACCACTAGACCGTTCTTTCCTGGAACAGTACAAACCGCAAATGCTGGAAGATTCCCCCTACAATGAAGGGATTAAATATACCTACGCCCAGCGGATGCGGTCGTGGTTCGGACGCGACCAAATCGAAGAAGTTATTACCAAACTAATTAAGGAAATTGATGCGGCAAGTGCTGTAATTAATTTGTGGGATGCTGGCGGAAATATCAACAGAAGACCCGACGGTTCCTCCGACCACCAACACAGCGGCAGTCCTTGTTTAAATCACATTTGGGTGCGAGTTGTGGACGCAGAACTATCGCTAACTGCAACTCTCCGCAGTAACGATATGTTTGCGGCTTGGCCGGCGAATGCCATGGGTTTGCGCGCTTTGCAGCAGCACATTCGCGACGAAATTGCGAGGCGTTCTGATTACAATTTGACAATGGGCCCGCTGATCACGCTGTCGCAATCGGCTCACTTGTATGATGATACGTTTGAAAATGCCGATCGACTAATTCAAACCCAATATGCTAAAATCTGCCAAGATCGAGACTTTTTCGATGCAGCGGGCAATTTTTTAGTTGAAGTAGCCGACAATCAGATAGTTGTCACGCAAACCACCCCCGGCAGCGGCGAAGCTGTCACCTGTTATTCTGGAAAAAACCCTCTCAAGTTAGTGCGAGAAATTTGTGCGGCTTCCCCGGCCATCCAACCGGATCATATTGGTTATTTGGGAATAGAATTGCAGAAGGCCGCAGAGTGTCTGAAAACCAGCAACCAATACATTCAGGACAGACGATGAATTTAGAAGAAGAAAGACCGACTTGGGACGAATACTTCTTAATGTTGGCAAAATTAGCCGCTACTCGATCGACTTGTCTGGCTTTTCCCGTAGGGGCGGTAATCGCTAAAAACAGGCAAGTTTTAGCCACTGGTTACAACGGTTCGCCGTCAGGTTCGGTACACTGCACGGCTCAAGGCTTCTGCTATCCCGGTTTGAGCAGTTGCGACGCTAGCAAAACTTTGCCATCGCGGGCGGTTCACGCTGAAGCAAATGCGATCGCCACTGCTGCAAAACACGGCATATCTACCGCCGGTTCTAGCATTTACGTGACTTTAGAACCCTGCATTTATTGTTTGAAATTAATCATTTCCGCTGGCATTCGCGAAGTATTTTATGAAACTGTTTTTAACAGCGGAGAAAAAGCTGCTTTGAGAGATTCTTTTATCGCTGAAGGTATTGTCGAGTTCAAACAAATTAAGCTCTCTGAAAGCACAGCAAAAAGATCTGCTTTATTTTTGTTGAATCCTACATCTGTAGCAAGAGATTCAGTGTAGGGCAATCCCACGTAGCCGCAGCCAAAGGACACAACAGTGTTGTGTCCCTACAAATGATATTTATTTGACCATTTGTAGGGACACGGCACTGCCGTCTCCCGAATCCCACGTGTTACAAATGATATTTATTTGACCATTTGTAGGGACAAGGCACTGCCGTCTCCCGAATCCAGCGTGTTACAAATGATATTTATTTGACCATTTGTAGGGACACGGCACTGCCGTCTCCTTACTACAAATAGGGATAGCAATTAACCGAAAACCGTCCTTGCAAATTGTGAATACCGTGTAGTTTGCTCAATCAAACTGACTCACAGCTTGCAAATAGTCGATCGCCGCATCGATCCTCGAACCATACTTAAAAGCAAACTGATCGAACCAAAATCTCTCATCCGAATTCTTATCTAACTTTTTCAGCCAAACCTGAGCTTGCCTGACTTTTTGCCTGTGCGTTTGTACGTCCAACTCCGGCCCCGCGACCTTTTCTGGGGGCCGAGTTGCCACGGAAGTTACTTCCTGAGCTTTATTTTGTGCTTCATGCTCAGCAGACAGCGTTTCCTGTGCAGCCACTTCCTGAGCTTTATTTTGTGCTTCGTACTCAGCCTTAATTTGAGCTAAATCCTTGTCTAAAGCACCAGCATACAAATTTAGATCTGATGTTTTTAATGCTTGATTTGACCGCACTGCTATTGGTTGCAAAGGCGGTTGTGCTTGCACCGGCGGCTGACTTTTCAACTCAGCTTGTTTTTGAGATGCTTGATACTCTGCCTTAAGTTCAGCTAACAGGCGATCGATCGATTCCATAACTTAAAACCCCCTAAAAAATGCTGCCCAGCAACCAGGCACAAATATAATCGCGCGAAATTTGCCCACATCCTCAATCAGTTATTGCATTCAGCAATACTTCCGTCAGGGTCATTCCTTCAATATCATCCATCGTTACTGTATCAACAATATCGAATTTAGCTCCGGCGCTTTGCAGTTCGTCGTCCAATATCTTGAGAAACTTAGTCGCTTCCGGGGCATTCCCTACTTGAATGAAGGAAATCGCCAACTCTTCATCTCGATCGAGCTGACGCGAAGCCTCTATAATCGTTTTCATCACTTCTTTGCGATCGTCCGGTTCTCCGTCCGTCACCACTAATATGGTTTCCCCATTTTGCTTAGTCTTAGCGGATGCTTTGCGCTGAAAATAACTGTTGAGAGCGTCTTGCAGTACCGCAGCCAAATTCGTAGTCCCGGAAGGTTCGTTTTCTAGGAATATTTGCACGACTTTAGCTGCGGTGACGTTCTCGTACCGCTTGAAGCGACCGGAGAACAAATAAACTGTTATGCCATCAGGGTCAAGTTCTTCGCATTTATTCGCCAGTGCAACAGTCGATTCTTGTATCAGCGCCCACCGACTTTTCCCGCCCATCTGGTCTTTGGTGTACATACTGCCGCTTTTGTCAATGATGATTGTATAATCGCGGTTCTGAAGCATCGGATTTTTCCTGTTAATTAAGTTTTTACCAAAAATATCGAAAACCAGCGAGCCGAAGCTGTGGAGCTTTCGTTGCTCGCTGCGTTTTTTTAGTTGATTTGCGATCGCAAATACCGGAATTTAAGCGGCAACTAAAGCATCTTTAAGCGGCTTCCAGCTAAAAACTCGATCGCCCCCCATCTCCACTGCTATTTTAACTCGCGGTTCTAACGTCGGCAAAACAGTCAAATACTCAATCTCCTGACTCGACAAAATCTGCCCTTCAATAATCCAGAGCACCAATCCTTTTGCTTTCGGCGGCAAATTATCTAATTGAGTTTTCAACATCGGCGGCACGTAGTAGGTATAACCAACAGCCCCTTCATTCCCAGTAGTTTTCTTGCCCAAATGGGGCGGCCGCACCCCG
The DNA here is from genome assembly GCF_036702805.1 of Microcoleus sp. A006_D1. NCBI lineage: Bacteria > Bacillati > Cyanobacteriota > Cyanophyceae > Oscillatoriales > Microcoleaceae > Microcoleus > Microcoleus sp. A006_D1. Next base: position 357,955 of record NZ_JAUBVZ010000006.1, read on the forward strand.
TGAACCCCAGTCAAATACATCGCCAAATCGCCCAAACCCCGCGCCGTAATCGTGTACGCACCATAGCCTTTTGCCCTCAGCCGCCGCAGGTAACGGCCCTCAAATCCTCCCTCTAAAGGAACGTACAGGGCTAGCGACCCCGACTTTTCCAAATCCCGAATCATATCCGAGCCCGTTGTAATCAGTCCCATAAATTTGTCTTGCCTGTGGTTTTAAATTTGGTCGATCGCCCGTTGCGAGCTTAAAGTATTATAAATCCTAAAGCTGAGGCAAAAAGTTATCAAAAATGGCCTTGACAAATACCAACACTTCATATACTATTGTTAACTGGTGCTGTAAAGGATACTGAGTAGATTACTATTCAAGTCCTAGCCCAAATAAGCAAGACCGAAATCAAACTCGGAGATCGAATAGGCGAAAAGCCACGAATCTCAACCCTTGCAAGACTTCCACAAGCTCGCTCCCAAATTTAAAACTCAAATTTTAAACACCGAGGAAAGCTGTTGGTTGATAACAGTTAATTGCGGAAACACTGAAATAAATGTTTCTGCACAAGAGCAAGCGGATTGACGTAAACTTCGCAATCCGAAACCTCTTGCGTAAATAAAAGGAAAAAAATCCGTGTCTGTAGGCATTCTTGGCACTAAACTAGGCATGACTCAAGTCTTTGACGCTGAAGGGAGAGCAATCCCCGTCACCGTCATCAAAGCAGGGCCTTGTACAGTAACTCAAATCAAAACCAAACAAACTGATGGCTACGGTGCCATTCAGATTGGATACAGTGAAGTCAAACCAAAGGCTCTCAACAAGCCAGAATTGGGACATCTTGCCAAGTCGGGGGCGAATCCATTGCGCCACTTGCACGAATACCGATTGGAAGACACCAGTTCCTTTGAATTAGGTCAACAGCTAAACGCTGATGCCTTTACACCGGGACAGATAGTAGATGTCATCGGTACAAGCATCGGTAAAGGTTTTGCCGGCTTTCAAAAGCGCCACAACTTTAAACGAGGCCCCATGTCTCACGGTTCCAAAAATCACCGCGAACCTGGATCGATCGGGCCTGGAACCACTCCCGGTCGTGTTTATCCTGGTAAAAGAATGGCAGGACGCATGGGCAACGTTCAAGTCACCGTCCGCAAACTAACAATTGTCCGGGTGGATACAGAGCAGAATCTGTTGCTAATTAAGGGAGCAGTTCCCGGAAAAGCTGGCGCCTTAGTCAATGTTGTGCCTGAGAAAAAAGTTGGGTGGTAGTCATTAGTTATTGGTTATTGGTTATTGGTTATTAGTAGCAATTAACCAATAACAAATGGCAACTAACAAAAAACAACTAATAACAGACAACTAACAACAGACAAAGGACAAAAGATATGGTTAACTGTGTAGTGCGAAATTGGCAAGGCGAAGAAGTTGGAGAAACAACTTTAGAGCTTCGCGTAGCCAAGGAAGAAAATGCGTCTCACGTTGTTCACAGAGCATTGACGCGGCAAATGAATAACGCCCGTCAAGGCAATGCTTGCACCAAAACTCGGGCGGAAGTTAGAGGCGGTGGCCGCAAACCCTGGCGTCAAAAAGGAACAGGTCGAGCCAGAGCAGGTTCTATCCGTTCTCCGTTATGGCGGGGCGGCGGTGTTATCTTCGGGCCAAAGCCGAGAGACTTTGAAGTCAAAATGAACAAAAAAGAACGCCGTCTCGCTCTGCGGACAGCATTCTTCAGTCGTACCGAAGACATGATTGTGGTTGAAGAATTTGCAGAGCAATTTCCGAGACCGAAAAGCAAAGAATTGTTGAGTGCGATCGCCCGTTGGGGTATCGAACCAACTAAAAAAGTTCTGTTAATCTTGCCAGAACCGCAACTTAACGTCTATTTGTCAGGACGCAACATCGAATTAGTCAACGTCATCTTGGCAACTTCCCTGAATGTTTACGACGTTCTCGCGGCTGACAAAATTATCGTCACATCTACAGCCATAGCTAAAATTCAGGAGATTTACGGTGAGTAAAATCGACCCACGCGACTACGCAGATTTGATCCAGCGCCCGATTCTCACCGAGAAAGCTACCCGAATGATGGAATTAAATCAATTCACATTCGACGTAGCCCCGAAAGCGACCAAACCTCAAATCAAAGCTGCAATCGAAGAGCTATTTAAGGTTAAAGTCACCGCTGTCAATACCCAAAACCCGCCGCGCAAAAAGCGTCGAGTTGGTAAATTTGTCGGTTTTAAACCTTGTTACAAGCGAGCAACCGTCACTTTGCTAGACGGAGACTCGATCCGCAAACTCCTATTCCCAGAAGTTTAGCCAATTTTGGATTTTAGATTTTAGATTAAAGAATTGCAGTTAGCTGGTGCAAATTCCCCATCTAGGAAACTGCCAAGTTAACTGACTAATCCCAAATCTAAAATCTAAAACCGCAAAGTCCAAAATCCCAAGTCTAAAATCTAAAATCTAAAATCGATTATGGGCATTCGTTCTTACCGACCTTATACCTCCAGCACCCGAGAAAAGACCGTCTCGGACTTTGCTGAAATTACGAGATCAGAACCAGAAAAGTCTCTAACCAGCAATAAGCACACCAAACAAGGCCGCAACAACCGAGGCGTCATTACCTGTCGCCACCGGGGAGGCGGTCACAAACGGCTTTATAGAACGATCGACTTCCGCCGCGACAAGCACAGCATCCCTGCTACCGTCAGCGCGATCGAATATGACCCCAACCGCAACGCCCGCATCGCCCTCCTGTTCTACAAAGACGGCGAAAAACGGTACATCCTGCACCCGCTGAACTTAGCCGTCGGTACAGTAATTGTCTCAGGCCCAGACGCGCCGATCGAAATCGGCAACGCTCTACCCCTGAAAAACATTCCCCTCGGTACCAGCATCCACAACGTCGAGCTAGTACCAGGTAAAGGCGGACAAATCGTCCGTTCCGCAGGCTCCAGCGCTCAGCTAATGGCAAAAGAAGGTAGCTACGTCACCCTCAAACTGCCATCCGGTGAACAACGCAAAGTCCGCGCCGACTGCTACGCTACGATCGGTCAAGTTGGCAACACAGACGCCAGAAACATCAGCCTCGGCAAAGCTGGTCGCACCCGCTGGAAAGGCCGCAGACCAACAGTTCGTGGTAGCGCCATGAACCCGGTAGATCACCCGCACGGTGGTGGCGAGGGCAGAGCGCCCATCGGGCGTCCAGGCCCCGTCAGTCCTTGGGGCAAACCAGCATTGGGTGCCAAGACTCGAACCAAAAACAAGCGCAGCGACTCTTTAATCGTTCGGCGCCGCCGCAAATCTTCCAAGCGTGGCAAGGGCGGCAGACAAAGTTAAGGTTGGAAGGAAGAAGGAAGAGGGAAGAAGGAAGAAGGAAGAACAAAAAAAGTTTCTCCGCGCTCTTTTCTTCCTTGGACTTTCTTCCCAATTCAATTCCAACTACTAATTAATAATTACCAAAATCATGTCTCGATCGCTAAAAAAAGGCCCGTTTGTCGCAGACCACCTGATGACAAAAATCGAAAAACTCAATGCCGCAGGCCAAAAACAAGTAATTAAAACTTGGTCGCGAGCTTCCACAATCCTGCCCCAAATGGTAGGTCACACGATCGCCGTTCACAACGGCAGACAGCACGTACCCGTCTACCTGACAGACCAAATGGTCGGTCACAAACTCGGAGAATTCTCCCCCACTCGCACCTTTAGAGGTCACGCGAAAAGTGGTGATAAAAAGGCAAAAAGATAGCCTAATTAGGTGACAGGTAACAGGTAATCGGAAAAACTTTTTCCCAATTACCATTTACCAATTACCCAATTACCATTTACCAATTACCCAAATCGAAATGGCTATAGATACCACAACCGAAATTAAGGCGATCGCCCGTTACATCCGGTCATCCCCCTTCAAAGTGCGCCGAGTCCTCGACCAAATTCGCGGCAAAAGCTACCAAGAAGCGCTGATTTTACTCGAATTCATGCCCTACCGCGCCTGCGAACCAATTGTCAAAGTTTTGCGATCGGCAGTAGCAAACGCCGAACACAACGCAGGATTGGATAAATCCAAGCTAGTGGTTTCTCAAGCTTACGCAGACCAAGGCCCAGTCCTCAAGCGCTTTAGACCCCGCGCTCAAGGTCGCGCCTACCAAATCCGCAAGCCAACTTGCCACATTACGGTAATAGTTGCTCCGCTCCTAGAAGACTAAACAACGGAAAACGGTAATAGGTAACAAACAGCTTAAAGTAGAAAAAAATAGGTAATCACCAATTACTTTTCTTCAAGGCACGGAAATCAAGAGGTAGCAGATAGTTGTTTTTTACTTCTTCCTTCTTCCTTCTTCCTTCTTCCTTCTTCCTTCCCTATTACCAATTACCAATTAACTCATCAAATATTATGGGCCAAAAAATACATCCAATTGGTTTTCGCCTCGGCATTACCCAAGAGCACCGCTCTCGCTGGTTTGCTGACCCGAAAAACTATCCAGAACTCTTGCAAGAAGACTATAAAATTCGCAAGTACGTCCGCAAAACCCTCAGCAATGCTGGCATTTCTTCGGTCAGAATTGAGCGCAAAGCCGATCAAATCGACCTAGAAGTATTCACCGCCAGACCGGGCGTTGTCGTAGGCCGCGGCGGAGCAGGCATCGAAACCTTGCGCGTCGGCTTGCAGCAGCAACTCGGCAGCAATCGCCAAATCCGCATCAACGTCGTCGAAGTTCAACGAGTAGATGCAGATGCCACACTGATAGCAGAATACATTGCTCAGCAACTAGAACGGCGCGTATCCTTCCGCCGAGTAGTCCGCCAAGCAATCACCCGCGCTCAAAAAGTAGGCGTCCAAGGCATCAAAATTCAAGTCAGCGGACGGCTTAACGGCGCAGAAATCGCCCGTACCGAATGGACGCGCGAAGGCAGAGTCCCCTTGCACACACTGCGGGCAGACATCGACTACTCCTACTGCACCGCTCAAACCATCTACGGTATTCTCGGGATTAAAGTTTGGGTCTTCAAAGGCGAAATTATTCCCGGACAGGAACAAGAAGCCGCACCAAATGCAGCCGTGCCCCGCACGAAAAACAAGCGCCGCCGTCAGAATTTTGAAGATCGATCGAACGAAGGCTAACAGTCAATTGACAGTTGACAGTTGACAGTTGACCTGGGACAGCGAAGGGCGAGTAAGTTCGTGCTGTCCGCTATACCGATTAACAATTACTGAATTCCCCAGCCATGTTAAGCCCTAAAAGAACAAAATTCCGCAAACAACAGCGCGGGCGAATGAGCGGTATTGCCACCCGCGGCAATACAGTTAGCTTTGGCGACTTCGCGCTCCAAGCGATCGAACCAGCTTGGATCACTTCTCGCCAAATAGAAGCCGGACGACGCGCCATGACCCGCTATATCCGCCGGGGCGGCAAAATCTGGATTCGCATTTTTCCCGACAAACCAGTCACCCAGCGCGCAGCAGAAACCCGGATGGGTTCTGGTAAAGGTGCACCTGAGTTTTGGGTTGCCGTTGTCAAACCCGGCCGGGTAATGTTTGAAATTGGTGGCGTAACTGAAGAAATTGCCCGCGAAGCAATGCGCTTGGCAGATTTCAAACTACCCATTAAAACCAAGTTCATCACTCGCGAAGAAGACCCATCATAGCGACGATCGAAGGTAGAAGTAGCTCTGCATTCTGAGAAATTTTAAACGGCTACAGCAATTTAAAATCTGGGATTCACAACTGTTCTTTCCTTCGGCCTTCAACCTAGATAATTCTGTCTTCACTAGACCGATCGCTCACGATAAAGCACACAATTATGTCTTTGCCCAAGATTAAAGAAGCTAGAGAATTAAGCGATGCAGCACTAGCAGAGCAAATTTTAGCCGTCAAGCGCCAATTAATGGAATTGCGGCTTCAGCAAGCTACTGGCCGCATGGAAAAGCCTCACCTGTTCAAGCACGCCAAACACCGCGTCGCCCAATTGATGACAGTTGAACGCGAGCGTCAAGTTGCTGCTGATGCACAAGCTACTGCTGAAAAATTAGCCTCTAAAGAAGCCGAACAGCAGGCTGCAACCGCAGCAGTCAGCGCAGAGTCAGCAGCAACTGAGCCGGCGATCGCAGAGTAGTTCAAAAAAACTCAATTGCATAACAAAAATAGGTAGGTATGGCAATTAAAGAACGAGTTGGCGTAGTAGTCAGCGACAAAATGGACAAAACCGTCGTGGTAGCGATCGAAAACCGCTCCTCCCACACCAAATACGGCAAAATCGTAGTCCGCACCAAGCGGTACAAAGCTCACGACGAAGAAAATAAGTGCAAATCGGGCGATCGCGTCCGCATCACTGAAACTCGCCCCTTGAGCAAAACCAAACGCTGGGCGGTTGCTGAGATTTTCGGTGCAAAAAATGGCTAACAGTTAATTGCTAATTGCCCGGCGTAGTGCGATCGGCTTGTTTAGCGCGATCGACTCCCTGATTAACCATCAAATAGCAATTAGCACTTACCAGTTAGCAAGCATCAAATTACCTTTTCCCAAATCACCATGATTCAACCCCAGACATACCTCAATGTCGCCGACAATAGCGGAGCCCGCAAACTGATGTGCATCCGCGTATTGGGAGGCGGCAACCGTCGCTACGGCGGAGTCGGCGATGTCATCATTGCCGTCGTCAAAGACGCCATCCCCAATATGGCCGTCAAAAAATCCGATGTCGTCCGGGCTGTCATTGTCAGAACCCGCAAAGGCGAACGTCGCGACAGCGGCATGAGCATTCGTTTTGACGACAACGCCGCCGTCATCATCAACGTAGACGGCAACCCCAAAGGCACTCGCGTCTTCGGCCCCGTTGCCCGCGAACTGCGCGACAAAAACTTTACTAAAATCGTTTCCTTAGCCCCGGAGGTACTTTAAAATGTACGGAAAAAAGGGTAAACCAACTAGCGAACCGCAGCGCTATAGAATGCACGTCAAAGCAGGCGACACCGTGCAAATAATTACTGGCAAAGAGAAAGGAAAAGTCGGAGAAATCTTAAAGACATATCCTAAAGTCAGCAAAGTGATTGTTAAAGGTGTAAACATCCGAACCAAGCACGTCAAGCCTCAGCAAGAGGGAGAATCCGGGAAAATAGTCACGTTTGAGGCTCCCATTCACAGCTCAAATGTCATGCACTATTCCGAAAAAGAGAAAATCGCCAGCCGCGTTTGCTATACATTTAGCGAAGATGGCCGCAAACTGCGACAACTCAAAAAAACCGGAGAGATCCTCGATAATTAGTCCTTAGTCCTTAGTCATTAGTCCTTAACTGGCAACTGACAACTGACAACTGACAACTGACAACTGACAACTGACAACTGTCAACTGACAACTGTCAACTGACAACTGGCAACTGACAACTGACAACTGACAAGCGACAAATTCCCTGACCAAGCCCAGGGACAGTTAACGAAACACAAAAACTATGCCGGACAAACTCAAAGTTCTTTATCAAGGAAAAATAGTTCCGAAACTGATGGATCAGTTTCAATATACTAATATCCATCAGGTTCCCAAACTCGTCAAAGTCACCGTGAACCGCGGTTTGGGAGAAGCATCTCAAAATGCTAAGGCACTCGATTCGTCGATCAATGAAATTGGCATCATTACCGGACAAAAGCCGGTCGTGACGCGGGCAAAAAAGGCGATCGCAGGCTTCAAAATCCGTAAAGGAGTACCCGTCGGTGTCATGGTGACGCTGCGTGCCGATCGGATGTATGATTTTCTCGATCGGCTGATCAACCTCGCACTCCCCCGCATCCGCGACTTCCGCGGCATCAGCCCCAAAAGCTTCGACGGTCGTGGTAACTACAGCTTGGGTCTGAGAGAGCAGCTAATCTTTCCAGAAATAGAATATGACAGCATCGATCAAATTCGAGGCATGGACATTTCCATCATCACCACAGCAAATACCGACGAAGAAGGACGTGCCTTGCTTAAAGAAATGGGAATGCCGTTCCGGGACAACTAAGCACTAGAGTAAGAAGCAAAAGATGGCAGCTAACGATACCATAGCAGATATGTTGACGCGCATTCGCAATTCTTGCATGGCGCGCCACCAAACAACACAAATTCCAGCTACAAAAATGACCCGTAGCATCGCCCAAGTCCTCAAAAACGAAGGCTTTATCAGCGAATTTGAAGAAGCAGAACCAGAAGGGATCAAGCGAACTATAGTGCTTTCTTTAAAGTACAAAGGTAAAACTCGCAAGCCCATTATCACGGCACTTAAGCGAGTCAGCAAACCAGGACTTCGCGTTTACTCGAACCGAAAAGAACTGCCCAGAGTATTAGGAGGAATTGGCATTGCCATCATCTCCACCTCCAGCGGCATTATGACCGATAGAGAAGCTCGACGCCAAGGTTTGGGCGGTGAAGTGCTTTGTTATGTTTGGTAGTCATTAGTCATTAGTCATTAGTCACTGGTCATTGGCAACATACTCCAAAATCAATCACTAAGGACTAATAACTCAAGACTAATAATCAAGGACTAATAACTAAAAACAAAGGACAAAAAAATATGTCGCGAATTGGCAAGCGTCCGATTAGCATCCCGACCAAAGTCACCATCACCCTAGACGGTCAAAAAGTAGCCGTCAAAGGCCCTAAAGGTGAACTTTCCCGAGTAATCCCAGCCGAAATCCTCATGGGACTAGAAGGCGAAACTTTACTCGTTACCCGCCGAGACGAATCTCGCGTCGCCAGACAACTGCACGGCTTGTGCCGCACCCTAGTCGCCAACATGGTCGAAGGTGTATCCGCAGGTTTTCAGCGTCGTCTAGAAATTATCGGTACAGGTTATCGGGCACAGGTTCAAGGACGGAACCTGATTTTAAACGTCGGTTACAGCAAGCCAGTTGAAATGCCCCCTCCAGAAGGCATCACAGTGGCAGTTGAAGGCAACACAAACGTCATTGTCTCCGGCATTGACAAAGAACTCGTAGGCAACACAGCAGCCCGCATCCGCGCGGTGCGTCCGCCCGAAGTCTACAAAGGCAAAGGTATTCGCTACAGCGGCGAAGTCGTCCGGCGCAAAGCTGGTAAAACAGGCAAAACAGGTAAGAAGTAACCATGAAGCTTACTCGCAAAGAATCAGTCCACCGCAGACACCGCCGCGTGCGGCGCAAGGTATTCGGCACTTCCGAACGTCCCAGACTAGCGGTATTTCGATCGGAAAATCACATCTACGTCCAAGTAATCGACGACACGACACAGCACACTTTGGCTGCTGCGTCAACCCTCGATCCAGAATTGAAAGCCGAACTCGGTTCTGGAGGCAATTGCACCGCCAGCACCAAAGTCGGTCAGTTGATTGCCAAACGCTGCTCCAGCGCTGGCATAGTCAAAGTCGTATTCGATCGCGGAGGCAACCTCTACCACGGTCGTGTTAAAGCCCTTGCAGATGCAGCTCGCGAAGCCGGGTTAGACTTTTAGGAAGAAGGAAGAAGGAAGAAGGAAGAAGGAAGAAGGAAGAAAGAAGCAATAAAATTCTTAATTCCTAATCGTTAATTCCTCAGTGCCGACTACCAGTTACTAATCCTCAATTCCCACAAGACAAAACTATGGCAGAACAAAAAGAACAGCGCAACAAGAAAAAAAGCAGCAGCAACAACAAAGGGCGCGAAAAAGAATCCGAATGGCAAGAACGGGTTGTTCAGATTCGTCGCGTTACCAAAGTAGTCAAAGGTGGTAAAAAACTCAGCTTCCGCGCCATAGTCATCATCGGCAACGAACGCGGTCAAGTTGGAGTGGGAGTCGGCAAAGCTAGCGACGTAATCGGTGCCGTTAAAAAAGGCGTCGCTGACGGCAAAAAGCACCTAATTGAAGTCCCCCTCACCAAATCTAACTCCATCCCCCACCCCATCAACGGTGCAGGCGGCGGAGCCAAAGTAATGATGCGTCCGGCAGCACCCGGAACAGGCGTAATCGCAGGGGGAGCAGTCCGAACTGTTCTCGAACTAGCAGGAGTCCGCAACATCTTAGCCAAACAGCTAGGTTCCGGAAATCCCTTAAACAACGCCAGAGCAGCAGTCAATGCCCTCTCCACCCTCCGCACCTTGTCCGAAGTTGCTCAAGAACGCGGAATTCCAGTAGAAAACCTCTACGGTTAGGGCATAGAGAATGGGAAACTGTCAGTTTTGAGTGTTAAGTGCTTGCGTTGAGAATCAAAAATCCGCAACTCAAAACTCACGCACTCAAAACTACTGCGCGCCCGCTCTCTTGCATACCAATTACCAACTACCAATTACTAAAACTATGAGATTGCAAGACGCCCGACCCAAAGCAGGCTCCCAAAAGCGCCCTCGACGCTTAGGCAGAGGTATTTCTGCCGGTCAAGGCGCGAGCTCCGGTAAAGGGATGCGCGGTCAAAAAGCTAGATCCGGCAGCGGCACTAGACCCGGTTTTGAAGGTGGTCAAAATCCTCTTTACCGCCGCTTGCCCAAGCTAAAAAGCTTCCCTTTAGTGAACCGCAAAGAGTACACTATCATTAATGTCAGTAAATTAGCATCGCTGCCAGCAAACACAGAAGTTACTCTCACCTCTTTGATTCAAGCAAAAATTGTCACGACAGACGATGGGCCGCTGAAAATCTTAGGAGATGGCGAATTGAATGTGGCTTTGCAAGTGCGCGCCAAGGCTTTTACCGCAGGTGCTCGCACCAAAATTGAAGCCGCCGGCGGAAGTTGCGAATTAATTGCCTAAAGATTTGAGGTTTGAGAAGATGTCCAAATCTCAAATCCTCTCTTCTTGCTATCAGAAAATGATTTAGTCGAAAATCCCAAATCTAAAATCCAAAATCGGAACTATGGACGTTAGTAGAGAGAAAGCGCCAACTGCACAAGAGACGTTCATGCAGATGGCTCAAGCTGCTGGTTTGCGAGGCCGCATCCTCGTAACTATTGGCTTATTGATTTTAGTGCGCCTGGGTGTCCACTTGCCAGTCCCCGGTATCGATCGCGCCGCCTTTGCCCAAAACGTCCAAAATAGCCCTTTAATTGGCTTTCTGGACTTGTTTTCAGGAGGCGGTCTCTCAGCTTTGGGGATTTTCGCGCTGGGGATTTTGCCTTACATTAATGCTTCAATTATTGTGCAACTTCTAACTGCGGCTCTGCCAAGTTTAGAAGACTTGCAGAAAAATGAAGGAGAAGCAGGGCGGCGCAAAATTTCTCAAATTACTCGCTACGTTTCCCTGGGCTGGGCTATTCTGCAAAGCGTTGGCATTGCGATTTGGGTCAGTCCTTTTGCTCAATCTCCGGGACCTTTTTTCATCCCACAAACAGCTTTGGCTCTAACAGCCGGCTCGATGTTTGTGATGTGGATATCGGAAGTGGTGACAGAGCGAGGTATTGGGAACGGAGCGTCGCTGCTGATTTTTATCAACATTGTGTCGGTTTTGCCGCGCTCTTTGGGACAAACTTTTGAATTGGCTCAAAGTGGCGACACGCAAGTTGTCGGCCGCGTGGTCGTTCTGCTGCTGGTCTTTTTGGTGACGATTGTCGGGATTGTTTTTGTTCAGGAAGGTACTCGCCGCATTCCGATTATTTCGGCCCGCCGCCAAGTCGGCCGCAAAGTTTATCGGGAGAGCCGCAGCTATCTACCCCTGCGCTTAAATCAAGGCGGAGTGATGCCGATTATTTTTGCATCTTCGGTGTTGATTGTGCCTTCTTTCCTCGCTCAGTCTCTCAATCAGCCGTTTTTGGTTCAAGTTGCTAATGTTTTGAGTCCGAACGGCCCTGCGCCTTGGGCTTACGCGCTGTTTTATCTGACTTTGATTCTGTTCTTCAGCTATTTCTATGCTTCGTTGATTGTCAACCCCGTAGATATGTCTCAGAACTTGAAGAAAATGGGCGCCAGTATTCCTGGGATTCGTCCTGGTCAGAAAACCAGCGATTATGTGGAGAAGGTTTTGAACCGTTTGACTTTCTTGGGCGCGATATTTCTCGGTCTGGTGGCCATTGTACCAACGGCTGTAGAAAGCGCGATCGGCGTCCAAACTTTTAGAGGCTTTGGTGCAACTTCCTTACTGATTCTAGTAGGTGTGGCGATCGAAACTGCTAAGCAAATTCAAACTTACGTCATCTCCCAACGATATGAAGGAATGGTGAAGTAATCGCAATGCAACTGATTTTTATGGGGCCTCCAGGGGCAGGAAAGGGAACTCAGGCTCAGCTTTTAGCCGCTCTCTGGAAAATACCCCACATTTCTACGGGCGATATCCTGCGCGCCTGCGTGGTAGCGAAAACTCCCTTGGGTTTAAAAGCCCAAGCCTACATGGATGCTGGTGATTTGGTTCCAGACCAGTTATTGATAGATATCGTACAAGAACGCATGAATCAACCAGATGCTAGTTCTGGCTGGATTCTGGACGGATTTCCCCGCACTGTGACACAGGCAATGTTTTTTGACAAACTAATCTGTGATGTTGGTACTGGGGGAAGTACGTCTGGTAAGGATTGCGCTCTGAGAGCTGTCAATTTGGACGTACCTGACAATGTTTTGGTGACTCGCCTGTTGTCTCGGGGTCGCCAAGATGACAATGAGGAGACGATCCGCCGCAGGTTGCAAGTTTATCGCGAACAAACTGAGCCTTTGATTGCTTTCTACAGCAGCCGCCAACAGTTGGTTGCGGTTGATGGCGATCGCGATCTGGAATTAGTCACCGCAGAACTGCAACAAGCTCTCTCGGGCGACTCTTGAACCCTCTCAATCGAGCTGGTTATTCACCAGCTTTTGCTAAGATGTGTTAACTAGGAGCTTTTTGATGCTCTCAGGTTTTGTGAGGGTTGCTAGTTCCAGGATTGAACTCGATACTAATTGCCACAATTTTACTCAAGTAAAGCTAAAGCGATCGAGAAAGTTGAGTCTTTAAGTCGATCGAGTCGCCCGAATTATTGCCCCCCATTCCCGTTTAATCTCTACCAGTAAATAGGTTTTGAGGTAAATGCTGGAACACTCCTAGTTAATCAAATGTAGAGTTGAGGTAAATACCAAATTGTCTAAGCAAGATTTAATTGAAATGGAAGGGACAGTGGTGGATTCCCTCCCCAATGCGATGTTTCGCGTTGACCTAGATAATGGGTTTAACGTGCTAGCTCACATTTCCGGCAAGATCCGCCGCAACTACATCAAAATTCTGCCTGGCGATCGCGTCAAAGTCGAATTAACTCCCTACGACTTGACCAAAGGCAGGATTACTTATCGCCTTCGGAAAAAATAGGCTTAGATAAAACTTTCTAAAAACTAATTCTAAGTTTAATTAGAGAGAATTTGGTAAAAAGCTTCAAATTTATGCTATAATGCTACGTTTGTAGTGTTGCCGAGAAGGGCGTCAACAACCCACCGGCGTACCGGGTTAAGTCATTGCTACGCCGTAAAACGATCGCTCGCCAAGATTCTGGCACAGGCGAACTTTGACCCAGCAATGGGAGTGGGTGCAAGCGGGCTCCTTCATAAAACAACCCGCACTTTATACAATTTAATCGAGGAGAGGCCTACACCTTGCCCAGCTTCTCCTCCCACCGCTCTACGGGCCAGCGTGCCTGCTCTCCGGTAGAGCGGGGTTCTCCAGGCAGGAAGAAAGATGAAAGTTCGAGCATCTGTCAAAAAAATTTGTGAGAAATGTCGCGTCATCCGCCGTCGCGGTCGAGTGATGGTGATATGTACTAACCCGAAACACAAACAGCGCCAAGGTTAGAAAACAGGAAGATTGGGCACTGCACACAGGTGCTGCCTAATTGAATATTGTAGCCAAACAGGAAAACTAGGGAGACAAAAAGTGTGGCACGGATTGCCGGGGTAGACCTTCCACGCGATAAGCGCGTCGAAATAGGTCTGACATACATTTACGGAATAGGCCTGTCGCGGGCCCAAGAAATCATCGCTGCAACAGGCGTAAATCCTGACATTCGCGTCAAGGATTTAACAGAGGCCGACGTGACTACTCTGCGGGCTCATGTAGAAAGCACCTACCAAATCGAAGGAGACCTCCGGCGCTGGGAGTCAATGAACATCAAGCGCCTGATGGACATCGGAACTTATCGCGGTCGCCGTCACCGTTTGGGTCTGCCAGTGCGGGGACAACGAACCCGTACCAACGCCAGAACCCGTCGCGGCGTCCGCCGAACAGTTGCGGGCAAGAAAAAGGCACCTTCCAAGAAGTAACTGCTTTTTGGGAAAACTACGCTGGGGGCTGCTGGCTCCTAGCGCTTCGGGACATTAGTTGAGAGAAACGTTAAAGAGACTAATATGGCGCGACAACAAACAGGCAAGAAATCTGGTGCGAAAAAGCAGAAACGGAATGTACCCAATGGGGTAGGCTACATCCAGTCTACCTTTAACAACACGATTGTAACTATTACCGACCTTAACGGCGAAGTAATATCCTGGGCATCAGCAGGTTCCAGCGGTTTTAAAGGAGCAAAGAAGGGCACTCCCTTTGCAGCTCAAACAGCAGCAGAAAGTGCAGCTCGCAGAGCAAATGACCAGGGAATGCGCCAAATAGAAGTAATGGTGAGCGGGCCCGGAGCAGGTCGAGAAACTGCAATTCGGGCGCTGCAAGGGGCGGGACTAGAAATTACCCTGATTAGAGATGTTACCCCAATTCCTCACAACGGCTGTCGCCCTCCCAAGCGGCGTAGAGTCTAAAACGATTTGAGATTTTAGATTTTAGATTTTGGATAATGGCTAACTGCTTAAAGTCAAAAAATAATGCTTCTAACTGTTGCCCCGTCCATCCAAAATCCGAAATCCGTTCAGGGGTATGCTCTGCAATCTAAAATCCAAAATCAAAAATCCAAAGTGGAAAAGGGAGGTCACTCCGTGGCGCAGTTTCAAATTGAATGTATAGAGTCTAACACTGACAAAGACCGGAGTCAGTACGGAAAATTTGTCCTGGAACCGCTCGATCGCGGTCAAGGAACAACTGTCGGGAACGCGCTTAGGCGAGTCCTGATGTCAAATTTGGAAGGAACGGCAGTAACTTCAGTCCGCATCGCGGGTGTCAATCACGAGTTTGCCACGATCGAAGGGGTACGGGAGGATGTTCTCGAAATCCTGCTGAACATGAAAGAGGTCGTCCTCAAAACTCATTCTCAGCAGCCACAAATCGGCAGGTTGCGGATTGAGGGGCCTGTCACAGTTACTGCCGATCGATTCGATTTGCCCTCTGAGGTGGAATTGATCGATAAATCGCAGTACATTGCGACTCTCTCCCCGGGTTCTGTTCTGGAAATGGAATTCAGAATTGAAAAAGGCATCGGATACCGAGCAGTAGATCGCACTCGCGATGATGGATCGGCTTTGGATTTTCTCCAAATCGACGCTATCTTTATGCCGATTCGCAGAGTCAACTACAGCGTTGAAGATGCTCGGCTGGGCGGCACTGTCGAAAAAGATCGGCTAGTGATGGAAATCTGGACTGATGGCAGTGTGACTCCTCAAGAAGCTCTGAGTCAATCTGCTCACATCCTGGTAGATTTATTTGCCCCTCTCAAAGACATCACCCAAGATTCTCTCAAACCAGAGTATCCAGGTGAGGCAGATCCTACAAGCCAAATCCCGATCGAAGAATTGCAGTTGTCAGTCCGGGCTTACAACTGTCTCAAGCGGGCTCAGATCAACTCAGTCGCAGACTTATTGGATTATACCCAAGAAGACTTGCTTGAGATTAAGAACTTCGGGCAGAAGTCCGCAGAAGAAGTGATTGAAGCTTTACAAAAACGCTTGGGCATTACCTTGCCACAGGAAAAATCAGCTAAAAGTTAATCAACGGGTAACGGGTAAAAAAAGTTCGGAATTTTGAGTGTGTGAGTTCTTAAGTTAAAGAATTCACCCCCCAAGTTCGCGGACTATCCCCACGCCCAATTACCAATTACCAATTACCAACTGCTATGCGCCACCGCTGTCGCGTTCCCCAACTCAGCAAACCGGCTGACCAGCGCCGCGCCCTACTGCGCTCGCTGACCACCGAATTAATCCGCCACGGTAAAATCACTACCACTCTCGCCCGCGCCAAAGCGCTGCGCTCAGAGGCGGACAGGATGATTACCCTGGCCAAAGATGGCTCCTTGTCCGCTCGTCGGCAAGCTATGGGCTATATCTATGACAAACAGTTAGTGCACGCCTTGTTTGAGGCTGCCCAAGAACGGTACGGCTCGCGCAACGGGGGCTATACCCGCGTAGTGCGAACTGTCCCCCGTCAAGGAGATAATTCCGAAATGGCGATCGTTGAACTGGTTTAATTCAATTTTGGGTTGGAGATTTTTGATTTATGACTGACAATCCAAAATCCCCAATCGAAAATGCCCGATCGATACAGCGCGTTGCTCTGGTGATCCAATACCTCGGCACTAACTTTCACGGTTGGCAGCGACAGCCGAACCAGCGTACAGTACAAGAAGAAATTGAAACAGCAATATCGAATGTACTCCAACGCCCGGTAACGCTGTACGCGGCCGGGAGAACTGATGCGGGAGTTCACGCGGCTGCCCAAGTAGCCCATTTTGATGCTGACGGCCCAATTCCGGCTCACCGCTGGGCAAGCGTTCTCAACTCTCGACTGGCAAAAGATATTTTAATTCGAGCTTCGGCAAAGGTGGAACCTACCTGGCACGCTCGGTTCTCAGCCAGTTGGCGGCGCTATCGCTACACCCTTTATACAGACCCGATTCCTAATTTGTTTGTGCGTCCTTTTGCTTGGCATTGCTACCGGGCGCCTGTGGACGAATCTTTGATTCAGGCAGCTTTGACACCGCTAATCGGGCGGCATCACTTGGCGGCTTTCCACCGCGCGGGGTCTGCCCGCCCCCATTCCTGGGTGGACGTACAAGCGGCAGAGTGTCACCGTTCTGGGCCTCTTATCTATATTGAGGTTCAGGCGAGCGGGTTTCTGTACGGGATGATGCGGCTGCTGGTGGGGTTGCTGGTGCAGGTGGGTCAGGGGGAAAGGGCGATCGACAATTTCACTGATATCTGGGTCAACGAACGCCGAGAAATGGTAAAATACGCCGCTCCCGCTCAAGGTTTATGCCTGCTGCGGGTTGGCTATTCAGAATTTCCCTTTCCCCCAGATGTCTGGTACGACACTCAGCCAAAATTTGTTATTGGTTATTAGTTATTGGTTATTAGTTATTGGTTATTAGTTATTGGCAACAACTAACAAATAACAAATAACAAATAACAACTAACAAATAACAAATAACAAATAACAAATAACAACTAACAACTAACAACTAACAATGAACAAAACTTACGTCCCTACTAAAGACTCCCTAGAGCACAAGTGGTACGTGGTCGATGCCGCCGATCAGCGGCTGGGCCGTTTGGCAACTGAAGTTGCCACGCACCTCCGGGGGAAACACAAACCCACTTACACTCCTTCTATGGATACCGGCGACTTCGTAATTGTCATCAACGCTGAAAAAATCGTTGTTACTGGCAAAAAACGTACCCAGAAAATCTACCGCCGCCACTCTGGCAGACCCGGCGGCATGAAAACAGAAACTTTTGCCAAACTGCAAGTACGTTTGCCCGAAAGAATTGTCGAAGAAGCTATCCGAGGAATGCTACCTCACACTTCTCTGGGCAGACAACTGTTTACTAAGCTAAAGGTGTACGCTGGCCCTAACCACCCGCACCAAGCTCAACAACCAGAAGAGTTAATTATTCACACGATTCCGGGAGGAAATGACTAATGCAAGCAACAGATACATCCGGCCGCGCCGTGTACTGGGGTACCGGTCGCCGCAAGTGTTCCGTAGCACGGGTACGTTTGGTTCCCGGCACTGGCATACTGACTGTCAACGGTAAAGAAGGGGATTTGTACCTGCAATTCAACCCTACTTATTTGGCTCTCGCTAAGGCTCCTCTGGAAACTTTGGGTCTGGAAAATGAGTATGACATTTTGGTAAAAGTCGAAGGCGGTGGCTTGACAGGTCAGGCTGACTCGATTCGCTTGGGTGTCGCTAGAGCACTTTGTCAATTAGACCCAGACAACCGCAAGCCTCTCAAGACTGAGGGCTATTTGACTCGCGACCCGCGGGCCAAAGAACGGAAAAAGTACGGTTTGCGCAAAGCTCGCAAAGCTCCTCAATACTCGAAGCGGTAATCGAGGGCAGAAGGAAGAGGGAAGAAGGAAGAAGGAAGAAGGAAAATTTATCCAGATTCCATCCTCCTTTTTTCGGTGTCTATTTCTGGTTTGGGATTCCTGATACCAAATCAAAGCTAAAATGGTTGTAAAGTCAAAAAATTAGAGAGTAAAGAAAATGGCGAAAGATGGTATTCACCCTGAGTGGTATCCCGAATCTCAGGTCTATTGCAACGGGGAACTTGTGATGACTGTTGGTTCAACTAGACCAAAGCTTCAAGTTGATGTCTGGTCGGGAAATCATCCTTTTTATACTGGCACTCAGAAGATTATTGATACTGAAGGTCGTGTGGAACGCTTTATGCGCAAATACGGCATGACGGATGTAGAAATGCCCCAGGTAGATGCTTTGTCTGGGCCGCTGAAAATGGAAGAGCCGAAAGCTGATGCTGCTAAGGCTGCTGCTAAAGGCAAAAAGAAGAAGTAGCCGGATTGTCATTTGTCCGCAGTCGGTTGGGAGTAGTTTTTTCTACTGGTGACTGACTGCTCTCGGATTTTGGATTTGAGATTTGAGATTGCTACGGCTGGCAGTTGAGTTCGATCGCGATTCTATCTCAACTGCTATTCAAATCTAAAGTCTAAAATCTAAAATTTATCCGCCCTCGGATTGGAGAGCTTAGATTGAAGAGTTGCTACGGCTGGCGGTTGAGTTCGATCGCGATTCTATCCCAACTTCTCTTCAATTCTAAAATCTAAAATCTAAAATCTAAAATCTAAAATCGATTGACGGAGGACATTTGACATGGCTGAATCTTATTTGCTGGATAAATTGAAGTCGGTAGAGCAAACTTTTCATGAGTTGACTCGCCGCATGGCTGACCCGGATGTGGCTAGGGATAATTATGAGTTTCAGCGGGTAGCGAAAGCTCGATCGTCCTTGGAGGCAGTGGTCGATACTTTTGATCTGTGGAAAACTACTCAGGAAGATTTGGTGGGTGCGCGACAGGTTCTCAAGGAAGCAGCGAGCGATCGCGAAATGCAGCAAATGGCTGCGCTGGAAGTTGAGGAACTTGAGTCAAAGTCGGAACATTTCGAGAGTCGTTTGAAGGTTTTGTTACTGCCTCGCGACCCGAATGATGATAAGAATATTATGCTAGAAATTCGGGCGGGTACTGGCGGAGATGAGGCTAGTATTTGGGCGGGAGATTTGCTGAGGTTGTATTCCCGTTATGCTCAAACTCAAGGCTGGGTGGTGAAGTTGGTGAGCGAGTCGCTGGCGGATATGGGCGGCTTTAAAGAGGTGATTCTGGAAGTTCAGGGCGACAGCGTTTATAGCAAGCTGAAGTTTGAGGCTGGGGTACACCGGGTGCAGCGGGTGCCGATGACTGAGGCTAGTGGCCGGATTCATACTTCGACGGCGACGGTGGCGGTGATGCCGGAGGTTGATGATGTGGAGATTCACATCGATCCGAAGGATATTGAGATGAGTACGGCTCGATCGGGCGGCGCTGGCGGTCAAAATGTGAACAAGGTGGAAACTGCTGCGGATTTGTTTCACAAGCCGACGGGAATTCGGATTTTCTGTACTGAGGAGCGCAGTCAGTTGCAGAATAAGGAGCGGGCGATGCAGATTTTGCGGGCTAAGCTCTATGATCTGAAGTTGCGGGAGCAGCAGGATGAGGTGAAGTCGCGGCGTTTGGCTCAGGTTGGTACTGGTTCGCGATCGGAAAAAATTCGCACGTACAACTATAAGGATAATCGGGCTACCGACCACCGTTTGGGGGAGAATTTTTCGCTCAATACTGTTTTGGAAGGGGATATTGAGGGGATTATTCAGACTTGCATTTCTCAGGATCAGCAGGAACGTTTGGCTGAGTTGGCAGCTTCTACTTCTAATTAATGGGTTGATGGAAGGCACATCTTGGGGTGTGCCTTTGTTCTTTGTTGAGGTGACGGATGTGGTTGAGTAGGCTGTCCCAAATTTGGTTGGCGATGCCTACGGCTGGCTACACGCGATCGGATAGTTGAAATGTTCGAGGTCGTATTGTACAACTTCTTCTAGTGCTTGTAAGGTTTGCTGGTTTCAGCGGGTTTTTATGGCTGCGATCGCCTCTTGTTGCCAACAGGCAAATAATCTGTAGCTGAAGTTATATTAGATATAGCCTTTCTCAGATTCATTTGGCTGTTTACCTTATGAAGCACATTATGAAGCAAAAACTTCCCCGGATCAACCCGACTACGCTGATTAAGAGTTTGGGTCGATTTACCCTGATCGCGACATTTTCTTTGGGTCTGGCGACTTTAAAAAACTGGGAACATTATAAAAAATATTGGCATGGCACAATCTTTGCTGTGCAAACAGTTGATTTCAATATGTTATCTCATACTTTGCCAGGAAAACTATCCTATACCTTATTGCAAGGAAATATAGAAGAATTACAACGAACTTTAGACAGTAACTATGGATTATTTGGACTGATTGTCACTGATTGCAAAATGGCTGCCAAAGATTGCCTATCCGAGCAAATTCTTTATCAATCAAAATCTTCTTTTAGGTGGACAAAGGAAATTTCATTAGCAACTTTATCAAATCATCCATACGACTTACTACAAAGTCCACCTCTGCTGCAAGCAGAGCGGCAATATGCTAAACCTCGTGATAGTAAACCCATCCCTACTGGTAGAGTTAACTCAGGAGAAATAATCGGTCGTGTGTACTATGTCCGGGGAGTACCGCCGACATTTATTGAAGATTCTAATAATTGGATTAAAGATCCATTTAAAGTAACAGGTTCCCGGACTCTTTACACATCGACAGTCGCTTTATTTTTCGTTAGTGGTTTGAGCGCGTGGATAATTATTGAGGTGGTTTTATCTGCCAAACGGAATGAGCAGCGTCTTGCACAGCAACAACAGGAACAATTGCAACGGGAAATTCAACAGATTAAGCGGCAATTAGAAGATAAAAACCAGCAAACTATCGAATTAATTAAGCAGCGAGAGAGAGGTCTTGCTGAACTGGAATCTGATCGGCAAAAACAGGAGCAAAATAAGAGAGAACTTGAAAATCAAATTGCATATTATGAAAGCGAACTGGCTTTTAAAGAACAGCAACAGCAAGAAACTGCTCAAACTTTAGAAGACTTGCAATTACTACGGCAAAAGTTGCAAGAAACGTCTCAGCGAGAATCTGAAGTAAAGCAGGAAATTAAGCTGCAATTAGAAGAAAAAAACCAGCAAACTATCGAATTAATTGACCAGCGAGATAGAGGTCTTGCTGAACTGGAATCTTACCGGCAAGAACAGCAGCAAAATAAGAGAGAACTGGAAAATCAAATTGCATCTTATGAAAGCGAACTGGCTCGTAGAGAACAGCAACAGCAAAAAGCTGCTCAAACTTCAAAAGAATTGCAATTACTACGGCAAAAGTTGCAAAAAACGTCTCAGCGAGAATCTAAAGCAAAGCAGCAGAGTGAAGAGCTCAATCAGAAAATAGTTGATTTGAAGCGCGATCTAGATTTAAGACAACAGCAATCTCGTCAGCTAGAGCAACAGTTAGAAGAAATACCTAATATTAATGAACTCACCGCCGCACTAGAAGGAGCTAGGGCAGAATTAGATCGGAGTAAGGAACAGTCAAGAGATGGGGAAAATTATTATGTGGAAGAAATTGATAGGTTAGAAAAAGAAAAAGTCCAGCTAAACAGCGAAAAAGTCCAGTTAAACAGCGAATTAGATACATCTAAAAGCAGAACTCAGTTCTTAGAAGATCGAAAGAGGCAGTTAAAAAGGCAACTCAGTGCAGCCCAAGAGAACACTCAAACATTAGAAAATACTATTGAACATCTAAACGTTCAGCTTCAAAATCTGTCGCAAAATTCCCATTCAGGTATACCTTGGAATCAATTGCCAAGAATTTCAGGCAGAAGAGCTATCGGGTCTTTAGAACGTTTGGGATTCATCAGGCAAGATAGGGGGGGTGGCAGTCACGTTGTTCTCAAACGGGTTCGGGTTGTACAGCAAATAGATAGTTGTAATGTGCCACTCCATGATGAATTAGCTTCTGGGACATTAGCTAATATTCTTGGCCAAGCAAATGTCACCCTAGAGGAGTTTAAAAATAATTTATGACCATGTTGAATCTGAAAAAAATAATTTTAATGGAGTTTAATAGGAAATGAAATTTAGGGTACTCGAAACACTAATTGCTAGTTCTATTCTTTTATCAATTTCATCCTTGTCATCTGCTCAAAGTAATCAACAAGGTTCTACAATTTTGCCCACAGGAACTTACTACTCTCAAGGAACCATGTTCAATAATTCCCGCAGAGAAATTGCACATAAAAACAATAGAATCTGTATTAAGATTGTCAAGGGCCCTGCAAATCCTTACAAGGGAGTGGAAGATATCACAATTAGCAGCGTGTCTTTTCAAAAGGGGAAATTCTATATTGATGCTACCGGAGAAGAGTTAATCTTAGAAAAAAATGGAAAAGTAATAAATAGTGGTCGTGGTGGTGTATGGGAGTATAGAGGCACCTCACCAGAACCCAGGAGTCAACCTATACAGGCTCAAAAAATGGCAGAGTGTGTAGCGGCTCAAGGACGATATGTACAGAAGATGCAAGGAATATCCATCTCAGGAATCGATTTTCCCAAGTATTAACCATGATCAACATAGGTGGGGGTTAATGGGGGACTAGGCGCAAGCTAGGCTGAGCCTTTGTTCTCTGATGACTTGGCGGATGTGGTTGAGTAGGGCTTCCCAAATTGCGTCGGCGATCGCGACTGGATACTTGAAATGTTCTAGGTCGTATTGTACAATGATTTCTAGGGGCGCTAGGGTTTGCTGGTTTCTACAACTGGCAATTGTGGCGATCGTCTCTTTTTCCCATCTGGCAAATAGTCTGTAGCTGAAAAAGGAACTGCATTTTTGCCCTTTCTTGTTGAGGTAAACGACTATTACTTGATGTTGTTTGGGGTAAACTTTGACGATGCGGTTGACGGGCATTCTCAGAGCTTCGGCGGCTTCCGTTTTGGAAATTTGCCAGCACTGGGGTTTGAGCCAACCGGAGGCTGTGAGGCTTTGACGGTTGCGACGTGAGTTGTGAGTGTTTTGGCTGCGTCTTTTGGTCATTTTTGCTTCCCCTGAATTTATAACAATAGAATTATAATCACAAATCTATTTACAGATTAACAGGTAAAATTTTTGCTGTCAAGCAAGAAAGACAATTTTGTTGGTAGATAAGTAAACTAGGAGTTGTGTTTATCTGGTGACTAATACTGTGGACGCAGAAGCTAGGAAAAAACTTGTTGAGGTTGTGAAGCTAGCCCGTGGCTCCCTGAGTTTTAGCGCTTTTGGTAGGCTATTGGGAGTCTCTGGGTCTGCTGTTCAGTATTGGGAGAAGGGACAGGTACTCCCGGATACGAAAAATTTGACTCAGATTGCCGCAAGAGCAGGCTTCACTATGGAAGAGTTGATGGCTCATCTTGAAGGTAGGCCGGTGCAGGAACCCGACAATACCAACGAGTTGCTTAAGAAAATTCAATGTATGCCCATAAGTGAGCTAGCGGTGATTGTTCGAGCCGGTGTGGAGCGGTTGGCTGCTGCTGCTGAGGTTTCTGGGAATTAGGGCTGGAATCGAAATCAATTGGGCGGTAAACTGGGAGTTGTGTTTCTCTGGTGACTGATACTGTGGACGCAGAAGCTAAGAAAAAATTGATCGAGATTGTCAAACTAGCTCGCGGTTCTATGAGTCAGCGTGGATTTGGCAAGCTTCTTGGGGTATCTGCGACTGCGGTTCAGTTGTGGGAAAAAGGTCAGAGTATCCCAGATACAGAAAATTTGGCTCAGATTGCTGTGAGGGCAGGGTTTACGATGGAAGAGTTGCTTGCTCATCTGGAAGGCAAGCCCATGCGTGAGCCCGTAGATACTAACGATCTGCTGAAAAAAATTCAATGTATACCGATCAGTGAGTTAGCCGTCGTTGGTAGAGCGGTGATGGATAGACTCGCGGCGGCTGCTGAGTCGTCTGGAAAATATAGTTGATGTATCAGTTGGCAAGTAGACTGGTAGAGACGGTTGAGTAACCTTTGAGCCGTGAACATCGAAAATAGAGAAAAACTTAGTGAAATTATCAAAACAGCGCGCGGAACAATGAGTCAGCGAGCGTTTGGTAAGCTTTTGGGCGTTTCCGCTACCGCTGTTCAGCTTTGGGAAAGGGGCGATACGGTTCCCGATACTGAAAACTTGGCTAAGCTCGCTGCGAGATCGGGTTATACGCTGGAAGAATTTCTGAGATTGTTGGATGGAAAACCTGTCTCAGACCCGTTAGATACCCAACAGATTATTAATAAAATCAAGTTCTTGCCTTTAACTCAGGTGGCGGCGATTGTTCGAGCTCGCGCGTGAGCGGCTGGCGGCGGCGGCTGAGGTTTCTGGAGATTAAGGCTGGAATCGAAATCAATTGAGCACTAAACTGGTGTGGAGCGGCTGGCTGCTGCTGTGTCTTCTGGGAAGTGTGGTTGATGTAGGCAGACATGTTTAATTGCAGGTACGATCGATACAATGATAAATATCCTAAATCTGTGTTGACGATGAATGTTATTCTTGCCATACCAGAAGACCTGCAAACCTATATTGAGGCTCAAATTCAGGCAGGGGCTTATGCGAGTGCGGTAGAGTATTTTCTAGATTTGGTGCAGCAAGATCGCCTGCGAAAACAGGCACAAGCCAAACTAGAAGGTTTACTACAAGAGGGTTCAGACTCGGAGGGAGAACTCGTGACGGCTTCGTACTGGCAGAATTTGCGGGCATCGGTTTTGGGTGGCGAGTCTAAACCAGTATGAGCGATCGCCGATCGATACAGGAATACGTCTTAACTAAATGCACTCGCCCTATGCCTGACTCAATACGTCTAAAAACTCTTGTACAATGCGATCGGCTTCTTCTGTACATCTGTTAGCGTCGCAATAGTGGATGATGCGGATGCCGTGGGATGCAAACTGCCGATCGCGCGTTTGATCTTTTTCTGTATCGGGATGCGATATTTCCAGAATACCCCATTTGCCTTGGTGGAAGATGAGGAAGTCGGGTTCTTGGTTTTGTCGGCCTGCGGGTGTTGTCAGTCGGGCTTTGGAGTTGGGGAAGAAAAGGGCGGAAGTGCGATCGAGTGCTTCGGCAATTTTCACTTGTTCTTCGCAGCGAAAACACAAATCATTCCAGTGATAAAGGCGTTTTTCTGTGTTAGACAAAATCCCCTGATTATGCCCGTCTTCAGCCTTGATAATTTCATCTGATGTTGTCTGATTATTATCAGATATAATTGCACCGTGCAAATCTGCTGACGAATCGGATTCACTTAAGTTTACGAATAATACTCTGGCTCCGCTTAAGTTAGCGCCGCTGAGGTTTACTCCAATTACTTGAGTTCGATGTACTGTCACTTGATGTCGTCGCAAGTATCGCTTAAAAAAAGAGCGTAAATTATTTTTTTTTACCTTTGCATCAAAAGCCTCTGAGAGTTGTTTCCAGAGTTTAGCCGCCAGCGCTTTTATGTATTCATCATTATATTGAGAGAGTTGAGAAATTTCCTCATAGGAACATCTGCCTTCCCAGCATTGTCTAAAGATTAGCTCTTGCACGTCGTTTAATTGTTCAGCGTCATCTAGGACTGTTTCGACAATGGCGAGAGCTTCATCGACAGTCATGGGTTAAGTTTCCTTAAAGTATATATCTGGTAATTTTTTGAACATATCCGACTATGTTTTACCAACTAAGGCTGGCGTTCATTCAACCAATTGGTTAAATCTGCTGCTTCTGAAAAGTCGAGCAGCGCCTCTCCTAAATTCTCTAATTCTTCTACGGATAAAGTCTGAATTTGCTCGCTGATTTCAGGAGCGATCGCACCGATGCGCCGAGTCAACTGGCGAGTGAGGAAGGACAGCGCCTCATCTTTCCTTCCTTCAAGGAGACCTAATTGTCTTCCTTCAAGGAGGCCATCTTCGCGAATTTCTTGGTAAATGACAGAACCGCGCATAGTTTCCTTCCTAAATAGTTGTCTGATTAAGTCTTTTTCAAATCTCAAACCTGCGAGCACTTGGGTACAAGCGAGTAAATCCGCTTGCTGATTAGGTTCTTCGATTATAGCAATCTGAGTAGCGATTTGCTCTAACAAAGTTCGCGGGGAGTTGGTTTGAGATAGTGTCGCCAGCGGGAGTAGGCCGGGGACGGATAGCAGTAAAGCGGGGTCTTGTTCCCACAGGCGAATAACTCGGTAGCCGTGTCGGGTGTTCGCGTCTGTGTACTCGGATACAAAAACTTGTTCTGAGGCTGTTTGCTGCAAAAAAATTACTACTTGATTGATGTCACAGGAGTATTGCCGTTTCAGCCTGATGTAGTAGTCTAGCATCCTGAAGGCGATCGGCGGGTCGGAGTAGGGTCGGGTTTCAAATTCCAGATGGAGGATTTGGCGATCGGTTTGGAGGAATACGAGAGAATCGGCGCGGATGGGTTCTTGGATGAGTTCGGTTTTGAGTACCTGAATGTTGGTGGGTTCGTCAATGGGTAGCAGCCAGCGGATGAAGGCGGCGGGGAATTTTTCGGCTAGGTATTTGCAGGTGTTGTCGTAGGCCAAGGAAGTTGGGTTGTGAGGGGTGACTAGAAGAGTTTAGCTCTAGCGGCATCTACCTGAGAGGGGATTTTAGGGCGATTTGGGAAAGTAATCACTTTTTATCACTTTTTATCACTTTTTGTCACTGACAAGGCTGAGATCGTGTTGGTAAACTATTTTACTAATAGCTAGCGAGCACTGATTCACAAGTAACAATATAACATAATGAATAAGCAATTCAAGCTGATACTTATAACATCTAGCATCATATATGCTGTGCTTTTTTCTACGGCAAGCTGGGCGCAGACTGTCTTGCAAGAAATTCAGCAAACAGGAGTTTTAAAAGTTGGGATTAGAAAAGATGCTGTGCTTTTTGGCTATGAAAGTTCAGGAAGTTGGACAGGCTATTGTGCAGGCTTTGCCAATGCTCTAGCAAGTAGTCTCAGCAAACAAATGAATACTTCTATTAGTGTCAGAGCAGTTACATCTACGCTCCCAACCCGCGAGGGAATAGTTCGAGATGGCACTGTACATATTGAGTGTGGGCCAAATACAATTAGTCGCGAAAAAGAAGTACAGGAAAACATTAAATATTCACAGCCTTTTTTTGTCACGGGGACGCAATTTCTTGTAAGGACAGCAAACAAAAACACGAACTTGAAAAATGCGAGGCTCGGTGTACTTCGAGGATCAACCAATATACGTTCAGTTACCCAAGCATATTCAGAAGCTGAAATTCAGCAATTTTCAGACAGAAGTGAGGGTGTAAGTGCTGCAATGAACGGTCAAGTTACCGCATTTGCTGGAGATAGCATTCTTTTGATAGGAGAAGCTGTGAGACAGGGAGTGCCGCTCAGCGCTTTTGAGATAGTACCGAACCAACCTTTATCTTGTGACTTTTATGGAATGATACTTCCTACTAATGACACTCAGTGGCAAAGTACAGTGAACTCTTTTATTGGTAGCAGTCAAGGACTACAGGTTTGGAGGACTTGGTTTGGAGGTTTCGGGTCTTATTTAAAGGGAACGCTTGACTATTGCAAGAGCAGATAAATCAAAGGGTTTGGTGTTTCTAGCTTCAAATGTATTATTAAGGGGGAAGTTATGAGCGAACAAGGAGTAGTCAGAGCAATAGTAAGCGGATTAATAGTAGCTGTTGTAGGATCGTCTATCCATATTTTTCAGAAAGAAATTAAGCAATGTATTGGTTTGGAAGTCGGTTTCTGCCCTCTAACAAGTGAGATTACATACGAGGGTGGTGCTAGATATAAGGGTGAGACTTTAAATGGTAAGCCAAATGGTAAAGGAGTATTTATTCCTGCTAATGGCGGTCGCTATGAAGGCGAGTTTAAGAACGCAACATATAATGGTAAAGGTGTGTTAACTTATGCGAATGGCAATCGTCATGAAGTGGAGTGGCAGAATAATAAAGCGAATGGTAAAGGCGTGTTCACTTATCCAAGTGGCAATCGCATAGAAGGAGAGTGGAAAGATGATAGTTACGTCAAGGGAGTATATATTTACAAAAATGGCGATCGCTATGAGGGAGACTGGAGCAAAGATGGAACAAAAATGAATGGCATAGGGACTTTAACTTATGCTGATGGCCGTGTTTATGTAGGTGAGTTTCAAGACGGCGAGATAAATGGTAAAGGGAATATGACTTTCCCTAAAGACGAGAAGGAAAAAAGCTATGACGGTTATTGGAAAAATGGCAAATATAACGGTTTGGGTACTATGATTTGGTACACTGCCGGTCGGTATGAAGGCCGCTGGCTTGAGGGAAAGCTTCATGGCTACGGAGAATACACTTGGCCTGATGGCGATCGCTATGAGGGTTGGTGGCAGAATAACAAGAGACATGGTTCAGGAGTAATGATAGATTCTGATGGCACTCGTAAAGAGCAATCTTGGAATAATGGTAAATTACTTCAATTACCAGCAAATCCTCCAACAGAGTTTTTACCAAGTGCTTCACCAAGTGCTTCACCAAGTCCTTGATAATAAAGAGTATGTGCTTGAATTACGATCGCACTTCTCTCCTCACTTCTTCCGCACCTTGTCTAATTGCTTACAAAAAGGCTGTTGAAGTGCGATCGCCCTTTCGTCAATTCCCAACAAACACAAAAGCACGCGCGGCGAAGCTATCCCGTAGGGAATCGCCCTCCCACTCAAATCACTCAGATCATCTCCGGTTGCAAAGAAACGCTAAATCTTTCTACAATTTATCTCTAACTTACCAAATCGTCTGAATATCTGCTGCCTGAATCTTAGAATCACAGCTAACCAATGGCAGATGCAAATAAAAAGCAGTAGCCGTAATAATGCGATCGGGCATATCGGGTACAACATTTCGTGGAATTTGGGAAATTGCCTGAGCAATTTCTAAAGATAGCGGCACCACCAACCATTTAGTATTAACATCAGCTAAGGCTTGAATTAACCGATCTAGAGCCACTAGTGGTAACTTTCCTTTTTCGTTCAAGTAAATAATTTCTACAACAGAAATCGAAGCCACATAAACCGACTCTGCCCCCTCGATTGCTGCTAAAGCAGTAGCCGATAAATTCCCCGATTTCAAGAAATACCAAACAATAGCATGGGTATCTATCACAACTGCGCTCATAGAGGAAACTCATAAAGGAAAATTCCCCCACATTTCTTCACGGACTTCGGCAATATCCAGCGCTGTAATTTCAATATCCAGATCGCTCCACAACCCGTACAAACTACGCTGAGGTTGTTTCGGAGTAGACTTTTGCTTGAGAAACTGCACGAAGTTTAGAACTTCTTGCTGTTGCTCAGGCTGCAATTCCCGTAAATTTTCTAATACAGCTTGTTCAATTGTCATTATTTTTACTCCCCATTCATCTCTATTCAAAAGGATGTCGCCAACGTTCATGGCTACCTTTGCCACGCTTCGGTAGATAAACAAACCCTTTACGCGCAATCTCAACTTTCAACTGTCGAATCTTCCTTGGCATGGATTTTGTCTACAGTTCTCCTCATTTATAACATTCTTCGGCTGCCATCGGCATTTCGCTACAAGGCAGTCCATAAGCAGTATAGGGTCTAACATCAGGCGGTTGAAGCCCCAAAACAATTGATTCGGGAGGAATACCCGCTGCAACTAACTCCTCAGCAATCAGGCGATCGGTATTATTGGCTTGAATCCACACCTGACCGTCAATAATATCAATATGAATCACACAATGGTGAATCCGCTGCTCCTTAGACCAACCTATATTGATGAACATATAGCGGTCATTTTCCACATCAAAAATTGTTGCGTTTTGCGTCCCGCTGTCAAAAACGGGAATCTCAGCGTATTCAGTAACAAGCTGCTTAACAAGTTTGCGATAATTATTTAAGCTATCCATTGTATTATTTCCTCTGTTTCTGGGTTGAAAACAACAAGATTTAGGCGGTTATTATCTAGCAATATCTGACCAAATTTTTCTCCTTCAAAAAGCTCGGTAAAGGCATTTAGTGGAATTGCAAGATACAGCTTTCTTTCTGATTCTGTCCGTTTTAAGATGTCATAGTAAAGAGTGTATTCACCCAAAGCTTGCTCTAAATCGGCAACTCTAGATTCTCTGATAAAACTTTTAACTTCAACGGCTATCTTGCGCTCACTGTTCTCCGCAGCTAATAGCTGTTCGGCACCCAGATCGATAGGTTTCTCTTCGCCCAAGCCAAGGGATACGGATCGTGGGTAATTGTCCATCCAGCCTTAATTAGGGCTTGTTTGACAACTTGATGATAACGGTCTTTTGCAGGCACGATCGCTCTCTTTTGTAGTCAAGGTTGATACTGACTATTGTAATGTATTGCATCAACTACAACACAATCAAGCGCGGGCGATCGCCTAAATCATCGCCAGTGCGATCGCCCGAACGCAAGTCACAAGTCTCCAAGCATAAGAAGAATTAGAAAGTGCGATCGCCCTCCGACTCAAATCAGTCACCCAGCTTCCGACAAGCAGCAATTAAGCGTTTCGAGTTAAAATTGAGACAATATTCACTCCTACAGGCTAGATTGTGATGGTATCCACATCCCGCATTGTCCATAGCGACCCCGACATATTGGGAGGAACTCCAGTTTTTATTGGTACAAGAGTCCCAATGAAAATCTTGCTTGATTATCTTGAAGCAGGTGACTCACTCAATGAGTTTCTCGACCATTTCCCCAGCGTCAGTCGCCAACAGGCGATCGCAGCCCTTGAATTAGCATCCGACAAAGAAACCGGGTTTTTTAGCTAATCTGTCGGTTACAACGAAGTATTTTCCTAAAAAAACCCGGTTTCTGGGCCCCCATGCGTAACTCCCACCAAATCAAAATCTGGCAATACGCTAAAAATCTTTAAAATTTGTTAAGATTAACACGACCTCAGCGCCGGCATCCGATCCGCCGCTAAACCCCTCTTCCCCAGCCCCACAACAATGCTGCGACTCGAACACATCAGTAAAATTTATCCCACAGGCGTCGTACTCAAAGATGTCACCTGGGAAGTCAAACCAGGCGATCGCATCGGCTTAGTAGGCGTTAACGGTGCCGGCAAATCCACCCAACTCAAAATCATCGCCGGCGAAATCGAACCCACCGCAGGCGAAGTCATTCGCCCCGCCAGCCTCCACATCGCCTACCTCTCCCAAGAATTTGAAATCGATCCCACCCGTACCGTCAAAGAAGAATTTTGGCGCGCCTTCAGCGAAGCCAACGAAGTTCACGAATCCTTGATGGAAGTCCATCGAGATTTGGAACACTCCACCCCAGAAAATCTCGACGAATTGATCCACAAAATGGATCGCTTGCAAAGACAATTTGAAGGCTTAAATGGCTACGGTTTGGAAGCCCAAATTGAGAAGATTTTACCAGAAATCGGATTTGAGCAAGAAGATGCCGATCGATTAGTCAGCGCATTCAGCGGCGGCTGGCAAATGCGGATGAGTTTAGGTAAAATTCTCCTCCAAAAACCCGATATCCTGCTGTTAGACGAACCTACCAACCACCTCGACTTAGAAACGATCGAATGGCTGGAAGATTACCTCAAAGGGCTGACTACCCCAATGGTAATCGTATCCCATGACCGCGAATTTCTCGATCGGCTCTGCACCCAAATCGTCGAAACCGAACGCGGCGTTTCCAGCACCTACCTCGGCAACTATTCCTCCTATTTACTGCAAAAAGCAGAAGCCAGAGAAGCCCAACTCAACGCTTACGAAAACCAGCAAAAAGAACTCGACAAACAGCAAGCATTCGTTGAAAAATTCCGTGCCAGCGCTACTCGCAGTACCCAAGCGAAAAGTCGCGAGAAACAGTTAGACAAAATCGAACGCATCGAAGCGCCCACGGGCGGATTGAAAACTTTGCATTTCCGGTTTCCTCCCGCACCTCGCAGTGGCCGCGAAGTAGCCATAATTGAAAACTTAGTGCACACCTACGGTGACAAAATCCTATTTTTGGGAGCAGATTTATTAATTGAAAGAGGCGATCGCATCGCCTTTCTCGGCCCCAACGGCGCAGGCAAATCTACCTTGCTGCGAATGATTATGGGTTTAGAAACGCCCACCGAAGGCACTGTCAAATTCGGAGGCCACAACGTCATCCCCGGTTACTTTGAACAGAATCAAGCCGAAGCCTTAGATTTGAATAAAAGCGTGATGGCAACGATTCACGACGAAGTTCCAGACTGGAAAAATGAAGAAGTTCGGACTATCTTGGGGCGTTTTCTGTTCACCGGCGAAACAGTATACAAAAACGTTAGCGCTTTGAGTGGCGGAGAAAAAGCCCGTCTAGCTTTGGCAAAGATGCTGTTGACTCCCGTGAATTTGCTAATTTTGGACGAACCGACAAATCACCTCGACATTCCCGCGAAAGAGATGATGGAAGAGGCGATTAAGAATTACGATGGCACGGTAATGATCGTTTCGCACGATCGCTATTTCATCTCTCAAGTCGCCAACAAAATAGTCGAAATTCGGGATGGAGAGTTTCGCCCTTATCTCGGAGATTACCACTACTATCTCGATAAAATAACTGAAGAGAAAGAACTAGCCAAGTTCGCCAAATTTGAAGCTGAAAAAAACGCTAAAAAAGCGGAAAAGGAAGCCAAGAAAAAAGCGACTGCTAAGCAAAAGTAAGCTCTAGTTGTAGGGACACGGCAGTGCCGTGTCCCTACGGTAGCTGTAGGGTGCAGATACATCGAAATTCCTTAAAGTCGATCGACAATCTCACAGCGACGCACCTTAATTGAGAAAAACTATATTAGTTAAACTACCACTTGTGGGAGTGCGTCGCTATCAGATATTCGATTTGGTTGAAAGATTGTGGAGGGCGACGCACCCTACAGCATCTAAATGAATGAACGCTTTTCTTAGCGATCACCTCGGCCGCGTAATTTTTGTTTAAAGAATGGCTTCTGGAAAGTAAGACACTGCTGCAAATCGTCATCTAAATTTCTAGGAAAACCATAATCTGCTACATACTTACTTAACTGATTTATCGGGCCGAATAAGACAGTATCTGTATCTTGTTGCAACAGAAATGTACCATCAAATCCGTTGATTTTGTAAAAGTTTTCGCGCTTACTATCCGCCGTAACGGAAGCCACAGTAACTCCGTTAGAAGAAAAGCCTTTGAAGCAGATTCTATTTTGTTTTTTAGCAATTTGAATGTATCGAGAACCGCCGCCGTGATAGACTCCCACCTGTAAGGGTAAAGCAGCTAAAGCATTCTCAGCCCTGATGCTGCTCAAAAACAAAACTATAAATCCCAATTTGGTGCAACAATGCCAAAACTTCATTTTTGATTCCGTCTAATTCAGCTAATATTGAAATCTTAACCCAAAATTCTATTAATCATTTGATTTGCCTGCGACTCGTAACTCCCGCCAAACAAATTAAAATGATTCAAAACATGATATAAATTGTAAAAAATTTTGCGTTTTTCATAGCCAGAATCCAGCAACCAAACCTCATTATAACCTCGATAAAACGCTGCGGAAAAACCTCCAAATAGTTCCGTCATCGCAATATCAACTTCTCTATCGCCCCAATAAGCAGCCGGGTCAAAAATTACTGGTTCCCCCGCCGAAGTTACCGAGGCATTTCCTCCCCACAAATCCCCGTGAACTAGGGAAGGTTGAGGTTTATAACCCTCCAATAACTTGGGAATAGCTGCTAGCAAGCTTTCCCCTCGACTGAAGTTTCCGCCCCGATTACTAGCCAATTTCAACTGATAACCAATCCGATGTTCTGCCCAAAATTCTGCCCAGTCAGCAGTCCAGTTATTAATTTGAGGCGTTGAGCCGATCGCATTATTAACACTCCAACCAAAACGTCCCTTCAGCAAGGCAGAATCAACCTCTTCTCCTCCCCTTAGCAAGGGGGGGCTGGGGGGGGTGTATTTGTGCATTTCAGCCAGTTTCCGCCCCATCTCTGCCCAGGCTATCTCACCCCCGGCACCTCGCAAATCCAGCCATTCCAATACAATATAAGCAGAATTGCCCTCAGTTCCCCAGCAAATCGGTTGAGGAACGCGAATCGTCTGGGTTTCCGCCATTTGCTGCAAACCCAGCGCCTCAGTTTCAAACATCGCGACTTGGGAAGCTTGATTGATTTTCGCGAAATAATTGCGGGAAGTGCTGCTGATAGCATAGCCTTGATTGATGCAGCCACCGCTGACAGAACGGCGATTGTCGATGGAAAAGCTCTCTCCCGTTGTTTCAGAGATGTGTGCTGCAATTTTGTCCCACATGGCATCAAATGGTTTTGAGGGCGATCGGAATTAGTTTATATGACTGCCGACACTTTACTGTTGATATTTTTAGTTAATTTGTCGATCGAATTTTCGCTCCGGGCAGCCATAACTCACGCCAGCCTCAAGTATTATATGGGTGAACTGGTGTTAAGGGCGATCGTAGAGGGTAAAGATTCAGCCATCTAAATTACTCAGGAGAAAACTCTGCTTATACCATTTCTAAAAAGTATTGATACATAGAAATTAGAGAATCTCATTTGTAGGGAAACGGCATTGCCGTGTCCGGCGGGGGTTATTGCAAATCATAGATAATTTGTATAAAATGAATAATTGTAGCAAGACCTTTTTAAATTGGTATTAGCCTCATATCATGTCCTGTTCATTGTTTGATGGAAAATCTCATAGGGGCGATTTCACCCCCTGGTCTTTGATTTCCGTCATCAGCGACTTAAACCCGCTCGGTTCACACGCAAAAGACCTCTTGCAGAAGTCCTTGATAATATTTTAAATATTCTCTTGAATAATCGGCTAAAAAAAACAAAGCCCCGCTCTGAATATCAGAAAGGGGCTTGGTTTATTTTTAATAGAATCCCAGGCATCGAGCTATTTTCTCAGGCAGTGACCCGCCAAATATCTTCGCCACCGCAGCGTTTAACAAC
>NZ_JAUBVZ010000007.1:0-3466 GCF_036702805.1 Microcoleus sp. A006_D1
GACTTAGCCACGCTTAGGGCATTTTGATACTTTACAATCGTTTACATAATTGCGTTTTACAGCGCCTACCTACTTAGTCACTCACGATATTAAGAAGTTTCTGGAGTTGTTGTTGAAGCGCAACGGCTATGTGTTGGAACAACTCTATTCGCCACTCATAGTTTATAGTAGCGAGGAACATGAGGAATTAAAGGCTCTCGCCTCGAACTGCATTACCAAGCACCACAGCCACCACTATCTCGGTTTTGCTCAAACTCAATGGCGATTGTTTGAGAAAGAAAGCCCGCGTCGGGTTAAGCCGCTGCTGTATGTTTACCGCGTGTTGCTGGCGGGGATTCATTTGATGCAAACGGGGGAGGTTGAGGCGAATTTGGTTAAACTTAATCAGAAGTTCCAGTTGCCGTATATTCCCGATTTGATTGCTCGCAAGCTGGCTGGGGCGGAAAAGTCGCTGCTGGAGGATACAGATATTGCATTTTATCACCAGGATCGCGATCGGCTAATTAATGTATTAGAAGAGGCAAGTTTTAACAGTCATTTACCGTCAAATCCTAATGCAAAAGTTGCTCTAAACGATTTTCTGGTAAAGGTGAGGTTGGCATCTTTTAACTAAGCTGTTTCATGTGTAAATTGCAGGTGGAGGACGGGCGGGACGCCCATCCCACAATAGTTTTGTGAGCTTTTTTTATAAAATGAGATACAGTAAAAGTATTGTCCAACCCTTGCACCATCAGAGGTAACAATGCAAATCACCTTGAGTCCAGATCAAACCCAAGTCCTTGAAGCTTTAGTAAATCACGGTCAATATTCCTCTCTTGAAGAAGCAATTAACACAGCCTTGCTATTATTGATTGACGACATTACTTTATCCGATAGCAGCAACAACCCAAACTATTTAGCTTGGGTTGAAGAAACTCGGAATAAAATCAATATAGCACGAGAACAGGCGCAACGCGGTGAGTTGCTCAATGCAGATGATGTATTAGCTCAACTTAGAGATAAGGTGAAAAAAGCCAGACAAGTAATAGTATGAATCGCTTGCTAATTACGATCGAGGCTAGTCGAGATTTATCGGAAATTTCTGATTACTTTTTGGCGCAAAGTGTAGATGCGGGCGATCGCGAAAGTAGAAACATTTGGTAAAAAATGTCAGTATCTGGCTGAGTATCCATATTTGGGGCGCTCGTATGCACAATTTGCTCCAAATTTACGTGGTATACCATTGATGGGATACATCATTTTTTACCAAATAGTTGGTGATGGTATTGAGATTTTGCGAGTTATTAGCGGTTATCGTAACTTGCAGGATGTTTTCAATACTGATTGAGTCAAAGCAGTGTTCATTGGTGGCGGGTTTTGCGAAGAAGATTTTTTTGTACTAACCGCTGAGGGCGCAGAGGGCACAGAGAAAGAGAAAAGAGAGAAATGGTGCTGTTCACAAATCACTTAGAGTCGTTCTCGTACCTGCGCGGCGTGTAAACCCAAACATCTCCATATTTGCGCGGAATAGTCCGAGTTTGACTGGAACCGACAATTATTAAAGTTCTCATATCTGCGTCTTCCGGCTGGAATTCGCCAAGAGTGCAAACGCGCACGGATTGGCCTGGGCGGCCGAGATTTCTTCCCAATACAACCGGGGTTTTAGCATCGCGAGTTTCCAACAAAATCTCGATCGCCCTTTTCAATTGCCAAACCCGCTGTTTCGAGATGGGATTGTAAAATGCGATCGCAAAATCGGCCTTTGCAGCCGCCGAAATCCGCTGTTCTATGACCTCCCAAGGCTTGAGAATATCCGAAAGTGAAATCGCACAAAAATCGTGTCCGAGGGGTGCTCCGATCGCAGCAGCGGCCGCCTGCATGGCGGAAATGCCCGGTGCTACCCTCAGATCGATGCCTTGCCATTCGGGTTTGCTGTCAAAGTCGATCGCCTCAAACACCGCCGCAGCCATCGCAAAAATACCCGGATCTCCCGAAGAAACCACGGCGACGGATTTGCCGGATGCTGCTAAATCTAAAGCAAAACGGGCGCGATCGATCTCTTCGCGGTTGTCGGAATCGTGCCTGTTTTGTCCTTCCCGCAGGGTTCCAGCTAAGTCGAGATAGAACTTGTAACCCACCCAATCTGTGGCCTCGCGCAGAATTTCCTTAACTTCCGGGGACATCCAGGGCGCGCCTCCGGGGCCCGTACCGACGATCGCCAGTTTGCCGCGACTAATGCCGATCGCGCTTGCATCCAGGGGTTTTGCAGCCAGTGCGATCGCGCAACTGAAGGCGTTTGTGCGATCGTACCCGATTAACTGACTGTTTGCACCCGCTGCTGTCAGGGCAATTTGGGCGGCTGTGACATCAAAACTGGCATTATATTCTATTAATTTAACCGAGTCGAATTCCACAAGTTCGGAGAGATTGACAAAACGAACGGGGACTTTGAAAAAATGGCTAATTGCTTCTAGCGCCGGATTTCCCATCTCATCTTTTAATGCAAAAAATCCAGCAACCGAAGCTGCTGCTAAATCTGCATTTTCTAAGACTTGCTGCACGAATGAAACTGCTATTTCCGGCTCGATATTCGATAGCTTTGTGAGTGCAAATGCCACAATTTGCGGGTGGTAAACTAAACATTCGGCTGTTGGTACAATTGCTTTTTCGGTGACGCGGATCGTTAATTTGGCTTCGGGGGCGATCCTCTCCGAGGGCTGCGCTAACGGCAAATTGCTCTCGGAAAGCCAGCTTGCAGCCCCTTCTAGCCGTACTTTCGCCCCGGCGAGCAAATTTGAAATAAAAGTCTTCGCATCCTCTGGATTCGCCAAATAATAGCCTTGGGGAGGACTTAGCAGCGCGGTGCGAAACCGGATA
Organism: Microcoleus sp. A006_D1; assembly: GCF_036702805.1. Taxonomy (NCBI): domain Bacteria; kingdom Bacillati; phylum Cyanobacteriota; class Cyanophyceae; order Oscillatoriales; family Microcoleaceae; genus Microcoleus; species Microcoleus sp. A006_D1. The sequence continues at coordinate 2,857 of NZ_JAUBVZ010000007.1, forward strand.
TCTCCCGTCGTGGTGATGGCGGGTTGTACGCCGAGGGCTGCTGCAATTTCTCTCGCCAAGTCGTTGACTCCGTGTAAACCTCCCAGCAGCGGTACAACGGCGCTTCCATCTTCGGCGACGGCTAATACTGGGGGTTCGGCGCGTTTGTCTGACAGCAGCGGGGCGAGGGTGCGGATGATGATTCCGGCGGCGCAGATGGCGATGATTGGGGTTTCTGTGGCGAATAGTTCTCGCAGTGTTTGGCCGAAGTTGCTAAAGTTGATATCTGTGTCGGATGTGCGATCGATTAAACCGTAAATCTGGGAACCGGGGAAGACTGCGGAGATTGTTTTGGCGATCGGTAGGCTGTTTTGACCTAAGATAATTATTGCGGGAGTAACTCGATTCACGGTTGTAATTAGTGCTGTGTTTGGATTGGTTTGATTATTTTAATCTGTTCTTACTTCAATAAGACATATTTGACGAACCGCGAAGGCGCGTTAGGCGAAGCCGCGCGTAAGCGCTAGGGCGCGAAGGAAGAGAAATAAAAGAAGTTGATCGTATTTTCTGTCTATCAGTGGCACAGGCATCTTGCCTGTGAATTTAGGGAATTATTTGATCGTATTTTCTG
>NZ_JAUBVZ010000007.1:3566-38481 GCF_036702805.1 Microcoleus sp. A006_D1
GAATTATTTGATCGTATTTTCTGTCTATCAGTGGCACAGGCATCTTGCCTGTGAATTTATGGGATTATTTGATCGTACCAAATCTGGCTTTAATATCCCCTTTTTTCTTCAGTCGGCGGCGGCAGATCTTGAAAAGATGACTGTGTGGTTTTTTGAGTTGATTTTATGTAGGGAGTCGTAATTATCAGGACACGGCACTGCCGTTTCCCTAACTGTTAGGATTCTGCTGGCTGTTTTTGATTAAATTAGGTTAATTGCACCTCATATCTGTAGGGACACGGTATTGCCGTGTCCTTGTTTCAAAACTGCCGCGTTCTTGTTGCAAAACTTCGAGACTGCATCACAAACATCCTAGATAGTGTTTTTCGCTACATTCTGCAAAGCCGTCACCGTCAACAATGGTAGGTAAAACTACAAAGGACAGCTCGGAAATCGGCTGGCAAATATTTTTTATGAAACCTCGAATCATTGTTTGCGGATTGGGCCACACGGGACACAAGATTTTTTGTTTGTTGAGACAGCAAGGGGCGATTGTGGTTGGTATTAGCGATCGCCCAATTCGCAGCGAAACTTCTGATGTGGTTGTCGGCAATTTGCAAGCAGCTTCTACTTTGTTGGCGGCGGGCATTCAAAAAGCCCACACTTTAGTCATTGCAGGTAATGATGATGCTGTGAATTTGGCAGTTTTGATGCAGGCGAGGATTCTCAATCCTCAAATTCGCATCATTAACAGATTGTTCAATACTAGCTTGGGCGACAGAATTGACCACACTTTGCCCGAGCACGCTTCGATGAGCGTTTCAGCTCTGGCGGCTCCGGTTTTTGCTTTTGCTGCTCTCGGAAATCGGGCGATCGGACAGTTGCGTTTGTTCGATCGCACTTGGCCGATTCACGAAGAATATATCGATGAAAATCATCCTTGGCTCGATCGACAACTCAGCGATTTGTGGAACGATCGATCGCGAATGTTGATTTATTATCTCCCGGCTGCTAACAAAACTGATTTAGTATCGGCGGTGCTGGCCTGCCGGCGATGTCAAAAGGGCGATCGGCTAATTGTTGCCACTCAGCCGACTGTCCGCAGCCCTCAAAAAACTTTAATTCAAAAACTGCTTAAAATCTTAACTAACCTGCGCCGATTTCAGCAGCACAGCCAAGCAGCAGTCATTGTTGTACTGACGCTGCTGTCAATGATTGCAGTTGCTACTGTCACCTATATTTGTGTTGACGATAATATCTCAGTTATCGATTCTCTCTATTTTTCAGTCGGGATGATTACCGGAGCCGGAGGCTATGAAAAAGTTGCCGAACAAGCTCCCGACAGCATTAAATTATTTACAGTTGTCATGATGTTAGTTGGAGCCGGTATCATCGGCATTTGCTACGCACTGCTCAACGATTATGTATTGGGAACTCGCTTTACCGAATATTGGGATGTGGCGCGAGTTCCGCAGCGCCATCATTACATTATCTGCGGACTCGGAGGACTCGGTATCCAAATTGCTAAAGAACTGCACAATAACGGTTATGATATTGTGGCGATCGAGCAAGATCCGAACAGTCGCTTTCTGAGCACGGCTCGCTCCATGCAAATTCCAGTAATTCAGGGAAGTGCCAGTTTGCCCGCAACTCTGGAAGCTGCTAACGTTAAGCAAGCTGCTGCACTTTTGGCAGTTACTAGCAGCGATATGTCGAATCTAGAAATTGCCTTAACCGCTAAAGGATTGGCACCCAAACTATCGGTAATTGTCCGCAATCAAGACTCGCATTTTGCTTTGATGGTGCAGCAAGTTTTTGAGTTTGAAGGAGTTTTGAACCCGACGGAATTAGCGGCTCCTGCTTTCGCGGCGGCGGCGATTGGAGGCAGAATTTTGGGCAACGGGATGACTGCTGAGAGTCTGTGGGTTTCCTTGGCAACTTTGATTACACCAAAACATCCTTTCTGCGGCCACCGCATTCAAGATGCTGCTAAGTCTGCTGATTTTGTGCCTCTTTATGTGGAAACTAATTGTCAAACTATTCACGGCTGGGATTTGCTCAATTGTTGTTTGAGTGCGGGGGATGTTTTGTATTTGACGATGCCGGCGAATCGGTTGGATCAACTGTGGAGAACTCCTTCGGAATTAATTAAAACTTAATGGTTTAACGCGGTAATTTATAGCAGAAGGAAGTTCGGCAACGGATTTTTTAACGGATTTAACGGATTTAACGGATAGAAGCAATCGATTGCATGGGTTTGGGGTATTAAGAACGTCCTAGCCGTCTGGCGCGGTTGTTATATGTCGCAGCTCGCCCAATTGCAACTACAAACCTGATAAACTGGAGCCTGTCTAGTAAATAAAACTTACGCCTAATCCTCAGCAACCCGGTTTCTGAGCTTAAGTTCGAGTATAAATAACCAACAGACTCTCAATTAGTTGCAATTTAGAATGATCAAATTTTTAGCATTAGTTGTGTTTGGGATGATAATGGCGATCGCCTCTGTAGCTGTGGCCGCTCAACCTTTGTTCCTCGCCTATCCTCCCGCCAACCACAAAACAATAGCCGATCGCATCTTTCTCATCGGTACAGCCCCCCCAACCGGACAAGTATCGGTAAATGGCCAGCAAATTTCCCGCACCAGCGCCGGCCATTTCGCCCCGACTTTTCCCCTGCAACTCGGTGAAAATGTCTTTAGCTTGCGCCACGAAAATCAGCAAGTCCAAATTAAGGTGACGCGCGAGTCGAATCAGCCGGAAGTCCCCGCAGGCTTGGCTTTTGCTAAAGATTCCCTGACGCCGAAAGTCGATGTCGCCAGTTTACCGGGCGAATATATCTGCTTTGGGGCGATCGCCCCGGCGAATACTCAAGTCGCGGTAAAATTAGCCGACGTTACTATTCCTCTAAAAGCGCGATCGCAAGTCGAACTACCAGACAACAAATCTGTATTGTTAGGTGAAAATTCCCCGGTCAGAAAAAGCGGCATGGAACAGTATCAAGGCTGTGCTAAAACTCCTGAAAACTCCGTCTCATCGCAGAAAAAAGTGGATTTAGGAGTGCCTGTATTTGAGCTAACAATGAACGATAAAACTATCAGCCAACCAGGTACGGGCAAGATTTCTATTCTATCTCCGGCTGATTTAGAAGTAGCAGAAGTTACAGCAGATCCAGGTGTTGCCAGAACCGGGGCGAGCACGGATTTCTCTCGGATGACGCCGCTGCCCAAGGGAACGCGCGCCACAGTTATCGGGCGCGAGGGAGAATGGATTCGCCTCGATTACGGTGCTTGGATCAAAGCATCGGAGGTGCGAATTGTCAAGGATGCCGTGCCTGCGCGATCGATTATTCGCAGCGCGCGATCGCGTCAAATTCCCGGCTATACCGAGGTCTTATTTCCCTTAGAAATACCCGTCCCAGTCACGGTACAAGAAGGTGAACGCACCTTCACTTTAACGCTGTACAACACCACCGCTCAAACTGACATTATTCGCCTCGACGATGACCCGGTAATTGCGCGTTTGGCGTGGCAACAAATATCGCCGCTGCAAGTACAATACACTTTCAATCTCAAATCTGCCCAGCAGTGGGGTTATAAATTGAGATACGATGGCACAACTTTAGTGCTGTCTTTAAAACATCCGCCGACAAATACCAGCGCGGTGCCGACTTCTGAGCAAAAACCGCTGTCGGGAATTAAAATACTTTTAGATCCGGGACACGGCGGCCCGCAGGATTCGGGTGGTGTCGGCCCCACAGGCTACCGCGAGAAAACAGTGGCTTTAATTGTGTCGAAATTGGTGCGAGAGGAATTGGTAAACCGGGGCGCAAATGTGGTAATGACGCGGGTGGAAGATGTCGATTTGGATTTGCCGCCGAGGGTAGAAATGATTCAAAAAGAAGCACCTGCGATCGCAATTTCAATTCATTACAATGCTTTGCCCGATAACGGCGACGCCATCAATACCAAAGGCGTCGGCGCCTTTTGGTTTCACCCGCAAGCGCACAGTTTGGCAATGTTTTTGCACAATTACTTAGTTGCCAAGTTGAACCGTCCCAGCTATGGTGTATTCTGGAACAACCTAGCCATGACTCGTCCTGCCGTTACTCCATCTGTTTTAATGGAATTGGGATTTATGATTAATCCCGAAGAGTTTGAATGGATTGTGAATCCGACAGAACAGAAAAAGTTAGCCGAGGTCATCGCCCAAGGTATTACCGAATGGTTTGCCTCCGTCAAATAACAGTCAAATAACAGTTCGTAGTCAGGACTTCAGTCCTGCCAATCCAAGGAGATTAAATTAGTGCTAAGTTTTACTCAATCAAAAGCCTTTTTCATTGCAGCAGCAGTTGCAAGTTTAAGTTTTTCCCTTTACAGCTTTCCTGTTTTCGGTAAAGAGCAAAGTCTTTCTCCCGAAAAAGTAGAAGCTTTAAAAAAGCAAACTCAATGCTCGTTTATTACAGGTGAAGGCGGCGCGGTTAACATTCGCAAAGGCCCCGGCAATAAGTACCCAGTTGTAGCTAAACTCAAAAGAGGAGACGGAGTTCGGGCTGTCAGCAGACAAGGTAATTGGGTGAAAATTGCGGCCAGAACTTCTGGAACTGCTCCTAATGAAACTTTTACAATCCTTGACGGTTGGGTGAACAATCAATTTATTAATGGCTGTTCCGAAGACCAATTTGATAGATGGCGGAAATAGAGAATTTGGTAGTTGTAGGGGCGGGTTTTTAAGATTGTTAATTATTGGCTAATACAGTTCAGTTAACACTATTTATGCCCCGGAGATCCCCTCGCATCCCCCTAGTTGTAGGGGGACGAAAGAGAGCTTTCTTGTCCCCCCCCTTTTTTCTAAGGGAGGTTAGGGGGGATCAGTCTTAAGTGAACCGTATTGAATTATTGACACCTATGGTTGGTGAACCCGCCCCAACAATTATGGCAAAAATCTGGATTTTGATTTATCCTTGGGTGGGTGCAGGTTTTAGTAATATTTCGTAGAACGCCTGTTGCCAATTGCCAATTGCCAATTGCCAACAGTATAACTCCCTTATTTTTATGCGAATTCCTGCTGCTTCTAACTTATTCGCCAGAATTGCTGGGAAATTCCCCCTGCGAACTGTGCTGATTGTCCCCTTTGTGCTGCAAATTGTGGGGACTGTGGGGTTAGTGGGGTATCTTTCCTATAGAAACGGACAAAAGGCAGTTGAAGACTTAGCTTATCAGTTAATCAATGAGGTTGATGAGGGCGTAGAGCAAAATTTGCAAAATTATCTTGATGTCCCCAAGCACATTAATCAAAGCCTTGCAGCAGCCATTCGCACCAAGGTTGTAGACTGGAAAGACTTTTTGGGATTAGAAGACTACTTCGCGCAGCAACAACAAATCTATGCCAAGGTTAGTACGGTGGCAATCGCCACTGAGCAAAAAGAATTCCTCGCTGTCGAAAAATCATTGGCAAGTGATTCTTTAGTTATCCGCATTCGGAATAAATCTACAAACTACGCCTTTCATTCCTATGCTGCCAATCCTCAAGGCAAGCGAATTAAGCTCACAAAAGTAAGAAAAGATTACGATCCGCACAACGATCCGCCTAAAGGTCGTCCCTGGTATCGAGCCGCGCAGGAGGCGGGTCAAGCAATTTGGCTTCCTGTTGTGAATCTATCACAGGGAGTCGATCGCCCGATCTTGATGATTGTTAACTTTTTGCCATTTAATGACGCCGATGGCAAGTTTCAGGGAGTTTTGGCAGCCGCCCTTTACCTGCCTCAGTTTGCTAGTTTTCTAGATAGTTTGAAAGTTGGACGGACAGGGCAGGTATTCGTTATCGACCGCCAAGGGTTACTGATTGCGAGTTCCACAGGCGAGACACCATTTAAACAAAATTTAAATTCAGATTATCTAAAAAATTTGAATACTCAAGAGTGGAGAGTGGTAGCTCGAAATAGTAAGAATTCCCTCACTCAGGCATCGGTGAATTTTATATTAACTCAGGTTAAGAATTTTAATCAAATTCAGCAAAAGAAAAAATTCGAGTTTAACTTTCACCACAATCGCCATTTCCTACAGGTGAACCCCATCTCGGATAAATCTGAGTTGGACTGGTTGATTGTCACAGTCGTTCCCGAAGCCGACTTCATGACGCAAATTAATGCGAATACTCGGACGAATATCCTGCTGTGTATCGCCGCATTAATCGGGTCTACAGGGATTGGCATTCTTACGGCTCGTTGGATTACAAAGCCAATCCTGGGTCTCAACACCGCCGCCAAAGATATTGCTCAGGGAAAATGGGATAAACCTGTAGAAATTAACCGCGCTGATGAAGTGGGAGAACTGGCAAACTCCTTTAATAAAATGGCAGCGCAACTGCAACACTCTTTTGCCAAACTTCAATCCTTGAATGAAGCTTTAGTGCAGAGTGAAAGTCGGCTGAATCAAATTCTCGAAGCTATGCCGGTGGGGGTATCAGTTCACGATATTACTGGACAACTTATATACGCCAATCAAACATCGCGACAGTTGCTCGGCATCGAAACTTTCCCCGAAGCCGAAACCGAGCAATTGGCATTAAGTTATCATGTTTATCTGGCAGGAACCGAGCAGTTATATCCGGCAGAAAATCTGCCTGTCGTGCGATCGTTTCAGGGAGAACAGGTAAGGGTTGATGACGTAGAAATTCGCCGGCCGGGTAAGACAGTTCCCTTAGAAGTTTACAGTACGCCCCTATTTGATGAAAATGGGAATATTGTAGCGGCGATAGCTACCTTTGCTGACATTACCGATCGCAAAAAAACAGAGAAAATCTTAGCCGACTACAATCGCACCTTAGAAGCCCAAGTTGCAGAACGTACTGACGAGTTAGCCCGTGCTAACGCTCAATTAGAACAGGAGATTTGCGATCGCAAACTTGCAGAAATAGCCTTGGCAGCCGCTGCATTAGCCGCCGAAGCTGCATCCCTTGCCAAAAGCAGTTTTCTAGCGAATATGAGCCACGAGTTGCGCACTCCCCTGAATGGCATTATGGGCTACGCGCAAATCCTGTTGCGAGACCCAAACCGCACCGCCAAGCAACACAAAAGTGCTGGTGTCATCTACCAGTGCAGCGAACACCTTTTGATGCTGATTGACGACATTTTAAGCTTGTCTAAAATCGAAGCCAACAAACTCGAACTTTACCCATAAACCTTTAATTTTCCTGCTTTTCTGCAAGGATTGTCAGAAATATTCCGCCTCAAAGCCGAACCAAAATCAATTTATTTCACATATCTAAATCTCACTCGAATTCCAAATCAGATCTATGCTGATCAAAAGCGACTGCGCCAAATTTTAATGAACCTGCTTTCCAATGCTGTCAAATTTACCGCTCGCGGCAGCGTTACTTTCAAAGTTGAGGTCATTGAAAATAAAGCTGCATTTCCGCAGCTTGGCAATCGCGAATTGCTCAGCTGCGGAAATGCGCTTCCAAATAGAAGATACAGGCGTTGGCATACCGCCAGAACACTTGGAAAAAATATTTTTACCCTTCGAGCAAGTGGGAAATATTTCCGATCGCACCGAAGGAACTGGGTTGGGACTGGCAATTACTCAGAGACTCATTTCTTTGATGGAAAGTGAAATTTTTGTTGAAAGCACTCCGGGAGTTGGCAGCAGATTTTGGTTCGATCTAAACGTGCCATTTGCCTCAGATACGGTGGACTCAACCCGGTAAAATCAAGCGATACGATTGTTGGCTATCAAGGTAAAAAACAGAAAATCCTGGTAGTCGATGACCGCTGGGAGAATCGCTCGGTTATTATTAACTTACTAGAAGGGATCGGCTTTGAATTCGCAGAGGCAGCAGATGGACAAGAAGGTTTAGAAAAAGCCGTTGAATTTCAACCGGATTTGATTTTCGCTGACTTAGTGATGCCTCGGATGGACGGCTTCGCGCTGATACGGCAATTGCGCCAATTACCCCAGTTTCAATATACAATTATCATAGCCGTCTCTGCCAGTGTCTTTGATGCCGATCGACAAAGTTGTTTGGAATGTGGCTGCAACGATTTTCTCGCCAAGCCCATTCAAGCAAAAGATTTGCTCAACAAAATTAAGAGTTACTTAAACTTGTCGTGGATTTGCGAACAACAAGTAACTGGGGAAAATTTTACGGTGGCATTTCCTTTAGCTTCTAGGCCAGAGGAAATGTCGGTGCCACCCAGAGAGGAATTGCTGGTATTGTATGAAGCAGCTCAGAGTGGTAATGTTGAAGGAGTAGAGCAAGAAGTCATCCGACTGAAGCTATTAAACCGTAAATATAGTTATTTTGCTGCCAGGGTGCAGGAATTGTCCGAAGATTTTGAGTATGAAGCAATTGTCAATTTGCTCGATCGCTCTTGATGACGACTTACGGAGAACATTTAAATCTAGGCTACTCTTCGGTGCACCTTACCAATATATATAGCAGCTCAAACAATTTCCGGCGTAATTCTTATTTATTATAAGCGTCACCATCAGCACATAAATTTTATGAGATACGGGATATGCAAATGTCATTAGATCGACAATCTCAAATCGAGTCAAATTTTATCCAAAACTTATCTAGCTCTGACGCTATCAAAAATAGTCCCAAAAAACAGCAAATTCTTGTAGTAGATGATACCATTGCTAATCTTAAATTAGTTTCCGATTTTTTGAGAGTCTGATTTTGAGGTTCGGATTGCTAAAAGTGGTTCCCAAGCCCTAAAATTTATGGAAAAAAGCCAGCCCGATCTGATTTTGTTGGATGTCATGATGCCAGAAATGGACGGCTTTCAAACCTGCCGCTGCCTGAAAGAATCGCCACAGACAAAAGATATTTCTGTAATTTTTATGACGGCAGTTGATGATGCTTGTAATGCAAGCTATAAAGTCAAAGGATTGGAGCTGGGGGCAGTAGATTACATCAGCAAGCCGATTCAACTGGAAGAAGTCTTAGCCCGCATCAAAACTCATCTGCACCTGCGTTATTTAACTCAGCAACTGCAAAAACAAAATGACTTACTTGAATCAGTGTTCAACCAATCGGCTGATGCGATTTTTATAGTCAATATTAAAACTGGTTTGATTGCAGACTGCAATCAACGTGCCGTAGAACTATTTGAAGCAACAAGCAAAGATGAATTGCTAAATATTGAAGGGAATACGCTTCAAAAGCAAAGTTTTTCACCCGAAGAATTGAGTTCGATTTTTGAGGAGATTGCTATCAAGAGATTTTGGACTCGGGAGGTGGAATATGTGACTAAAAAAGGAAAGTTGTTTTGGGGCAGCTTAGCCGCCAAGCAAATTTATGTAGCTGGCGAGAAAATGAATCTCGTTCGCGTTACGGACATGAGCGATCGCAAACTTGCAGAAGCACGAGAACGGGAAAAGTCACAACAACTAAAATTGGCATTAAGCCAACTGAAACGTACTCAAACTCAACTGATTGTCACTGAAAAAATGTCTAGTTTGGGGCGAATGGTAGCTGGTATTGCCCACGAAATCAATAATCCTATCAGCTTTATCTACGGCAATCTTATTCCCGCCCGCCGCTACTTCCAAGAAATGCTAAAACTGATTGAACTTTACCAGGAGACTTACCCCGATCCCACACCAGAAATTGAGGCTTTGACTGAGGATCTAGACTTGGGGTTTCTGATAAAAGATTTCTCAAAACTGATGAATTCCATGCAAGTAGGAGCCGATCGCATCCGGCAGATTGTCGTCTCGCTCAGGAACTTCTCAAGATTGGATGAAAAAGAGCTCAAAGCTGTAGATATCCGCGAAGGAATTGACAGCGCGCTGCTGATTTTGCAGCATCGGTTGAATTCAAAAGGATCTCGCCCAGAGATTGAGGTGATTAAAAACTACGGTCAACTGCCTTTAGTTACCTGTTATGCAAGTCAGTTGAATGATGTGTTTATGAATATCTTGATTAATGCGATCGATGCCTTGGAACCAGAACCTTCTCGGGTAATTACCATCAGTACGTCACTGATTGCGAAAGAAACTGCAATTTCCAAAGGTGAATTTGCGGCGATTCGGATTGCTGACAACGGCCCCGGGATGAGTGAAGCAGTGAAAAAAAAGATATTTGACCCATTTTTTACTACCAAACCAGTAGGAAGCGGCACGGGATTGGGGTTAGCAATCAGTTACGAAATAGTCGTGGGAAAACACAAAGGTCATATCAATTGTATTTCTGTTTTGGGGCAAGGGACAGAGTTTATTGTAGAGATTCCGGTAAAGCAGGTATTGCGTGCTTAGGTAAAGGTTTGATCGTTCGGACTTTAGTCCTCGGTTTTGATGAGGACTAAAGTCCGAACGATCGAACCTTATGATTCATTCTTGCATTCTCAACCAGCTAAACACCTGTTCGGCGGTAATATTCAGGGGAATCATTTCGGGTACGGGAAGGACATCGCTACCTTCGCAGAATTGCGGTTGTTGGTTGGGTAAAAATGCTAAAATAGATCGATCGCCTGGATCGACTAGCCATCCCAACTGACAATTATGTTCGAGACAGTGAATATTTTTTTTAGTGACGCGATTTGAGCTTTGTTCTGGCGACAGGATTTCGATCGCCCAATACGGCGCGACTAGCACATCATCCAACGGTTCACCGTTCTCATTAAATTGAATCTGTTCCCACAATAGTACCGCAATATCGGGAACAATCGATCGCCCGCCAAACGTACACCGCAACTCGGGAAAAGCGTAAGCTATCTTGGAATTTTCTGTCACCTGATTAATTTTATTGCAGGCTTTCGAGCGCAATAGGCTATGCTTTGTGTTCGGCATAGATTTTTGGATAATCTCGCCCTCAATATATTCGCTGGCTGGTTTGGTTTCTGGCAGTTTCAGAAATTCTTCAAGAGTAAGGCGCAGAGGAGCGATCGTCATACAATAAATTCCTCAATTCAAAGACAGATAAACGCAGATAATCTCAATATATTTTGCTAATTTTGCAAGAAGTCTATTTATTTAGATGTAACTAATTTACTTATGATACCATAGAAGCCTAAAAATCACTCTCGCAAATCATGAATGTTCGTCGGTTGCTCTCGGTAATTGCCATGCTGTCGATCGCAAGCTGCGACATCCAAAGCCCAAAAACCAACACAAAGCCTCCAGAAAGCCGTAGCTTGCGGGGCGGGACGCCATCGCCAATTGCCACATCTGTATCCACAAAACCCAAGTCTGAGGTTAAAGAAGCACAACTAATTGCTGTCGGCGACATCATGATGCACAGCACTCAAACGATCTCGGGCTACGACGCAAAAAAGCAAACATACAACTTTGACAGTTTCTTCGCACCAGTGAAAAGTATCCTCTCAAAAGGCGATTGGGTAACGGGAAACCTGGAAACACCTTTAGCGGGAGAAGATGCGGGCGGATATACGGGATATCCGCTATTTAACGCACCGGCTCAATTACTAGATGCTGCGAAAAAAGCTGGATTTAATATCTTGACAACGGCGAACAATCATGCTTTGGATCGGGGGGAAATCGGGGTAATTAGGACGATCGCAAATTTGGGCGATCGCAAAATAGCGTCCACAGGAACAGCCAAATCGAAAGCTGCGGGCGATGCCACTTTAATCATCACCAAAAACAACATATCACTAGCCATGCTAGCCTACAGCTACGGCACCAACGGCATCCCCATACCCAAAAACAAAGATTACTTAGTGGCGCTAATTGATGAAAAAAAAATAATCAAAGACATCGCCAGAGCCCGAAAAAAAGGAGCAGATGCGATCGCAATTTCCCTGCATTTTGGCGACGAATATCAGCGACAGCCAAACACCCAACAAAAACAATTAGTTGAAAACTTGTTGAAAGCTGGTGCAGACATCATTCTCGGCAGCCATCCCCACGTCGTCCAACCCTACAAAATATTTAAATTCCACGGCAAAAACGGGAAAACTCGCAAAGCTGTAGCAATTTATTCAATGGGCAACTTCATTTCCGGTCAGACCAAAGATCGTACAGACTTAGGCGTAATTTTGCAAGTAAATATCCGCAAGAAATTTCCCGAAAAAACCACAGAAATTACCAGCATCAAAACAATTCCGACTTGGGTACACCGCTATACTCTGAACAATAAAACCAACTATCGCATTTTGCCGTTAGAAACAACTGTCACCAAGCAAAAAGATCCGCTGCTAACACCTTCGCAGTATCCAGTTTTAAAAGCATATTTACAAGAGATGAACAATCATCTTAACTCCTTGAACAAAAAAGATAAGACGGCGGTTGAAACCGCACCTACACAAACGAATTCTGCCTCCGCGGAATCAAGAAAATAACTGGTTCCCAGACTCCAGCCTGGTAACGAGTAGAAAGGACACGGCAATGCCGTTTCCCTACGGAGATTATCCGTTACATCCGTTACACAATCCGTTGCCGAACTGCTCAATCAGCCAAGAAATCGCCCCTGCCACATCAGCAACCCGCTCAACATTGGGAATCGGCGGCCGCTGCACCATCACAACCGGAATTCCCATTTCCCTAGCCGCCACAATTTTCGCATAGGTAGCAGCGCCACCGCTGTTTTTGCTAACAATTGTATCGATGCGATATTCTAAGAGCAATTGCCGCTCATCTGCCAATGAAAAAGGCCCCCTTGCTAATAACAATTTACCCTTAGGAATAGGAGTATTTAGTGCCGGAGGATCGATCGCCCGCATCAAAAACCAAATAGCATCCAAACCAGCAAACTCCGCCAATTCCTGCCTCCCAATCGTGAGAAACACCCGCCCAGACTGCCCTGATAAAGCCATTGCAGCCTCCGAGTGGCTGGCGACTTCAATCCAGCGATCGCCCTCCACGGCCTCCCAACCCTGGCGCACCAGCATCAAATGAGGGACATGGCATTCAGCAGCCGCAACCGCAGCATTAGCCGAAATCTGCGCCGCAAACGGATGAGTCGCATCAATTAAAAAGTCGATCGGGCTGCGACGCAAAAACTCCGCCAGCCCAGCCGCCCCACCAAACCCCCCAATTCGCACCGTACCCGTTTTTGGGGTCAAAGGCTGTTGAGTGCGCCCTGCTAGCGAAGATATGACCTCGACATCAGCAATTTGAGACACTCTTGCCGCTAGTTCAGCAGCATCCCCCGTTCCGCCCAAAATCAGCAAGCGTTTTTTCATAAAATTAGTCCTAGGTTATAAAATCGAACCAACGCCCGCAATTTCGGTTAATAATATCTTTAGTAAAGTTTCAACTGCCAAGAAAAATGATTCGCTCACTTTTTACATTTTTTACAATATTAATCGTAACCGGGTTAGTTTGGTTGGGAAACATCGCACCCGCCACCGCACAAGTACAACCAACAGATATAACCGATCCGCAGCAGGAATTAGGAGAACTCGTTCAAAAAGCTTTTGAAGCTACAAACGAAGGCAAATTTCCCGCCGCCGAAACTTTGTGGACTCAAATCATTGACAAATTTCCCTCACAAGCCGCCGCTTGGAGCAACCGAGGCAATTCGAGAGTCAGCCAAAACAAACTACAACCAGCTATTGCTGACTACGAAAAGGCGATCGAACTAGCTCCCAACGCCCCCGATCCCTACCTGAATCGCGGCACCGCCTTAGAAGGTTTAGGACGCTGGGAAGAAGCGATCGCAGACTACAATCATGTGCTAGAATTAGACGCAAAAGATCCAGCAGCATACAACAACCGAGGTAATGCCGAAGCAGGTTTAGGTAAATGGGAAATAGCAATTGCCGACTACAGCAAAGCCTTTGAATTAGCCCCCGAATACGCCTTTGCTCGCGCCAACCACGCCCTCGCACTTTATCAAAACGGGCAAACCAAAGAAGCAATTCGCAACATGAAAAACATTGTCCGCAGATACCCTCAATTTGCTGACATGAGAGCAGCCCTCAGTGCCTGTCTTTGGGAAGCAGGACAGCGCGGGGAAGCTGAGAGTAATTGGGTAGCTGCGATCGGTCTCGATTCCCGCTACAAACACCTCGATTGGGTGGCAAAAACCCGTCGCTGGCCACCAGTTGTCGTCAGCGCTTTAGACAAATTCTTGAACTTGAAATAATCTCAAAACGGTAATGATAAATTGCGAGCATCCCGATGATTGTAGGGTATCTTTCCAATCAGGGATGCTCCCCAAAAATGCCAATATCATCCGAAGAAGACGGCGGTTCAAACCGCGTCTACAAAAACAAAACCCGGATGGTGCGCGGGTTGAAGATCGGACGGTTTAAATTATGTTATTTTCTTGAGTCCGCGCACCATCCGGACATCGTTTGTGTAGACGCGGTTTCAACCGCCGTCTTTCTTGAGTCCGCGCACATCGTTTGTGTAGGCGCAGTTGAAACCGCCGTCTTAATTATTTCTCGAATCCTTGAGGCTGTCAACTCCTCGACATTCCTAAAAACCGCTGCTGCGCCAGCATTTTTTAGCGACGCAGCGTAAGCCTCGCAGCGCACAGAATCATCCAAAACGTGAGGCGGCAAAATTCCCATCCCCAGCCAAACCCGATTTGGTTGCACTTCCCGCGCCTTCACAATAGTGTAAATATCGGCAACAGTATCTCCCGCGTAAATTACGGGCAAATTGTTTGGTAAACCGTGCATATTTTCCAACTGTTCAATTGCTGCGAAAAGTCCAGTCGGATCGGGTTTGCCCGGTGCATCTTCCATCGCGACTAACACAGGGGAATTTAAGCCGAGTTTCCCTTCCAAAACATAAGCCGCTTCATCTCGCATCGCGCCACTAAAAAAGCCCCAAACAATGCCCCCAACTGTTAAATTTTCTAGGTAAGCTGGACTTAACAGCAGCGGTTCGTCACAAATGTAACCAGTCCAATTTCGATCGTCGGGCCCGCGATAGCGACTTTGGAAAAAAGCTACTAATTCGTCATAGTTGAAAGCGAGTTGGTTTCGCGATCGCCCAATCCCCTCAAAATAACGGCAAACTAACTCGAAAGACGCTTGCCAGTCATTATTCCACACTCCCTCAGACTTCAGAGAGTCGATATCGAGGGAATTCGGGCGAAAAGCACCCGCCGTGAAATGTTCCACCGCATCGGCGATCGCCCGCCTGTAGGAACCGGAGACATCCCGCACTACACCGTCAATGTCAAAAACTAAAATAACTCTGTTCACAACTTAACCATCCTGGTAACTTGGCGGGTGAGAACCCAAATTTTATCTGTTCCCAGCCCCTTCTTGATGCGAAACCCAGCCGCGCGACAAAACTTTTAATCACTTATGACTCATTCTCGAACAAAATGTGCTACGCTTAGCGATTGTAGAAATTTTTAACAAGTTCGATCGGAACCCTGGAGGTTTGCTTGTCCAAGTTCATCTTAAAAGTTCTCTGGCTAGAAGAGAATGTTGCCCTCGCCGTTGACCAAGTTGTCGGTAAAGGAACTAGCCCGCTGACAGCTTACTTTTTCTGGCCCCGCAAAGATGCGTGGGAAGAACTCAAAAACGAACTCGAAGCCAAACACTGGATTGCTGACAACGATCGCGTCGAAGTCCTCAACCAAGCCACAGAAGTCATCAACTACTGGCAAGAAGAAGGCAGACGGCGCCCGATGACTGAAGCTCAGTCAAAGTTCCCAGAAGTGACTTTTACCGGCAGCAACTAAGCCCAGCTTTAAGTTGCTACCCAGATAAATTGCTTGTAATGGCTGACGGGGGGAGAAGGCGGGAAGATTTGACGCTTTTTCCACCTCGCCGCTAAAGATACAATTTAACAGCGCTACAGCCGATCGAAATATTAAATATCATGTCCGAAAAACAGGTTTGTAGTGAGGACTTTAGTCCGCATCAATTTCTGCGGACTAAAGTCCTCACTACAAACCACATTTATTCACGGTAATCGACTTTTTTATAATCTGAAATTGTACAGTCAGCTATCAACAAACTTCCCTCGAACCTCAATATCCATCCGTTAAATCCGTTACAAAATCCGTTGCCGAACCTCTTCCCGGAACTTATGGGCGCCCAAAGCACGATCGACCAAACCGAACAGCTACCGCTGGTAATAAATCCCGACATTCTCCAGCAAGCCATCCTCTACAAAGTTAATACCCGCGTCACCGCACGCGGAGAATTAGTTTTCCCCTGCGTGCCCGGAATGCTCAGCCACTATCTCCAGGCGATAGAAAAGCTATTTAGCACCCTCGACAGACCCCTGCCAGCAGACCGCAAAGACGAACTCAGCAAGCTTTTAGCCACCAAGTTAGAACAAGGCTACCGCACCTCAACAGCATCGATCCTGATCCTGCAATACGAATCAGTGCAGCCGCCGCAAACAGGTTTAGCCTGCAAAGTGCTTGTGAGTACCTCAACAGTTGGAGAACAGTACAAAAGCTGGGTAGACACCAGAGAACCGCCTTTATTTGGCTCTCATCCAGACGCAAAATTGATGGCAACGGTTGCTAAATTGGGAAATCCCGATCGCATCCGAATATTGGACGTGGGGGCTGGTACTGGTCGCAATACCTTGCCACTGGCGAGATTGGGCTATGCTGTGGATGCGATCGAGCTAACCCCAGCTTTTGCAGAACAACTGCAAGCAGCCGCAACAGCCGAAAACCTCCCAGTGACAGTGACTGAAGGCGACGTGCTCGATCCCTTAATGCGGATGAAACCGGCACGCTACCAGCTTGCAGTTGCCGCCGAAGTCATCTCGCATTTTCGAGACAGCGATCAAGTCAGGCTCTTTCTCGCTAAAATGTGCGATTTCCTCTGTCCCGGAGGCCTGTTACTGTTCAGCACATTTTTAACCATCGGCGACTACCAGCCAGACGCCCTCGTGCGACAAGTCGCACAGCTTTCCTGGTCTACTTTATTCACGCCCCAAGAACTCGCCAGCGCCATGGAAGGCTTGCCCTTAGTGCAAATATCCGACGAATTGGTGTGGGAGTACGAACACCACCACTTGCCAGAAGGAGCCTGGCCGCCGACGCCCTGGTTTCCCAGTTGGGCCACCGGTAGAGATGTCTTCCCGATGGCAAACGGACGCCCGCCCATGGAATTGCGCTGGATTTTGTGCCGCCGCAGCTAAGTAACAGTTGACAGTTGACAGTTGATAGTTGACAGTTGATAGTTGACAGAAGGAAGAAGGGAATAATAGACATACAGCCGTGGGTGGGTCGCTGTCGAGAATCTCTAAATTCGAGAGATAATCTCACAGCGACGCACCTGACAAACAGGGTTCAGGAAACAAACCCAACACTTCTTTTGCAGTAATTTTTTTGATAAATCGGATTGTTTCTAGACGAACACAGCAATGGAAACCTTTGATCGGGAAGAATAGTTGCATCAGGTCTTTTTATTTCAACAGCATAAAGCCGCCTGCCTGTCAAATGTTGCGCGGTCGGTACACAAAAATTTACAAAAATATATATTAAAATGTAAACATCGCGAAGTTCGATCGCCCCTGCGTGAGAAACCCGGTTGCTAATTAGATCCTATGTTGGCAAACCTGTGCTTTGTTGCGAAAAATTGGGTCGCTCAGACCAAGGTAAAATTCGATCGCCATCTCCAATCGGTGTAACTACAGTTAAGATGAATCAGACAAACCTATTCCTTACGATAGATGACATTTTAGGGGAATAGAATTAACCAATAGATTAGCTCGCTAGTTAGCGATACTCCTGAGACACAAATATGCTTTTAACACGTCCACTACAAGCGTTTGGAGCAATCTTCAGGCACAAACCTTCAACAAAGAGATCGATCGAGCAAAAAAGCAGTAAAAGTTATTTAGAGGGGAATATTTATCCCGCTCCAAATCAAGAACTTGACTGGTATATCCAACTGCAAATGCTGATGAGTAACGCGAAATCGAACTGCACCAATGAAGAGATTACCGCTTGGCTGCGCGGATTGCTGACAATTGCTTGGGCAGACGGCAACTTTGACGAAAACGAGCAAAAAATGATTGCGAATCTAACTCAGGATGAACTACATCCAGTATCTTTTGAGACAGATTTTGAACCCATTGCCGCGGAGGAACTAGCTGCTGTGTTAGGGAAAGGCACCGCCAACGGCGAGAATTTTTTGAGAACAGCAGTCATGGTAGCCTTAGCAGACGGTACGTACTCGCTCAGCGAAGACGAGGTACTTTACAAGTTTTGCACAGCTTTGGGTCACAACGTCGAGGCGATCGAATCTCTGCGAAACACCATCGAAGACAGCAACTGCCAGCCGCAGGGGCCAAGCAGCCAAGCAGCCGTTGATTATGCAGCAACACCGCTTTCTGCGCGGCCACGTCAACCTAACCAGAAAAATGTCTTGCAACCCGTCAAAGACTGGCTGGACGGCTGGGAAGTTCACGATCCCAGAGTCGCACATTTCGTCTGCAAAATGATTCCGTCGCAATGTCCGTTTGAGCGAGATATCGTATTGTTCGGGCGCAAAATCGTCCACATTCCGGCGATGTGCCAGATTAACCCACTTTACGAACAATTGGTGGGGATGCGCTTTCGAGCTCTCTGCTATTTGGCAGATGATTGTAAGGAAGATGTATCGACATATTGCTAGTTGTTAGTTGTCAGTTGTCAGTTGCTAGTTGTCAGTTGTTAGTTGTTAGTTGTCATTCTTTTGAAATGTTCGATTAATGACTGTTAGCTATTAACCAATGACTACTAATTAGTTGAGTAGGATGGTACACTGCGCACCAAAAGATAAACATTGTACTTGGATCTGGTATCATAACTAATGACTAATGACTATTGACTATTGACAACTGACAACTGACAACTGACAACTGACAACTGACTAAATTATGCAATTTATCGATCGAGCGGATGTTCAAGTCGCAGCCGGCAAAGGAGGCGACGGTATGGTAGCTTTTCGCAGAGAAAAGTATATACCAGCGGGCGGGCCAAGCGGCGGCACCGGCGGGCGGGGCGGTTCTGTGTTTATGGTGGCGGTAGAAAGCCTACAAACGCTGCTAGATTTCCAATACAACCGGATTTTTAAAGGTCAAGACGGGAAGAAGGGCGCGCCGAAGAATATGACTGGGGCTTCTGGGGACGATCGCACGATCGAAGTTCCCTGCGGTACAGTAGTTTACGACGCGGAAACTCAAGCAATCTTAGCAGATTTAGTCACGCCCGGACAGACTTTTTGCGTGGCAAAAGGTGGCAAAGGCGGTTTAGGAAATAAGTGTTTTCTAACCAATTCTAACCGCGCTCCAGATTATGCGATGCCGGGTAAAGAAGGAGAACACAAGTTTTTGCGGCTGGAATTGAAGCTATTAGCTGAAGTGGGAATTATTGGTTTGCCGAATGCTGGTAAATCGACGCTAATTTCTGCTTTGTCTGCGGCTCGCCCCAAGATAGCAGATTATCCGTTTACAACTTTAATCCCGAATTTGGGCGTAGTCAGAAAACCCAGCGGTGACGGTACTGTTTTTGCTGATATTCCCGGACTAATTGAGGGGGCTCACGAGGGCGCGGGTTTGGGTTACGAGTTTTTGCGGCACATTGAACGAACTCGGTTGTTGCTGCATTTGGTCGATATTACTGATGAAGACCCGATCGCAGATTACATCACAATTCAGGAAGAATTGAAAGCTTACGGGCGAGGTTTGGGCGATCGGCCGCAGATTTTGGCTTTTAATAAGGTAGATGCGATCGATCTTGAAGATGAAGAAATCGGAAATGCGATCGCGCGATTGAAGGAAATCAGCGGTGCTCAGGTTTTGGCGATTTCGGCGGTGAGTCGAGTTGGGTTGGATGAGTTGATGCAGCAAGTTTGGCAGAAACTCGACGAGATGAATGAGGTTGAAGCGGAGGCGCTGTCAGCAGTCGGAGTTTTGTAGTCCGGTTCTGATTCATGACAATTTGCGGTAATCGGTAGGTGTTTTTTTTGAGGGGTGAAGTTTTTCGGCTGTATTGCTTGCAGAGCATGGGTTTGAGGTACTTAGCCGAAAAAAACGATTACCGCAAATGCTGTAATCCTTGCTGTGATTTTTTTGGCTCTTGCAGTGTCAAGCGCCTTTGCCTTCGCTACCGGGAATCAAATCTCAGAGCGGGAAAAACCCTAAACCCCTATCAGGGATTGAAACCGGCTTGTTCGATACCCATTCCTAGCCGTGCATAGCGGGAAAAACCCTAAACCCCTATCAGGGATTGAAACTTCTCACATTGTGAGATATACAATCTATGAATAGAGCGGGAAAAACCCTAAACCCCTATCAGGGATTGAAACTTATAAAATTATTCCGCATTTTTAACTACAACATAGTAAGCGGGAAAAACCCTAAACCCCTATCAGAGATTGAAACTTTGGTGGCGATGGTTAAAGGGAGCTAGTACCATCGTTTATTAGCCCTTGTGAAAAAGGCGACTACCTTGTGGAGTCGCCTTTTTGTTGGTATTGATCGGTCGGATTAATTAGAGCCTGACCGTAAGCGGTTCTCGGAATCTTTTTGATAAGAGGTCAGCTTATACTTTTTGAACAAGTTGACCGCTTGCTGGAAATCAGCTTTAGCCTTCTCTTTGTTTCCCAGTCTTTCGTAGGCATCCCCACGGTTTAAATGCGCAATAGCGTCGTTGGGCGGAAGTATTCCGATTTTGAGGGTTTGATTGAAACAGTCAACAGCTAGCTCTAGTTTTCCAAGTTTTGCGTAGTTAGTGCCGATTTTAAAGCTAGATTCTGCTGATTTTTGCAGCAGCGGGCGATTTTCTTCCCGAAAACCCTCAGCGCCCTCGCCACGCCAGTTATGCCAAATGGCAGAAAATTCCATGTCTTCCATTCGTCCGTCAGCGAGAGCTTCATTCAACATAGCTGCGCCGGCCTCGTTGTATTTTCGGATAGCCTCGTTGTGTTTTCCTGTTGCTGCTAGTTTGTCTGCTGTCGATTCTAAGGAATCAGAATCTTCGGTAATTTTTCGCCCCTCGCTTTCGGTTAACGCATCTGCATGACAGGTTTTTTTGAATTTTTCCTGGAGTGTCTCGCTCCCTTGTTCGGGATGAGGGGAATCGAGGCTAGGATTGGCTTCGCTTGAGATAGGGATTGGAACCGGAACCGGAATTACTAGGCAACCGTGGCAAGCCAAAAGTACGATCGCAAGCATTGTTAGTTTAGTAGGGTTTGGCATAGGTGTCTTTGGTGGTGATAGCAAGATTTTCTCAAGGTTTGGGTATTAGTGGTGCAAAATTAGCGGTAAGCGCTTGCGCTTACCGTTAGTTAAAGTGCTATGGAGTGATTTCATCGCCAAGCAAAGCAACCCCAAACCACTGAGAGCTGGTAGCCTCAGTAATAAACGATCTACCGGGGGCTGCAAGCAAGGCTCAAGCGGGCGGGAAAAACCCTAAACCCCTATCAGGGATTGAAACTTTGGTGGCGATGGTTAAAGGGAGCTAGTACCATGCGGGAAAAACCCTAAACCCCTATCAGGGATTGAAACTTGATGAAACAGAAGAAAGAACCTTTTTGGGATTCTTGCGGGAAAAACCCTAAACCCCTATCAGGGATTGAAACGTTTTAGGGATTACTAATGCAGGTGTTTGGACTTGGCAGGAAAAACCCTATTTCCCGATCGAGAGATTGAAACCATAGTGCTGACTGCGACTCGATCGACTCTGGAAGCACGAAAAATCCTAAATCCCGATCGCCCGTTGAAACCGATCGCATCGACTATAAAATTAGTTTGTAGTGAGCGCCGATGTCCTCAAAATTTTTATGCGGACTAAAGTCCTCACTACAAACCCGATCGCACTTATTTTACCGGACATTAAACGAGTTGCGAATTCGCCCGTTGTAATCGACTCTCACTCTCCCATCTTGGGAAACAGTAACAACCGTCTCTACCGTATACACAGACGCGCCGGGTTTGTGCCCTTGAAAAGTAAATGTCCAAGTACCATCACCATTCTCAACAAAAGGCGATTGGGCCGAAGCGCCGTGCATCGCAGCTTCGGCTCGATATTCCCCCAAGCCCCCGTTAGCATTTTCTGCTGCTTGACGGGCTAAGTTTTTGGCTCGATTGAGCTCGATATTATTGGAAATAACTGTAATATCGGTGAGTTGACTTTGAGCAGAACGAACGGGATTGCTCAACGCGGGGGAGACTCCCACAGCTAAAGTTGAAAGCGCTAGCAAACAAACAAGTCGGGTGTTTAGTTTCATAATACAAACTCTTTTATAGTTTGTAAATTCTACAGGACTTGCACTAAGTGGCCCGGAATAGAGAAGACTGCGAATTCCATTCGCCCGATTTTCTTCAACCCGCGGAGGCGCGTGAGAGTTTGTGTAGACGCGAATTCCATTCGCCCGGTTTTCCTGGCCCGGAATAGAGAAGACTGCGAATTCCATTCGCCCGGTTTTCTTCAACCCGCTTGGAGTGGGTTTTGTTTGTGTAGACGCGAATTCCATTCGCCCGTTATTCTACTTTAATTTTTAATTTTCACTTTTGAATCTGCGGGCGTTTCCCCATCGTTCAAATAGCGGTAACTCATCTTAGAAATATCCCGAATTAATGTTTGAGCCGGCTTCTCGGTTTCCGGCGGATGCTTCACCATCACCGCCACCAAATAACGCTTGCCGTTTGGCAAATCTACCATCCCCGCATCGGCTAGCATTGTATTGATGTTACCCGTTTTGTGAGCAATAACTGCTCCTTCGCCCAAGCCTCTCGGTAGCAAAGAATCGTTTTTAGTTTGGCGCATGATTTGCAAAATTCGATCGCGCGATTTGACAGAAACCAAATTTCCGCGATCGACCTGAGCCATGATATTGATCAAATCCTTCGGACTGGTAGTATTAGTTCCCTCCAAATCCGGCAACTTATTCCGCAGAAGCGTCGCCCTCAAACCCCAGGTGGCAAAATGCTGATTCAAAACCTCAGCACCTCCCAACAACTCAATCATCATATTTGTCGCCGTATTATCGCTGACAACAATCATTTTTCTGGCAACTTCCAAAGCTGAATATTTCTTTCCCGGTGCGTCGTCTTGCATATCTCCAGAACCCTCAGCAATATGTTCCGGCTTCAGCGTCAGCATCTGATCTAACTGCACTTTGCCTTCATCTACTGCTTGGAAAAAAGCCACTAAAATTGGCACTTTAATCGTGCTAGCTGAAGCAAAAGGAGCATCGCCGTTAAAATTTAGGTAGCTTCCAGTATCTAAATCAACTATAAATATTCCCGCTGTCAAAGTAGGATTTTCTGTTGCCATTACCTGAACTTGCGTTTTCAAAGCTCCCAATTCTTGATTCAATTGCAGGGCTTCTGGGGCCGCCGGGGCTGCAACTGCGCTGTCGGCTGGGTTTTTCTGCCCTGCGGGGGTTTCTTGTGTCGCTACAGTCGATCGACTCACAGCATTTACCACCGACAACAGCGTACCGCAAATCACCGCAATCCCAACTCCCAAAATCAGCAACCGAGTAGCGTAAACCAACGTCGGCACCTTCGCAGGTGCTGTTCGTTTGCCCGGTCTCTGACTTCCTTGCGGGCGCTGTTTGGACACTGGGGCTTTTTTGACATTTGGCGGCATTTCCGTGTCCAGAATGCGCGCTGGAGGCGAAATGGGGCGACTTCCACGCGGTGCGCGAGGAGCTGTCGTTTGGGGCTGGCTGTTGGGATTGCTGGCGGGAGTGCTGACAGGAGAAGTCGGTTCGGGAAAATCGAACATATCCACAGCAGCCAGCCCTTTTTTGCGCGGTTGTCGAGTCTTCGACTGGGGAGTTTTGCTGGTTCTGGGTTTTCTGGGGTTAATTGCAGATTGGGGATTCGATAAAAAGTCTTGTGTATTCAATTCTGCGGGGGAAGGTGCGGGAGAATTGGCTCTAATTCTGGTGCCGCGGCTTGGTTGCGGTGGGAAAGTCGCAGGGGAGGGCGATTCTCTACGGGATAGCTGCGCCGCGCGTACTTCCGGATTGCCGTTTTGCGGTTGGGGAGGGCGGCGGCTGGATTTGCCAGACTGACTTGCTTTGCCGGACTTAGGCGGCTTGGGGCCGGAGTTGGCAGAGGCCAGCGAGGACATCACTGATAATATCGATCGTTTGGGAAACCGCTCTGCCACGTCTTACTCCTTCTGCACTGTAAACTTCAAGTTTAAGATTTTTTAGCTGGCGTGCTAATCAATTTTAGATTTTGGATTGGAGATTTGAGATTTACCCCAAAGGCTGCATAGTATCAGAAACCGGGTTTATTGGCGGGAAATTACCTTAAAGCGTTGGTTTTTCGTCAAGAAACCCGGTTGTGAAGTTGACAAGCGGGTAAATCCAGTTCGCCAAAAATCCTCAATGTCACTTCCCAAATTATCAGCATTTCCCCTAGTTATCCGTTGGATTTTCCGGCAACGCCCCATCCAGATTATCAGAAACTGGCGATCGCGCGTAACTTTTTATTGCCCAATCTGTTTGACGGATCACGCCCCGCAGCATGGCGACTTCATCCACTGTCGGATACGCGCGATTGTACAAACGCCGAAATTTTTCCATGCGACTTGCTGCTGTGTGCGGCTGCAAATATCCAATTTTGAGTAACAGCGTTTCTAGTTGCTGGTAATATCCCTCCAAATTTTCCAACGGAGCACTATTGGGGGGAGAGGGAGATTGGGAAAATATACCCTCGGACTTTTTCCTTCTCCAGGTGACATCCGTGACATCCGTTAAATCCCCTACAAAATCCGCTGCCGAACTTCTATCCGCTACATCCCCTACAGAATCCGCTGCCGAACTTCCTTTTTCCCGATACAATTCATAGCAGCAAATAGCCACAGCTTGGGCGAGATTTAAGGAAGTGTAAGCATCGCTGCTGGGAATGCGGATCAGGCGCTGAGCGCGGTTTAATTCGCTGTTAGTCAATCCGCAGTCTTCTCGACCAAAAATTAGGGCGCTGGGGGCTTCTAGCAACCAAGGCAAGGCGTCTGCTGGCTTTTCTAGCTGTGTTGGGTGCGATCGAGCATCATCTCCTGTAGTTGCGATCGCCCTCACACATCCTACCAAAGCAGCCGGCAAACTCTCGACTACTTTCGCCGTTTCTAGTATGTCGGCGGCGCGCACAGCCATCAGTCGGGCTTCTTCCCCTAAATAATCGCACTGAGGATTTACCAAAATTAATTGGCTCAAACCCATATTTTTCATCACGCGGGCCACTGAACCCACGTTCAAGGGCCCTGCGGGTTCGACTAAGACGATTCGGATGTTGGCTGATGCCGTTTCGAGCATTTTTACTGGGAGATGTTGGGCTGAAATTATACTTATTGCATAAATCTGCGATCGCTCGATCGCAGATTTAATGCAGATTAACGCAGATAATTTAAGATGACGTATTGTCAAAATTAGCATGGCAAAGCAGCGATTGAAGTCCGATTTACCGACAAAAATGTGCCCGGTGTGCGATCGACCTTTTACTTGGCGCAAAAAATGGGCTGACTGCTGGGATGAGGTGAAATACTGCTCGGATCGTTGTCGCCGCCGCCGTAATAGCACCGAAAGTTAAGAATCTCTTGCTATTTGCCAAAGTGAGGCTAAGATTGCAAAGGAAAAATTTTAGGTTAAAGTATGGCATCGCAACAGGTGCAACCAAAGCTAGTTATTCACGGCGGTGCCGGCAGTTGTCTGCAAAGCAAGGGCGGAATTGAAGCGGTGCGCAAATCGCTTTACGATGTTTTGGAGGCAGTTTATCCGCTGCTGAAAGACGGTGCGAGTGCCGTAGATGCAGTGGTACACGGCTGTCGGTTGTTGGAAGATGACCCGCGATTTAATGCGGGTACGGGTTCTGTGGTACAGTCGGACGGGCAAATTCGGATGAGTGCTTCGCTGATGGACGGTTTGGCGCAGCGTTTCAGCGGCGCGATTAATGTTGCTCGGGTTCAAAATCCGATCGAACTTGCTAAATTTTTGCAGACTTCGGACGATCGCGTATTATCTGATTTTGGTGCGGCGGAATTGCTGCGAGAACTTCACTTGCCGATTTACGATCCGATGACGGATTTGCGTTTGCACGAGTGGATGCAGGAACGCCAAGGCAATTTTAACAGAGCAATGGCTAATGTGGTCGCAGAACCTGCGGGTGTTGGCACGATCGGAGTTGTAGCTTTGGATGCCCAGGGGCGTTTGGCTGCTGGAACTTCGACTGGTGGCAAGGGTTTTGAGCGCATCGGGCGGGTTAGCGACTCGGCGATGCCGGCGGGGAATTACGCGACTGTCAATGCGGCGGTTAGCTGTACGGGGATTGGCGAACACATTATGGACGAGTGTTTGGCCGCGCGAATTGTGATTCGGGTGACAGACGGTTTGAGTTTGAAAGCTGCTTTTGAGCGTTCTTTTGCGGAAGCTGACGATCGCAAACGGGATTTTGGTGCGATCGGAATTGATGCTAATGGTGCGATCGCGATCGGCAAAACTAGCGAGATCATTCTCGGTGCTTTTCACAACGGTACGCAAATGGGCGATACTTTGGAAACGAGCAAGGGAACGCTGGTTTTTGTTGCTTAGAAAAGCCGTTTGATTTTCGGCTACAAAAATTAGGAGACAGCGACAAAAATCAGGACACAGCAGTGCTGTGTCCCTACGGAATATCTGCTGGAACAGTGAGGACACAGCAGTGCTGTGTCCCTACCGAATATCGGTATTTTATACCAATGATAAAAAGCGAGCATTTGTAGGGAAACGGCAATGCCCAAGGAGTGTCAACTTAATGTCAAACGTACTCAGAGACTGCTGTTTGACGATTAAGCCCAGATCCCCCCTAACCCCCCTTAAGAAGGGGGGGACAAGACTCTTCTCAAAGTCCCCCTTGCTTTC
Organism: Microcoleus sp. A006_D1; assembly: GCF_036702805.1. Lineage (NCBI taxonomy): Bacteria > Bacillati > Cyanobacteriota > Cyanophyceae > Oscillatoriales > Microcoleaceae > Microcoleus > Microcoleus sp. A006_D1. The sequence goes on from NZ_JAUBVZ010000007.1 coordinate 30,285, forward strand.
GGGGGATTTAGGGGGATCAAGCCTCGGCTATAAACGAGAAATACAAAGGTTTTCAGGCTTAAGTTGACACGCTTTGGGCATTGCCGTGTCCTTACCGGGAGCGGCGATTTTTAATAATTGATATAAAATAAATGATTTTAGCAATCATTGATTGAGATTAATATTAAATTCGCAACTGCCAAAGTTTAACTGTACCATTATCACTACCGCTAACGAGAGTTTCGCCCAACTGTCCGATCGCCAGCGCAGACACAGGGCTAGAATGTCCATCTAAAGTGTGCAGCAATTCGCCGCGAAAATTCCACAGTCTAATCGTACCGTCAAAACAGCCCACTGCAAAGTATTTCCCATCAGGGCTAATTGCGGCGGCGGAAGTGATGCGAATTCCTGTTTGCAGAGAATGCAATAATTCCCCTGTTTGCAAATTCCACAGTGCGATCATTTTGTTGCCGTGACTGACGATAATTTTGCTATCTGGAGTAATTGCAACATAATTTTCGCTGCCGAATGTTCCTCGCACTTCTCCTCCCGGTAGTTCCCACATCGTGACGGTGGCGCGACAGAAACCGCTGGCTGCATTCAGCCCGCTGGCTATTAACATTTTGCCGTTGGGACTCAGGGCGATCGCACTTATGTCATCTCCTTGATAGCCTTCCAAAACTTGCAGCAGTTGGCCGCTGTTGAGGTGCTGAAGCTTGACAGTGCCGCGGGTGGTGCCGATCGCCAAAATTTGCCAGTCGGGGCTCACGGCGACGGATTCGTGGCGGTGTACGTCTGCTAAGCGCTTCAGCAGTTCGCCGTTTTGCAGGTTCCAGAGTTTGACTGTGCCCGCGCGCGATCGTGTTAACAAGGTTTTACTGGCGGGGCTGAAAGCAACTAGCAACACAGCGGTTGAATGTCCGCAAATAGTCCGCAGCAGTTCGCCGCTGTGCCAACTCCAAACTTTGACTGTACTGTCGTGGGAGCCCGTTGCTAGTAATTGTCCGTCGGGACTGATGGCGGCGGATAGAATGCTGTCTGAATGCTGGAGAGTGGCTTTTAGGATGGCGCCGGATGAGGTTTTTGGTTGTTTTTTATACCGGGCTATTTCCAGCCAGTCGATCGCATCTCTCCAATTTTTGAGAGCATTTCTCTGCCGATTTGTCAATATTTCTATGTATCGGTACAAAGTTTTGGATAAGTCAACCTCTACACCCTTGATTTGTTTGTTGAGAAGTACCGCCATTTCTGCCGGGCTGTAACCGCACAACAAGCCGCACAAGTGCCTTTTTTCCACGGGTGTCAGCCCTCTTCGGGTGTGCGGGGCGAATTCTTGTTTGGCATTGGCTAAGTCGCTGTAAAGCTTTTCGATGTCCCAGTCGTAAATTGCCCGTGTAAAAGGTTCTTCTGGTCGATCGAGGGTTGAGGGTGTCATTGGTGGCAGTCGCGATCGAGTTCCTAGTCAAATTCCTAACCAAAATCCTAACATTCGTTGTGCGCGATCGGACTGCTTTCACCACTAATCTATTTTTAACACAGCAAACAGCCAAAAGAGCTTCGGGTTAAAAATGCCTTTTAATCCTAACCTTGACAGTTTGCCAAACAACTATACATTAACGGAGAAATATAAAATGTCTGGAATTGCGATCGGCTTATTTTTTGGTCTGGGTTTTCTTTTAAGTTTAGTTGGTTCTATCTGGGGATTGGTTCAAGCTTTCCAAGAGGACGTTGTTTGGGGTGTGCTTTACTTGTTAGTCCCATTTGCTGGCTACGTTTTTTATGCGAAGAAATGGGGTAATCTAAAAATCAGAAAAACTTTTTTAATTCAATGTGCTGGATTATTCATGTTTCTATTGGGAAGCATTACAGGAGCAATTTTTCCACCAGCACCTGATGTACAACCTGGATCGAGTGAGCAATCGCCTTCTGCTTTTCCTTCGGATTTCAACACTTCTCCATCCCCTAGTTCCAAGCCATCACCAGGTTCCAAACCCAAACCATCTCCTTAAGTTTTCGCAGCATTTAGTGCCGAAACTAATTCAGATCCTATTGCTGCTCAACGATCTGATTTCAAGCAATCAATTGGAAAAACAACTATACATCAAACGGAGAAACAGAAAATGCCTTATATTCCAATCCTCTTTTTTATTCTGGGTCTTGTTCTATCTTCCGTTGGTGGCATCTGGGGATTAGTTCAAGCTTTTCAAGAAGACACTATCTGGGGTGTACTTTACTTGCTTGTACCATTTGCTTCATTAGTTTTTTATATTAAAAAGTGGAGCAATAAAAGAATCAGAAAAACATTTTTAATTTCACTTGCTTCATGGCCAATGTTTTTATTATCTGGGATTACTACTTCAGCAATGTATGCCGGAGATTTTGCAAAACTAGCTCAGTCTGGAACCATAACCATAAACGAAGGATCTAGCGAGCAATCAGCCTCCTCTTTTCCTTCGGATTTCAGCACTTCTTCATCGCCAAATCAAGAACCATCTCCTGCTTCCGAGTCATCTCCTGCTTCCGAGTCATCCCCTCAACTTTCACCAGCACCTATTTCTGAGCCTACTTCTGGTACTGTTGGCGCTCAACAATATGACTTCAAACAATCGATGAAGCTCGGCTATATCTACTACGGACAGGGAGACTATCAAACGGCTTTAGTCAATTTTAATAGAGCTTTGCAGGTGCGTCCGGGCAATGCCTATGCTGTCAAGGCTGTTAGCAATACCAAAAGTGCGTTAGCGAAGCCCTCGAAGCGGATCGTCCAAAGCCGTGTCAAATAATCCGTGACTGATAAATTGGGTACAGCGGAGAGCTTAGTAATTCACCTTGTTTGTAAAATCAAAAGATAAACTAATGAAAGTTCTCAACCAAACACCAAATGAACTAACAATCCAGACCTCTAGCGTCTGGGATGGTTTACTATTAATCTCTCCGTTCATCGTACTTGGATTGTTGCAGATTATTTTTGCATCAAATTGGATAGGTGGAGGCATATTTCTGTTGTTCTCACTGTGTTTATTAGACGGCGCGATATCTGAAATTTATATCTTTGATAAAACTTTTGGCAAAATGACCATTAAACGACGAGGTTTGTCGCTTAATGATGTTACCGAACGCTCAACTCGCGATATTTGTGCGGTGGAATTAGACGAAATAGCAGATAGCGAGGGAAATTTTAGCTACTATGTTGACTTGTTAATGTTGGGGTGCGATCGCATTTGTTTGAGAAGCAATTCAGTAACAGAACAATGCCAAATGGCTGACTTGATTCGCAGCTATGTCTCGACGAGCGATCGCACTGAATCAATATATCGCCCTGAAAAGCTATCTGCAAAGTTTTGTAAAAATTATTAATTAATTAAACGGGAGTTGATACCGATGATCAAAATCATTCAAAAAACCGAACATCTTCTCAAGCTTGAAAATGAAATAAGGTGGCTAATTCCTGCTGTATGCGTGACAGGATTTCCAGGAATACTCTTGTTAATGATACTTAGCACGATATCTTCTTCTGGAGTGGAAAGACTTTCGTGCAAAAAAAATGAGCCAAAAATAGCAACTTGCGAAATGAGTACATCAAGTTTTATGGGATTCGTTAAAGGGGAATTAGAGTCCATCCCACAAGTAAAGGAAGCTAAATTTGAGACAATAAATAGTACCGATAGCGAAGGTCACTCAACTTCTGTGGAAAATGTATTTCTCGTAACCAACCAAGGGAATGTTCCGCTACCGTACCAAACTGTTAAAGATGCAGAGTTATTCAATCAATATATACAAACCTCAGTCAAGAAATTAGTAATAGAAAAAGATAATCGGTTGTCAAATTTGGGGTTGATACTTTTTCAGAGCGGTTTTTTTGTTATTTTTTTTGCAGTAATATATTTTGCGTTCCGTGAGCTATTCAGTGTTAAAACTTACATTTTTGACAAAAATGCAAGTATCCTAACTATTAAGATAAGGGGGATAATTATTAATAAAAGAGGGGGGATAAGGATTAATGAAGTGACCGAAAAATCGCTCAGTGAAATTTCTGAAGTCGAATTAAAAACAGTTCAAGTACACAAAACAGAACATATGGACAGCTATACCTGCTACCAGGTGCATTTGCTAATGAATGGAGGAGATACTCTATGTTTAAGCGGTGGCTTGAATCGGGAAGAGCAACAAAAAATGGCTGATTTGATTCGTGGCTATCTCGACGGCCGATCGCCAAAGTCAATCACCAACGATAAATAACGGAAAGCTATTTCAAACATAGCCGCAAGTAAACTCGCGACATTTGTTGTCCGCGAGACATTGTAGTGCTACCATATTAGCCAGATAAAAAGGGTCATGGCATAGGACGACTTCAAATAATATATAACTTAACAATTGGGCGAATCCGGGTCTGGAAGTCGATCTGTAGCATCATTTTTGGAATCAAAGGGTGAAGTAAATGAAAATAATCAAGCAAACAGCGACTGAACTAATAATTCAGACTCACAGCATATTTGATTTTTGGCTCCCTAGTTGTTTATTGATGACATTTGGACTGATCTGGCTGAGTTTTGACTATCATGCAGCAACCCTGAGCTGCCAACGATCGCAGGAAAAACAAGGAAATTGCCAGTTGGTGCGATCGCATTTACTGGGATCGCACCTCCAAGAAATTCAGCTTGCTGCTTTGCAGGGAGCTAAAGTTGAAAGATGCGGCTATAAAAGCAGAGTCGTACTTTTGACGGATGCGGGCAATGTTCCTTTCAGTGCTAACTCGACTAACTGGGGGAATCAAGAGGCGGTTGCTTTTGATATCAATTCTTTTGTTAAAAATGCAAAAAAACGCTGGCTGCGTTTGAGTCAAGACGATCGCTGGTTGGGAGGGACGGGAGGCATATTTTTGCTTGCAGCAGTCGGCTCGCTCGTGTTGGGAAAGAATGAAACCTACAGCTTCGATGGAACTTTAAACACCTTGACTGTTAAACAGCAGGGTGTGTTGGCACGTAAAGTCATTCAACACTCTCTGTGCGAGATTTATGGGGTGGAAGTCGATCGAGTCAAAGATCGAGATAATGACATTTGGTACGAAGTTAGACTGTTAGTTTGTGGAGGTTCTCGCATATCCCTGCCCAATACTATGAACCCCTACCAGAAAGAAGAAATCGCCAAAGCGATTAACAACTATCTGAATGCGCAAAAATAAGACAAAATAGCCGATCGCGATCAACCCGATTTCTCAAGGTTGCGGACTTACGCAGAAACCGGGTTTGTTACCAAAATCTCTCCTAGAGCGTGATCGCCCCCGTTATAAAAACCCGGTTTCTTTGGTATCGATCGCACAAGTCCCGATCGAGTGGAAACTTATCATCTAAAAAGTGAACAATCGTTCACTTTTTAGGTTCTTTCAGCTTCCAACCTGGTTTGACAACTTGCCGCGATCGGGCAATTACTAAACAGTCATTCGCCACATCTTCTGTCACTACAGAACCCGCCGCTACGGTAACATCTTCCCCCAAAGTTATCGGTGCAACTAGCACGCTGTTAGAACCAGTTTTCGTTCGATCGCCTATTTGAGTTTTGTGCTTGTTTTTTCCGTCGTAATTGGCGGTAATTGTTCCAGCACCGATGTTGACTTTTTCTCCCAAAGTCGCGTCGCCCAAATAAGACAAGTGAGCGACATTAGTGCGATCGCCAATTTGAGTATTTTTCAATTCTACAAAATTGCCGACGCGACAGTTCGCCCCTATTTGCGCGTGTCCCCGCAAATGTGCGTAGGGGCCAATTCGCGAATTTTCGGCCACCCTACACTCAGAAATTACCGAATAAAGCACAGTCACGTTTTCTCCAATTTGACTGTTTTCGATCAAACTACCGGGCCCGATGCGACTTCCAGAGGCGATCGAAGTTTTTCCCCGCAAGTGAGTTTGTGGCTCGATTACCACATCCGGCTGCAACTCTACGGTATCGTCAATCGTGATGCTGTGGGGATCGATCAGCGTTACTCCCGCCGTCATCCACTTTTCCTTTACCCGCGCTTGCAAAATATCGGCAGCGGTGGCTAAATGTTTGCGATCGTTAATTCCCAAGATTTCTTGATAATCTTCGACATCCACCGCCATCACGGGAGAGAGGATACTTACCGTATCGGTTAGGTAATATTCTTTTTGGTCATTGTCTGCTTTCAAATCTGGCAAAATTTTCTCTAAATGCGGCCAGTGAAAACAGTAAACACCTGCATTAATTCGGTAGTTTTGCTTTTGAGCTTTCGTGCAGTCGCGGTCTTCGACAATTTGCTGCACTAAGTTTTGACTGTCAGTAAATACTCGCCCGTATCCTTGAGGATTTGGTAAATTAGCTGTCAATATAGTAGCAGAGTTTTGGTGCTGTGTGTGAATTGCCATCAATTGTTTGATGGTTTCTGCCCTCAGCAAAGGTACATCGCCATTTAACACCAGCAAATCTCCTTGAAATCCCTGTAAGTGAGGCAGCAATTGCTGGATGGCGTGGCCTGTCCCTAATTGTTCGGTTTGTTCGACAAATTCTAGGGGAGCAAATTGAGGATTGTCCGATTTTTCTTGACCTCCAATCAGGGATTGTTGAACGAGTTCGCCTCGATAACCGACGATGACAAGTCGCCGGGAAATTTGAATTTCTTCACAACTTTGAAGGACTCGCTCAACTAGGGATCTACCGCCCAATTCGTGGAGAACTTTGGGCAAGTCAGATTTCATGCGCGTGCCGCGTCCAGCGGCTAAAATTGCTATTGCTATCATTGTGCGATCGAGCTATTTGCTATAAAAACTTGAATATTGACTAAATGATGATATCACTCGCTGTCCGTCGATGGTGGTGCGATCGCACAATTTTTTAATCTCCAATCTCAAATCCGGGCGTACTGCGTCTTTTTGCAGCCGGATGTCCGTTTGAGGCGCTACGGTTGTGGTATCTGGAGTTGCGCGCCCCGATCGAATTTTTGAGGACTGAAGTCCGAACGATCGAACCTGAGTTCGGTTCGTAGTCAGGACTTCAGTCCTTCCCCGAGGGATGCGAGGGGGAGCGAGAGTGATAATTTGCATCTTTGAGCTTGAATTTACCGAGATAGATTATACTATTTGTTGAATTTCAGTTATGGTGTTTTCAACTAAAAAAACTATTAGTTGCTTCTTCCTCCTCCTTCCTCCTTCCTTCTTCCTTCTTTTTAGCCGCTCGCGTAGCCTTTCATGCCTTCTTCCTTCTTCCTTCTTCCTTCTTCCTGATGACTGATGACTAATGACTGATGACTAATGACTGATGACTAATGACTGATGACTAATGACTGATGACTAATGACTGATGACTAATGACTTCTTCCTTTCTGCATTATCAGGTGTCCAGCTATGACTGAGCTTAATTTTCAGGAACTTGCCAAGCAGGGAAATCCACAGGCGATCGCATCTTGGCTCAACAGCAAGTTACAATCAGAAGGCATCGCAGCCTCCGCGAATCTCGACGGCGACTGTTTGGATGTAATTCTGGATGCCCAAGAAGTACCGAAAGAAGATAAATTAGTTGATTTTGTCCGCAGCGAGCTGACGAATTTGCAGCCGGATTCGATTCGGAAAGTGAAGGTTGAGGGCCGAGAAAGTGGTCAAATTGCCGCTGCTTGGAGTCAGGAGTTTAGTTTGGAGAGCCGCATTTTGGAACCAGAGAGCTTTGCCGCGGAATCAGTGCCAAATATTGCGGTTGCTAATATGGACGATCGCCCAGAGATAGAAAGTGATATAGAGGAGGAGAAATCGCCGGAATTTGCTGCTTTTGAGAAGCGCCTGCGATCGACTTTCATTGTCGTTGGGCTGGTGACGGGTATGTTGGCCCTAGCCGTGGTGGCTTTTGTCAGTAAAATTTTGAACCAGCCGCCAGCAACTGCTCTGAAAAATTCAGAGGAAACAGCGAATGTAGCAACTGTACCGGATACTTTTTTTCGAGATGCAGTTAACAGCGCCGTCAAAGCAGCAGAATTGGGGCGATCGGCAAAAACCAAGCAAGATTGGACGATCGTTGCCGATCGCTGGCAAGAAGCAGTATCGTTGATGAGAAGAGTACCAGTTTCTAGCGCCAACCATCAACTAGCTCAGACAAAAGTGATCGAGTATCAGAAATATCTGCTTTACGCTCAAGAATCAGCAGTAAATCCCCCTGTGCCCGAGCCAACTCCCGCACCAGCAGGAAAAGCAACTTCGGAGAAAGCAACTCCTAAAAA
>NZ_JAUBVZ010000007.1:38581-73326 GCF_036702805.1 Microcoleus sp. A006_D1
AGCTAATACTGAAAAAGCCGAACCTGAGAAAGAAAGTCCTAAGAAATCTACTTCTGAAAAAGCCGAACCTGAGAAAGCAATTCCTAAAAAAGCTAATACTGAAAAAGCCGAACCTGAGAAAGAAAGTCCTAAGAAATCTACTTCTGAAAAAGCCGAACCTGAGAAAGAAAGTCCTTCTCGATAGATTAGCCCTGGACGCACGAGTGTTCAGAAACCGGGTTTTTTACGAAAATACTTAGTTACAGTCGCAAAAACGCTAAAAAACCCGGTTTCTTGGGTCTTTGAGCGTAATTCCAGATAAATGTTAAAACACAAATTTGAAGAGTTATGACTGACAACAATTTAATCATTTCGCCTGAATGGTTGGTCGCCAATACCGAAAATCCGCAACTTGTAATTATTGACTGTCGGTTTGCCCTCGCTGATGCAGAATTAGGAGAAAAACAATACCAAGAAAGTCACATTCCCGGAGCTTTCTATTTAGATTTAAACCGGGATCTCGCGAGTGCCGTTGGCAAACACGGCGGCAGACATCCGCTGCCAAATATTGCAGAATTAGCTGAGAAATTGAGCGCGATCGGGATTAATTCATCAGAAACTTTAGTCGTGGCTTATGACGATTCGCGGCTGGGTTTTGCGGCTCGTTTGTGGTGGCTGCTGCGATATATGGGACACAGCAAAGTCGCTTTGTTAGACGGCGGTTTCAGTGGCTGGAAAGTGGCCGGATATCCGGTAACAAATACTTTGCCCGATCGCCCCAATGGTAAGTTTGTGGTGAAATTGCAGCCGGATATGGCGGTAGATATTGAGCAGGTAAAAGAGCGAAAAGACTTACCGGACAAGGTTTTGGTTGATTCGCGAGAAAGCGAGAGATACGAGGGCTTGCGGGAGCCGATCGACCCCATTGCAGGTCACATTCCGGGTGCTGTCAACTATCCTTGGCAAGGGGTGACGGATGAAAGTGGAAAAGTGCGATCGGCCTCCGAACAAAAACAGCGGTGGACGGAATTAGAAACAGCCACAGAAATTATTGTTTACTGCGGTTCCGGGGTGACAGCTTGCGTAAATTTACTGTCTTTAGAAATCGCCGGAATTCCCGATGCTAAACTCTATGTCGGTAGCTGGAGTGACTGGTGTTCCTATCAATTGTAGGGTGCGTAATGCGCGCGAAAGATAAGATTCGGCGGTTGAAACCGCTACTACACAAACGATGTCCGCCTCCGCGGACTGAAGAATGGTGTGCAATGCACACATTACGGGGAATCAAACTTGTATTCAACCCACGGAGGTGGGTTTGGTCTGTATAGACGCGGTTTCAACCGCCCCGTCTTCTAAAAATCAAAATAAATATAAGGCAAACCGCCCTCCGGCGCCAACACCCAAACCGCATACAAACAAAGCGGTACTAACACCAATTTCACAGGCCAATTTAACTCCAACTTCAAACCCCGACTCAACACATAATTTCCCAGCATCGCCGCAGCCACAGCCGCCAACATCCAAGCTAAATGCACTCTTTCCAAACCCAAAGCTTCCACATAAACTTTATTTGCAAACTGCACATCAGCAGTGTATCCCCACAAATGTGAAATTGCCCATCCCGAATCCTTTAAATCGGGAAGCCGGAAAAATATCCAACTACCAAAAACCATCGCCTGAGTTAACAGCCAACCGATCGCAATTCCGATCGGATTTTCCCACAAAAACTCGATCCGCAACCGCTTAAAAGTCACATCCGTCACCCGGTGCACCGCCAAAGCCAAACCGTGCAAACCCCCCCACACAATAAATCCCCAAGCCGCCCCGTGCCAAATTCCCGCAATTAACATCACCAGAGACAAATTGAGACAAGTGCGCCACAAACCGACGCGCGAACCCCCCAGCGGAAAATACAAATAATTGCGTAGCCAATCCCCCAAAGTCATGTGCCAGCGCCGCCAAAAATCCGCTATGCTGGTACTAAAATAAGGGAAATCAAAATTTGGTGGCAAATACCAACCCAGCAGCAAAGCAGTACCGCGCGCCATGTCAACATAGCCGCTAAAATCGAGATAAAGTTGCAGCCCGTAAGCAAAAATCGCCAGCCACAAATCCTCGCTTCCCGCCCGCTGCAAGTTGGTAAAGCTTAAATCGACATAAATTCCCAAGTTGTCAGCGAAAAGACCTTTTTTAACTGCACCAAAGGCGATCGTCCAAAGTGCTTCAGAAATGCGATCGGGCGTGGGAAATTTCTGGGATTTCAGTTGATAGATCAAGTTGTGATAGCGAGTAATCGGGCCAGAAATTAGCTTCGCAAAAAACAACTTGTAAGCAGCAAAGTGCAGCAGCGAAGTAGCAGCCGGCGCACCTCGGTACACGTCAATCAAATAAGCAATGCACTCAAAGCAAAAGAAACTCAATCCCAGGGGTGCCATGACGTGAGTTTTTACCCAGTTAGCACCGTCGAGAGCAACAGGCCAATTTAACAAAGTGCCGATCGAATTCAAGAAAAAAGGCACATACTTAAAACCCAGCAGCAGCAACACATTCAGCCCAATTCCGCTCCACAGCAGCCACAAACGGCGGCGGTTCCAAGATTCATTAGCAATTCGCCAATCCAGAGGTTCCCCGATCGCCATCGCCAAGTAATAGTTAAACAAAACACCGACTAACAGCAGAGGAATGTACCAAATTTGCAGCGAAGCATAAAAAATCAGACTACCCGCCAGCATGATAAACATTCGCCACCACCGCAGCGGAACCAACCAGTAAGCCACGAACAAAACTAACAGAAACAGGGCATATTGAAGGGAGATGAAAGTCATGCGATTTGAGATTTTGGATTTTAGATTCTAGATTTAAGAATTGGGAAGGGCTGATTCTGTGTGGGTTGGGATCTTATCTTTAGATAAGACGGCGGTTGAAACCGCGTCTACACAAACGATGTCCGCCTCCGCGGACTGAAGAGGATAACCTAATTTAACCGTCTGTTCTTCAACCCGCGGAGGCGGGTTTTGTTTGTATAGACGCGGTTTCAACCGCCCAGTCTTCTGAGAACTGCTACATTCTACAGCACAAACGTTAAATGCTGTTGCAAATTAAATAAACTTCGTTTTTGTAGACACAGTTTCAACCGATCGCAAATCTTCAGCACCGTTGGCGGCGCCGATCGCAGTACAATGAATTTCTGCCCGCAACTTTTTGGGCAAATACCGGAAAACAGTCTTCACCCTCCCCAATCAAAACTTTTGCAGCTTGATCCGGCGCAGGCGATCGAGAATTTCCGATCGCCTGGCGTGTTTGATTTCCCTTAGCTGCGGACATTTCCCACGATTTTTCTGGATCTCCAGCATAGGCGATCGGCAAATTCACAAAAAAAGTCGAACCCACCCCGAGCGAACTTTTAATTTCAATACTTCCCCCCAGAAATTCCGCCATTTTCTTGCACAAAGACAATCCCAATCCCGTGCCTTTCACGCCCTTCTGCAAGTGATTTTCCACTTGGACAAATTCTTCAAAAATCCGCGTTTGGTCGCCTGAAGGAATGCCAATCCCCGTATCTGCGACAGAAAAAGTAACTGTTTCCCCCTCTCCCATTTGGGCCGCAACTCTGACTTCTCCCGCTTCAGTAAATTTCAGCGCATTAGAAATCAGATTGCGTAAAATCTGAGCAACTTTTCCCTCGTCCGTGGTGAGAGTTGGAAGTTCCTCTGGAACTTCAAAAATGAGACTGACGGGAGATTTTTGTGGTAGCAGAGGGCGCATCATTCCCCGCAGCGCGCTGAACAAATCTTCCACTTCAAAATCAGCCACGCGCACAGTTACTTTTCCGGCTTCCACCTTGGCTAAATCTAACGAGTCGTTGACAAGTTCTGCGAGAGATTCGGCGGATTGGCGAATAAAATTTACTTGCTTGTCCTGTTCGGCTGAAAGTTCTCCGTCGAGGCGATTTAACAATATTTCAGAAAGACTTAAAATTGCCGTTAGCGGAGTGCGAAACTCGTGACTCATGTTGGAGAGAAAGCTGGTTTTGAGTTCGCCCTCTCGCTGGAGAGATTCGGCTTTTTCGTTCAATTCCGCGTAAAGTGCCACGACTCCGCGATTGGTATCTTCTAGTTCTTGATTTAATTGTACGAGTTCTTCTTGACGCTGGCGGAGTTCGTCTAAAGTACGCAGCAATTCTTGATTTTGCTGCTGAATTTCCGCATAGGGATCTTCGGGAATTTGGCGCGCTAGTTTGTTAACTAATTGATTTAGTTCGATCGCACTCAGCGCAGACATCTGTTTAGAAAACTGCTTAATTAATTGTACAGCCGTGCCGCGATCGGGCGCCGAATCAATTTGCACCTCGTCCATCAACCGTTTGGCGGCTGCTAAACCCATTCCCGCACCAGTTGGCGATCGAAAATTCGGGCTCAACACAGCCGATAAATCAGCAATTCCCGGCCCGCTGTCAGAAATCCGAGTCAAAAAAACTTGTGGCGATTCCCCTTCCACAATAAATTCTACTTTGCCGCCGCCTGCATATTTAAAAGCATTGCGGGCAATTTCGGAAACTGCTGTGGCGATGCGCGTTTGTGCTTGGGAATCGAATCCCAGCAATGCGCCAATTTGGCGAGCTCTTTGGCGGACTTGTACGATGTCTTGTTCAAAACGGACTTCCGCTGTCAGGATTTGGTAAATCACGCTGCTTCTCTTACCTTGGCTACTACAACTGTCATGTCATCGCGGGTACGTTTGAAGTCCCGGTAGAGCACGGCTGCGATTAAAGCCGGATGTCTGGTGGCCAAACCCGGGTAACGGTTTAAATCCCACTGTGCAGCCAAACCGTCAGAGTGCATGATTAGCAGGGATTGCTGCGACCAAGGATAGACAAATTCTGCTACTTTTTGCATCCGATGTCCAACTGTGCCGTTGTAGGAAACCATGCTGCGGGTTTGGCTATCTGTGACGACTACACCAGTAATATTGCCAATTCCGGCAAAACAAATTGTTTGTTTGGTACGATCGATTCGCGCGATCGCAGCAGCAGCTCCTCTGGTATCTTTTAAAGCAGCGTGCGCCTTCTCTAAAATAGTTTTCGGCCCCAGTTTCGCGTTTTCCCGAAATACCTCCACAGCTTCCCGCGACGCTTCCTGGGCCAAAACCCCGTACCCAAGCCCGTCAGCAACTAAAATCAGATTTTTGTCTAGGTCATTTTCCGTCGCCCAGGAATCGCCACAAATTTGCTCTCCAGCTTTCGGCAAGTGAACCACCCCAAATTCCAAGTAATTGGAGTCTGGGGAGGCTTCCCGGCTATTCTGAGTCGGCGACAGGCGCATTAATAAAGCCGTCCCCAGTTTCGGTACAGAATGAATATCAAAAAAATTAGAGAGGCGTTTAATCGCACCGAGTCCCGTTCCCGGAGTTCCCGCAGTCGAAAAACCGTCCCGCAGACACTGGCCGACATTTGCCATTCCCGGCCCTCTGTCTAGCGCTACTATTTCAATGCTGTATCCTGCCGCTGTTTTTAAGATTTGCAGCAAAATTTCTCCTTCGCGGGCGTGTTTGACCAGGTTTTTTGCTGCTTCGGTGATCGCAATTGCCACTTTACCGCGATCGGTCTCATTAAATCCAACTTCCGCCGCGAGGGCGACTGCGATGCGCCGCGCTTCTCCGACTTGACTTTCTTCTGTTACGGGCAGGGCTATGGCATTTATCATTATTTTAATTGGTATAATTTTAAGCTGGCAAGCATTTAAAAAGTCATTAGTCCTTAGTCATTAGTCAATAGTGACCTCTTGCAAAAATATCTAGGACGGGCAAGATGCCCATCCCACAAAAATCTTTTTTTCTTGTGGGATGGGCATCTTGCCCGTCCCAAAATTTGATTAAAAAAACTTTTGCAAGAGGTCTACTGACCTCAGAAACCCGGTTTCTTTCTAGATTTATCGTCACTAAACCAAAAACTCGTAGAAACCCGGTTTCTCGCCAATCTCCCCATCTCCCCCTCTCCCCATCTCACCGCCAGCGGACGATCGCAATTTTAGTCCCCTTACCCACTTGGGAAACAATCTCAAATTCGTGCATCAACCGCTTAGAACCGCTGAGCCCCAAACCCAAACCATGATTAGAAGTATAACCGTCAGTCATTGCCAATTCGATATCTGGAATTCCCGGGCCCTTGTCTTCAAATATCAGCCGCAGCCCTTTGCGACTACCTGATTGGAGGGTTTCGAGAGTTACAGTTCCCCCTTTACCGTAGTCTAGAGTATTGCGGGCGAGTTCGCTGGCTGCGGTAACGATTTTCGTTTGGTCTACTAAGCCGAATCCCATTGCTACAGCCCAGATTCGCACTTGCTGTCGGACGTGGACTATATCGGAGGACGATCGAATTTCTAATGTCTCACGTTTTGACATGGCAGGTACTCTAGTAAAATAGAACTTCTCCACAAAACATAGGACTTACGCTAATCAACCAAGTTTCCCATCGTCAGAAATCTTAATTTTGTCAACAAGGTATCTAGAAAGAAACCAGGTTTCTTTACTCCCTGTGCCTAAGTCATGGGACAGTTAATCGACTGCTTATGCTTCCGCATCAGCAGACAAACCCAAGGATTTTCGCAACAAATTCATGCCCTTTTCAACGCTTAAAGCTGTGCGAACTCCTGTCAGGGAAAGCCCCAATTCGACCAGCGTAATCGCCACCGCTGGCTGCATCCCGACCACAACTGTTTCCGCATCCAGAATGCGCGACATGGTAGCAATATTGTTGAGAATGCGGCCGATAAACGAATCTACGATTTCCAGAGAAGAGATTTCGATTAAAACACCTTTGACGCCTGTTTTCACAATGCGGTTGGTCAGGTCGTCTTGCAGGGTCATTGCCAAGCGGTCGTGCATATCTACTTGAATAGTTACTAGGAGAAATTCTCCCATTTGCAGGATAGGTATCCGTTCCATAAATTCACCTATTTGTGAGTTTAAAATTCCAGTTCTATGCCCCATGCCCCATGCCCCATGCCCCATGCCCCATGCGAAACTCATGTTACATAATAAGTGGTATAGTTTTTATCTTTCCTCTTTAATATTTTTTATAGTTAAACCTTGGCGTTGCAAAGCAACTTTAAAAGCATCTGCCAAAGTCGCCTTTGTCAGAATATCCTGCAAGTCAACTCCCAAATGAACAATGGTTTGAGCGATTTGCGGGCGAATGCCACTGATGATACACTCAGTACCCATTAAACGCGCGGCGGCGACAGTTTTTAATAAATGTTGAGCAACTAAAGTGTCAACAGTCGGCACGCCTGTAATGTCTAAAATCGCAAATTCTGAGCCGGTTTCCATGATTTCCTGCAACAGAGTTTCCATGACTATTTGAGTGCGGGCACTGTCGAGAGTCCCGATCATGGGTAAAGCGAGAATCCCTTGCCAAAGTTTGACTACTGGTGTTGACAATTCGAGCATTTCTTGCTGCTGGCGTTCGATGACTTCTTCGCGAGCTTTGAGAAAGATTTCTGTCACCCAAAGACCGAGCTGGTCTAATAAGCTGGTGGACAGCCAAAGTTGTTCCACAAGTGCGTCGCGGTTTTGTGTCAGTTCGCGACAAAGCCGATCGAACAATGGCTTTTTGAAGCATAAAATAAAACTCGCGATCTCTGAGGGAGTGAAGCCCCTCTGAACGCGCGATCGCGAAACTTCTGCTAGTAGCAGCCGCATATTCTCCCATTCGGGCGTCTGGATGTCGCTATAGTTACCGTGCTGCACTGCTATTTGCAGCAATTGCAGGAACTCTTGACACTCCGATCGCAATTCTTTGGCTCTCATCAAGTCATCCCGCCGCAGCCCGGTATTTTGCAGTTCTTTGAGCCAGTCTGCTAGTAGCTCAGCTTTGTTTTTTTCGAGGATTTCCGCGATCGTGTTATTGCTGGTGAGTTCCATTAAAATTATCTCCTGCTTAGCAATTTGGATAAAATTGTACGAGCGATCGCACTCTTCGTATTTTTTGATGGAGTAACTTCTGAGTTTAACCCAGTGTTTCCTGTTTGCGATCGGGGGTTAACCGCCTAACTGCAAAATACGTTTGACGATCGCACTGGTAGAACTCGGAACTTCTATTTCGATCAAGGAAATCTTGCCACCTCCGGCGACAACAGCCGGTGCTTCCGGCAGAGTTTCGACTTGATAGTCGCCTCCTTTAACGTATATATCAGGCTTCAGGATATTTATCAGTTTAGTTGCTGTAATCTCGGAAAAAATTACTACGGCGTCTACTGGTTTGAGGGCGGCTAACACTTCGGCTCGCTGAGTTTCTGGTACGATCGGGCGGGGCGGTAATCCCGCCTGCTGCGGCTTGATAGCTTGCACGCTGGCGTCGCTATTCAAGCCCACCACGAGCGATCGCCCCAAAGCTTTTGCAGCCTGCAAATAGCGGACGTGTCCCGCGTGCAGGATATCGAAGCACCCGTTAGTAAACACGAGCGGACGCCAGTTGTCCGGATCGGATGCGATCGCCCCTTCAAGTTCTCTCAACGTGTAAACACCAGAAATCATTGCAGTCACCACCAGCAAGTTTGAACAGCGATGAATCATCCTAGCAAGGAATGCGCGACAACAGTACCTTCCCATTAAAAAATCTACAATCTAAGTTTACATGAACGAATAATCAACTACCTCTCATAAAGTTAGGCAACGAAGTTTCTCACAAATTTAACGATTTAACAAATGAATTTTGAAAAAAAAATGCCGACATCAAACAAGAATAATCGCTTCCCAAAATTCCTGAAACAACCTTATTAATTCTAAATACTTTGTTGACAAGCTGCTTTGTTTGCTCGCGCGATCGAAGACTCGTTATTGGCAGCGGCAAGAGCGGGGATATTGTCACGAAATAAAATAAAAGAAGAGAAGATAAAGAATTTATAATTGAGGCAAGGATTGCTATAGCAGTTGACAGTTGACCGCTCGACAGTTGACAGTTACATAGTACAAGCATCAAACCGTTTATGCTAAATGGTCATAGGATCTATTCATGACATTATTTATGTCCTAGCCTATGTGGCGGTTGCTCTAGATCGGTTTATCTGTGACTTGGGTCTCGTGAATAAAGGTAATTGGTAGTTGAAGCTTAAAAAGCTTGCGTAACACTTATTTTTTTCAGCTTTCTGTGATATCAATTACTATAAGGCAGGGGATTTTGTGCCACTGCCACTGGCAGCGAGAGATGTAGGGGGTGAAACCCACCTAAACGTTACCCTCCTGTGTCAATTATTTCTGACACCCCCAGGCAAGCAAAAGCCAGTTAAAAGCTGCGGCAAGAGCGTGCACAACTACTCTGTGGGCTGCCTCCAGCCCTCACTTCTTGCAGCCGCGGGCCGCCTCCTGTACCAAACTCTGCATAGAGCGTGCAGCAACTCGGCCCAACTGGTGTCGCGTCGCAGCCGCAGCTCGTGCAAACCCCCGATCAAGTCGAGGCAAGTACCCGATCGAGCTATTTTGGTGGAAAATAACCTCAAGTACCCAACCTGCGCCAGCCTGTTTTTGGAGCTTCCAAACTCACAAAATTGGGGACGGTTTGATTCGTCTGCGGAGTTTTCCGTCTTAAGGGCCGTTTTCACCTTCAGGATTCCTGTTTCCACAGATTGGGGACTGAACCTCAAAGGCTACTGTTGCCGGGGCCGCCGCTGGGCAACGCTTTCGCCACCGTGCAGCGGCAGAGCAATTGAGCGCTCCCACCAGTGAAGTCATTAAACAAAATTTCGTTGAATCTAAAGGTGTAAAATTATCTCACAGGAATTATGAAAGCAACTAACAGCCGTCAATTTTCTTCAGTCGCTGCTCGCACTCTCAAAGTAGTCGGGATTATCTTGATTCTCTCTGCTTTGCTTGACTGCATTGTTCTGTCGCTCCCGGGAGAAGCCTCCGACATTGCTAATCGAGCCTGGCAGCTTGCCGCAGCAACTCAGATAGTTGACCGGGGTATTATTCCTTTGATGGGTATCGCCCTGCTGATGACAGGCTTTTGGGTGGACAGCAGCAGTGGAGTCTCTATTGACAGACGCAATTTTTGGGTTGACTTGCGATTCTGGGCGCTGTTGATTTCCAGCTTGTTAGGGCTAATTTACCTATTGCTGGTTCCCGTTCACCTCAACAATACTCGTTTGGAACTCAAGGATACTCTGGCTCAAGTCGATAAGGAAGCGGGACAAGCGGAAGGTCAACTTGAGGCACAAATTAAAAGCGAGCAGTTTAAAGCTCAGGTAGAACAGCTCAAAACCCAGCGCCGCAGCCAGATAGGCGCGCTGCTGCAAGACGACGCCAAGCTGCAACAAGCCCTCAAGAGTCCAGAAGTTCCCAAGGAATTGAAAGCTGTGCTTCAGGAGTCAAAAAATGACCCCAAAGCCCTCGACAAGTTCCTGGAACAGCAAGCCCAAGAACTGCCTGCTCAAGCTCGCAACGAGATTCGCACCCGCAAGCAACAAAAAGAGAAAGAGTTGAGAACTCGATCGCGAAATTCGAGTTTGCAGACGGGCATCAGCAGTTTGTTGTTGGCTATAGGCTACATTACTGTTGGTTGGACTGGACTCCGAAGTATGGGAATTCTGCGGTTCGGCCACCGCAAAAATTGACCGACGCGATCGCTCTAAGCGTGCAAGTCGAGACATCCTGAGAAATAAATACTTGATTTGCCTGATAGTTTGCCCTTACTGAAAGCTGGGAATGTTCTCAATTTATATTCTGACTTACAACGAAGAGATTGATATCGCCGCTTGCATAGAATCGGCACTGCTTTGTGACGATATCATTGTAGTTGATTCTTTCAGCAGCGATCGCACCCTTGAGATTGTTCAGAACTATCCCGTGCAAACAGTGCAGCACCCCTTTGAAACTCACGGACGCCAGCGGACTTGGATGCTCCGAGAAGTAGAATGCAAGTACGAATGGGTTTACATCCTCGAAGCTGACGAGCGGATGACGCCTGCACTGTTTGCTGAATGCTTAAAGGCGATCGCAAGTCAAGAATATATCGGCTATTACGTAGCTGAAAAAGTAATATTTATGGATCGCTGGATTCGCCGCAGCACTCAATATCCGCGCTATCAAATGCGCCTGTTTCGCAAAGACCAAGTGTGGTTTTCTGACTACGGTCACACTGAACGGGAAGTCTGCAACGGCCCGACTCACTTTTTGAAAGAAACCTACCCTCACTATACTTGCAGCAAAGGTCTTTCCCGCTGGATTGAAAAGCACAACCGCTACTCGACTGACGAGGCGGCTGAAACTCTCCGCCAATTAGCAGCCGGTCAAGTAAATTGGTGGGATTTATTCTTTGGCGCGTCGGAGGTGGAAAGGCGCCGCGCTTTGAAAGATTTTTCTTTGCGCTTGCCTTTGCGGCCCGTGGTGCGCTTTTTCTATATGTATATTTTACTCGGCGGATTTCTTGACGGTCAAGCTGGCTTGGCTTGGTGCACGCTGCAAGCTTTTTATGAATATCTAATTTTGCTGAAAGTTTGGGAAATGAAGCATATGCCGCTGCCAAATTTAGACGCAGTAGAGGAACAGTCTATTTCGGAAGTAGTAACAGTTGAGCCGTCTAAAGTTCCTTATAATCTTGGCGCTTCTGATACTCGTAGTTGAAAATTGGGAGTTGGGAATTGGGAATTGGAAAAAAGGTAATTGGGCATTCAAATCGTAATATTATACCAATTTGAATAAATATTGCAGAATCAGAAATTAGAGGTTTTCACCTGTAGGGAAACGGCACTGCCGTGTCCGGCGGCAAGTTATGCTTCGGACAGATAATTTCTATAGGGTTAATAACTGTAGCAACATTTTTTCACGCATGGTATTATAGCAGTTGACAGTTGACAGTTGACCGCTCGACAGTTGCATAACCCGAATCAAACCATTGATTCCGTACGGGTATCGGCTCTATTCATTCCGGTTATTTATGTCCTCACCGATGTGGCGGTTGCTATATATCAAATTCGTTAGCATCGGAATGATAAATTTATCTCCTCTTTCTCTGCTTCTTCTGTGGTTGAATAATTCTGATGTCACCGGATTTGATATTACGTCCGGTCAATTAGCGTAATAAAAACGGTTTGATCGTGGGAGTTATCGGAGGACATGATATAAGTTGAGTTTGTAGCGCCGAGGATCATCCTACAAATACAGGTTCTGCGTCCAAAAATGAGAAAAAAACCCGGTTTCTTGGAGAAACCGGGTTTCTGAATACCCTCAAAATTTTACATTGAATCAAGTTTTGATTGTTAACTCAAAACTCTCAAAACTCAAAACTATTGATATTTTGCTGCTGTTTTTTCCCGATCGATCTTTAAGATCAACACACCCAAAGGCGGCAAACACAAGTCGATCGAATAAGGACTGTTGTGGAACCACCACTCCTCAGTCCACTTGCCTCCCAAATTCCCCATATTGCTACCACCGTACTCCCGCGCGTCGCTGTTAAACAACTCCGTATAGAAACCCGGTTCCGGCACTCCTACGCGATAGTGAGAGTGTGGTTGTGGCGTAAAATTGCACACCGTCACCACAAACTGATCCCCATCCTTCTCGCGACGCACAAAAGCTACCACGCTGTGCCGGTTGTCGCTGCAATCAATCCACTCAAACCCATCCTCAGCAAAATCTTGACTGTAAAGTGCCGTTTCGCTGCGGTACAAATGGTTCAAATCCTTAAAAAATAGCTTCAACTTTTGGTGAGGATCAAATTGCAGCAAATCCCACTGCAAATCCCCCCAAACGTTCCACTCATGCCACTGGCCGAACTCCATCCCCATAAACATCGTTTTCTTGCCGGGATGAGCAAACATAAATGTAAACAAACACCGCACGTTTGCAAACTTTTGCCATTCGTCCCCTGGCATTTTGCCGATGATGTGAGCCTTGCCGTGGACTACCTCATCGTGAGACAAAGCCAGCATGAAATTTTCGCTGTGGTTGTACCACATACTGAAAGTGATGTTGTTCTGGTGGAACTGGCGGAACCACGGGTCCATGTGGAAATAGTCGAGCATATCGTGCATCCAACCCATGTTCCACTTGAGGTTGAAGCCCAAACCTCCTACATAAGTCGGCCAAGATACCATCGGCCAAGAGGTAGATTCTTCGGCGATCGACAGTGCTCCTGGGAAATAGCTAAAAATGACGTGATTTGCCTGACGCAGAAAATCTGCCGCCTCAATATTTTCGCGGCCGCCGTACTGATTGGTCAGCCATTCTCCGGGTTCGCGGCAGTAATCCAAATACAGCATCGAGGCTACCGCATCTACGCGAATCCCGTCGATGTGATACTTGTCAAACCAGAACAGAGCGTTTGATACTAGGAAATTCCGCACTTCGTTGCGGCCGTAGTTAAATACTAGGGTTCCCCACTCTTTGTGCTCGCCCTTGCGGGGGTCGGCGTGTTCGTACAAGTGAGTTCCGTCAAAGAAAGCCAAGCCGTGTCCGTCTTTGGGGAAATGGCCGGGCACCCAGTCCACCAGTACGCCAATGCCGCTGGCATGGCACTGGTCAACAAAATACATGAAATCTTCCGGTGTGCCGTAGCGGGAAGTTGGGGCGAAATAGCCGGTGACTTGATAGCCCCAGGAACCGTCGAAGGGATGTTCGGCGATCGGCAGTATTTCGATGTGGGTGAATCCCAAATCTTTGACGTAGGGAATCAGCCTCGCGGCCAATTCGCGGTAAGTCAGAAACCGCGCCCCTGGCTTCAGTTCCGAAACCGGCACTGCTGGTTCTATTTCGCCATTTGCTAGCATTGCGGGTTCGCCGCTGCCCGCGTGCAGCCAAGAACCGATGTGGCATTCGTAAACCGAAACCGGCTGCGTCAGTTGGTCTGTGTGCCGCCGCTGTTCGATCCAAGCGCTGTCTTGCCAAGTGTAGGTATCTAAGTCGGTGACAATTGAGGCTGTTTTCGGCCGCACTTCTTGCTGGAAACCGTAAGGGTCGGACTTTTCGTAGGGATGTCCGTCTTGGTTTTTCACTTCGTATTTGTAGTGAGTTCCGTAGGATAGTCCCGGAATAAATATTTCCCAGATCCCGTTTTGAGATTTCCGCATTTGATGTTTGCGGCCGTCCCAATAGTTGAAATCGCCTAAAACTGAGACGTTGCGGGCATTCGGAGCCCAAACAGCAAAATATACTCCTGTGATGCCGTCTACTTCGGTGAAGTGCGCGCCCAGTTTTTCGTAAATCCGGTGATGGTTGCCTTCGGAGAATAGGTGTTGGTCAAATTCTGTGAGTTTGGGCGATCGAAAGGCGTAGGGATCGTAGATAAAGCGTTCGTGTTCCCCTTCTTTGACCCGCAGTTGATAGTTTGCTAGTTCTGGGGTGTCGATCGTACATTCAAAAAAGTGAGGGTGATGCTCCGATTTCATCGGGTATTCGGCCCTCGCCTCGGGCAAAACTACCGATACCGCATCCGCATTGGGCAGATAAGCTCGGACGGCCCAGACTTTTTTGCCATTTTCTTCGATCGCGTGGGGGCCTAGCACTTCAAATGGATCGTGGTGCTGATTCCAAACAATCCGGTCAATCTGTTCAAAGGGGACGGTCGCGGGCATAAAACTACCTACCTGAATCTTTTGACTAAATGGCTTTCAAAACCGTTGGCGGCGCTGCACTTTACATTTGGATACATTTTTGATTGCTAATCCTACCACGCCAGCAAGCCAAGAGCGCGCGCTCTTGCCTTGCTGGCGACCAAGCTGTGATTTTACTGCTCAGGGCTAACATCTAAGTATAGAAATATTAAAACAAATTGAAAAATATAAATTTTTCTGAAAATATCCTTGACTTTTTTTAACCTATGTGATACATATTTTTTTTCAAACTCTGGTGGATTTGCTAACCCAGGGGCGTCAAGGAGGGTGAGTTTTGCCAAGAACTCAATGATGATTAATCGCTGGAATTTTCAGCCAGGGGCGATCGTCCGACGGGTGCGGTTTCAAATCCCGGAGGCAGGGTTTCCCCGCAAAGTGCGTGAATTTCGGCAATGCGCTCAAACAGCCAAGGATAGTCAATGCGGTATTGAGGAATCAAAGCTAAAGGACTCAGCAGCGCGGCAGCAGTAATATCTGCCACGCTCAAGGAGTCGCCTACCAAATAGGAACCATCCTGCCAGCGACGGTGCAACAGGCCTAAAGCTGCACTCAGGCGCAACTCGGCGAGTTTTGCTGAAGCGTGGTTAATGCCGAACTGACGACGCGCCAATTGAATCACTAACTGGCTCAACACAGACGGGTCGATTTGCTTGCCCGCACCTGCGCGAAACTCGTAGTAAACAAATCGAGTGGCAATGCCGATGCTTTCATCGAGCCAGTCTTCGATCATCCAAGCCTCTGCTTGCAAACTCTCGTCTGCGGGCAACAGTGGCGGCGAAGGAAAGCGAGACTCGATCGAGTGCAAAATTTGCGTCGAGTCTGCGATCGCCGCAGGTTGACCGTCGAGTTGAGGTAGCAGCACCGGCACTGTCCTCAAACCCCCCGTTAGAGGCTTGAGTTTCAAAATGTGCAGGCCCGGAGTCAAATTTTCCACTTGAAAGGGGATGCCCTTGTAACCGAGCGCTAAGCGGACTTTGCGACAGTAAGGGGAGGTACTGAACTGTAGTAAAAGCATCTGACAACAAATAACACCCAACTTGAGGCCTAGACCGGTGAGATGAAAAAATGCGAAGAGCGAACCATTTTTCACCCACAGGCTAGGCTCGTTGGGGTTGTACTCCGCGACCCGCTAGTTAGGGCTTTTTAGGAGAGGTAGAAGGGGAAGCAGTTCCACCAGCCCCAGGAGAAGCCTTTGGAGATTCCTTGGGTGCTGGAGAAGAAACAGGAGGAGTAGCAGTGCTGCCACCAGCACCGCCCGGAGAGGGGCTAGCGCCACCGCCACTGCCGGCATCACCGCCGCAAGCGCCGAGGGCTGCTGCAATGCCAATTACCAAAGTCAAACGAATTAATCCCTTGTTCATAAACACTCCTTAACATTGAAAACCCATCGCAAGGAAGGGAATAGTGTACTTGAGAAACAATGCTGGCACGAATAGATCAACGATTCGCTCGTTGATTACAATACTGCATTTATTAATAAATTTCACATTGATTCTGGCGAACCGGCAAAGATTTCATTTTTTTTTGCCAATCCTGAAGTAAAAGTGACCAGTGGTAGGATGGGTTGGTTGGT
The DNA here is from genome assembly GCF_036702805.1 of Microcoleus sp. A006_D1. Classification (NCBI taxonomy): domain Bacteria; kingdom Bacillati; phylum Cyanobacteriota; class Cyanophyceae; order Oscillatoriales; family Microcoleaceae; genus Microcoleus; species Microcoleus sp. A006_D1. The sequence goes on from NZ_JAUBVZ010000007.1 coordinate 54,740, forward strand.
TTGTGAGGTATGTTTGGTAAGGATAACCGATCGCTCCGGCTAATGCCGCGATAGCCGATCGCCACTCCTAAAAAACTCCTAATCTCAATCAAGCTGAAGCTGCCCCACTCTACGTATTGGTGAACTCTATGACCGCTGCTATCAGATCCCCGGATTCTCCCCGCTCCCGAGCTGCCCGCAAGCCCGCTGCCAGCCCAGCCAACAATAAAGTTACTTCTATTGCCCGAGCCAGACAGGCCAAGACAGGGCCGGTATTGCCCAACTACTCGCCAGCCGACGACGAACAGGCGATGGCTCAGGCTCGCCCCGGAGCATCGGTGCTGAAAGTTTTGCCCGATCGTCAGCGGCAGCCGGTGTGGCTGCGATCGCTCCTGCGGATGCAGCGCGCCTCGACTGCGGCAGCGGTTCTGCTTTTGGGCGGCGCTCTGAGTGTCTACGGCTTGACGGTTTACAGCGAGCAGCGCTGGAGTCAAGAGTATCAAAAGCTGGAAACTCTGCGCCTCCGCGAACAGCAGTTGAGTGCCGCCAGCGAAGTCTTGAAACACCAGCTTGCTCAAGAAGCCCAAAATCCAGAAAGCGGTTTGGTTCGGCAGAATCCTGCGGACACGATTTTTTTGCGGCCCGCCCTGGAGCAGCGGCCCCAAACGGCACCAAATTCAGAACCTGCTCTCAAGAATCGCAGCGGTGTGGAAACGCCACTGGGCTATTGAGGCAATGTCAATACCCCGAGGGCTTTCTGGGGCAGAGTGTCCCAGGGCATGAAAATTCTTCGGGTGTAACTTCCCATTTATTTCCAGAGGCTTTCTGTTGCTTCTTGTTTGACTTTTGTGCAAGTCACGATCAATTTCCGTCTCCAGGGCTGAGATTAAAAGTTAAAAATAAGTAACTTGCTGTTGAATTTTTAATTTTTAATCTTATGAGCTACGACCCCCGTTTTGACCGCTACAGATCGCCGAACTTCAAACGCCCAAAACCGTCGGGCGATTCTCAACGGGATAGCTACGCGGCGCGTAGTTGGTGGGGAAAAGCAACCAAACCCAGAGTTTCCCCCAGTTTCGGCCGCCCGATGCAGCGAGGACGACCGGGGGAGCGTTTAAAAACCAGCAAGTTCCGCTTGTGGGCTGTGTGGGCTGTGTTGATGCTGGGGGGGCTGGGGCTGGCTGTGAATTTGTTTTATTTGCAGGTGACGCGAGCTCCGGCGCTGCGAAAACAGGCTCAGCAACAGCAAACTCTCAAAACGAAGCCGTTTGTGCCGAGACGCCCGATTGTTGACCGCGCGGGGAATGTTTTGGCGATCGACCGACAGGTGTACACGCTCTACGCTCACCCGAAGTTGTTCAAGCACTCGAAGGGGGATATTGCGGCTTTGTTGGCTCCCATGCTGCCGATCGAACTGAGTCCGGGCATGACGGCGGAAACTGAACTGCTGCGCCGGTTTAATCTCGGCGAAAGCGGTATTACGATTGCCGATTCTCTGGCTCAAGAGGTTGCCGATCGCGTGGGGCGGATGCAAATTAAAAACAGTCCGGTGGAGGGCTTGGAGTTGGTGCGCCAGCAGCAGCGTTTTTACCCGCAGCAGGAGTTGGCGGCGGATATCCTCGGTTATGTGGATGGGGAACGCAAGGGGCAAGCTGGGGTGGAATACAGCCAGCAGAATTTGCTGGAACGATCGATGCCGTCGATTCAATTTAGCCGATCGATCAATGGGAATTGGGTTCCCGATCGGCTGACGGCGGGTTTTGTGCAGCTTGATGATTTGAAGTTGCAACTGACGATCGACAGCCGCTTGCAGCGGGCGGCCCGGATTGCTCTCAAGGAAAAAATGAAGAAACACGGGGCGAAGCGGGGCACGGTGATCGTGATGGATGCCAGCAACGGAGAATTGCTGTCAGTGGTAGCCGAACCTTCCTATGACCCGAATCAATACTTTAATTTCGATTTGTCGCGCTATAAAAATTGGGCAGTCACAGATGTTTATGAGCCTGGTTCGACTTTTAAAGCGATTAATGTGGCGATCGCTATGGAAGCCGGTACGGTCAAACCTAACACTGTGTTTAATGACGAAGGTCGGATTTACATAGATGGCTGGACAATCCAAAATTCCGATTACAAATCGGCAGGCGCCCGCGGCCCTTCGACTGTGAGCGAGATTTTGAAACATTCTAGCAATGTGGGCATGGTGCACGTAATGAGCACCATGAAATCTTCTCTTTACTATCAAGCTTTACAAAAACTCGGACTGGGACAAACTGCGGCAACTGATTTGCCTTTTGAAGTAACCAGTCAGCTTAAAAATCGAGATCAATTTATTAATTCTCAGGTGGAATCTGCTACTACTGCTTTTGGTCAGGGTTTTTCCATTACCCCGATGCAGTTGGTGCAGCTTAACGGGGCTTTGGCCAACGGCGGCAAATTGGTAACTCCTCACGTTGTGCGCGGACTTTTCGATCGGGATGGTCAAGCTTTTTGGAAGCTTCCGAGGGCTGTTCCGAAGCAAGTTTTTTCGCCGGAAACTACCAAGCAAGTTATAGAAATGATGGAGGGTGTGGTTGATGGCGGCACGGGGAAAGCTGCACAAATTTCTGGGTATCGGATTGCTGGGAAAACGGGCACAGCTCAAAAAGCTAATGCTAGTGGAGGTTATTCTAATAAGGCGATTATTACTAGCTTTGTGGGGATCATGCCTGCCGATGCTCCTCGGTATGTGGTGCTGGCGGTGATTGATGAGCCTAAGGGTGGTTCGGGGGGAACGGTGGCGGCGCCGATTGTGGAGTCGGTGATGGAGGCGCTGATTTCGATTGAGAAGATTGGGCCGAGCAAAAAGTAGGAAGCGCGGTAGAAATTTTAATCGATCGCCATGAGTGATTGTATAACGGGCGATCGCACTTCCGAACTTTCTCAAAAAGTGGATCTTAGGCTATTGTATCACAGGGTGATGAAAACTGGTCAAAAGGGCGATCGAACGTCAGAATTAACTGTTGAGAAAGGCGATCGCACTTTTCGGATAGTTCCAAAAGGGATCTTGCTCAAGGGCTAATCGAAACAACCTCGCCAGCATCATTTATGCGAACTGCCGAACCGACTGGTAGCGACGAAATCATAGTGCTAACTTGCCTCATCAAAGGTAAAAGGCGATCGGGTCTGGTACTGCTAGAATCTAACACGACAATTGTAATAACACGACTTGCTAGATTTTGTTGATAGGGAAGATTTTTATCAGCCGTGATAAAAACATCAAAAGGATGATTCTCCGATCGAGCCAGAATTTCCCTGTCTTTTAAACCTCTCCATCCCATGTCATAAACATTGCTGATAGAATGACCTTGATCTAGGAAAGGCTGAAGAGAGTTTTTGACTCAACAGATTTTCATCAAGCAGTATAAGCATTTGAAGTATTTTCTACAGACAGCATCATCTTAGTTACATTTTCTAGGACTTTAATTGCCTGAGTTTCTAGGTAAGGAAAATCATTAATAAACTCTGCGAGGCCGCTTTCACCTTCGAGGTAGTCGAAAAAAGTCTTTAAGGGGATGCGGGTGCCGACAAATACGGGGACACCGCTCATAATTTCTGGATCGCGGTGAATAATCCCTCTACTTTGCAGTAATTCTTCTATGTTCACGGGATTTACTCCTTGATATTAAAAGAAGTGGGCAAGTCTAGCTGTAACTGATGGATAATTATATCATAAATTTAGCAAAGGCGATCGCCCTTTTTGGAGAGTTCCAAAAGGGCGCATCCTATTTCCTTTGCGGAGATTCTACCAGTTCTGATTCCTGAAGACGTTGCGATAATAGGCAATCTTCAAAGCTGAAAGCTTCTGAGTCTAGAAAACTAGCGATCGCCATTTCGATCGCAGATTCGAGAGAGCATTCTAGTTGCGTAGCTTTTTCCATCAGGGCGACTTTCACATAGTCAGGCAAATGGGTCATCAGTGAATGAATAGCTTCTGGTGGTAAGTGTTGGATGTTGAGGGTATGATTCATTGTTCTCTGGGAATTTTAACGTTGTAGGGAGGATGTGCAGCTTGAAGGATGAGGGTTTCTAATTCATATAATAACCCTGGTTTTTGCCATTGGTTGAGGGTAACGAAGGCAATTCTCACATCATCTGGATCGTATGCAGGATTGGATAATTCGCCTGCGATTTGATGTTTTTAGGGTTATTCTATTTCCTCGATCGCTCTTTCGCACAACTGAGCCAAATCCTCTAACTTGATATTCCGAAATATGCTGGCGGCGGTAGTGAAAGCTGAAATTGCTTCAGGCTTGTCGCCCTTTGTCGCGCAAGCTTTGCCGATGCAATACCAGACGCGGGCTGTGCTGTATAGATCGTGAATTTGTTCGACTAAAGCTAACGCCTGTCGGTACTGCTGAAGTGCTTCCGGATACTGCTCGCTAGCTAATGCTACATCGCCTTTCGCTTTCAGGGTATTGGCTTTGCCCAGATTGGCTCCTACTTCCTCGTAAAGCTTCAAAGCCGTATCGTAGTGCTCTAGGGCTTCTTCACAACGCTTGAGGAATTGCAAAACATCGCCTTTCGCACTCAGGGTATTAGCTTTGCCCAGTTTAGATCCTACTTGCTCGAAAAGCTTCAAAGCCGTATCGTAGTGCTCTAGGGCTTCTTCACGGCGAGCGAGGAATTGCAAAACATCGCCTTTCGCACGCAGGGTATTAGCTTTGCCCAGATTGTCTCCTACTTGCTCGTAAAGCTTCAAAGCCGTATCGTAGTGTTCTAGGGCTTCTTCACGGCGATCGAGGAATTGCAAAACATTGCCTTTCGCACTCAGGGTATTAGCTTTGCCCAGTTTAGATCCTACTTCCTCGAAAAGCTTCAAAGCCGTATCGTAGTGTTCTAGGGCTTCTTCACGGCGATCGAGGAATTGCAAAACATCGCCTTTCGCTTGCAGCGTATTAGCTTTGCCCAGATTGTCTCCTACTTCCTCGTAAAGCTTCAAAGCGGTATCGTAGTGCTCTAGGGCTTCTTCACAGCGCTTGAGGAATTGCAAAACATCGCCTTTCGCTTTCAGCGTATTAGCCTTGCCCAGTTTGGCTCCTACTTGCTCGTAAAGCTTCAAAGCCGTATCGTAGTGCTCTAGGGCTTCTTCACGGCGATCGAGGAATTGCAAAACATCGCCTTTGGCACGCAGGGTATTAGCTTTGCCCAGTTTTTCTCCTACTTGCTCGAAAAGCTTCAAAGCGGTATCGTAGTGCTCTAGGGCTTCTTCACGGCGATCGAGGAATTGCAAAACATCGCCTTTCGCACTCAGGGTATTAGCCTTGCCCAGTTTTTCTCCTACTTGCTCGAAAAGCTTCAAAGCGGTATCGTAGCGGGACAATGCCTCCTGCGCTTCATAAAATCGGAAATGAATGTGCCCGAACCAATACACCACATCTGCGGCGAAACTCTCTGGCACTCGTTTAGCCTCAACCAGTTCCTGCACGGCTGCTAGCAGCGCCTCCGCTTCCTCCCGACGAAAATTATGGTCTAGACTTGTGATGTAGTGCTCAAACTGACTGCTGCCTCCCTCAAAATCCGCCATCACGGCATGATAAATCTGTTCGATCCGATTCGTATCCTCTGCACTAAAATAGTCAACCAGACGCTGGGAAAATTGCTTAAACGCTTCTTCATCCGTTTCCCATAGATGCTTCAGCATCGCCTTCCGAGTCCGTTCGTGAATATTGTGTCCTCTGTCGGGAAACCCTTCCACAAACGGGAGATGCTGGAGTTCCAGATACAGCGCCTCTGCCTGTTGAGCTAAATCTGGCTGTAATGCCACTAAGATATTGGCATCAAACCAATGTGACACGGCGGCAGCCAGCGCCATTGCCCTCAACTCTGGCGACAGCACCGACAGGAAAAGTTCTGCCAGCAGCCAATCCTTTTCTTCCTCCGTCTGCGCCTGTGTCAATCGCGCTAAAAACTCGGCGTTCATATCTGCTGCCTCGTCCGTGCTGCACTTTCTAATAAGGTAACGACTCGTGCCGGTACACCTCCTACCGCATCGATTAAAACATCAATCTCTTGGGAACTGAAGCAGTCGAAGCCAACGTCCTTAACGTAACCATACCAGGCTTCGCGTTCCATAATCCGATCGAGCTTGCAGCGATGATGCCAGCTTTGCCATTCGATAGTGGGTTGGGGAATAATTTGTCCTGCCACGATCGCAAATAGCTTTGGGTTGAGTGCCACTTCTGCCAAAAACGGACTCTCGATCCATCCCGCCAGTTCTTCCGTCGCGCCATTGTATGTATCTAGAATAAATGCGATCGGGCGATCGAACTGTTCTAAATCTTCAAAAAAAACCTGTTGAAGTTGAGTTAAACGATACTTTCGTTCCTCTGGTGGCACATCCAAAATCACCTGAATTTGGCTGCCTTCTCCCGTCAAACGATTGTTCTGAATCTCAACACCAGAATTGAGAAAGCGATCGATCTGGGCATTAAAATTCCGAAAGCGTTTTTTTCCGAGTACGCGCTGAATCCGGGAAAACACAAAAGCGATACCAGCTTGCGCCCCTTTGAGATCGATTAAAACTGGATGAATTTCCTGGGAACACAATATCTCAAACCGCCCCATCAAACCCGTTTTCCCATAACCCGACGGTGCTTCAATCAACAAAATCCGTTCTTGCACCTGCCGCCGCAACATCTTTTCAAACTGGTCCAACTCCCGCGTGTGATTGGCAAAGTGCCTCATGGTTGCGTCCCCGAATCGTTATCCCTCGTGCTGATGCTAGAACCCTCTCCAGTTAGTTGATTCCGTTCTACCAAAGCATCCGTAGCTTTGATGCTACTCTGTTTCCCCTTCAGCGTATTCCTCCGAATCACCGTCTTGGCTGACGAGTTCCCAGAGTAGCTTTGTTGAATCAGCAAAATCGAGCCCACTAATGTCAAAACCGCGAGTGCCAAAGGAACCCACGGCTTCAAGTTATCCGGCAAATTCGGTAACTGGTTGGTGAAATACCCCACCAACACGGTAATCAACCCAGAGGCAAGGTACAGTAAAGATTGGTTCATAGTAGCAGAGGATCAGTCAAATACTCTCGGTTTTATCTGCACCCTATTGTGACAAAATTCCGGAGATTTTACCGCCACAAAGGAAAGCCCGAAATAAACTTATGCCGATATGGATCGTGCCGATCGCAATATTCTCAGTCGCTGCGGGTTAAAATTCCAAGAAAATAGCAATCTTGAACCTCGGTTGCCCAATCAACAATTTTTTCGACAAATACCTAGTTTTGCAATAGTCACGTAGGGTGCCTCAGACCATTCAAACCTGTTGAGATCGAAAAATTAATGACTGACGCACCTTACAAGTTGATTTAAATTCTGTCACTCACCTAGGCGGAGTCTAAAAAATCTCCCCAACAATCATCCCCGCCAATATGACAAATCCCACCCAAACATTTTGGCGAAATATTTGACCGTAAACAGGTGTGGGAATATCCGCTTTACGCAGTTGACTGTACTGCAAAAACCACAAAATCGCCGCCGCAAAAATTGCTATCCAAAAACCGATGTGCAATTGCAAATTAATTCCCATTGCTGCCAACAAACCGACAGTCCCAACAAAGAAAAAACCGACAGCATTAGTTACATTATCCCCGAAAAAGATTGCGCTGGAATTCACGCCTAAACGCAAATCATCTTCCCTGTCGCTCATTGCATAAACTGTATCAAATCCCATCGTCCAAAATACGACTGCGCCCCACAGCAACCAAGTCGCTAATTCTAGTTTCCCAACTGCTGCACTCCAACTAATTAAAACTGCAAATCCCCAGGCTATTGATAACACTAATTGCGGCACGGGAAAAACTCTTTTTGCTAGGGGATAGCAGATAATTACTGGTACGGCGGCGACACACAGCCAGAAACTTAAAGGATTGAGATAAAGGGCGAGAATGGCCGCGCAAGCAAAGGAAATTAAAGCGACTCCGATCGCAGTTTGCACTTTCAGGGCGCGGGATGCTAGGGGGCGCGATCGCGTTCTTTCTACTTCGGGATCGATATCGCGATCCCACAAGTCGTTAATCACGCATCCAGCCGCACTCGTGGCTAGGGTGCCCAACACGATCACACCGACTAATGCTGCGGGCGGCGTTCCGTGGGCTGCTAAAAAGACGGCCCAGAGGGCTGGAATCATTAAAATTAGCCTTCCTGCTGGCTTGTCCCACCTCAAAAGCCGGATGATAGTAAGTAGTGTAGATTCAGATTGGCGATCGGGCTCTTGAAGCATTTTAATTCTAGATTTGAGGTTTTTAACTGTAGACTATATCAAATTTTAGGGCAAATTACCTAGGATCTCTGCGGGCGATTCCCTACCGGATAGCTACGCCACCCGTACTTCTGCATAAATTTAAAATAGTTGCAACTCTTGTGGGCTCGGCGGTTCCGGATTTTTGCTAATTTAAGATCGCGCCTCACTGGATTCGTGAAATAATCATAAATATCTGTCAACCCCGATACACTCCAATGGTTAATTCACTTGCTTCTGCGGAGTCAAATCGCATTATTGCCGCTATTGATATGGGTACTAACTCGTTTCACATGGTGGTGGCGCGGATCGATCCGAAATTGCCTGCGTTTACGATTATTGCTAGAGAAAAAGATACGGTTCGGTTGGGTGATTGTGAACCAAAAACAGGGTGTTTGAAGTCTGAAGTGATGGAAAGGGCGATCGCCACTTTGCGCCGTTTTCAAGATATTGCTAAAACTTTCAATGCTGAACAAATTATCGCTGTGGCTACCAGTGCGGTTCGAGAAGCGCCTAACGGGCGGGATTTTCTCAAACAAGTTGCTGACGAATTAGACCTAAATGTTAGCTTAATTTCCGGTCAAGAAGAAGCGCGGAGAATTTATCTCGGCGTGCTTTCGGGTATGGAGTTTAACAATCAGTCCCAGGTGATTATTGATATTGGGGGCGGTTCTACTGAGTTAATTTTAGGAGATAGTTCCGAACCGCGCTGTCTCACCAGTACCAAAATTGGTGCTGTGCGCTTAACAGGAGAATTTGTCAAAACTGACCCGATTAGCCGGGAGGAGTTTGCTTATTTGCAAGCTTATATTCGGATTGCGCTGGAAAGACCGATCGACGAATTGCGATCGCAATTCAAAGCTGGCGAACCTCTGCGCTTGATCGGTACTGCGGGAACCATCGAAACTCTGGCTGCAATTAACGCCCGCGAAAAGTTGGGAACAGTTCCGAGTCCGCTAGCTGGATATCAGTTAAGTTTAAAAGATTTGCGCGATTTAGTCAATCGCTTTCGCAAACTTTCCTACTCCGAAAGGCTGGCAATTCCCGGAATGTCGGACAAGCGGGCGGAAATTATTCTCGCGGGCGCTTTGATTTTGCAGGAAGCGATGGCACTATTAGGCATGGAATCGCTCACTGTGTGCGATCGATCTTTGAGAGAAGGCGTCATTGTTGACTGGATGCTAAGTCGCGGTTTGATTGAAAATCGCTTGCGCTATCAAGGTTCAATCCGCCAGCGCAGCGTTTTACACATGGCTGACAAATATCAAGTCAACTTAGAACAAAGCGAAAGAACCGCAGAATTTGCGCTCAAATTGTTCGACCAAACCCAAGGAATTCTGCACTCTTGGGGAACCGAAGAACGAGAGTTGCTGTGGGCCGCCGCGATTCTGCACAACTCGGGTTTGTACGTCAGTCATTCAGCGCACCACAAGCATTCTTACTATTTAATTCGCAATGGTGAGTTATTGGGATACACTGAAACTGAGATTGAAGTAATTGCTAATTTAGCACGCTATCACCGCAAGAATCCTCCTAAAAAGAAACACGAAAATTTCACAATTCTCCCCAAGAAATACCGGGAAGTCGTTAGTAAATTGCATCCATTTCTGCGGTTGGCTGTGGCTTTAGACAGGCGGCAAATTGGCGCAATTGCTGATTTTAAATGCGAACACCGCCCGGAAGTGCGAGAGTTTCACTTACGGCTGCAACCGCTCAATCCCGGGGACGATTGCGCTCTGGAAATGTGGAGTTTGGATTATAAAAAGCCTGCTTTTGAATATGAGTACAATCTCAAATTAGTGGCAACTTTGGAGCCTACTCTGGTTGCACTTTAAATATGAGGTAGAGCAACTGTAGGGTGCGCACTGCGCACCTTACGCATATATAGAACGACAATCAGCTAAAATATTTGGAGCGATCGCCATTTTCAACATAAAATAGAAAAATGTCAAATCCCTTGCTTTCCCTCAACTACGAGCCCGCCCTCGAATCCCTCGGTGGCGACTATTTTGATGAAGTCCCGGCGGCCGATTTTCCGCAGCACATCCTCCGCTTCCGCAATGACCAATTATTGCCGACATTGGGTTTAGATCCCGCACAAGTAACAGACGAACATTTCATCCAAGCATTCGGCAAATTTCACTGCGTCCGTCCCTTTCTCGCACTCCGCTATCACGGCTATCAATTCAACGAATACAACCCGAATTTAGGCGACGGTAGAGGCTTTTTATACGGTCAAGTTCGCGGCACTGACGGCAGACTTTATGACTTCGGCACTAAAGGTTCCGGCCGCACTCCCTACTCGCGAAGTGCTGATGGTAGACTCACTCTTAAAGGGGGAATTCGCGAAGTTTTGGCCGCCGAAGCTTTGCACCGATTGGGAGTTCGGACATCTCGCTGTTTTAGTTTAGTTGAAACTGGGGATGCTTTGTGGCGCGGGGATGAGCCTTCTCCCACGCGATCGTCTGTAATGGTGCGTTTTAGCCACTCTCACATCCGCTTTGGAACTTTTGAAAGACTAAATTATATCCGCCGCCCGGACTTAATTAAAAAACTTTTAGATTTTGTCATTGAATATTACTATCCTGAACTGCATCTAGAAGCTAGCACTTCTGGTGTTTCACCGGAACAAAAATATGCGCTGTTTTATGCAGATTTAGTCAAGCGTGTAGCGGAATTGGTCGCTCAGTGGATGGCCGCAGGTTTTTGCCACGCTGTGCTGAATACTGATAATATGTCGATTACTGGCGAAAGTTTTGATTACGGGCCTTTTGCTTTTATTCCAACTTACGATCCGAAATTTACAGCGGCTTATTTCGACTATTACGGTCTTTATTGTTACGGCAATCAACCGTTTATTTGCCACGGGAATTTGGAGAAGCTTCAGCAACCGCTAGCAGCGGCGATTCCTCAAGCTGATATGGATGCTGCTTTGGCTAAGTTTGGTGAGTATTATAATGCGGCTTACCGTAAGTTGATGCTGAATAGATTGGGATTTGAGGATTTGCCTGAGGATGAGGGTGATGAGCTTTTGAAGCTGACAATTAAGATGCTGGCGGAGTCTCAAGTTGATTATCACGATTTCTTTTGGGAGTTACGAAAACAGTTCGATCGCACTTGGCGAGATGATGTCAATCAAATTTTTACCGAGGCCCAAGCGACGGAGTTGCTAGCACCTTGGCGGGAGTTTTATTGTCACGTTTTGCAAAGTTTGTCGGCGGATGATCTGGATAAAATGGCCCAGAGGTTGCGGAAGCACAATCCTGAACAATCGCTGTTGAGGCCTACGATTGAGGCTGTTTGGGAACCGATCGCTCTTGAGGATAATTGGGAACCGTTTTATGATTTGGTTGAGCGCATTCAAAATCCAGAGGGTTGATCTATACCAATAAAACAGGTTTGTAGTGAGGACTTTAGTCCTCATGAAAGAGCGGACTAAAGTCCTCACTACGAACTAATGAATAACTGTTTTTAGTGAGAACTTTAGTCCTCAGTAAAGAGCGGACTAAAGTCCTCACTACGAACCTTTTTTATTTGAGTTTGTCAATCTCAAATTGTGCGTCTTTGTAACCGCCCGTAAGTCCTTGATCGAGAAAGATTTTGCCCGCTTTTTCTAAGTCGCTAATTGCTCCTGCTTTGTCTCCCAATGCGCGGCGAACCATGGCTCTACCGTAGTATGCTGCTGCATAATTCGGATTGATCCGAATGGCTTGGACGTAATCGGCGATCGCACTATTGTAATTATTTAACTGCTGGTAAACCTTCGCCCGATTGGCGTAGGCTTCAGCATCGTTGGGATTGAACCCGATTGCTGCGGTAAAATCTGCGATCGCCCCTTGGGCGTCTCCCCCTCCGCTGCGAGCCAAACCGCGGTTGCTCAAAGCATTATAATCCTTGGGATTCAGTGTCACCGCTTGAGTGCAATCGGCAATTGCTTTGGGATAATCCTTCAAATTTAAATAAGCTATACAGCGATTGTTGTAAGCAACCGCATCCTGATTGTTCAGCTCCATTGCCTGAGTGCAATCGTCAATTGCCGCTTGATACGCTCCCAAATTCAACTGCGTGCTGCAACGATTCGCGTAAGCATCTCCACTCTTGGGATCGATCGCAATTACCTGAGAATAATCCGCCAAAGCTCCCTGATAATCTCCTAGGTGAAAGCGAGCTCTCCCCCGACTGTAGAAAGCACCAACATTCTGAGCATCCAGTTTAATTGCCTCAGTATAATCTCCAATCGCCCCCTGCAAATCGCTGCTCCCAGCCCGAGCCAACCCCCGCGAATGATAAGCTTTCACCAGCTTCGGCTGCAACCGAATTACTTCCGATAAATCCTGAATAGCCGTTTTGTAATCTTGCAATTCTAAATAAGTAACTCCTCTTTCATAATATGTATCAGCATCGTTGGGCTGGAGACTCAAAACCTGGGTGTAATCCTCAATCGCCCCGCGCTTGTCGTTAAAATCGTGACGGGCTAGCGCCCGGTTATAATAAGCCTGAAAATAGTTAGGATTGAGAGCGATCGCCTGAGAATAATCGGTAATCGCTTCTTGATATTTTTTTAAATCATAATTAGCATTACCCCGCTGATAAAAACTCTCAGCATTATTAGGATTTAATTGAATTGACTTATTGAACGCCTGCAAAGCTGCCGCCGCATCTTGATTGCGAGATTTTGCGACTCCCTGTTCGTAATATTCCTTAGCTTTAATCGGATTCGGGCGGCTGCAATAATTAAACAGAAATACCAGAGATAGCATCCCTAATCCAGCCATAATTAGCCACAAAAACCGATTTTTCCAAGGTGACACAACACTATTATTTGACAGTAAGCTTGGAGAAATACTTTTCTTTTGAGCCGCATTCCCCGGTTCTTGGCGATGTCTCAGCTTGCTGAGAGCTGCCAAAACTTCATCAGCAGATTGATAGCGTTTGCCAAATTGATGACCGACCATTTTGTCAATTATATTTGCCAGTGCCGTAGAACATTGAGCTCGGTTTCGCCAAACAATTTCCCCGGTGTGAGAAGGACTAGGATCTTGCAATTTTGGCAAATCCGTACCGGGCAAACCCGTGATAGCTTGGATGGCCATCATCCCCACTGCATAGAGGTCACTGCTAAATTGCGGGTTGCCTTGAAATTGTTCGATCGGCATATAAGCGGGAGTGCCAGTCGCAATGGTACGCGGAAATTCTGTATCGTACTCAGTGACGTGATTCGCAACTTCTTTAACCGAGCCGAAGTCAATTAAAACTAATTTGCCGTCTGGTTTGCGGCGGATTAAGTTGGAGGGGTTAACATCGCGGTGAATCACACCCTGAGAGTGTACGAAGGCTAGCAGTTTTAATACTTCTTCCAATAGCGATAGCACTCGTTCTTCCCGCCAAGGTTGACCGGCCATAATTTCCCGATTTAGGGCGTGTCCGGGGACAAACTCTTCGACGAGGTAGAATTGATTGCTTTCTTCAAAATAAGCGAGTAAAAAGGGGATTTGATCGTGTTTTCCCAGCTTTTCTAATATTTCTGCTTCTTGTTTAAATAAACGGTAAGCTGTTTTGAGGACTGTGGAAGTATTGCTGGGAGGGCGAAGTTGTTTGACTACGCATTGAGGGTGGCCCGGGCGGCGAGTATCGACAGCTAAATAAGTTTGTCCGAAAGCTCCCGAACTGAGAATTTGCACTACGCGATAACGCCTGTCTAAAAGTTGACCAACCATGTTCATATCGATAATTGGGAATGGGTAACGGGGAATTGGTAATTGGTAATTGGGAATGGGTACCGGGGAATGGGGAATTGGTAATTGGGAATTATTAGTAATTGGTGATTTGGGCTTCTTCCTTCTTCCTGGTTGGTTATTCATTTTTCCTACTAATGACTGATGACAGTTGACAGTTGACAGTTGATAGTTGATAGTTGACAGTTGACGGTTGACGGTTGACAGTTGACGGTTGACAGTTGACGGTTGACAGTTGACCGACTGATGACTGATGACTGATGACTGATGACTGATGACTGATGACTGATGACTGATGACTGATGACTGATGACTAATAGTTTATTTAGGATCGTTCATTTGTGCTTGTGCGTTTTGAAAACCATCAGCTCTTCCTTGTTCTAGAAACAAGGTTGCAGCTTTCTGAAAATCCTCGATCGCCCCAGCCCGATCTTTGAGCTGGCGGCGGACGAGGCCTCGGCTGTAGAAAGCGGTAGCATTGTTGGGATTGAGCCGCAGCGACTGAGCGAAATCCTCAACCGCTAAAGGGTAATTTTTCAGAGAAGAGTACAGGGTACCGCGATTGCTGTAAGCTACGGCATCGCTGGGATTGAGCCGAATTGCTTGCGTGAAATCTTCCACAGCCCCGAGTTTGTCTCCCGAAGCCTCGCGAGCTAATCCTCGATTGCTGTATGCTTTGGGATTGTTGCTGTTGAGTCCGATAGTCAAACTGCAATCTTCGCTGGCCTTTTGAAATTGTTTTAAATTCAGATGAGCAATGCAGCGGTTGTTATAAGCTGCTTCATCTTTAGGATCGAGGCTGATTGCTCGGCTGCAATCTTCGATCGCTTTGTCGTAGGTTGCCAAATTTAAGTAAGCGCTGCACCGATTCGTATAAGCATCAGCTTGCTCTGGTTCCAATTCGATCGCCCTACTATAATCTTCCATGGCTCCTTGATAATCTGCCAGATTAAATCTCGATCGACCGCGACTGTAGTAAACGCCAGCTTGTTTGGGGCTAATTTGAATTGCTTGGGTAAAATCTGCCATTGCTCCGGTTTTGTCGCCCGAGGCCGATCGAGCTAAACCCCGATTGCTGTAAGCTGTAGCATCATTCGGATTGAGCCGAATTGCCTGAGTGTAGTCTTCAATTGCCGTGCGGAAGTCTGCCAAATCGTAATAGGCTAAACCCCGCTGATAGTATGCCTCACCATCGCTAGGATTCAGTCGCAATACTTGAGTCAGATCTTCCACCGCCCCCCGCTTGTCGCCGGTGTCGCGGCGGGCCAGAGCTCGATTGTAGATGGCTTTGGTGTGGCTGGGATTGATTTTAATTGCTTGCGTGTAATCCTGTATCGCTTGCTCTGTCGCGCCCAGATCATAACGAGTATTAGCCCGTTTGTAGAAAGTTTCGGCATCGCCGGCATTTATGGCGATCGCTTGAGTATAATCGGCGATCGCACCTGTTTTGTCGCCTTGCTGCGCCTTTGCAACCCCCCGGGCCAACAATTCTTTTGCCCTCGCCGGACTTTGACTGTGCCAAAAGTAAATTATGAGTGCTGTCAAGATTAAAGCTGCCGGTATTGCAGCCCACAGCCACAGTCTGGTGGGGCGCTGTTTGCGCAGTTGACTCGTAGCCTTGCTGATGATAGTGGCTGGCGTTCGAGCAGCCTCCGAGGTTACGGCGATTTGTTTGAGATGTGCCAAAACTTCGGCGGCTTCCTGATAGCGTTCCTCGCAGTCGGAGTCCACCATTCGATCGATCGTATCTGCTAGCGCCGCCGAACAAGTCGCGCGATTTCGCCAGGGAATTTCGCCTTGGTTGTTTGAGGCACTCAATTCTGTGGGTGAGAGTCCCGTTACGGCAAGCTGGGCGATCGTACCGAGAGCGTAAATGTCGCTATTGTAGCGGGGGTTGCCTTGCGATTGCTCGATCGGCACGTATAATTCCTGGGCCGCCAAATCCTGTTTTTTTCCCAAAGGCTTTTTCACAGAGTTCGGGGAGGTGGGCGCCAACAAATGACAATTAGCGAGTTCCGGGTTAATTTCTTTGTCTAAGCTAAAGTCAACCAATACAAATTTGCCGTCTGACTCGCGCCGGATCACTCTGTCAGGTTGAATTCTGCGGTGAATGAAGCCCTGGGAGTGTATAAACACCAAAACTTCTAATATGGATGATAGCAGAGCAATTACTTGATCTTCTGGCCAAGGTTCACCAGGTATAAGTTCCTGGCTTAAAGGTTGACCGGCAATAAATTCTTCAATTAAGTATAAACTTTGATTTTCCTCAAAATACGCCAATAATTCGGGGATTTTGTCGTGTTTACCCAATTTTTCAATTATTTCTGCATTTCTTTGAAATATAATTTTGACTAATTCTGGAGTTTGCGAACTTGTACCGGGAAGTCGCATTTCTCTAACCGTGCATTGCGGATACCCGGGACGGTGAGTATCTGCGGCTACATAAGTTTTTCCCACTTCACTTGAGTCTGTGACTTTAATGATGCGGTAACGTCTGTCGAGAAGTTGACCAATCATGCTCTGCCCTCTACCCTGTTAATGTTCGATTATCGCATAAAATCAGGATAGGCAAAACATTTGGCTGACTAATTTAAGTTCGCTCGCGCTTTGATAAGCCCGTGCGAGCGGGAAGGATCGCGCTTTGATAAGCCGGTGCGAGCGGGGAGAGCACTCAAACAAAAAACGCTTTTTCCAAAAGTGAGATGCTCCCAATTTAAGTTCGATCGGGCCGTGACTCGGCCCAACGGGCGCTCCAATAGCTGCAAGCTGGGCTAACGGATTGGCGATCGAACTCAAGGGCGGCGGCCGCGCTCTTCTAATATCTGAGAAAAAACTCGCTGAAATTGTCGATCGGAGCGATCGGATCTGTATAATTTAACAACCGGGCCGAAGATTGACTGACATGAACTTACCACTGGTTGAATCTATTCTAATAGTTCAATTGAGCCTGCATCTTGAAGCCTGCGAGCAATTAGCGTTCGCAGGAAAATCATTATACAATATCCCCTTAATGCCAACTCAGCAAATCGTGCAGTTTGTCCAAAATGGCGAGAGTTTTTATTTTTTGAATTACCAACCTGAGAATTATACCATCGCCGATCGAGAAGCAATTGTGTGACCCTAAAAAAAGGAAATTGAGTTCACTTTGGAATGTGTAAAAAATAAAAATGTCTGAATCATTAACAAAAGGAGGAACGATCGCAGCGATCGCCACCGCCATAGTCCCCCAACAAGGCAGCGTCGGCATTGTGAGACTTTCCGGCGACTGCGCCTTAAAAATTGCCGAAACTCTGTTTCGCGCCCCAGGACGGCAAATTTGGGAATCTCACCGCATTCTTTACGGTCACATCCGCCGCCCCAAAACTCAAGAATTAGTCGATGAAGCTTTGCTGCTAATCATGAAAGCGCCGCGTTCTTTCACGCGCGAAGATGTGGTGGAATTTCACTGTCACGGCGGCATTATGGCGGTGCAGCAAGTGTTGCAGTTGTGTTTGGAAAATGGGGCGAGATTGGCCGCGCCGGGAGAGTTTTCGCTGCGGGCTTTTTTGAACGGGAGGCTTGATTTAACTCAAGCTGAAAGCATTTCAGATTTGGTGGGAGCAAAATCTCCGGCTGCTGCACAAAGTGCTTTGGCGGGTTTGCAGGGAAAATTAGCCCAGCCAATTCGCCAACTGAGAACAACTTGTTTGGATGTACTGGCAGAAATTGAGGCGAGAATTGATTTTGAGGAAGATTTGCCACCTTTAGATGAAGCTAAAACTTGTTGGGAAATAAATCATATTTTGGCGGAATTGTCAACTATTTTGGCAACAGCCGATCGCGGAGAATTGTTGAGAAGTGGTTTGAAAGTGGCGATTGTTGGTCGCCCGAATGTGGGAAAGTCGAGTTTGTTGAATGCGTGGAGTAAGAGCGATCGGGCGATCGTCACAGATTTGCCCGGAACGACGCGGGATGTGGTAGAATCGCAGCTCGTTGTGGGCGGCATTCCGGTGCAGGTGCTGGATACTGCGGGCATTCGCGAGACGGAAGACAAGGTGGAAAAAATTGGCGTTGAGCGATCGCGCGCCGCAGCCAAACAAGCCGATTTAGTATTGTTGACAATTGATGCAGAATCTGGCTGGACAGAGGACGATGCGGAAATTTACGAACAAGTAAAGCACCGCCAGCTAATTATAATCATCAACAAAATCGACCTAGTAAAAACAACTCCCGAATTACCTTTTCCCTCTGAAAATCACCCCATAGTTGTCGCCGCCGCCGCCCTCGATCGAGGCATAGAAGACTTAGAAACAGCCATCTTAGATGCCGTCAGCGGGGGAAATTTGCAAGCAGCAAACTCAGATTTAGCAATCAACCAGCGGCAAGCAGCAGCCTTAACTAGAGCCAAAATTTCTCTGGAACAATGCACGGATACTATTAGCAATAAATTGCCTTTAGATTTCTGGACAATAGATTTGCGCGGTGCAATTCAAGCATTGGGGGAAGTAACGGGGGAAGAAGTGACGGAATCAGTGTTGGATAGAATATTTAGCAGGTTTTGCATTGGGAAATAGCAAATTCAATTGATTTACATCAATCTACTGAGCGGCCGAG
>NZ_JAUBVZ010000007.1:73426-147042 GCF_036702805.1 Microcoleus sp. A006_D1
ACTTCAGAAACCGGGTTTCTTTCTAAATTTATCGTTACTCAACATAAAATTTCGTAGAAACCCGGTTTCTCGCCTCCCATGAGTAATCTCGAAAAGTCTACTGAGTGGCCGAGACTTCAGAAACCGGGTTTCTTTCTAAATTTATCGTTACTCAACATAAAATTTCGTAGAAACCCGGTTTCTCGCCTCCTATGGGTAACTTCTGAAACTGTCACTACCTGTGCATTATTTCATTTAACGAATATTATATCTACTAGAACGAGTTACGATCGCGGTCTTCCCAGCGTGGTAATATAAAGCACAGCCTCGCCCGCAGGAATACCGAGAACGTCATTGACGCGATCGTCAAAAAAGCCCGCAATACCGCTGACACCCAAACGCAGTTGAATAGCTGCTAAATTCAACCGCTGGCCCAAATGACCCGCATCCATGTGCAAATATCGGTAAGCGCGATCGCCATATTTTGCTACCGCCCTCTTCAAATCCGCCGTATGAAACAACAGCGCCCCCGCATCCCTGCCTAAATCTTGCCCCAAACACAAATAGTGCAGCTCCCTGCGGAAATTCTTAAACCGAATTTGCCGCAATTCTTGAGCTTTTGGAGCGTAATAATAACAACCTTCTTCCAACCCGTTCACTCCCGAAACAGCAATAAAAGTCTCGATCAAACTCAGATCGAAATAGTCGGGATAACCGTCTAATCCTTGGTCGATATAGTGCTGCGGCTGGTAAGTAAAATCGAGCATGGCTAGCAGTTCGCCCAAGCTCAAAGAAGCACCTGTATAAGCACGGGTAGAACGCCTTTTGAGCATAGTGCTTTCTAAAGTTTCCAGGTTCACTCCCCAAGGAATCGAAGGAGTTACCGTCGAAACTTTAGTACAAAATGGAAAGTTGTATTTATCTTCTAAATCGCCTTCACTTTCATCAAATTTCCAGCCATCAACTCCGGTGGGATCTGATTCTAACTGTGTCGCTTTGTGGAGAGATCTTAATAATTGGCTTTCGGAAATTTCTGGGTAATCTGTCGTCGTTTTTCCCGGCAAAGCTGTTTTAAATTTTGGCAAGTTTTGGTCGATATCTAGCAAGTCGGCTAAAGCAATTAAACAAATCGTTCCTTCTTGCTGCGAGTCGATGTACAGCAATTGATCGATCGCTTCGTCGGCGAATCCTCCAATCAGGTGAGGGCGGTAATCGTTGACGGCGCAAGCTAACTCGATATTGCTCAATAAATGACCGGTGTCGAGAAAAATTCGCCGATAAGCTCGGTCTTCGTAACGCCAAGAAGAACGGAAGAAAACAGTCGTAATTGCGATCGCCAATTGGGTATTTTCTAGCGCCGGCGATCCGAAACAAGCTGCTTGCAACGCAGGCCAAACCTCGCTATCCCAAAAATGAACCAGCCCATGAGTTCTGCACTGATAATTGTAGAGTCCGGCAGGCAAATGCGGCGTCCCGCGCGAGATTAAATAAACCTCTGCTGGATAGAGCCCGCCCGCCGACGGTGCCGATCGCAAATACAGGTAGCTGTCATCTACCGTCTGCACCTTCGCTGTCAGCCCGTAGCTGCACAACAACAAGCTGGACAAGCGGTGCCACCAACCGGCATCGGGAGCGGCATTTGGATCGTCTGAGGGGTCTTTTAGGTGAGGCTTGAGGTCAAAATACGCTCCAATTTTATATTCTTTGAACGGCACAGGTTGCTCTGTCCAATCTAGCTGTCTGCTTTTGGCAGCAATGGTTTCGGGATCGTATTTCGTCCGTTCGTGGTAGTGCTCAGCAATGGAGATGGGAAGTTCTGGCATATTTCAGTAGAGGGTCAGTTTTGGTTTATCGATCGATCTTGGCATTACTGACGGCAAGCATGGTCTAGCAACGCAGAAATTTACAAATATAAAAAAAATCTTAGAAAAAATGCGATCGTTGTTACACAAGCTTAACATAAGAGAATGCTTAGGTATAAATACGCAAATAAAAAGCATCAATTATCATTATAGCTGTCCTCATAAAGAGATGAAAATGCAAAAGCTAAGCGCTGAGCAATTGCTCGCTCAGTATTCTGAAGGCAAGCGAAATTTTGACGCAGTAGACTTAAGTGGAGATAACTTGTTTCAAGCAGATTTGGCAGAAATAAACCTTTCTGGTAGCGTGCTGAGGCGAGCTTATTTACCCTATGGAAATCTGACTCAAGCCAATCTTTATAAAACTGAGTTGCAAGATGCTGAGTTGGGCGACATTCAACTTTATCAAGCCAACTTGTCAGAAGCTAATTTGAAGGGAGCTAATTTATCAAGAGCGAATTTGCGCCACGCCAATTTGCAAGGTGCTAATTTGCAAAAAGCGAATTTACAAGGTGCGGATTTGTACAATGCAGATTTGACCAATGCCGATTTGAGATATGCGGATTTGCAGAGAGCTAATTTGGAGAAAGCAAAGTTAACCAAAGCTCAATTAGCCGGCTGCAACTTATTTCGATCGCGCTTGGTGGATTTGTCGGATGCTGAGTGCGATCGCACTACCATCGGCCCCGAAGGATATTGATGATTCGCAGCGCCAGAAGTCTGGGGCGTAGTGCGTAGGGCGATCGGCTTAATTAGTCGTGAAGCGTAGCTATCCCTCAGAGGCTGAATCGGCCTTTTTGAAATTTCTTAACACCTCTGGACACCGCTGAAAATGTGAGTTACAGTTGTAGAGAACTTATCGTGGCGCAATATTGACAATAAATAACAGACTTTTTCCCTGGAAAACCGGGTAAAATTTATGAATTCTCCCGACCAAAAAGCAAGAGAAATCCGGCACAAAGAACAAGAGCAGCGAAAGCGCCAACAAGAACTTCTACTCAGCGAACTAGCAGCCGAAATCGACCGCTCAGTGCCAGCACATCTAACCAGCAAGTACGAAGAACCAGACAGCCAAACTAACAGCCAACTCCAACAGTGGCGCCGAAAAATCCTAGCCACCGCTCAATTTACAGGCATTGTTATAGCTGTTGTAATTACAGTTCGCATCGCATCTTGGTTGGCCGCAGCGCTGATAGTTGGAGGAATTGCTTTGATTGCTTACAAAATATTTTTTGAAGAAGAAGATTGACTTGGAAATAGCCCAGCAGGAAACTATCAGAAAATAACCATGAACCTTAAAGTAGAAACCAGCAGCTTTCTCAACGATTTAGAGCGAGTATCCGCAGTGCGCCGAGAAATTGCCGATCGCCTCAGCAACATCGCCACAGCCATCGATCAATCCGAGTTAGCCGGAACCGCAGCATCAGGAAAACTAGGCTTAGAAACAGACAACGCCGACATCAATCTCGCCAGCAAAAACTTGCGTCAAGGAGTTTTTAGACTGTTAGTATTAGGCGATATGAAACGCGGCAAAAGCACTTTTCTCAATGCCTTAATCGGCGAAAACTTACTCCCCAGCGATGTCAACCCCTGCACAGCTTTGCTGACGATTTTGCGCTACGGTTCCGAAAAAAAAGTCACCGTTTACTTCAACGATGGCAAAAGCCCCAAACAGCTCGATTTTAAAAGTTTCAAACAGGACTACACAATTGACCCCGCTGAGGCAAAACGCTTAGAAGAAGAAAAGAAACCAGCATTTCCAGATATCGACTGCGCCGTAGTAGAATATCCTTTACCTTTGCTAGAAAAAGGCATAGAAATAGTAGACAGTCCCGGGCTGAACGATACAGAATCCCGCAACGAATTATCTCTCGGTTACATCAACAACTGCCACGCTATTTTGTTTGTGCTCAGGGCAACTCAGCCTTGTACAATGGGAGAAAGACGCTATCTAGAAAACTACATTAAAGGTCGCGGTTTGAGCATTTTCTTTCTGATTAATGCTTGGGATCAGGTGCGGGAAAGTTTGATCGATCCGGACGATGCTGAAGAAATGGCAGAAGCAGAAGAGAAACTGCGGCGCGTTTTTAAAGTGAATTTGGCTGAATATTGTTTAACAGAAGGACACGATATTTACGACGAGCGGGTGTTCCCAATTACCTCAATTAAGGCGCTCAGGTTGCGGATGAAAAATCCTGAAGCGGATTTGGCCGGAACTGGTTTTCCTGAGTTTATGGCGTCACTGAATACATTTTTGACCCAAGAAAGGGCGATTTCGGAATTGCGTCCGGCGAGGACTTTGGCGCGTCAAATTTCTGCTCGCGTCCGCGAAGCTGTTGGACGCCGCTTACCATTGCTCGATCGCGATGTCAATGAGTTGAAAGACAAAATTAATTCAGTTGAGCCTGAGTTTAAGAAGCTGAGTCAGATTCGCGATGAATTCAAACAAGAAATTATCGGAGTTAGAGATAGTAAATCGCGGGCGATCGCAGATTCTTTCCGCGCCTACGTTCTCAACTTAGAACATACCTTTGAAACAGACTTTTTGCGGTATCAACCAGAGTTGAGATTTCTGGATTTCTTCAGCCAAGACAGGCGAGAAGCCTTTGAAGCATCGCTCAGACGAGCATTCGAGCAGTACATCAACGACAAACTAGCAGCTTGGACTCTCACCGCAGAACAAGAGATGAATTCAGCATTTTCGCAATTGTCGCAAAGTGCGGCAAATTACGGAGCATCCTACACAAAAGTAACTGAAAAAATCACCGAAAAACTGACCGGGCAAAAAATCCCAGCAGCAGTCAATAACTCAACCGAAGATAACTCGCCAGCTTGGGCAAAATGGGCGATGGGATTGTTTTCGTTAACCACAGGAAACTTAGCAGGTGTAGCAATGGCCGGAGCGGGTTTTGACTGGAAAAATATCCTGCTCAACTTAATTACTGTGTTGGGTGTTAGTACGATTTTTGCGAGTTTTACGGGGATTGTTTTGGGGCCGCTATATTTGGCTTTGTTGGGAATGGGTATTGGGGTTTTGCAAGCAGATGGAGCTCATAAACAGTTGGTGAAAGCGGCGAAAAAAGAGTTGGTGAAATATCTGCCGCAGGTGGCCCAGCAGCAGTGGCAGCCGATTCACGATGCTGTGAAAGAGTGTTTTGATGTTTACGGGCGGGAAGTGGGCGATCGCATGAATGATGATATTAATTCTCGGAAAGCTGAGTTGGATAATTTGCTGGAACAAAAGCAATCTCGCGAGATTAATTGTCAGGCTGAATCGCAGCGGTTGCAAAAATTGGAGGCTGATGTTTCTGCCGAGTCGCAGAGTATTGAATCAATTTATCAAGGTTTCTTAGCATCCGCTAGTTGAGTGTTTCTTTGTCAAACCTGATTCATCTGACTTTCACAAGGGTGCGAATCGGGGCGGGCTAGAAGCCCACGCCACAAGAGTTTCAATATTTATACCAATTGAAAAAATCCTTGCTACAATACTTTTAGTTGAGTTTGTTTATTCAAATATTGTCGATGGTGCGTCGCCATAGCTAATTTTTCGGATCTTTTTGGATACTATCGATGGCGACACACCCTACCAATATTGTTGCATTGATTGTTCACACTTGGTATTACTTTGTACTTGTGGGGTGGGCATCTTGCCCGCCCAAAAACTAAAATTTAAATGTTGTAATAGCTTAAAAAAAATATGCAACAACCCGAAACTTATCAAAATTTGACCAACAATCTCAAATCTGCACTCGGCATTCTCGAACTCGATAAAAACTCCCAACTTTATCGAGATACAACTTCAATTTGCGACTATCTCGCCAAACCAACTTTTCAAATCGCTGTCTTCGGGCCGTTTAATTACGGTAAGTCAACTTTGCTGAATGCTTTGCTGGGAAATCGTGCTTTGCCGATCGACCTTGTGCCCACTACAGGTGCCGCCATTTATGTCAACTACGGCGACGAATTGCACGCAAAAATCACGCTCAAAGACGGTACAGAAGTCAGCGAACCGGGGACAGATGTTCTGAAACGCTACGCCATCCTTGACGACGCTAGGCAAATGCGGGATGATGTCGCAGCCGTGAATGTCTACTGTCCCCATCCATTCCTGAAAACGGGCGTGGAATTGCTGGATTTGCCGGGAACTAACGATCGCCAAGAACAGGATAACTTAGTTCGGGATAAATTGCTCACGGCTGATTTAGTGGTGCAGGTTTTGGACGCTCGCAAATTGATGACTTTAGGCGAACGGGAGCACCTGAGAGATTGGTTGAGCGATCGCCAAATTAACACAGTCGTCTTTGTTGCCAATTTTATCAATTTACTCGAACCAGACGACCAAAAACAAGTATACAATCGATTGTTGTTTGTTGCCGAAAGTTTTCGCTCCAACTTGCCGAACAACATCAGCAATATCTACCGCGTCGATGCTTTACCCGCTTTGAGGGCGAGATTAAAAGGCGATGTAGCCGCCGCCCAAACTACAGGAATTGCCGCGTTTGAATCGGCTTTGCAAAGTATTGTCGTAGCTCAACAGGAACAACTAGCAGTTAAGTTGCCGAGAATTGAAGCCATAGCTACTAAAATTTGTCAATCTTTGCAAGCTAAATCGGAAACTGTCGCCGCCGAAATAGCATCAGCTCAACAAAAGCACAAAGACAAAATTGAAATTAAACAAAAAGCCGAAAAACTAATCTCAAAAGGCTTTCAAGCCAGCGTTTCCGATTTCGAGATTTGGCTTTACCAGCCCACACTTTTGCAGCGGTATCAATCGGAAATGGCGCTGTCGCTTCAGGAAGGAAGTTTTGATGCGTGGAAGCTAAAATTTCAGCGAGAGGTCTTACATCAGCAGCAAACCATCGCAGAATGGGTAAATAAAGCTTGCGAGTTCTTTGATAAGGAACAGCCGATCGCCCTTTTGATCTCGTTTCCCCCAGCCCCGCAAATCGTCTTACCAGAGCCGCCGCCACCTCCGGCTGCTAAAAAGTCGATCGACAGCGAAGTGACTCCAGTGGCGATCGCGACTGGCTTAGGTTGGCTGTTGGGCGGGCCTGTGGGAGCAGCAGTAGTCGGCGGTGCTAGCTATATTTTGAACAAAAGAACTGGCTATGAAAAGCCGCCTGAATCCTCAGAAGCTTATCTAAATCAAGTAACGCAAATTTGCAGCGAGGCTGCGAAAAACTATCTCGCCCGCTTCAGCACCGATACTTTTTCCATGCTGCAACACTACAAGGAAATCGCTGCCAAAGTTATCAGTTTTCAAGACAGCCAAGAGCCGCTAAAGACAAATATTCAGCAGTACCAGATCCAGTTAATCAATAATTTGTTAGAAAATATCGACTCCAGCGTTCAAAGTACCAAATCTGTAATTAACGGCAAATGATCCGAACCGACATTGCGGCCTGTATGAATATTCAAAACACCAATTTCTTTGCTGACTAGGAAATGATCGATCGGAATATAAGCTAGCGGCATAAAAGTCGGCCAAGTAGGTAAAAGGCCAAAGCCCGATCGCGCATTTCGCAATTTTCCGGTATTTACCATATTTTTGTAGAACGGCGACCACATTGTGGTATTGAAATCCCCAACCACAATCAGCGGATTTTTGACTTGGGCTGCATACTCGCCGATGGCTGCTAGTTGTTGGTTGCGATCGATAAAACTGTGCTGTTTGATCGGCACAGACGGATGAACAAGCAGCAGAGAAATAGTTTTACCTTGAAATTGAACATCCGCTAACAAACTCTTTCTTCGGCTTGAAAATGCTTGAACAGAAGCATTTTCTAAAGGCAGCTTGCTGTAGATGGCGCTACCAAATGCCTCTGATTCTTGTTGCTGGGAAGAATAAGGGAACATCTCGCTTAAAACCGATAACTCTTTTGCCCAAGCTGTGCTGACTTCTACAAAAACCGCGATATCAGGTTGTTCTTTTTTAACCAGCGATAGCACATCAGCATATCGCTGATTACTCGTCAAAACATTTGAATGCAAAATCCGCAAGTGTTGTCCGGGAGCAGCTCCTGCAAATGCGGGCGCTGGAAAATACCAAGGAACAATTTCCGCCAAATTAATGATTATACAAAATGCGCTCACCAGCAACCATATTTTTTTAGAGCGCACCAGAGCGAAGAATATAAAAATAGATATACCGATTAACATATATTGTAGTTTAAAATGAGAATTTAATTCAAAAAGTCGGTTAAATTCTCCCAAGTAACCTGCGATTGACAATACTGCATCTACAATTGCTGCCAGAATAAACCATCTCAAAAATATGTACTTCAAGCCAATGATTTTGCTATTGCTATGCAGCACCGCCCATTTAAGCTTAATTTTGAGGTCGTTGGTAATCGGCAATTTGTCAATTTCTATTGTCAATTTTTCTGGCTGTTCCAGCACTCGCCGCTTTTGATAAAATCTGATCAGCAAGCCATCTACGACAAAATAACTAAAGTAATTGGCAACAAATCCTGCAATTACCAACACACTTAAACCGCTGAGCGTCCCAAAGGAACAGCCTACTTTTTTCAAACCGGCTGCGATGGCTGCATCACCTGTTTTACCTGTAGCTACTATGCCGATCAACAGTATTAAAGCAGGTAATGCGATCGTGATTATATTTCTAGCGAGATAGTCCATTATACAATTTTAAGTTTGAGTTTTTACTCTGTGTACTGTGCACCCGTTCAATTAGCCGCTTTACCAAATCGGTATACTCCTTAAATTTCATAGATTTCTAATGGTAAATTGTCTGGATCTCTGAAAAAAGTAAACCGTCTTTCTGTAATCTCGTCAAGGCGAATTCCTTCTACTTCTACTTGTTGCGATTTTAAGTAAGCAACTGATGCTTCTATATCATCAACTGCAAAAGCTATATGTCTCAAACCGCAAGCTTCAGGATTGTTAACTCTTTCGGGAGGATGGGGAAATGAGAACAGCTCAATCATCGCGCTGCTGTTTCCGACTTGCAAATCTAGTTTGTAAGAATTCCTCTCGCTGCGGAAAGTTTCTTTGATAATCGAACATCCCAAGACTTCTACATAAAATTTCTTTGATGCTTCGTAATCCGAGCAAATAATTGCCACATGATGTATTGCTTTTATTTTCATGTTAAAAAAGTTAGTTAGTTAGTTGCGTTTTTTCAACAGCACAGTACGCTACTGACAATTATATTGGACTTCCAGCAAAACCTGCTAAATTCAGCACGCGCGGCGCAGCTATCCCGAGCGTGAATCGCCCTTGATTTTCCCCATCCAAATCTTAATCTGTAAAACTCTGCAAAAAAATGCACCCCACTTTGATAAAATGAAAGTTTTGCAGTCAATTACCCAATTTGCATCTCAGGAGACAAGCACTATGGCCCGTATGTATTACAACGAAGACGCCAACCTAGACCTCTTAGCCAACAAAACGGTTGCTATCATTGGCTACGGTTCCCAGGGACACGCCCACGCCCTCAACCTCAAAGACAGTGGCATGAAAGTCATTGTCGGTTTGTATCCCGGTAGCAAGTCTGCCGCCAAAGCCACCGACGCGGGTTTAACTGTTCACCCGGTAGACAAAGCAGCCGCCGCCGCTGACTTCATCATGATTTTATTGCCCGATGAAGTTCAAAAAACTATTTACAAAGAACAAATCGAACCTAACCTTTCCGAAGGAAATGTTTTAGCATTTGCTCACGGTTTTAACATTCACTTCGGCCAAGTTGTCCCCCCAGCCAACGTAGACGTAGTAATGGTAGCGCCCAAAGGCCCCGGACATTTGGTGCGACGGACTTACGAACAAGGCGAAGGTGTTCCCAGTTTGTTTGCGGTATATCAAGATGCTTCCGGTCAAGCGCGCGATCGGGCAATGGCCTATGCTAAAGGTATCGGTGGCACCAGAGCCGGTATTCTTGAAACCACTTTCCGCGAAGAAACAGAAACCGATCTTTTTGGCGAACAAGTAGTTTTGTGTGGCGGTTTGAGCGCCTTAATTAAAGCTGGATTTGAAACCTTAGTTGACGCCGGATATCAACCGGAATTAGCTTATTTTGAATGTTTGCACGAAGTTAAACTTATCGTTGACTTAGTAGTAGAAGGAGGCCTCGCCAAAATGCGCGATAGTATCTCCAATACCGCAGAATACGGCGACTTAACTCGCGGCCCCCGCATCGTCACCGATGACACCCGCGCCGAAATGCGCAAAATTCTTAGCGAAATTCAATCCGGTCAATTTGCTCGCGAATTCGTTCTGGAAAACCAAGCCGGCAAACCGGGCTTTATCTCCATGCGCCGTCAGGAAGCAGAACATCCGATTGAAGAAGTTGGTAAAGATTTGCGCGCTATGTTTAGCTGGTTGAAAAAGCAAGCGTAATCAATTTTAGATTTTAGATTTTAGATTTTAGATTGGAGGACTAATCTAAAGTCTGAAGTGCTAATTAACCGTAGGGTGCGTCAGGGAGAAATTTATTGAGTAGGTGGTCGCCACATTCAGACCTGACGCACCCTACAATAACTTCCATCAGACTTCTGTCAACTGTCAACTGTCAACTGTCAACTGTCAAAACTATCGATTCGGACTAGGGTTTTTTTGCAAGTCCTCAATCTCCTTATCCCTTTGCTTATTTACCTCTCTCGGCTTCACCCATGAAGGCCACAACCCTACGAAGAACTTTCTACTGGCCAAGCTGGTATCTCTTACAGGCTTGGGGAGAAAAGTTAAACTGTCACCGTAAAGGGTAAACAGGGCTACAAACAGAATCAACAGCGGGATAATATTTTTTTTAGGCATGGCAGTTTGGGAGTTGAGTTGGTGAAAGTGCTTTGTTATATTTTGCCCTGGCACGCACAAAAAATATCAGCAACGGCTCAAGAAAAATAGACGCTGGGCGCAACGGGCGCACATACTACAGCAAAGGCTGCTAAGTCGCAATATTATTGGACAACGCTGACTAGAAACTCACAACCTAAGTTCAAATGTGCGGACTCGTGACACCTCAGAAACCCGGTTTCTTCGTAACTTTCTCGTTACTAAATAGTTTGGTACAAATAAATATTAGATGGGGAGTATAAATAAATATTAGATGGGGAGGGCGGGTTTTGCCTTGATAAATCGGCTGGTATCATAGATTATTAGCCGGCACCCGCCCCTAGGAGATACTATTGTTTTTTTTAATCACCTACTTAAATAGAAAACTCGTTCTTCGGGGACGCTTGCACTCCTGATAACTGCCAACTGCCAACTGTCAACTGTCAACTGACAACTGACTACTTATTTCCTTGAATGAAAGTTTGTACGACTGCATTGGTTTCTGGGGAGATTTCTGTTACTAGCCGCACTGGAATTGCATTTGTTGAAGCAAATTGTGCGTATTCTGGGGTGAGAAATACTGCATATTTGTCGGCTTCAGGCGTTAGTTGAGCAGCCATTGCTAGACTTATAGCTTTAATATAATTGCGTATGCTCACAGCTTGGTCGCCGACAAGTTCATCGCCAGTAATTACTGTGCTCGGTCTGCCAACTTGGTCTAAGGTTGTACTCGGATCTTTGACGCTTAAGTGGGTTCCTCCTACAAAGCCGACTAGCCATTTGGGATTGGGGATTTTGGGGAATCCGGCAATTTGTTCGACTAGGGCGGGTGTTGTTTTGTCGGCAGAACCTGCTACTATTAATGTGGGAATTTGAATTGTACTTAAACCTGTTTCTCCAAATAGTAATGATGTGGTGGGATTCATGACGATCGCCCTTTTAATCCTGGCATCCCGCAATTGATACCGTTCTTGGGGCAATCCGGCCGCCGCGCACTGAATGCCTTCGCCCAAGCTAAACCCAATCAAATCCCCCTGACACCGCTGTTTGAGCCCGGTCAATTGCAGTTCGGCACCTGCTACGGACAAGGCTGTGGCGCCGCCGAAGGAATAGCCCACGATCATCGATCGCTCGATCGCAATTTTCCCCTGCAAGTTATCATCAGTTTGGTTCAATTTAGCCAGTTCGTCGAGCACAAAACTGATGTCTTTGGGACGGTCTAAAAACTCTTGAGGAGCTAGCAACCGAGACTTACCCGCGATCGCAGCATTGGTGTTCGTTTCGTTGCTTCCCGGATGTTCCAAAGCAGCTACCACATAGCCGTAGGATGCTAAATGCTCGGCTAAATAGCGCAAATCCGTGCGGACGGAACCCAACCCGTGAGAAAAGACGATCGCCGGTTTGTCGGCTGTCGCAGCTTTCGACCAATAGACATCAACCGGAATGCGCCGATTGCGGGCGCTATCGTTCAAATCTAGCTTCAATACCTGCACAGAATTCGGCCCGGGCTGGGTGGGGTCGAAAGGCTGGTTAAACGCGGGTTTAGTGGCTGCTAACTGAGGTGCGATCGCGGCCATAAACCGCTGAGTTTGCCAAAAACCAGCGTTCAAATTTGCCAAAACTGCGAAAGCTCGATCGAGATCCACGACTACCCGCGAGCTGGGATAAGATTCTATGAAACTCAATACAGATAAGCCTTCCGGCGCGTTCGCCCCCAACACCAAAGCCGCTCGCAGCGCTTCGACACCCGCACCGTCGCGCCTGGGTATGACTGTAGTCAAATCCGTCAGGATCGCAGTGCCGATGCCCGTATTTAGCAAGTTGCTCAAACCAACTACATTCAGCGGAACTTTCGCTCGCAGCGCTCCAAATATTTGACTGCGCTGTGCGTCAGACAGCAGATTGGCGTAGGCTTGCAGTCTGTCGGGGACTTTTCCGGTTTCAGCGAGTTCGCGCAAATCTGCAACGGAGATTGACGATTGTAAAATACCTTTGCGGACAACCACCGTTTCCGCAGCTTTTGCAGGGGATGTCAGAGCGCCGAAAGTGCCGATCGCGATCGCGCTACAAACGCTCACCATTGACGAAAACCATCTGAAATTTGGTGTAATGCTCATTTTTGCCGGATTCAACTAGAAACTATATCACTATATTCTCAGAAGTCTCTCAGATACCGAAAAATTGTTCTAGATGCCTAGAAATTGTGTTGAAGTGCGATCGGCAATGCTTTTGGGTATATTTAATTGTCTGTCGCGAATTTTGCACCTAATGGCACTGGGAACATCTGATTTTTGTATAATTTTTTGTATTAGTGCGATCGGCTTTGCTCGAAGGGCTTCCATAACCGAAAGCAAGCGAGGACGATCGCACAGCGTTAAAGCAAAACACAGACGATCCCATTGCACTAGACCTCTTGTACTCAATCGCAGACCCGATCGAAAGCATCTGCGTCCATCAGTGTTTATCAGCTTAAAATCTGCGGTTAACTGGCTCGATCGAATATTTATGCAACTCAAGTCTACTTTGCTTGTCGCTGCTAATCCAATACAGTTCAGATAAGCCAGCAAGCGAGAGTAAAACAGATGTGAAAATAGACTCTCTCTCTTAAATTTTAACCGCAGATGAATGCATGTCGATCAGACGATCTGCGGTTAAAATATTACTTAAGATTTGGGAAAATAAACAACAAGCATCGAAAGATATTGGTGAGCGCGGGCGATCGCTTCCGGTTCTTTAAGAGTTCCCGGTTTTTCCCACAAATTCTGGTGAGAAATTGTTGTTAAAATCAGCAAATCGTGTTCTAACAAATTCTGCGAAACTAGCTTGATAAAATTTCCCCGCACCCGATTTACTGGTATCTCAGAAAGAATTTCCACCTCCCCCGCACTTTTGTTGCTTTGTTCCCGTTTTGTCGCCACCAACAACACTTGCAAACTCGCCTTGAGTGCGTCGGCCAAACTCTTAGCAATATCCACGGTTTCCTGAAATCCAAACCGAGTCAACTCGCTGTCAGTTACAGCCAAAATAACTCTGGCTGTATTCTGGAGAGGATCGGGAAATCGAGCAATCAGTACGGGTACGGGCGATCGCCTGATCACTGTGTCAATGATGCTGCCAAAAAAATTGTCGCGCGTCGTGGAAAATCCCTTCCAACCGCAAACTATTAAACTAGCCTCGCGTTCGGTTGCACTCCGTAGGATTCCGCGATCGATCGCATCATCTATCCTCGCGATCGGTTCAACCGCACAAGCAGCCGCATGGGCCACAGTTTCCGCAGCCGTCAAAAGTTGAGTTTGCTGCATTTTATCTGCCGGAGAAATTGCTTCCCCGCGATCGGACAAAATATGCAGCGGCAGCAAAGTTCCCTGAGATGCTTTTGCTAAAATCAAAGCCAAACGCAGCAAATTATCTTCTGTATTCGGATTAGCAACAGGCACTAAAACTCGCTCTCCCCATGAACGCTTTCCTGAAGTAGCAGCCGGCAAACTCGACCCCGGCTGCTGCATTTCTTGACCCCACCGAGATACAATCCAAGGAGAAGCGACACAAGTTACTAAAATCATGGCAATGATGCCGTTCACCGTGACGCGATCGACCAATTTAATCTCAAAAGCAACCGTAATCGCAGCCAAAGTAGAAGCAGCTTGAGCAACAGAAAGGCCGAACATTACCATAATGCTTGGAAACTCAAAACGAAATAATTTCCCCGGTATCCAAGCTGCCAAAAACTTGCTCACCACCTCTGCTAAAATCATCACCGCCGCCACCAACAAAGACTGCGGCTGCTTCACCAAAATTAGCGGGTCAATTAACATCCCCACAGAAATCAGAAAAAACGGCACAAACAGCGTATTCCCGATAAACTGAATCCGATTCATCAGCGGACTCATTTTGGGAATAATTTGAGTAATGGCAATTCCCGATAAAAATGCACCAATAATTGCCTCAATTTCAATTAGTTCTGCTGCGTAAGAAACTAGAAATAGGGTAGCCAATACAAATATAAATTCGGCATTCTCGTCGTGTCCGAATTTCTTGAAAAACCAGCGACCGATTTTGGGGACTCCCCACAAAGTAGCAAAAGTGTAGATAGCCAGAGATGGAATGAGAAACAGCCAAAAATCGAGAGTGAGATTTCCTTTGTAAGCTTTGACAACAATTGCCAGCACCAACAGTCCCAACACATTCGTAATTAAAGTCCCCCCCAAAGTCGTAGTAATAGTCTGAGTTCGCATCAATCCCAATTTTGTGAGAATTGGCAGCGCTAAAAGCGTGTGCGTAGCAAAACAAGAAGCGACTAAAATTGCAGCCAGCCAGCTATATCCCAACAGCAGCATCGCTCCCGTCCCCAATATCATCGGCAAGGAAAAAGTAGCCAGCCCAAATATAACAGCTTTGTCCGCATTGAGTTTGAGGTCGTCGAGGCTAGTTTCCAGTCCCGCTAGGAACATCAAAAATAGCAATCCTACGGTTCCTAACAAAACCATAGTAGCGTCCCGTTCCAGCAAATTGATACCGTTGGGCCCGACAATTACGCCTGCAATAATCAAACCGACTATTCCCGGCAGTCGCAAGCGCTCAAATACTAAAGGGGCGATTAGCATGATTGCTAAAAGAACAAGAAAAACGGGAACTGGAGCGGTAATTGGGCCGGAAGCTAGCATTAATTTTTATCCTACATATTCGCACATAATTGCTACTAATCTTTTCCTAAAAACTCTAAATATCTATCAATCTAAAGATGGATTTTGGAAAGATTGCAGTTGTTATCGCTAATAACTCAATACGGTTTACTTAAAACGATCCAGGCGGTAAAAATTATGAAAAATAAATACTCTTGTTTGCTTCGTTCCTCTCTTCGGACAATCTTAAGTGAACCGTATTGGCTAATAACTATGATTGACCGGAATTAACCCGGTTTCTTCGCAAAATATCGGTTCGTAGTGAGGACTTTAGTCCTTATCTAAATCCGAGGACTAAAGTCCTCACTACAAACCTACTTGATGCTAGTTGTTCAAGCATACAGGTTCGTAGTGAGGACTTTAGTCCTTATCTAAATCCGAGGACTAAAGTCCTCACTACAAACCTATTGAAAATCCAAAACCGGGAAAGGTTTTGCTGCTTCCATCTGCGCCGCCAAAGCAATTAAAGTTGCTTCCGCTGCCGGCCTCCCGATAATTTGAATTCCCACAGGTAAACCGTTATCATCTAAAATGGCAGGAAGTGCGATCGCAGGTAAACCGCTAGCATTAAACGGCGGACAAGGAGCAATCCAATTAATAATCCGTTGCAAAGTTTCCTCACAACTCAAATCTGCCCACTCGCCGATGCCAATTGGCGAGTGCATATAAGTCGGCAAAACTAACACGTCAAAATTTTCAAAGAACCCCACAATCCGCCGTGAAATCACCTGCATTTGATTCACCGCCCGCAAATATTCCCCAGCCGAAACAGTCCTTTCCAACAACCAGCGATTCATCGGTTCCAAAACCTTGCCTGGAATGCCGCTTGCAGCCGGCCCAGACTGCCAAATTACCGTAAACGGTTCGATCAAACCCGTAAAATCCGGGCAGCCCGGTTCGACATCGTGACCCAAATCTGTTAGTAATTTTACGGTTTCGAGTACCGCTTGCTGACAGATATCCGCCGCCTCACCCACGGGTGAAATATTGGTCGAAAAAGCAATTCGCAGCTTGCCCAACTTTTCACCGGAAGCCTCTAGAAACGTGGGATTCGGGTCGGGGAGCCAGTAGGGATCGCCTGTTGTGTAGCCTGACATTACGTCTAAAAGTGCGGCGGCGTCAGCGACAGTGCGCGCCAGAGGGCCGTTGGCAGAAATTCCGCTCAGGTAATCTCCGACTGGTGCCCAGGAAACTCGCCCCCGCGAGGGTTTAATGCCCACTAAACCGCAGGCGGAAGCTGGGCCTCGGATCGAACCGCCACCGTCTGAACCTTGGGCGATCGCGCATAAACCCGCCGCTACGGCCGCCGCTGAGCCGCCGCTGGAACCTCCGGGCGTGTAGGCTAAATTCCAGGGATTGCGCGCGGGCCGGAAACCTGGGGGTTCGGTGTAAGGCAATGAGCCAATTTGAGAGGTTGCTGTTTTGCCCAAAATGTTAAATCCGGCTGCTTCGATCCGCCATACGACTGACTCGTTGTAGGGAGATATGTTACCGTGCAATGCTTGAGTTCCGTAGGTACAGGGAACGCCCGCAACTGGTGTCAAGTCTTTAATCGCGATCGGCACTCCGAAAAACGGCGGCAGTTCCTGTGACTTGTTTAAGCCTGCTAGTTGTTCGGTTTGCGATTTCGCCAGCTCGATCGCCCGATCGGCCGTTACGGTAAAATAACTACCAAGCTGATGGTTTAATCGATCGATCCGTTCCAAGTACAGATTGACAAGTTCTAGCGGCGACACTTCCCGAGCGCGGATCGACTTCGCCAAATCCAGGGCTGAACTAAAAGCCCGATCGACAGAATTCATCGGTTTACGTCCTTAATAATTCAAGCAAGTATTAATTTATACTGTTTTCTTGCGGAAACCTCTTTTCCTGAAAAAAAAACACCCAAATGGCTAAAATCCATATTAGATCCTAGATGGACTTGGCTCGCATCCTGCAAGCGACAGAATATTTCCTTACTGGTGCAGCAGTGTGACCCCCTCTTGGGATAAACTGATCTGAACAGTTGAGCTTTTGTGTTCTATGAGCACTTCGGGCGATCGGCATTGTCCAACTTCCACAAATCATCTGTTCGAGTCAGCCTTCTCACCAAATTAAAGTAGCGCATATGACACAACAGCATCCGCCAGCACCTCGCCCGCCCGTACCCGGAGCTCCCCCACCGCCTGGGCTCCCCCGCCCTCCAGCTCCAGGAATTCCCAGAGCAGCAGGAATGCCACCAGCACCGCCACCAGCACCAGCACCGCCGCCGGCATCCGCGCCCCAATCCTTCGCCACACCTAAAAACCCGAGCTCCAGCAGCGGCGAACAGCCGAGTTTGAAAGACCTAGTTTTGCGAGCCAAAAAAGAAGGAGTATCCGATCTTCACCTCGGAGTAAACGAATTCCCGCGCTTCCGCAACCGTGGGGAGATTGCCGACATCGGCTACCCACCGACGGATTTAGATACGTTTTTTGGCTGGCTGCGCGAGTGCATGAGCGATGAAGAAATTGAAATTTTCCAAAAAAACCTAGACTTTGACGGCGCTTTCGACTTCGGCTTCGTCCGCATTCGGATCAGTTGTATGGACTCCTTGGCCGGCCCGGCGATGGTGCTGCGGCTAATTCCTGCCAAAATAATGACACTGGAGGAATTGAACCTGCCGGAAGTCTTTAAGAAAATATGTGGCTTCCACAAAGGGCTGATTTTGGTGACGGGCCCAACAGGTTCGGGCAAGTCTACCACCTTGGCCGCGATGATAGATTACATCAATAAGAATAAAGCCTACAACATCATTACGATCGAAGACCCGGTAGAATTCGTACACGAAAGCAAAAAATCCTTGATCAAACACCGGGAAGTCGGCAGGCATACCCTCAAGTTTGTTAACGCTCTCAAAGGCGCTCTGCGGCAAGACCCCGACATGATGCTAGTCGGAGAAATTCGGGACAGAGAGACAGTGGAAATTGCCCTCAAAGCCTCTCAAACAGGTCACTTAGTTGCAGGAACCCTGCACACCAATAGTGCTATTAAAACCCTCAACCGGATTCTGGATATGTTCGCAGCGGAAGAACAGGAAGCCATACGGGTTTCTATTTCAGAATCCTTGGTGGCGATTATTGCTCAACTGCTCTGCAAAACCACTGACGGCAAGCGGGCTGCTTTCCACGACGTTATGATCAATACCGACGTGGTGAAGGAATACATTCTGAAGGGGCAGAATGAGGAAATCAATCAAATCATGATCAAAGATACTTATGAAGGTATGACGACGATGAATAAGTCGCTCTATGGCCTTTATCAAGAAGGTAGAATTACTGAAGAACTGGCTGTAGAAAACTCACCGTTCCCGAACGAAATGGCTCAGATGCTTCGAGGTCGAGTCTAAAGATCGAGTGTTAACAGTTAACAGTTATAGCAATTCTCAGTAACAGTGCGGTACGCTTGAGCGTGGGTAATTGGTAATTGGTAATCGGTAATTGCTCGCGGGCGATTGTTTTATTACCCATTAGCCATTACCCATTAGCCATTACCGATTACCGGATATACCTCACTTAAATGAGAAGGGCTATAACAGTTAACTGTTAATTTTTATTGGTGTACTTAATTGAAAGTCGATCGCCCAATTTTGCCGGAATTTTTCAAAGGCATTGCACTATTTACACCGGGGGGAGACTTAATCTATTGCATAGACCCCCGCAAGCAAACTCAGTGGCACTTGCAGTTGTGCGTAGCTCTCCAGGAGATACTAGGTTTGTCGGAGCCCCCGCATTTTCTGATACCTTGCTATACGGCAACCGTTGACTGCTGGATCGATCGCACCGATCGACAATTGCGGGTTGCTGCCGAGGCATACCCCCCCGTGCTGCGACATCAAACCCTACTAAATGCCATTTTTGGCACTGGTGACTTGGTTTGGGAAGCCCGCAGCGAAGAAATTTGCGAACCAATGGCGATCGCCACTTATCACGAACAATTCCCCGAACTTTGGGAAAATCACGACTTAATTGTACGATATCCGATCGCCCAAGGTCGATCGGACTCGCTCAATTGTGCGATCGTACATCCCTGGCGCTTCCGGCAATCGCAGCAGACGCCACCAACCAAAGCAACAGCACTCACCCCGCCGCCGCCAACTCAAGGGTACGTTTTGCGGCTGTTTGTTTCCGGTAGCAACCCCAGCACCGAACGCATTCTCGAAACTTTACACCAATTGTTAGAGCAATGTCTCGATCGTCCCTACACTTTAAAAGTAATTGATGTGTTGAAACATCCCGAACAAGCTGAAGCCGATCAGATTTCAGCAACTCCTACTTTAATTAAAATCTGGCCGAAACCCGTGCGGCGAATTGTCGGAGAATTGAACGATGCTGAACAAATAGTGCGGCTGCTGAGCAATTCGGAATTTTAGATTTTTGCGATTATTAGACAATACGGTTCAGAAGACCGGGCGGTTGAAACCGCATCTACACAAACAAAACCCGAGGAGTACGGATTGAAGAGTGCACGGTTAAAAGCACCAGATATTATTAATTTTCTTCAGTCCCTCCCTTGCTCGGACTTCGTTTGTATAGACGCGGTTTCAACCGCCGTCTTGTCTCAATCAGCAAGGCAAACATCCGGCGCGCACAAACCATGAAAATCCAAAGTTGTAACTTCCAGCGTATCCAACTCAACTCGCCGAATCACATGATTATTCGTATCAGCAACAAACAAATGAGACCCGATCGCGCTCAACCCTGAAGGCTCAAAAAATCGAGCATTGAGACCTTTGGCATCCACCAAACCTGCTGTACCATCTCCAATCATCGTCCTGCACGTACCGCCCCGGTGATCGATCCGCTTAATTTTGTGATTGTAAGTATCAGCAACCCAGAGATAATTTTGAGCGTATTCCACACCCAAACAGTGCTGCAACCTCACCTCCTCACCGCGACCATCTTTATCCCCAAAACCAAACAATTCACCGCTACCACAGACAGTACGCACCTTCGGGTCTTCATCGATACCCACAGCCCGAATCGAACTAATTTCGCTGTCAGCCACAAACAACTCCGATCGATCCGTAGCCAAGCCGCTGGGCTGAGAAAAAGCCGATTCTGCGAGACTTCCATCCACACAGGATTCTCGGCCAATACCCGCATAAGTGGCGATCGTACCAGTGTCTAACTGCATTTCCCAAATTTGGTGCGAACCCGCCATCGCGATAAAAAGTCGATCGCCAACTCTTTCTAAATCCCAAGGCGAATTCAATTGCATCTCTAAACCCTTGCCGCTGCGGGGTGCAATTTCGTGACTTTGTTCGCCAGTACCAGCCACAGTTTCCACCCGTTGAGTCGTAAAGTCGATCGTTCTGATAGCGTGATTTTCCGTATCAGCAACATATAGAATTTGACTTTCTGCATCAAAAGCCATACCTTGAGGTGTAAAAAACTCAGCTTCTTCAAAGTTACCATCAGTTAAACCCGGTTTCCCAGTACCGATAACGTGCAGCACCTCACCTTCGATACTGCTGACAACAATGCGATTGTGTCCAGAATCCGCAATAAACAAGCAAGAACCGACCAAGTTTTGGATAACTGAATTAGCAGGCCCGGGCAATACAGTTTCATCTATAGATGCACTGTCCTCAGTCATTTCCCCCAACAGCGCCTCATGTTGGTCAAGCTGTTTGGCCTCCGTTTGAGCGATCGCAAATGCCAGCACTTTACCCGGAAAAGCCAGCGGCGTTGATAGAGGTTTGCGCTGTTTTTCTAAGCTGAAACGCAGTTCTTTAAAATTGATCGCATTTTTATCTTTGTATTCAGCAATTAACTTGGCAACTAACTGGTCAAGTGCTTCTCTATTCCCCTCGCCGGAAACAAAGCCGACGACATAACTTTCAGGATCGATCACCATTAAAGTCGGCCAAGCGCGAACAGCGTAGCTTTGCCAAACTTTCATACCGCTGTCTACGAGCACGGGATGTTCGACATCGTAGCGGAGAATAGCTTGGCGGATATTTTCTACATCTTTTTCGTTTTCAAATTTTGCCGAGTGAACGCCGATCACTGTCAGGGAATCTTTATATTTTTGTTCCAGGTATTTGAGATCTGGGAGGACGTGCAAGCAGTTGATGCAGCAGTACGTCCAGAAGTCGAGGAGGACGACGCGCCCCTTTAACGATGCAATGGATAAAGGTTTCTCGGTGTTCAACCAGGGGTACTTGACGGGGAATTCTGGTGCTCTGACGCGAGGCATGGCATCTCCTTGGTGGGGCTAGAATATTTTTTACTTCTTTAATTTAGCGGGAAGTTTCGCGGGATGGGGGAAAGGAGGTTAAGGAAACCGCAGAGGGTGCAGAGAATGAGGATGAGGGCGATGATTTGCAGGGGTCAGCACGGGACCTCCGGCGGCTACAGGGGCGCCCCACCTACAGTTTTGAGTGTCAAACGCTTGGCCAAAAAACCCCCAACAGTCAAAAAATCTCTCCCTGGGCGCCAAATAATGCCGATCGACCGGGTTTTTGGCCGAGGGTGCATCCGGGACTGCACTCGTTGCCCAAAAACGCCTGAGAATGACCGTCACAAAGCTTGGCCAGTAGCGTCCTCAACCGAGTCAAGTTTCAAGATACAATAGGTTGGCTTAATAAATAGAGGTCGGGTGCAATGCAGGAACTTAAAAACTTGTTGGAACAGGAACCAACTAATATTATCAAACGCATCTCTCCCGATGATGTGATGTATGTACCCAATGGAGATGCACACTATTATGCAGTCGGATGTTCAGCTTTAAAATCTGTGCGGTTAGCGATGCTGGCTGCGTCTAAGTCTGACTCGATCGCAATTCTGGACTTTCCTTGCGGACACGGCAGAGTATTGAGGACACTTAAGGCAGCTTTTCCGAATGCTGAGATTACAGCCTGCGACTTGGAGCGAAAAGCTGTTGATTTTTGTGCCGAGGTATTTAATGCGATTCCAGTTTACTCCGATCGCAATCCCGATTGCATAAAAATAGACCGCCAATTTGACTTAATTTGGTGCGGCTCTTTACTAACTCATTTAGAATCAAAATATTGGCAAGGATTCTTAAAGTTTTTCTACGACCATTTAACTCTAGGAGGAATTGTAGTTTTTTCAGTACACGGTCGTTATGTTGCTGACTGCTTCAACAGCGGTCATAATTATGGGCTGCCAGCGCATAAAGTGACTGCCATACTCAATGATTATCAGCGTCAAGGCTTTGGGTATCAAGATTATGATGGCGCTTCAAACTATGGTATTTCGGTATCTTCGTCAGCTTGGGTAAATTCGCATTTAGAAACAATACCCAATCTGCGGAAACTCTTATATTTAGAAAAAGGATGGGACAATCACCACGATATTGTTGCTTGCGAGCGGGTTTCAGGTTAGACTTTTCGACTTCCAGGCAGAGCCGGGAAATGCCTGCCGCGAGGCTCTGCCTGGTTTTTTCTCTAAGATTAGTTGGAAATTAAACATATCGCTGTAGGGGCGGGTTCACCAAAAATATTTGCCTCCCACAAATAAATAAAATAAACCCGCCCTCTTCTCTTATTCCGGGGATTAATGCTAGGAAATAGCAGATTAATGGTCTAGTTCTGGCATTGGGGTGGGTTTATTAATATTTGCGCTACTAGCTAGAGTCTAAGAGTGAACCCGCCCCAGCAAACATCTAAATATTTAAAATCCCACTATTTACTTTTTACTTAACAGCAACCGCCGCCATTATAGTGCCAAGTCGAATCCGTAATCAACACCTGATCCGGCATCAATCCCCCCAACTTCCCAGCCGTTTTATCGCACACCGCCGCCGGAACTCCCCGCTGCAAAACGTGACCCGCACCGTCATCAAATATCTCCTCAGACCCCGCATAAATCGCCGTTTTGCCAGTGAAAATGCAAGCGCCATCCGGGGGAATCTCTACTTTAAAAGACACTGTATCGAGGCTTTCTAACAGCAAATCCGCATCCAATTTGTAATTGTGTTTGTCCAGCAGTCGGTAAGGACGGCGCGCCCGGACTTCCACTTGGCCAAAGCCCACGCCTACAAGGTGTTGAACGTATTCTGCGTATGTCAGGGCGCCGGACAAACACAAGGCCCGCAAGCGTTGGTCATCTTTCAAATGCTGCGGAATTGGCCGAGTTGCGATCGGATCGCTCATCAACAACCTGCCGCCCGGTTTCAAAACCCGATAAGTCTCTTTTAATGCCTTATCTAAATCCGCAGGTTCAAAGATATTAAACAAGCAATTTTGTGCGACAACATCGACAGAAGCATCCGGCACCGGCAACGCAAAAGCATCACCGGCACAAATTTCTACAAAACTCGCATCAAACCAATCATTTTCTTGGGCGGCCTTTTGCAAGTTGCGTGCAGCCGCGTCTCGCATTGCTGGAACCGGATCGACGGCTATCACCGCTCCTTTGTGTCGAGAAAAATAAGCAAATTGCAGCGCTTCCAAACCGCCGCCGACGCCTAGATACAGCACTGTTGGATTGCCCACAAGTTCCGCGGCGTGAACGGTTGTGCCGCAGCCGTAGTTCATTTCTTGCATTTGTTCGGGAATTTTTAATCCTGGCAGTTGCAAGGGGCTGCTTTGGACGCAGCAAAGTCCGATTTGGGGAGTTTCGGCAACGTCGCTGTAGAATTTGGCTGCTGTTTCGAGATAGGTCATTTTCGATTTTCCTGGTTTGTGTTTTTGAGCGCAGATGTAGGCAGATCAACGCGGATTAACGCTGATGGATGCAGGGATTTTTTTCTTAGGTTTCAAATTCGACTTTTTGTTCGGATTTGGGCTGATATTCTGGTGGGGAAACTGTTGTTTCGGGAAGGGCTAATTCGGCGCTTGGTTGACTGGGAGTTTCAGCGGCGCTTTCGGGAGCGGCAATCGGCGGGGCTGGCGCTACAAGATTGGGAGATGGTTCTGGTATCGCAGGAGCGACTACTTGTGGTATTGGTGCTTTGTCTGTTATTTCTGGCAGTGTTGGCGCTGCTGAAGGAGTCGCAGGTTGGGTATCTTGACGCAAAAAGTTGCGGAACCGATTGTAGTATCCTTTATATTCTTGTTTCTTTGCTTGGGGAGTTGCTGCTGGTGTCGGTTCTGTAACTTTTACCTGTTCTACAATTTTCGCTGATTCTAATTCGGGAGTTGCTGTGGGTTTGGGTTCTATGACTTTCACCTGTTCTACAAGT
The DNA here is from genome assembly GCF_036702805.1 of Microcoleus sp. A006_D1. Taxonomy (NCBI): domain Bacteria; kingdom Bacillati; phylum Cyanobacteriota; class Cyanophyceae; order Oscillatoriales; family Microcoleaceae; genus Microcoleus; species Microcoleus sp. A006_D1. Next base: position 97,908 of record NZ_JAUBVZ010000007.1, read on the forward strand.
TTCGGAGCTTCTAATTCGGGAGTTCCTGTGGGTTTGGGTTCTATTACTTGAACTGGTTCTACAAGTTTCGGAGCTTCTAATTCGGGAGTTGCTATCGGCGTCGGTTGTATTACTTGAACTGGTTTTACAAGTTTGGGCGCTTCGAGTTGGGGTGTTGCTGTCGGTGTCTGTTCTATTATTTGAACGGGTGCAACTTTCGGAGCAACTTTGGGATCTAAGCTGGGCTGGGTAACTGGGGTTTCTGGAACCGCTGGTGAGGGTTCGGCTGCTGGTGTTTTTTCTGATGCTGGTGTCGGTGTTGGTTGGGGCTTGGGGGCTTGGTAGGTGCGATCGACTGTACCGCGAGCATCTGCTACTGTTAGTTCGCCCCGCACTAATTTAGAAAGATTATCCTGCCCTTGCGGTTGGTAATTTACCAGTCTGACTGTATTATTAAAGGCGTTTTTGACGGTATTTCCCCGTTCGTCGATTAATTCTAGCTGTACCCAGTTTTTCCCAGGCTTGAATCCTTTAAGGTATATAGGTTGCCACTGGTCGATCGCGAAACTTTCCCCGTTCACTGTGGCTCGAATTTTCCAATCGAGTATGTCATCTTGGGAATTTTCTTGAGCTACATGGTGCAAAGGCACATTGGTCAAGTAAAAATCGAGCAGGATCGGTTCTGCGCCGTAGCTGCCCTGGGGGCTGTTGTACGTTAATAGGGGTAATGTGCGATCGGGCTTGTTGTCCTCTGTTTTGCTAAAAACGTGAAAAGTGGTTTGGGCGTATGCACCTTCGTTTTTAAAGCTTTCTTCCCAAGGGCTAGCCGCGAACACCCGCAGGGTATGGGTTCCGGGTTCTAAGTTTGAGAGCGTTACAGGCCCGTTGATGTCGTAAACTTCTGCATAAGGTTGGTTGTCTAATAAAACTTGCAGGTGGGGCCCCAAGCCCAAGTTTGCGTCTTTGAAAATGGGGAAGTCCTTAACTTGGAACTGAACAGATACATTTATATCCTGAAGCACTTCGTCAGGTTTGGGATTCAAAATACTTATTTGAGGCTGGTAGATTAAGAGAGCCTGACGCAGTTGTTGAATGGCTTCTGGGGGCGAAACCTCTGAGATTCTCTTTACCTCGGCGGTAGGTGAGCCGCTCTTGTTTCCGGATTTGGGAATTTGGGGATCGCCCGCGCCACAACTTGCTATACCCAAAATCAATACTGCTGCTGCCAACAATGCCACCAGCCTACCTGCAACCGTTCTCTGCCAATTGATGCCAATCACGCAACTATACTCCTAGAAGCCTTCTCATAGGGAACTATAGCCCAAAACCGAATTTAGGATTGGGGAATTGCCGATCGGCAATTCGGGGGCCGCTCTGCCCCGGATTGGTGGCTGCGCCAGCCACCAATCCGATCCCACTAATAACTCCTACAGCCGTTTTCTTAAACATCTCTCCATAAATGAGTATTTCTCAATTACCTAATCTTTGAGTTTTGTAAACTTAATGGCAATACCCCTTGACTTTTGCGAGGGATTGTGGAAATTAAAAGGCTTATTACATCAAGAATAGAGGGTTTTTTAAGTATTGTTAACAAGCGACTCATACTCCTCGTAGCAGGCTTATAATTCATAAAACTCCCTCAAAAGGAGCAGCCGGATCAATCCTGAATCAATCTTGAATCAAGGAGGCGATCGGCAGCTCAAGGCGAGAAGAGTTGGCAGTACCCAGGGACATTGTTACCGACACTGGGGAACTGGCTTCTTCAAAGAAGCAAAATGCTTGGGGAGACGATGCAGCTGCGTCTAGCTCTGCAAAGAGTCAAGTGCAAGCAGTGTCGGAGAACCGAGAATCCCCCGCCTAATTAAGCGCGGGGAGTGTCAGATACAGTATTCAGTTCTCGTTCCTTGTCTTACCGAGAGGAGAGTCTTCATGACCATTAGTCCTCCAGAGCGAGAGGTAAAAGTTAGAGTAGTAGTCGATAAGAATCCGGTTCCAACTTCTTTCGAGAAGTGGTCAAAACCAGGTCATTTCGATCGCACTCTAGCTAAGGGGCCAAAAACCACCACTTGGATTTGGAACCTCCACGCTAACGCTCACGACTTCGACAGTCATACAAGTGACTTAGAAGACGTTTCGCGCAAAATCTTTAGCGCTCACTTCGGCCACTTGGCAGTAATCTTCGTTTGGTTGAGCGGCGCATATTTCCACGGCGCTAAATTTTCCAACTATGAAGCTTGGCTGACAGATCCTACAGCCATCAAGCCCAGCGCTCAAGTGGTTTGGCCGATTTTTGGCCAAGAAATTTTAAATGCAGATGTAGGCGGCGGCTTCCACGGAATTCAGATCACATCTGGTCTGTTTCAACTGTGGCGCTCCAACGGCATCACTAACTCATACCAGCTATATTGCACTGCGATCGGCGCCTTGGTAATGGCAGCATTGATGCTATTTGCCGGTTGGTTCCACTATCACGTCCGCGCTCCGAAACTGGAATGGTTTCAGAACGTAGAATCGATGATGAACCACCACTTGGCAGGTTTGCTCGGCTGCGGATGCTTGGGCTTTGCAGGACAACAAATTCACATTGCTCTGCCGATCAATGCTTGCATGGACGCGATCGATGCAGGCGCACCGCTGACAGTCGGCGGTAAGCTGATCAAAACAGTTACCGACATCCCGCTGCCACACGAGTGGATTTTGACGCCGGGCTTGATGGCTGACATCTACCCGAGCTTCGCAAAAGGTTTAACCCCTTTCTTCACCCTCAACTGGGGCGCATACTCAGACTTCCTGACCTTCAAAGGCGGTCTGAACCCCACCACAGGCGGTCTGTGGCTGACAGATACAGCGCACCATCACTTAGCTTTGGCAGTGCTATTTATCGTCGCCGGTCATATGTACCGCACGAACTGGGGCATCGGCCACAGCATGAAGGAAATCTTAGAGAACCATAAAGGCCCCTTCACTGGTGAAGGTCATAAGGGTCTCTACGAAATCCTGACTAATTCTTGGCACGCGCAACTAGCCATTAACTTGGCAATGCTGGGCTCTGTGACCATCATCGTAGCTCACCATATGTACGCGATGCCTCCGTATCCGTACATCGCGACCGACTACCCGACTCAGCTATCCCTGTTCACCCACCACATGTGGATTGGCGGATTCCTGATTGTTGGCGCAGCGGCTCACGCAGCAATCTTCATGGTGCGGGACTACAATCCGGCGGGAAATGTCAACAACTTGTTGGATCGCATGATCCGTCATCGAGATGCGATCATTTCCCACCTGAACTGGGTTTGCATATTCTTGGGCTTCCACAGCTTCGGTTTGTACGTTCACAACGATACAATGCGGGCTTTCGGTCGTCCTCAAGATTTGTTCTCAGATACCGGTATTCAATTGCGTCCGATATTTGCCCAATGGGTGCAAAATATCCACGCCTTGGCTCCGGGCACAACAGCTCCGAATGCTATGGAAATCGTCAGCCACGCTTTTGGCGGCGGTGCAGTAGTAGTCGGTGGCAAAATAGCGATGATGCCGATCGAGTTGGGTACGGCGGATTTCATGATCCACCACATCCACGCTTTCACCATTCACGTTACAGTCCTGATTCTATTGAAAGGCGTGTTGTTTGCACGCAGCTCTCGCTTGGTTCCTGACAAAGGTAACTTGGGCTTCCGGTTCCCTTGCGACGGCCCCGGCCGTGGCGGCACCTGCCAAGTTTCTGGTTGGGATCACGTGTTCTTGGGCTTGTTCTGGATGTACAACTCCATCTCGATCGTGATTTTCCACTTTAGCTGGAAAATGCAGTCGGACGTGTGGGGAACAGTATCGCCAGACGGCACAATTTCTCACATCACCGGCGGCAACTTCGCACAAAGTGCGATCACGATTAACGGCTGGCTGCGGGACTTCCTCTGGGCGCAAGCTTCTCAGGTAATTCAGTCCTACGGTTCGGCACTGTCGGCCTACGGTCTGATGTTCCTAGCTGGACACTTCGTATTCGCTTTCAGCTTGATGTTCCTGTTCAGCGGCCGCGGCTACTGGCAAGAACTGATTGAGTCCATTGTTTGGGCTCACAACAAACTCAAAGTGTCTCCGTCGATTCAGCCTCGCGCTCTGAGCATTATTCAGGGTCGGGCAGTGGGTGTAGCTCACTACCTCCTGGGAGGAATTGTCACTACGTGGGCATTCTTCCTAGCGCGAATCATCTCGGTAGGGTAAACTACCTTTAGGTTTTGGATTCAGGATTTGGGATCGATCTCAAACCCAGAATCCAAACCTCGGAACCGAACCTCTTCAACGTTCAGGATTCAGGATTAATCAAGGCTTATGGCAACGAAATTTCCAAAATTTAGCCAAGACCTTGCCCAAGACCCGACCACACGGCGGATCTGGTACGGGATTGCCACAGCGCACGACTTTGAAAGCCACGATGGCATGACCGAAGAAAATCTTTACCAAAAGATTTTTGCTTCTCACTTCGGCCACCTAGCAATCATTTTCTTGTGGACTTCGGGCAGCCTGTTCCACGTAGCATGGCAAGGTAACTTTGAACAGTGGATTAAAGACCCCCTAAACGTTCGCCCGATCGCTCACGCGATTTGGGACCCCCAATTCGGTGCTCCAGCAGTAGAAGCTTTCACTCAAGCGGGTGCTTCTAATCCAGTAGACATCTCTTACTCAGGTGTTTACCACTGGTGGTTTACCCAAGGGATTCGGACAAACGCTGACCTGTATCAAGGAGCTATCTTCTTGCTACTGCTGGCTTCAGTCTTCCTGTTCGCAGGTTGGCTCCACCTTCAGCCTAAGTACCGTCCGAGCTTGTCTTGGTTCAAAAATGCTGAATCTCGCCTCAACCACCACTTGGCTGGTTTGTTCGGTGTCAGCTCTTTGGCTTGGACAGGTCACATGGTTCACGTTGCTATCCCCGAATCTCGCGGACAGCACGTAGGTTGGGAAAACTTCATGTCTACCCCGCCTCACCCGGCCGGTTTGGCTCCGTTCTTCACTGGTAACTGGGGCGTATACGCCGAGAACCCAGATGCAGCGAGCCATGTCTTCGGTACTTCCGAAGGCGCTGGAACAGCAATTCTGACTTTCTTGGGCGGCTTCCACCCTCAAACAGAATCTCTGTGGTTGACAGATATTGCTCATCACCACTTGGCGATCGCAGTTCTGTTTATCGTTGCCGGTCATATGTACCGGACTAACTTCGGTATCGGTCACAGCATCAAAGAGATGTTGGATTCTAAGGCAGGTTTGGTAGGCGGCAAGAGTGAAGGTCAGTTCAACCTGCCTCACCAAGGCCTCTACGAAACCTACAACAACTCGCTGCACTTCCAACTGGGAATTCACCTCGCTTCTTTGGGCGTGATTACCTCCTTGGTGGCACAGCATATGTACGCGATGCCTCCCTACGCTTTCATGGCGCAGGATCACACGACAATGGCTGCGTTGTACACGCACCACCAGTACATTGCTGGTTTCATCATGGTCGGCGCTTTCGCCCACGGAGCTATCTTCTTGGTGCGGGACTACGATCCTGAAGCTAATAAAGGCAACGTGCTCGATCGCGTGTTGCAGCACAAAGAAGCGATTATCTCTCACTTGAGCTGGGTATCGCTGTTCTTGGGCTTCCACACTCTCGGCTTGTACGTTCACAACGACGTTGTAGTCGCTTTCGGAACTCCTGAAAAGCAAATCTTGATTGAACCAGTGTTCGCACAGTTCATCCAAGCTGCTCACGGGAAGGCTCTGTACGGCATGGACGTGCTGTTGTCTAACCCTGACAGCATTGCTTCTACCGCTTGGCCCAACTACGGCAACGTGTGGCTCCCAGGCTGGTTGGAAGGCATCAATAGCTCTACTAACTCTCTGTTCTTGGCGATCGGACCTGGCGATTTCTTGGTTCACCACGCGATCGCACTTGGCTTGCACACCACCACCTTGATTTTGGTCAAGGGCGCTCTGGATGCACGCGGTTCTAAGCTGATGCCGGACAAAAAAGACTTCGGTTATGCTTTCCCTTGCGACGGCCCCGGCCGTGGCGGTACCTGCGATGTCTCTGCTTGGGACGCGATGTACCTGTCTGTCTTCTGGATGCTGAACACCCTAGCTTGGGTAACGTTCTACTGGCACTGGAAGCACCTAGGCATCTGGGAAGGAAATGTGGCTCAGTTCAATGAGTCTTCTACCTACCTGATGGGCTGGTTCCGCGATTACCTCTGGCTGTACTCTTCTCAGTTGATCAACGGTTACAACCCGTATGGTACTAACAACTTGTCAGTCTGGGCCTGGATGTTCTTATTCGGACACCTTGTTTGGGCAACTGGTTTCATGTTCCTGATCTCTTGGAGAGGTTACTGGCAAGAATTGATCGAGACTTTGGTTTGGGCTCACGAGCGCACTCCTTTGGCTAACTTGGTTCGCTGGAAAGACAAGCCTGTTGCTTTGTCGATCGTCCAAGGTCGTTTGGTTGGCTTAGTTCACTTTACTGTGGGCAACATCCTTACTTACGGCGCGTTTGTAATTGCCTCGACAGCCGGGAAATTTGGATAACTCTGAACTCTGGTTTCTAGGTAATTAAATGAAATCCCCTGCCTTCTGGCGGGGGATTTTTTTGATATATGTTGGTTAATGGAAATCATATCAAATCCGGTAGATCGGAATTATTATTAGCCGAAATTCGGAGACTGCACGTGCCGTGTCCCTACAATATTATTTTGGGTAGGGACACGGCACTGCCGTCTCCTCTATCCTGACGGTGCAACCGGAATTGATATCAGGCACGAATAAAAGTGCGATAATCATAAAAACCTCCTTAATATTCCCATGACAGGAATCGAAGCATTTGGTATAGCTTGTGTTAGCGGTATCGCCCTCCCAGTTTTTCAGTCAGTCATTGAAGGCGGTGGCAAGTTTCTCGGTTTCATTGGCAAAAATCTAGATGAGAAAACTAAAGAGCTAATTCACACTGCATCGGGGGACTACGGCAAACGTTACCTGAAGCGTCACGGCATTCTGAAAGCGTTGGGAATGCGGGAGGCTGTGCCATTAGAATCAGTTTATACTGCTGTGCAGTTTTTAGATGAGCAAGAAATCCGCAGTTTTGAATCAATCCAAAATTTAGAGCAAGCTTACCGCCAAGCGAAACAGCGAAATTTTCAACAGCAAAAATGCGAGAAGCAAGAAGGGCTAAAGATTGCTAATCAGAAGCAATATCTGATGGTTTTAGGGCAGCCCGGAGCGGGAAAATCTACTTTTTTGCGAAAAACTGGACTCGAAGCACTGAAGGGCAACAAAGGCGGATTTCAACATAGTTGTATTCCCGTTTTTATCGAACTTAAAAGTTTTATATCTAGCCAGATAGACATAGAAAAATTAATTGTTGAAGAGTTTAGTATTTGTCGCTTTCCCTCTTCTGAAAAATTTATCGCTGAGGCATTGAAGCAGGGAAAACTGTTAATCTTGCTGGATGGATTGGATGAAGTGCCGACAGTGAACACAAATGAGGTCATTAGTAAAATTCAAAATTTTGTCGATCGCTATGACAAAAATCGCTTCATTGTTTCTTGTCGTACAGCGGCTTATCGACACAACTTTAAACGCTTCACAGATGTCAAACTTGCTGATTTTGACGATACTCAAATTCAGCAATATATTAGTAACTGGTTTCAGTCTGATGTTGACAAACAAGCGGGAACGGCTCAAAAATGTTGGGAGTTATTGCAAAAACCAGAATATGCCGCAGCTAAAGAGTTAGCCCACACGCCTTTATTGCTAACTTTCCTCTGTCTCAATTATGATAGATCGCAAAACTTTCCGAATAGTCGCAGTGTTCTTTACAAAAAGGCTTTGCGGATCTTGTTGGAAGAATGGGCAGCGGAAAAGCGGATTCAGAAAGAGGAAATTTATCAAGGACTCAGCACGGAGTTAGAGCAGAGTTTGTTGTCGGAGATTGCTTATAGTGGTTTTGAGACTGATAAGCTGTTTTTTTCGCAGCGAGAAGTGGTTGAGCCAATCAAAACTTTTTTAGCAAGTAATTTGAATGTACCGAAGCATTTAGACGGTGAGGCGGTGCTGAATGCGATCGTAGTTCAACAGGGGATTTTGGTAGAACGGGCTGAGGATGTGTACTCGTTTTCGCATTTGACGCTTCAGGAATATCTCACGGCTCAATATATTGCTGATAATAATTTAATTGAGCAGTTAGTTACTAATCATCTTTTTGATCGACGCTGGCGAGAGGTGTTTTTGTTGGTGGCGGGGTTGGTGCGTTCAAAAAATGGGGCTGACGAGTTGCTGCTGTTAATGGAAAAAGAGGCTCAAAAGTACATTATTAACAAGCCGAAGTTGCAAGGGCTATTGCAATGGGCAGATGCAGCGACTAAGGGCTCGGAAGGTGATTTTAAGCCTGTTGGTAAACGTGCTGGGGCGATCGGCAACGCTAACAGCATCGCCAACGCCATCACCTACGTCATCAAGGCCAACGTCATCACCAAGGCCAACGCCACCCCTATCGCCTACCCCATCACCACCGCCAACGCCAGGGCCTATGCCATTGCCAGAGCCTACGCCATTGACAACGCCTACCCCAACTCCTACGCCTACGCCATCAAAAACTCCTACGCCATCAACGACTCCTACGGCATTGCCAACGCCATCAACAACTCCTACGCCATCGCGTTGGCCGAAGAACTTAAAAAAATTAAAATCTTCAACGAGGTGAACTGGACTGAGCTGATTGCTCAACTGACAGAACTCCAGAAGCAATTGCCTGATGTTTACCAAAGCGAACAAATACACTCAGCTTTTGCCGATCGCCTTTTAGATACCTGGTGTCATGCACTCCATCTCAATCCAGAAATAGTCAACTTATCTGAGGAAGAAGCATGGGCGCTGGTAGATTATTTATCTGCCAATTATCTCATCATCCAATGCAAAGAAGCAGCCGTGAGAATATCACCAAAAACCTGGGAAGAAATAGAATCGCGGATGTTGCTAGTTCCAGAGAATTCTACTATTTGAGATGCTCGATGGGACTTACGCGCTCGGATCAAAGAAACCGGGTTTTTTGCAAAATTTTAGGGCTGCAACGAAATATCTTCGTAAAAAACCCGGTTTCTGAGTCCCAAGTTCGCGCCCTCAACCCCTCAAATCTCCCCATTCACCTGCATCTGATGCACCTTGTCAGCCAATTCTTGCAAGCGCTTTTCGTCAAGTTCATCGATCGCCAGCATCCCTACATAGATAATTTCCTTCAGCGTTAGTCGGGTTGCTAGCGCCTTTTTCTGCACAAGATCCTTGATAATCGGGCTGACTCCAATGGCGGTACTGGCTCGTGTCACAAAAATAACCGGAGATTAACGACTTCGACTAAATCTTAGCATCTTTAAGCTGAGCTTTTAGCTGCGATGCAAAATGTTTAAGCGCGTCTTGACAAGACGCGACGAAAAAGTTATAGTAAAAATGTGGAAAGGGCGATCGACCTATTCCTCTAAAATTTCAACCAAATCCTCAATCATCACGTCAAAAGTCCGAGCCAATTTGTGGATTGCTGTAAAATCAACCATTGCCATTTCAGGACGACGAGCATAGCTTCTGACTGTACTGTAAATTACCCCAGAACGATCGGACACTTCCTTCAGTGTCCAGCCTTTCTCAGCCGCCAGTTCCCGAATTTTCAGCCTGACTAAACCCATGCTTGACAATTGATGCAATTGCGTCATATAATAGGACATACAAATTTAGACCGGGATATAGGTCTTAATAGCTCAAGGTCGATCGACCTACTCTTCCAAAACCTCAACCAAATCCTCAATCATCACATCAAAAGTCCTAGCTAATTTCCGCAACAAAGTAAAGTCAACCGTTGTCAGGCCTGGACAACGAGCATAATGCTTCACCGTGTTGTACACCACCCCAGAACGTTCTGAAACTTCCTTGAATGTCCAGCCTTTCTCGGCGGCTAGTTCTCTGACTTTAATTCTGACTAAACCCATGCTTGACAATGGGTGCTATAACACCTTACAATAAATTTATCAAAAAAGCCGATCGCCCCCTGGCATAGAAAACTAAAGGGCGATCGTCTTTAAAACTCACATAGACAGTTACTAGCTGTCTTAAACACCTACCAGACTTATTTACAATCAGAATAGGTAGCTACCATGATATCAGAAACTCCGGCAAAATCACGGACGATCGCAGAATCAAAAATTATCCACAAATCTCCCATCCTGCATCCGCTAGCGAGATTTGTCACAGAAGAAACAGTCGCACTCCTGTTCAATATCGCAGTAGACGACATTTACCGGATAGAATGCTGTCGCCACATGGTTTACGTGCACGCCAAACACATCAGCCGGTTTGTCAGCTACGCCGATTTTCCGCCGATTGTCGCAGTCAATCCGATCGCACTTCAAGATTTTGGCCGCTGGTACAAACGCTGGAAAAGTAAGTTAGCACCGCTATTTTGGACTAAATTCTACACGCACAAGTTCAAAGAGGCTGTTTCAGTTGACAGCTTGCTGGAGTGGGGACTATTGGTAGCAAAAGTTAAATCGGCAATTTCTGGGGCGAGGCTACAACAGCTACGAGATGTTTATGCCCAAGAAAAAGATTTGATGGAAAGATTTTAAAGTGCGATCGGACGAGCAACTGCGAGAATGGGCACAGGCACAATGAAAAATGTAAAACTAAATATGGAGAAAACTTTGAATGGCGGAGAATATCGTGAAAGTAGACATCTCATTTCAATCATTGCTGGAAGCAATTTCGTCACTAGAAATTGCTGAGAAACAGAAGCTTTGGGAACTTTTGGAAGCTGAATTATTCCCGGATGAGGAAGATTCTCCTGAAGATATTGCTGAAATTGAGGCCGCCCGTGCTGATTACAAAGCGGGTGATTACATCACGTTTGACGAATACACGACTCAACGGGCAAGAAAGTCATTATGACTTATACAATCATTACGCCGAAAGCTGTGCAAAAGCAGCTAGATGCCTTACCCGATGATGTCTATGAGCGTATCGCTGTCAAAGTCCAGCAACTTGCGGAAAACCCGCGCCCTGATGGAGTTGTTAAACTAAAAGGTTATGAAAATGAATACCGTATTCGCATCGGTGATTATCGCGTTCGTTATGAAATAGAAGATCAAGAGTTAAGGATTCTGCTGTTGCAATGTAAACATCGGAAGGAAGTTTACAGAGGAGGTTGATTCTTTACCCACTATCTCACCGCAGTTGGCAATATTGTTAGCGGAACTCGACGAGTTAAAGGAGGAAGATTCATGAATCGATACAGTATGATCGTCCAATGGTCTGACGAAGATCAACTTTTCCTAGTGACGATTCCAGAATTTGCCGATCGCGTTATCATGCCCTGTACCCACGGCAAAACCCGCGAAGCAGCCATCCGACATGGCGAAGAAGTCCTCGAAATGTATCTAGAAGCTTGGCAGGAAGAAGGTGCACCCATCCCGGAACCTAGCATTCTTCAAATCGCCTGAGTATAATCCAAAGCCGAAAAGTTTGTGAATCGCAGCTATCCCGAGCCGGAATCGCCTGTTCTCTTTGTCTATTAAACTGAGACAACTAGATGATGGAATTAGACTATTGATAAATTTCTGATTTTACCGATCGCGATTTAACTTTTAAAACACTTCATCTTCGATTCCCACCCACCATTCGCCCAGATTCATTAAATCCCGGTGGAGGTCGGCAAGTTCTATCATATATTCTTCAGTCGAAATCTCTGATCGCCTTTCTTGCAGTTTTTTCATCCGCAGTTGCACCAACAGCCAAGGTTTGGAAATCCCGTCCGTTGCTTCGATATATTTGGCTACGTCTTTGCTATTCATAGTTATTGGGGCATGGGGCATGGGGTATGGGGCATGGGGTATGGGTAATCGGTAATCGGTAATCGGTAATCGGTAATCGGTAATAGTTAGTGGTTACTTGTTAAGAGTTTTTCAAATAACAAATCCCCAATGCCCAATTCCCGATGCCCGATGCCCCATGCCCCATGCCCCATTCCCAATGACTATCTGTAATCCGAAGTCTGAATATTTTTCAACTTCGCGGCATATTTCATGCCGTATTCCGGGCGGCAAAAGCGATCGACCTGAGACTCAAAAAACGCTCGATTAGCCTTCAAATGCTTTGGATTTGGGTCATCCAAAGGATACAAAAGGGCAGTCCGCAAAGCTTGAATCACAGCCGAAGTAACGCAGTACATCGATCGCTGGAACGTCACCCCTATTTGATTTAGGATATCATCTTCGCCGCGGCACCGCTGTTTGTAGAAATCCATCAAATAAGGCGGCAGGAAGTGCAGCATATCTTGGGCGAGCAAAGTCGGCGGAATCCCCGCAGTTCCTACCGGGAATTTGTCTGCATACAAAACTCCGAAGTGGAAGTCTTTTTGATCGTCGGGAACTTCCCTCGCTTGCGCGTTATAAGATTTGGTTCCCCGGAACGGCGAAGTGCGGTAAAATACTGCTTCTATGTAAGGCAGCGCTGCTTCGTACAGCCAAGTAAAACCTTTTGATTTCGGGATGATTTCGTAGGTTTCGCCGTCGATTTCAACGTGGTGGTAAATTGGACGACCTGCGATCGCAAATATACCATTTACCAGAAAATCCATCGCCTGGGGGACTGTGGTAATTTTCCCTTCGTCGTACAAATCGGATACTTCAAAAAACACCGGTGCCATTACTTCCCAGAATAAACCAAGATTGCTGTAATAAGACATCTGGCGGCACTGTTCTAAAAACATTTCGGGAAATGCCTTGTGCACAGCCAGCATAAACGGGTCTTTTTTGAAGTAAGCTTTAATGGCGCGATCGGCATTAGCTTTGTATTCGTCAGTGTCGAGATAAGGGTCAAACTGGTTGACAGGCACATACAAACCCCGGTGCCACAGCATTCCTCTCATGCACTCTTCCGCAAATTCCATATTAATGCGATCGTGCCACAAATGGTGCACCAGGCGTGGGAGTTTGCCCATTTCTCCTTTTTCCATAAACTCCAGCAATTCCGGGTGAGCACTGCCAGTCCCCCGCCAAATCCGCAAATCTGCACCGTCGCCTGAATAGTGATTTTGCAAGTCTAAATACTCCTGGGGCAAGAAGTATTTAAAGAAAGGAAGCGGGTGTAAAAATACCCGTTCGGCGATGTAAAGCAAATCCCGCCAGTAAAAGTCCATCGGCACCGCGTAGGCCTTCCAAATCGCGATGATTTGCATCAGATTTTCCGGCGTATCTGGAATCATCGCGCCGCCTGCTTCCAGTCTGTGAATTATTTCGGCAAATTCGTGCTTGGAAGGAGGTAGTTTAGTTGCTGCTGGTTTAGTAGGGGTTTGTACCATTTTCAGTTTCTCCTAATGAATAGCAATATTATTTGAACCATTTGAACCGTCGATTCTTATTTTCGTGTCTCGCCAAAGCTGGCTTTTGTTCTAAACCCGACTTGAGTCGTTATTGAGGGAACCAGAAATCAATTCTTGACGCAACCGCAGAGCGTGAAAGACACTCAAAACATCATGCTTCCACTCTGGCAATAGCAGTGTCATAGCAATCTCTTCTACAGTATGAATGATCCCAGAAATAATAGCTAGCCAGAGGGGAATTCCAGCATAGTTAAAGCCGAAAAGAGCAACAGTAGCAATGAACAGAGTTATTCCCCAAAATTTAGCGGAGTAGGTGTGGTAGCTGGCTGGTTTACCATATTTTACCAGATTAACAATCCACCATACTAACTGTACAAAAACAACAGCCAGTAGCGGTACTCGAAAGGCTATTACTACATCTCTATGCACCAGCCACGCACTGGCAAATACACAGATATAGAAGCAGACATCAGCCCAACTATCAGCTTGACGTAATTGTGCATTACTGACGCCGATGCGTCTGGCAATAACGCCATCGAAGATATCTGAGAAAAACCCAACTAAGTAACCGATGATGAACCAAACGCTGATTGTGCCATCAACAGCATCCCAGAGAAGGAATGGCGCGATTGCGGCGCGAAGGGCAACAAGAATACCAGGAATAAATTTCATCATCGGTGGGGGTAGTGACTAATGACTAATAACCAACAACCAATGACAACTAACAACAGTTGACAGTTGACAACTGACAACTCTTCGACAAGCGAGCCAGCAAGCTGTCAATTGTCAACTGTCAATTGTCAACTGTCAACTGACTGATGACTGATTTTTCCGGCTGATAGCTAACAGCTACCTGAGCAATTCTGTCAGTCGGAAGAGTTGCGGCTATCGCATTTGTAGTAGATTCGCTCCACTTCAGCAGCCACACTGGTTGAACTCCCAAGAAGAAAATGATGCCGGCTAAAACTAGGGCTGGCATATTTTCGGCAAACTTAACAGCAGGATAGTAAGCCGTGGCATTGTCCAACTTTCCAAAACAGGTGCGGTTGAGCAGAATTACAAAGTAAACTGCTGTTAACCCGGAGGCTAAAATGCACAGTAAAGTCGGAATTGGAAATTTTGAGAAACTACCTTGAAATACTAAAAATTCGGCGATAAAACCCACCAAACCGGGAATGCCGGCGCTTGCCATGCCGCCCAAAACTAAGAGCGAGCTCGCCGTGGGCAAACCCCGCAGCGGATTCATTAAGCCGTTGAGCACGTCCAAATCCCGCGTGCCGACTTTGCTTTCGATGAGCCCCACTAAATAAAACAGCAAGGCTAAAATTAAGCCGTGGCTGACCATTTGCCCGACAGCACCGATTAAGGCGAGTTTTGTTCCCGCGGCGCAGGCGACGAGGATGTAGCCCATATGCCCGATCGAACTATAGGCTACCATGCGCTTGATATCTTTTTGGGCGATCGCGCTCAAAGCACCGTACATCACGCTCACAGTGCCGATTATCGCTAAACCGGGAGCTATAATCGACCAAGTTTCGGGAAACATCTGCAAACCAAACCGGATCAAACCGTAAGTTCCCAACTTCGCCAAAACACCTCCCAACAGAATTGCTGTTGCTGGCGAAGCTTCGACGTAGGCATCTGGTAGCCAAGTGTGCAGGGGAACTAAAGGAATTTTAATTGCCAACCCCAGCAGCACAATTGTTAGCAGGATTAATTGCGTTTTCAAGGGCAAGTCTTGAGTAGTAATCGCACTGTAATCGAAGTTTAAAGAGCCGCTCAGCCAAGCTACACCCAAAAATCCTGCTAAAACTAAAAGTCCCGAAACTGCTGTGTAAATCAGAAACTTCATCGCAGCATATTCGCGCTGCTTGCCGCCCCAAATCGCAATCAACAGGTAAAAAGGAATTAATTCTAGCTCGTAAAACAGGACGAACAGCAGCAAATTTTGAGACATCAAAGCTCCCGCTACCCCCGCATTGATTAGCAAAATCAGAGAGTAATAAAGCTGAGGGCGAGCGATGTCTTCGCCGGTGCCGTAAATCACTAATAGCGTCAGTAGTGCGGTTAAAACTAACAGAGGCAAAGATAAGCCGTCAATGCCCAGGTTGTAACTCAAACCCAATTGCGGAATCCAATACAAATATTCTTGAAATTGCAGTCCTGAATTTGTCGTGTCAAATTGAGTCAGCAGCCAGATATTCAACAGAAAAATAGCAGCAGCAAAGGCAGATGCGACAGAACGCGCCCGCATCGTATTCATTTTTCCGGGTAAGAAACCGACCACCGCAGCGCCCAACGCGGGCAACCAGAGCAAGGCACTAAGCATAATTAAAGGGTGAAGTGTAGTGTTTCGATCGAAGATTTTTCTAGTTTTTAGTTTTGAGCTATTGCAGAAGGAAGAAGGAAGAAAGAACACTTTTCCTGAGCGTATCCCAAGGAAGGAAGAAGGAATTAACCCTGTGACTTTTAGCGATTAATAACTTCCTAAATATCTTGGCAATTGCTATAAATTCTTGGAGAACATCGATTTTTTTGCTAAAAACCGATTCAAAAATTAGGATGCTCTCTTTTCCCAACTCAAAACTCAAAACTCAAAACTATTTACCCGCCCACAATCAGCGATAGACGAGCTAGCAGCGGCCAACTTACCAGCAGTCCCAAAAGTGCAACTCCGAACAGAATTGTCAGGGCATAAAATTGAGTTTGACCGTTAACGTTGTATTTAAGGCTCTGTCCGCCAAAAACTGTGGCAAAACCGATTAAGTTTACGAATCCGTCAACAATATTGCGATCGACCCAGGATATGATTTGGGATACCAGACCGACTGCAAATATCACTGTCACGCGGTAAAGTTGGGCGGTGTAAAAGTCGTAGGCAAAGAAGTCTTGCACCGCTTGAGAACCAATTCGCACTGGTTTTTCCCACTTGTCGTTTAGGTAAATAAATGCTCCGGCACTGATGCCGATCGCACTTGACAAAACTAACAGTCCGGCCGCAGTATAATTCAAACTGGCCAAAGGCAGCAATTGCCACGCTGCGAGCAAGTGCGGCACGTGCAAAGTAAATCCCATTAACACGGTCATCGGCAAGATAAAAGGCCAGTGAACTTCCGGCGAACGTTCGGTCATCTGCTTCGGTTTGCCACCAAAAACTAAACCGAAAACGCGCACTAAGCCAAAAGCAGTTACACCGTTGACAAACAGCACTATTACTAACAGTGAAGGGTGAGTTTCCGAAAGCCCGCCTGCCAATTCTGATAAAGCCCAGAAGCATCCGAAGGGCGGCAGTCCAACTAATCCAGCAGCGCCGACAAGAAACGATATTCCCGATATCGGCCGCTTCGGCCACAAACCGCCGAGAGAGCGGACATCCTGAGTAATGCTGTTCCAAACTACGGAACCGATGCTCATCACCAACAAACCCATTGCCAAGGTGTAGGCAAACATTAATGTTAGGGCTATCTGGGTTTGTCCGGTACCGACGGCGATAAATACTAAGCCCATGTAAGAGCTAACTATATAGGAAAGCGTGCGCTTGATGTCGATTTGGGCGATCGCAATTAAGGAAGCACCGACGGCCGTTGCAGCACCTACAATAATAGTTGTCTTCAGTCCCACGGGCGACAAAGCGATGACCGGCTGCAATTTAATTAAAATCCAAGCGCCGGTTTCCACAACTACCGTGTTCCGCAAAATCGTTGCCGGCAAAGGGCCTTCCATCGCCTCGTCTAGCCACAGGTGCAAGGGAAACTGGGCGCATTTGCCCATCGGGCCGGCAATCAAAGTTAAACTCAACAGCGTCGCCACTGTGGGGTCGATGTTTGCAGTCTTAGCCCACAGGGCCAATTCTTCAAAATTCCAAGTTCCAGCCAGCGGCAGAATTGCGACTACTCCCATCAGCAAAAACAAGTCTCCCACGCGCTTAGTCAAGAAAGCGTCGCGGGCTCCTGTCACCACCAAAGACTGATTGAACCACAGCCCGATTAGCAGGTAAGTTCCCAGAGTCAGGACTTCCAAAATCATGTAGCTGAAAAACAGAGAGTTGGACAATACCAAGCCGCACATCCCCGCTTCAAACAGCCCCATCAGGGAAAAGAACCTAGCCCAGCCCCAGTCCATTTCCATGTAGCCGATTGCATAAATCTGCGCCAGAAAATTCAGTCCGGTAATCAAAACTGTCGCCCCGACGGTGACAGCAGAAATTTCTACGGGAATGGTTAAGTCTAAACCTGCTACGTTCAGCCAGGGAATGAACTGCTGTTGCGCTGGTTGGTTCCAGATAGCTGTCAGGGCGATAACGCCGTGGACGAAAGCGAAAAAAGTTAAGATGGCGTTCACGTAACCGGAGGGTCTGGGCCCCGTGCGGCGAGTTACTGCTGGAAACCACAGTATCGACAGAAATGCGCCGATGAGTGGATAGCAAGGTATGAACCAAACGGTCTGGAGTAGGATTTGAGCCATTGGCACTACCTGTAAATGTTACAAAACTTTAAAAATCTGAGAATAATTTCGATCGCTAGGTTGAGGGCATTCGGCAGAAGTCAAGGAATTTTGTGGTCTGCCTGCGAGTATCTTGTCGTTTTCAAGCCCAGCGCTTCATAGTAGACTTAATTAATTTTATATTACGGATTACAATAAATTTTCATATTTCCTGATTCAGCATACTTATATACAGATAAACTGTACTTATAGCAAAAATCAGACGTACGGTTGAAACCGCTTTTCGTCAAACGATGTCCGCCGGACGCGGACTGAAGAGGATAACATAGGTCTTCAACCCGCGCACCATCGGGGTGTTGCCTGTATAGACGCGGTTTCAACCGCGAGCGTCTTCTAAAGATTAAAGTCGCTCAATTTCCCTAGCTGATTCGGGAAGTTGGGCTTGTCGCTGTCCGATCGCCCTTGCTCTCACATTCAAAAGACCGATCGGCGTATTGAATAAATCTACCAGATCGGCGCGGGCGATCCTCTTCGAGGGCTTCGCTAACGCACATTTGGCAGCAGCAACCGGCAATTCCTTTAACAGCCACCTAGCCAGCCGATACAAATATTCCCCGGTTGTGAATTCTCGCATCAAATCCACGCCGTGGAGTTCGTGCAAATATTTATTCGACTCGCCGTAACGGTGCCATTGACTTTGCAACTGTTTTATTGTAGACCGGTGGCGGTGTCGGGCGATCGCATTTTCAGCAAAATAGATTTTATAGGATGTTTCCCGCAAAATCCGCCAGCACAAATCCGCATCGCCGCCGCTCGTAAGGTAGGGGCGAAATAAACCGACTTGTGCTAAAATCTGCCTGCGTACAGCTAAGTTGGCCGTTTGACCGTAGGCACAAAAAGGGTGAGCGAGAGTATGTTTTTGAGATAAAGTATTTTCGCGGGCGGCGTGTTTTTCTAAGAGAGTGTTACCGGGGAGGGCGAGGATTTCACCTGCGGTAATTCCGATTTCTAAGTTAGCGAATGGTTGGACTAAATTTTCCAACCATTGAGGTTCGGGGCGACAGTCTGCGTCGGTAAAGGCGATGATTTCGCCTGTTGAGGCGCGAATTCCTTTGTTTCTGGCGGCGTAGGAACTTTGAATCGTATTTTCGCTGAGATTGCGAAGGGTGATTTGATTGAATCCCTCTTGGTTGCGAGATTTGGCTGCTGTTTGAAGGATGGTTGAAGTGTAATCGCGACTGTTGTTGTCTACTAAGAGATATTCTACTCTGTGTGGCGGATAAGTTTGCGATCGCAAACACTCGATCAAATCCGGCAAATCCATCTCGCCGTTGTAAATGGGCACCACAACCGAAACAAGGGGTAAAAACTCCGCACTGTTCATTAGTCCTCTCTACGGGTTGTTGAGTCAATCAGGACTAAAGTCCGAACCATCGAACCTAGTTATGGAATAATTTCTACTTTCGTGCCTTTTTGCACAAACTGATACAACTCCTCAACATCCTTATTTTCCAGCGAAACGCAGCCCAAAGTCCAGTTCGATCGATTTTTGATAATTTTCTTTGAATTAGCCGGCACGCCGTGAATCCCAACCTCACTGCCCACACTATCATTCCATTTTATTGTACCTGCTTGCTTGCCTTTGATATGTTTTCGCCAAGATTGTTTAGTGGGATAATCCAGCCAGAGAAACTTCGACCAAGCTGCGTGAGGATAAAGGTCTTTTATGCTAAAAATTCCTTCCGGCGTTCGCGAATCCCCTGCTTTTAGTTTGTCGCCTGCGGGATTGCTGCCAAATACAACAGGATAAGATTTGATCGGTTTTTTGTTGTCATATACAGTCAGTCGGTATTTGGATTTTTCCACCAGGATTGAAATTCTAGTTTTATCTAATTTATCCGGTTCGCCTAAAATTTGTGCTAGGGGTTTGCCGTAGTTTAATAAATTATCTGATGGGAATTGGATGTGTAAAACATTTAAATCGTCAGCCGGACAGTTAGTGAAGCAGAAGACATCTAAAATGTAGGGAATGGGAACAGCATAACCGAGTCTGACGAGTTTCCAGTAAAAAATTGAGCTAGCAGCTAGCAAGAACAAACCGACAGATGAAGCAATTATCCAAATATTACCCCGTTTTTTTTTGATTTCCATTGCATTCACTGGGGATATCAATTCTCAAAATTCTAACTTATGAGCTTGGAAATGACAAGATGCCAGTTCCACAACTAAATAAAGTATGGGTGTAACAGGCATCTTGGCTGTGATTTAGCTAGATTCAATATTAGTGGAACAGGCATCTTGCCTGTGATTTAGCTAGATTCCATAATATTTAGTGGAACAGGCATCTTGCCTGTGATTTAACTAGATTTAATCTTAGTGGAACAGGCATCTTGCCTGTTTTTTTTAGCCTCAAACGGGCAAGATGCCCGTTCCACAAGTGCATTGAGTTCTGGTGGAACGGGCATCTTATTTGTTTTTTGACATTGCACAAAATATCACTTACATATGCTATGAAATCTGTTACAAATTCGCTGTTAACTGTTACTGGTTAACATTAGAATCATTAACACTAACACCCCGTTAGTTAAATAAAAGATACCAACCACCTGAGTTTCCAGCCAGCCGCACAGTTCTAAATGATGGTGCAGCGGAGCCATTCTTAACAGACGCTTACCGATGCCATCCGGGCCTTTTGTAGCTTTGTAATAACCTACTTGAGCAATTACTGACAGCGTTTCAATGAAGAAAATCCCGCTGATTATTAATAATATCCAAAGGCTATTTGTTAATAAAGCTACCGCAGCCAACGCACCGCCCAAAGCCAACGCACCTGTATCACCCATAAACACGCGGGCTGGATTGCGGTTGTGGGCTAAGAAACCGAGACAACTGCCACTGATGCAGGCGCAAAATATCATTAATTCTGGCGAAGTTGAGGCTACAGATGCGCCTAATCCCAAAAGTGCGATCGCCCCCAAGCCTCCCATCAACCCGTCAACACCGTCAGTTATATTAGTAGCATTGCTTTCAGCAACCAACACAAAACCAGCCAGCGGCCAAAACAGCAAACCTAAAGGCAATACCCAACCGAAAGGCAAAGCAATGCTGGTAGAAATACCGGGTTCCCGGAACATCAGCCACAGACAAAATAGAGTTGCAAAACCTACTTGCAAAGCCAATTTCATCCGAGGTGAAATACCTTTATTCGACTGGCGGCGGAGAATTTGCCAGTCGTCTATCCAGCCGATGAAACCGTAAGCTAAAGTTAAAGCCGATACAGCAACAACATCTGAGTTAAATCTAGACCAAAGCAAGGCGACTGCGACACCTGCGGGCACAAAAAATACGCCTCCCATTGTCGGCGTTCCCGCTTTTTTTAAGTGGGCTTGGGGGCCGTCTTCGCGAATTATTTGTCCTGCTTTGAGTTGCTGGAGTAAAGGCACTACTATATAACCCAAACCTGCTGCAACTACAGCACAAATAGCTAGTGGCATAAATAGCGATGCAGGTGAATTCAAAAGTCTACCCGCTGCTACATCTAAACCGATCGCTACAATGCCCAGCCCCAAACCCAGCAGCAGGAATAAATTCCTGCCTGTAAGTTTGAAAGGCATAGTAAAAGGGACTTTTTCATCCACAAAGTTATCCATATCACTCCTCAACACACACCATTTGAGTATAAGCAATTCACAATTTGAGAGTAGGGTGCGATACAGGAGATTGGGGAATCTCTTATTTTTTATTCCCTGTTTCCGGTTGATTCCTTCACCCTTCTACCGGTTATTCATCGCCTGCACCCGCATCCTCTTCTGCTTCTTCTTCTAAATCATCGTAAGGACTGTCGTCAACTGCCATTAGTTCAGAAATTTCTTCTTCGTGGAGGTAGTCGGGTTCTTGAACATCCCTTGCTAACAGGCGATTGTTAGATTCCAACCAGTCTAAAAGAGATGATTGCTGCTTTAATGGAATTACGTCCGCAGGCAAGTGGCGAGGGATTTGGCGCAGAGATGGGTTGTACATGATTCTCGGTTTCTAAAGACAAAGATGCGATCGAGTATATTTAATGTTTTGCCGACTGCTCCTTTAATCAAGCACTTGCAAATCGGGGATTTAGCACGGCTAAAGCATTATACCACAGGCAGTGTTTGGTTCCGGATCGGATAAGATGGGAGACCGACTCATGCGATCGCCCCAAGCATGGGCCTCAGGATAACACTAAAATCCGCTCTTGCCAATCCTTTTTTAGCCGTAAATATTGTAATCTGAGACGATCGCCTTTTAAGATATCCCAGGACACATGGCGATCGTCTCGAATGCCAGGTTTGATCGGAACTCGCGAAAGCTAACACTAACGGGCAAGCGGTTGATAGACTCAAGCGTCTCCTGGTTTGTCATCAAAGCCTGATGGCGAATGCCCTCTGCCGAATTCAGTCAACTCTCTCTTCAATAAATCTCAGAATGAATACAACGGCGGCGGTTTTATACAATAAAGAGGGTTACGACACTGGAGGGCAAAGACTTCTGGGGCGTCATTCAGCCGGAGAAGGGTTTCTCAAAAGCTTAGTCCAACACGGAACCGCTGACTCTCTCTACTGTTGTGCAGATAACCAAACAACGTTTCAGGAATTTTGTTCGCACATCCAACCGTGGCTGCAACAACCTCGGAAAGTCCGCTGGATTCCCACGGAACGACCGGATTTGCTATCTCAACCGGGCACAATTTATCGACCCGACCCCGCCCTTGCCGATCTGGTTTGGGCGCGCAGATTTGTCGATCAGCGGGCTTACAGCGTTTGTGGCGTTACCCATACCATCGGTACAAAATACGTCATGGCGGCGATCGGCGATTTGATCGCTGCACCGATGCAGCCTTGGGACGCCCTGATCTGCACCTCTAACGCGGTGAAAACAGCAGTAGAAGGAGTTCTGACAGAGTGGTCTGAGTATTTAGCGCAGCGCAACGGCGGTCAACCCGAAATTTTGGTCAAATTGCCCGTTATTCCCCTGGGAGTGGATTGCAGCGCGTTTCCGCAGGGTGCCGAAGCAGTCAAGACGGGCGATCGACAACGGCAAGAACTCGGCATTTCTGCTGGCGATATTGTCGTGTTATTTGTCGGCCGATTAACTTTTTCGGCAAAAGCTCATCCAGTACCAATGTACATCGCCCTAGAACGCGCCGCCCAACAGACAAAGGCAAAAATCCACTTAATTCAAGCTGGTTGGATCGAAGATCCGAGAGAAGAACCCGACTTTAAAAATAGCGCAAAAATCTTTTGTCCCTCCGTAAATGCTATTTTTTTAGATGGGAGAAAGCCTGAAATTAGAGTTAATATTTGGTCGGCCGCCGACATTTTTATTTCGCTTTCCGATAACATTCAAGAAACCTTCGGACTAACGCCAATCGAAGCAATGGCTAATGGACTGCCGGCAATAGTCTCTGATTGGAACGGATATAAAGAATCAGTACGCCACGAAATAGACGGCTTCCGCATTCCCACAATCATCCCGCCGCCATCTGCTTGTTTAGATTTAGCCTTAAATTATCTCGACGGCAGCTTAAATTGGCCGACTTACATGGGTCACACTTCCCTAGCCACAGCAGTTGATATTGATGCTTGCACCCGCGCTTTATGCAAATTAATTGAAAACCCAGAATTGAGAAAGCAGATGGGTGAAAATGCCAGACAAAGGGCGAGGGAGATTTATGATTGGAAAGTGGTAATTGCTGCTTACGAACAGTTGTGGCGGGAATTAGCAGAAATTCGGGTTTGGGCACCGGAGTCTGCACCTTTGAAAGCGGGGAAACCGCCTTATCCGCTGGGCGACGATCCGTTTCGGGTGTTGGGTCATTATGCAACTAGGACTTTAACCAATGATATGATGTTGAGTCTGGGTGCGATCGCCACACCACAAATTTTGAAAGAGTTGCAAACAATTTGGTTTACCAGCTTCGGTCAAGACCGGAGAATCTCTGTTAAGATTCAGATGGAGATGTTAAATGCGATCGAGCAAAATGGTGCTGTCAGCGCTGGGGAACTTCTCAGGTGTTATGCGGCAAATGAGCAAGAATCAGCATACCTATATCGGACGATGCTTTACCTGGTGAAATTTGGTATCTTAGTTATTGGAAATGGGTAATTAGTTCAAGAAGACTCGGCGGTTGAAACCGCAACTACACAAACGAAGTCGGCCTCCGCCGACTGAAGAATAAAAAAATGCTTAAAAAATCAGGACTATTAGAAATAATTGCTGGTAAGAATCGCGGTTTGCTGGCGACTCCAACCGACAAACAGGCGATTCTAAGTGCGATCGCCCAATTGGAAGATTATAACCCCACACCACGCCCTATCGAAGCCGCAGAGCTTTTAAATGGCGATTGGCGGTTATTGTACACCAGCAGCCGCGCCCTGCTGAATCTTGACGGTTTTCCGTTGTTAAAATTGGGTCAAATTTATCAATCTATCCGCGTCAAAGAATCTAAAATATACAACATTGCGGAACTTTACGGTTTGCCTTATTTAGAAGGAATTGTCAGTGTAGCCGCGAGATTTGAGGCGACTTCGGAACGGCGAGTGCAGGTGAAGTTTGAGCGGTCAATTTTAGGTTTACGCAGCTTGATTCGCTATGAATCTCCGCTCAAGTTTATCAATGAGATTGAGTCGGGAAAAAAGTTCGCTGCTGTAGATTTCAACCTGGATACTCGCGAACAGCAGGGATGGTTGGATATTACTTATTTGGATGGCGATTTGCGGATCGGGCGTGGCAATGAAGGAAGTGTTTTTGTATTAACAAAAGAGTGATTTTGTGCTGTTGATGTGCAGGACGATATTTTGCTCAAAAGTTGACTAAAATTATCCTGGGAGGGATATAATAATGACATCAACAATCCAAGAAACAATGGGCAAAATTACTACAACGCTGACAATCACAAATCATGCCGATCAAATTCGCTGTGAAGATGGCGCGATTCCGGCTGAGCAAATACGTTCTATTACCATCAAAAATGTGCTGGTGGATACTGGGGCGACTACTTTATGTCTGCCGCAGGATGCAATAGCTCAACTCGGTTTAAAACTCCTGAAAACAGTGCCTGTAGCAACGGCAACAGGCATCGGTACAGCACGCATTTTTGAAGATGCAAAAATTTCGTTAATGGGAAGAGACGCGACTTTTGAGTGCATAGAACTGCCTGTAGGAGCCGATCCGTTATTGGGTGTCATCCCCTTAGAAGCATTGGGAATTGAATTAGATTTGCAGAAACAAACACTGCTTTTGTTGCCGCTAAGTCCGACGGCTAGCTATTTAAGAATTTAAATTTTCTACAGGTTTGGAAATTACCTCAAAGGCGATCGACTTTAGTCATTCCTAATCGAAAATCTCAAATAGTATTAATCCGTCAGTTTTGTCTATTTTTTATTTTTAGTCGGTATTGCTGACGGGATGACAACTCCGACAAAAACCCAGATTTGTCAAGCGTTGAGTCTCTTGAAGCTACAAAAAGATGCCAGCGATTGTGATAGTTGGATTGACAATAACTATTGTAATACCAGTTTCCAAAAAGAATGTAACTGGTATTACTACAAACCGAATTTATTGAGGCTTGGCTTTTTTCTGAGAAGCAGCATAATTCTCAGTCATTAACTGATTGACTTCTGGATTGTAAATCCGTAGATAATTCCAATAATTCTCAAACACCGATTTCACGTATCCTTTCGTTTCAGGAAACGGAATCTTTTCGGCAAAAGCATCCGGATCACTAAAATCAAACCTCTTCAACCAATCTGCTACTGCATTCGGCCCGGCATTGTAACTCGCCACAGCTAACATCGAGTTATTTTTGTACTCGTCGTGAGTGTGATCCAAATACCACGTGCCGAGTTTAACATTGTCGTCCACATTCTCCAATGAATACTTTTTGAGATTGATTTTCCCGGCTACCCAACTAGCGGTTTCTGGCATTACTTGCATTAAACCTGTCGCGCCAACTACTGATTTGATTTGGGGCATAAACCGCGATTCTTGCCGGATCAATGCTGTTACTAATACTGGATTTATTTTGCGTTCTTGCGACCATTTGACAATGGTTTCTAAGTACGGAAAAGGATAAAGTGCTTGCCAATAAGCTGGCTGCTGTCTGAGAGCGAGGTATTGGGTTCTATCATCGGGTTTGTCGCGCTGCCGCAAACTCCCAATCATCCACAAACCGTCTAAATTGTCTCCGACTCCAATTCGCATTAAACCGTCGGTAAACTGTTCGGCAATACTCGGTTCTACGCGGTTGGTAAATTCTATTTGCCACAGATTCCAAGCATCTCTATCTTGACCTAATTGATAGAGTTCTTTCAACGCAGGAGAACCGGCGGTTGGTTCGGGACGCTGAGGGAGTTGCACTACCTTGGGAGATAAGTCTCGGACTGTGGTAAAGTCGCCTACTGGCCAGCCGAGAAATACTGCCGATCGCCATGCAAAATATGATTCTGGATAGCGTAAAATAGTGTAGTCAAATGCAGTCTTCGCATCTTGTTCGCGGCCGAGCTGCATTGCCCATTTCCCGACCCAAAATGCTGCTTCTGGTGCTTGTTCGCTGTCGGGATTGTTGGTGGTTAGTTCTCTCGCCCACTGCCAAGCTGATTTAAAATCTGCGGCTTTGGCATACTGTTGGGCGATCGCCCAACGCAGTTCGCCTGCTTTATCAGAATTGTTGTATTTTGTCAATAGCAACTTGCGGGTTTCTGAGGCGGATTCACCGCTGCCTGCTTTGTCCAGAAGTTTCGATTTATCTAGCAAAGCTTCGGCGGCATAGTTGGGGAATTTGCTAATGGCGCGATCGAGATAAACGATCGCATCCTTGGCATCACTCACCCGCGACAGCCGAATTAAACCCATCCCAGTATCTTCAGAATCGGGAAACTCCCGCACTAATTCTTGATAGGCAATTCTCGATTCCGGGATTTTGCCGTCGAGCCACAAACCGCGAGCTTTGCGGTAAAGATTTTTAGCAGTGCGGGGAGCTTTCCCGTAAGCCATAGCTCCTTTGCCGTAATCCTGTTTTTCCCAATAGCCAAAGGCAATTTCTTCCCAATCTTCTGGTTTCAAAGCAGCGCTGTTTTGCTGCACTAATTGTTCTAAAACAGTGCCGTAATCTTTGACATAGTGACCGTGTTTCGCTACTAGCAGCATCAACTCTGGCTGATTCGGATTTTGTTTTAACTTGCCGAGGGCAATTTCTACGCTGCGCGGATGTGCGGGAAATTCAGTAATTGCCTGCTGCCAATATTCCGGTTTTGACTTGCCTAAAACATACAAAGCTTCGGCAGCTACTGGGTCGCTCGGATAGTTCTTTAGCAGTTCTTCCCAAGCTTTTTGTGCTTGGTCTTTGTCGCCGCTCAATTGGTAAGCTTGGGCCCTTTTTAGGGCAATATGAGAGGCTAAAAGCGGATATTCTGGCTCTAGTTTGTCCAATAACTTTAATGCTTTGGCGGCATTTCCTTGCTGGATTAAATCGCTAGCCAGCAGGTAGCGGGCGCGGCTTTGAGGGGAGATTTGCTGCTGCGGGTTCGTAGTTGCAGATTCAGTGGCTGCGAGTTCAATTAATTTCGCCGATCGCTCGCTAGGTGACAGCGATACCAACATCTTAACCGAGGATGCGGAATTCGCTGCATCCACGGGCTGCGGAGCCTTCTGGAAGGGGCTTAAACCCATCCATTTCGCCGCCGCCAGACCTGAGCCGATCGCCATTACGCACACTGAAACGCTGATTAAAACAGAAACTCGGGTTTTGCGTCGCTTCTTCATGGGAAAATTTAAGAAAATAACAATAGAAAATCGATCGCCAGCAGACTTGGCTGATATCGTACCAGAATTTATTTAGATCTGTAGGAGAGAATTTGGGCGATCGATTTATTTATCCGCACCAAGGAAAAAGCACAAACCACCAACTACAAAGTACAATCAAAAATCTAAAATATAAAGTGTAAATCAAAACATGGAATTTCTAGTTACCGATACACCCCGCTCTGGTTGGACGGGAGACGCCCTGGCAATTGGTCTATTTGAGGATTCAGTAGAGCTTACTGGCGATTTGGCAGAATTAGACGCAAAGCTGTCTGGTACGCTGAAAGAGCTGATTCAGGAAGTAGACTTTAAGGGCAAAGCAGGCCAAAGCGCGATCGCCCGCGTCGGCGGCAATAATCCGATCCGCAAAATTGCGATCGTCGGTTTGGGGAAAGCCTCGGAGTTAAAATTAGACACCGTGCGGCAAGCTGCGGGTGTTTGCGCCAAGTTAGCCAAAAAGGAGAAATGCCAAACCCTGGGAATTAGCATTCCTGTGTGGAAAAGCGCGTCGGAGGCTACAGCAAGTGCGATCGCCGAAGGTGTAGAATTATCCCTGCATCAAGACAACCGTTTCAAATCGGAACCCGACGATAAAAGCTCGCAAATCGAAGAAATTCATTTGCTCGGTTTTGCAGGTACCGAAAGCGCGATCGCCCGCGCCCGCCAAATCACAGCCGGAGTCATTTTAGCACGGGAATTAGTCGCAGCGCCGGCAAATTTTGTCACCCCGATTACCATGGCCGAAACCGCTCAAAGTCTAGCGGCTGAATGCGGCTTAGAATTAGAAATATTAGAGCAAGAAGACTGCGAAAAACTCGGCATGGGAGCCTTTCTCGGTGTTGCCAGAGCATCCGATTTGCCACCTAAATTCATCCACCTGACTTACAAACCCGCAGGCACGCCGCGCCGCAAAATAGCAATTGTGGGCAAAGGATTAACCTTTGATTCCGGCGGTTTGAACATCAAGCTCACGGGTAGCGGCATCGAAATCATGAAAGTAGACATGGGCGGCGCTGCTGCTACTTTTGGAGCCGCAAAGGCGATCGGACACATCAAACCAGATGTCGAAGTTCACTTTATCAGCGCCGTCACCGAAAACATGATTAGCGGCCGCGCCATGCGCCCGGGAGACATCCTCACAGCTTCCAACGGCAAAACAATTGAAGTCAACAATACCGATGCAGAAGGCCGTTTAACCCTGGCTGATGCGTTGGTATTTGCTGATAAATTGGGAGTGGACGTAATTGTCGATTTAGCCACTCTGACTGGTGCTTGCGTAGTTGCTTTGGGCGAAGATATCGCGGGTTTGTGGAGTCCTGAAGATAGCGTCGCCGCCGAAATAGTCGCCGCCTCAGAAAAAGCCGGCGAAAAGTTTTGGCGAATGCCAATGGAAGAGAAATATTTTGAAGGCTTAAAAGCATTGCACGCTGACATGAAAAACACTGGGCCCCGTGCTGGTGGTTCGATTACGGCGGCACTATTTTTGAAGCAGTTTGTCAAGGATACTGCTTGGGCGCATTTAGATATTGCTGGCCCGGTTTGGATCGAGAAAGAAAATGGCTACAACGGCCCCGGAGCAACTGGTTTTGGAGTTCGGACTTTGGTGCATTTGGTACTGGGTGAGGCTTAGTTAATTGTGGATTTGCTAAGGTAAAAGTCAGGGGTTAAAAACTCTTGGCTCATAGAAAATAGGGCGGTTTCAAGGGCCGTCTGCATCTGTTTTTCACCACAAAACAGATGGGGAAAAGCACTGGTTT
This sequence comes from Microcoleus sp. A006_D1, assembly GCF_036702805.1. Classification (NCBI taxonomy): domain Bacteria; kingdom Bacillati; phylum Cyanobacteriota; class Cyanophyceae; order Oscillatoriales; family Microcoleaceae; genus Microcoleus; species Microcoleus sp. A006_D1. Next base: position 127,311 of record NZ_JAUBVZ010000007.1, read on the forward strand.
GGGGTTAGCTATCAGTTACCGGATTATCGTCGGAAAACATGGCAGAACCCAATACGGTTCACTTAACACTATTTATGCCCAGGAGATCCCCCTAAATCCCCCTTAAGAAGGGGGACTTTGATCACTCCAGTCCCCCCCTTTTTAAGGGGTGTGCCAGGGAGATCGGTCTTAAGTGAACCGTATTGTGGCAGAACCTTGATATGCCGTTCGGTTTTCGGTGAATGGACGGAATTTGCGATCGAGCTTCCCTTATGAAAAATAGGTTTGTAGTGAGGACTTCAATCCTCAGACTTTTATGAGGAATAAATTCCTCACTACGAACCTATTTTATTCCCCGTGATATCCGCCAGCAACCTTACCCCGAAATACAATGTAATTGTAGATGTTGTAAAAAATCATAATCGGGATCAGAAAGCCAATGAACACAATCATAAACACCAGCGCGCTCGGAGAAGCTGCGGCTTGATAAATCGTGATTTGCGTCGGGATAATGTATGGAAAAACAATCAATCCCAAGCCGATAAAACTCAGCAAAAAAATCAGAATTGTCCAGACAAACGGCGTCCGTTCTTCTTTATTTGCGAGACTTTTCAGCAGCATTCCCACAAATAGCGCTCCCAGCAAAGGAATCGCGACAAAGACATAAACCAGCGGTTTATCGAACAACCTCGCCCGCGTACTTTCGTAAAATACCGGAGTGGCGATCGTAATTAAAACCGCTCCGATTAAAGTCGTCACCGCCGCAATTTTAGCAGTGCGATAGTGAGTTGTTTGCAGTTCCCCGTCAGTTTTCATGATCAAATAGGTTGAACCGATCAAAACATAGCCTTGAACCAGCGTCAAAGCCACCAAGATCGATCGCCAATCCAGCCAATCCCAAGTCGTACCGACAAAGTGACCAGCTTCATCAACTGCAATACCTTCCAGCACCGCACCGAGGGCAAATCCTTGAGCTAAAGACGCCAAGAAACTGCCAGCACCAAAAGCATAATTCCAGAATTTTTTCCGGTTAGAATGCTCGCGAAACTCAAACGCGACAGCCCGGAAAATCAACCCGAAAAGCATCATGCAAATCGGTATATACAAAGCAGTTAAAATCGTGCCGTAAGCGAGGGGAAATGCACCAAACAGAGCGCCTCCCATCAAAACCAGCCAAGTTTCATTAGCATCCCAAACATTGCCCAGACTCGTCATTAAAATGCCCCGGCGTTCCTCGTCGCTCGCAGTCAGAGACAAAATTCCGACTCCTAAGTCAAAACCGTCTAGCATGACATAGAGCAAGAGAAAGATACCTAAAATTACGAACCAAACCTGCGGGAGAAAATGCTCTAAAGCTTGCATAAAATCTCCTATTGTTGTGCTTCTACTGGACGTTGATCGGGAATGTGTTCTGCGGGTTCAGTTTCGATGGCAGGTTGATTGTCTAAACCCGGCACCGGCAGACTTAAATTCGGGCCTTGGCGGATAATTCTGCTGCCGAAATACATCGCACAAACAAACAAAAAGCTGTAGATAACAGCAAAGAAGCTGAGGGAAACTAAAACATTGCTAGCCGGGATTACTGATACAGCATCAGCAGTACGAATTTGCCCGTATAAAACCCACGGTTGTCTACCGACACAGCGGACAATCCAACCCGATTCTACAGCAATGTATCCCAGGGGAGCAGCTAATACCCAAGCGCGCATCAGCCAAGGTTGACTGCCGATATTTTCAGCAGCAAGTTTGCCCCGCAGCCACTGAATTATACTGAATAGCATCAATCCTAGAAAAAAGAATCCAATCCCGGACATGATGCGGAAACAATAGTAGATTAAACCCACCATGCGGGGTCTATCTTCTGGTTTCCATTCCTTTAATCCGAGTACGGGTTCTGAGAGTTTTTGTTTAAATTCTAGAACGTATCCTAAGCCATTGGGAACCTTAATTTCCCAATCATTTTTTTGGGCTTTTTCATTAGGCAAAGCTAGCAAAGTCCAATCAGCAGATTCTCCGGCTGGTGAGGTTTCCCATTTAGCTTCGATTGCTGCTAATTTAGTGGGTTGATAGTGATAGACTTGTTCGGCGCTCAAGTGTCCGATGTATATCTGCAAAGGTGCAACGGCGATTGCAGTTGCGATCGCAATTTTTAACGATTTGGAAAAAAAGGCTTCATTGCGCTTGTTTAGAATGTACCAAGCGCTAATCCCACCAATCACAAACAGCGAAGTTTCTAACGTTGCAAAAAACATATGGAGAATGCTGTTTAATGCGAACGGGTTCATAATTGCTTGAAAGTAATCGGTGACAATAAACTTGCCATTAACCATTTCTCCGCCCGCAGGAGTTTGCAGCCAAGAGTTGGCGACTAAAATCCAGACTGTTGATAGGTTTGCGCCGAAGGCTACCATGATTGTAGCGAACAAATGAACTAGCGGGTGAACGCGCTCCCAACCAAACAGCATGATTCCTAAAAAGCCAGCTTCTAGCATAAATGCCATTGAAGCTTCAAATCCTAAAATGCTGCCAAAAAAGTCGCCTGTAGCTTCAGAAAATGGTGCCCAATTTGTACCAAATTGAAATTCCATCGGAATTCCGGAAGCTACACCAATCCCAAAATTGAGTACGTAGAGTTTAGACCAAAAACGAGCGTGGTGGTAGTAGTCGGGATTGCGAGTTTTCAGCCACATTCCTTCGACAATTACCAGATAAATTCCCATTCCAGTAGTCAGAACTGGCCACAGCATATGAAATATTGCCGTCAGCGCAAATTGCATCCGCGATAGCGCCACGGTGTTAGATAAGATATCCATCGTTATCTCCTTGGGTCAGTTCAATAGAGGTTAGTTTGCACGAGTTCCAGAATTGACACTGGTTATAATCTAGTGTAAAAATTAGTGACTATTTGTAGGTTAAGTAACTTTTAAGGTTTTATACAGATTTGGGTTGTATTTTCTGGTATTTCAAAAGAGGTAGATTAGGATTTGCGGTTGGGTGGGGGCGGGTTTACGAGATTATTGGTTTTAGGCAGTTATGGTTGGTGGAACCCGCCCCTACAATATTTATGTTTTTTTAGAATATGTGATATTACCAAATTGTCAATAAATCAGCAGCAAATAACCATTGACAAATAACCATTAACAATTACCCATTCTGAATGCCGATCGCCAAAATCCCCAATATTTGATTAACCTGATTCAAAAAATACTCCAATAAATCTATTTGAATTGCCTGTCCCTCTAGCCTTAAAAACTTCCAAATTTCTCCGGTGGTCACAACCCCATAAATCCCCAATATCTCATTTCCTTCCCGTTCATTAAATAGTTGAGCTGCATACATTTCTGCCACGCACTGACCCAACCCTGCATTAATATTTTCCTTTTTGGCTTCCACAATCAAAATTATTGGCGCACTAATAATCAGCAGTTCGGGCGATCGACTAATCAGAAAATCGCAACTGCCATTTAACCCCAGATCGGTGTCAACCGTAAAATCTACGCCCGAAAACAAACTGATGCGATCGGCAAAATGTCGAGTGAGTTCCAGCAAAATCGGCGCAATAATCATCTCCGATCGAGATTTTTCCGTATTGCTCGCCAGCGCAAAAGGAACATTATAAAGTAAAGTTTCTGTTAAATAATTGCTGGGTTCCAAGGCAGGTACAGCAGAGAACAAATCTTGCCTCGGCGAAATCGTTAAATTAAGAGCTTTTTTGACACTGGCTAAACTGAAGTCGCTGTAAGCCATACATTTTGCACCTTGAATATCAGGACTTACGCGGAGTGTCACACATCAATCAATTTGTCTATTGTGCGTCATACAGCGAGTGAGTGGACAAAAATTAAGGTTTTGGCTTCTGACGCACCCTACTCTATGTGACTCATCCATATCAAAAATGACAACTGTCAACTATCAACTGACAACTGTCAACTGACAACTGGCTACTTTTGTTCTGGATGCGCCGCCGCTGGCGAAGCTGCACCCATCTGATTGATAGTACCAATTAGCTGATAAAGCCGCCCCGCATCCCGCTGGTTGAAATGCAAAACTAGGCGCGGCAAATCGAAGGTTTCATCTGCGGCTTCGGCGGGGAAAGCTTTACTTTTTTCAATTTTTCCGGTAACAACAATATCGCTAAAATCAGTATTTAATCGATCGACATTCTCGTCAGAAAGTTGAGACTTCAATCGAAGTACCAGTTTTCCATCCACGTAGCGGCAGGAGTGATAAACCAGATAAAAACTCGCGATCGCCTCGCAAGCCACATTTATATCGTCAGTAATCGTGTACAGGCTGCGATCGTCAGCAGAAATCAGACCTCTGCCCCGCAATTGTTTTTGCACAAAAGTATTCCAATCAAGCCAATAATCGCCTCCGGGTCGATCAAGCAAAACCAGAGGAGCTGGCCCGAACTTGCCAGTTTGAGTCAAAGTCAGACACTCAAAAGCCTCATCCAGAGTGCCGAAACCGCCCGGAAACAGAGCCAAAGCATCGCTTTCCCGGAGAAAAAATAACTTGCGAGTGAAAAAATATTTAAAATTGATCACCTTGCGATCGCCAGCAATGAAAGGATTAGAACCCTGCTCGAAAGGTAACTGAATGTTCAGCCCAAAAGAACGTTCCGCAGTCGCCCCCTCATTCCCCGCTTGCATGATTCCGCCGCCGCCGCCAGTAATCACCATAAATCCCTGCTGGGCGATCGCCCGCCCAAAATCTCTGGCCATCAAATATTCCGGCGATGTCGGCGACACCCTCGCCGAACCAAAAATCACAATTTTGCGAACGTGGCGGTAAGGATAAAACATCTGAAAAGCCTTTTCCATATCTCGCAGAGACGACGAGATAATTTTCCAGTCAAGGCGATCAAGTTCCTCTCCGGCCATTTGCACTATAGTAGAGAGCGATCGTTCGATCCACTCAGAGTGCTTTAACATTGGCAGGCGATCGATCAAATCGATCGCTTCAGCTTGGAAGGACTCAAAATCTTGACCAGGCCCAGAAGGAATCATGAATTTTTCCGCAACGGTAACAATTTGTCAAATCATCAAAATTAAGGGGCAAAAGCCAAATTTAGAAGCTAATAGCTACCAGCAAATTGCGCTGCTAGCAACTAATAACTTTTCTAGTAGCTTTGCCCCGAGTTTGAAACGAGCCCGGCTTTCGCGGGCAAAAAAAACAGCGCGAAACCGCTCGCAGTTGAGTTAAATGTACTTTTCCAGAGTGTTAGCCAGAGTAGTTTTCGGAACTGCCCCAACCACCATATCCACCCGCTGACCGCCCTTAAATATCATCAGCGTCGGAATGCTGCGGATACCGTATTGGCTGGCCACGTTAGGATTCTCGTCGGTATTAACTTTTACTACCTTCACCTGCCCTTCATATTGCTGGGCAATTTCGTCTACGACGGGTGCCACCATCCGACAGGGCCCACACCAGGGAGCCCAAAAATCCACTAGAACTGGAACTTCGCTATCGAGCACTTCCTGTTTAAAGGTAGAGTCGGTTACTTGCGCGGCTGCTGACATTCCTAGCCATCCTTGTAAATACTATTTCTCGGATAACAAGTCTAGCAAAAAGTGTAACCACTTGCGTCAACGATTTTCATAGCAGGCTGCTGAAGGGTTCCGAAGGAAGAAGTCCGAGGGAAGGAAGGGGGAAGAAGGAAGAAGGAAGAGGGAAGAGGGCTATAACGGCGAAGCCGATCGGGTAAAAAGAGGGAAGAAGGCATTCGGCAGCCTAAAAATTCTCTCCCTGTACCACTTTCGGGATCAAACAGCCTCAGCCCTGTACCTAGTAAACAAGAGCTAAAATTTCCGGTAAAAAAGGAACCGCCCGAACAGTAGTCCGGGCGGAGTGTGGTGTGAGGAGTGAACGGAAACTTGTGTCTCCGCTTCTTATATTCTGACATCTCCTTCTCGATAATTCCACAAGATTCTGTAAATTTCGAGACTCTTGAACAAATTTTGTCAAGATACGCTAGTGTTTAGTCGGTAAATCTACTTACCCATGCCCAACTGCTGAGCTTTTTGATAAACTTTACCCTCAGTCAGCAGAGAAGGAGCAATCACCACTTCCACTTGCTGCATCTCCTTAATATCCTTAGCGCCCAAGGTACCCATGCTCGTTTTCAGAGCTCCGAGCAAGTTGTGCGTGCCATCATCTAGGAGAGCCGGCCCCCGCAAAATTTGCTCCACAGTCCCAGTAGTCCCCACGCGAATCCGAGTGCCGCGCGGCAAAACCGGGCTGGGAGTCGCCATCCCCCAGTGAAAGCCGCGGCCTGGAGCTTCGGCAGCCCTAGCAAAGGGCGAACCAATCATCACTCCATCGGCGCCGCAGGCAATGCACTTGCAGATATCGCCGCCGGTAATTAAACCGCCGTCAGCAATCACCGACACGTATTTGCCTGTTTCGCGATAGTAGTCGTCCCGCGCCGCGGCGCAGTCTGCTACCGCTGTGGCTTGGGGAACGCCGACACCCAATACGCCCCTAGATGTGCAAGCAGCCCCCGGCCCGATGCCCACGAGAATGCCTGCGGCGCCAGTTTTCATTAAATTCATGGCGACTTCGTAGGTCACGCAGTTGCCCAAAATTACTGGTATCGGCATCTCTTGACAGAATTGGGTCAAGTCTAAAGATACGATCGACTCTGGGGAAAGAAAAGCTGTCGAGACTACAGTTGCTTGCACAAAAAATATATCGGCTCCTGCTGCGGCAACTGTTAAGCCGTATTTGCTCGCACCGGCCGGTGTACCGCTGACGGCGGCAATCCCTCCTCCGGCTTTAATTTCTTTAATTCTCAGCTCGATTAATTCTGGCTTGATGGGTTCGGCATAGAGTTGCTGCATCAGGGAAACAAATTCGTGGTTCCCGACATTCGCGATACGCTCTAAAATGGGTTGGGGGTCGGCATAGCGGGTTTGAATTCCTTCTAGGTTGAGCACGCCCATTGCTCCCAATTCCGATAGCAAAATCGCCATGCGGACATCGACTACTCCGTCCATAGCGCTGGCGATAATCGGAATTTCTCGATCAATCCCGCCAATCTGCCACTTGGTATCTGCCAAACTCGGATCGAGAGTACGCTGTCCCGGTACAAGCGCGATTTCATCTATGCCGTAAGCTCTGCGGGCGCTTTTGCCCCGCCCAATTTCAATATTCACGCTGTTTCACTTCCACAATGTATTTAAATTAGACTAACAAAAAGTTAGCCGACCTGCGGGTAGCGATCGCACAACGGTGTTTAAAAAAATTCAGCACTGAGTCTGATTTTATGAAATCCAAGGGAATACTTTTCCTCAGCAACGGCCACGGGGAAGACGCGATTAACTGTCAAATTGTCCATGCTTTGAGAGCATCGGCGCCAAATGTTGATGTTTCAGCTATGCCGATTGTAGGTGACGGGGCTGCTTACAGGCGATCGACCCTACCAATTATCGCGCCCACCAGTCAAATGCCATCTGGGGGAGTTTTTTACATGAATCCCCTGTATTTGCTCAAGGACCTTGGGGCGGGGCTAATTGCCTTGACTTGGCAGCAACTGCGGGCTGTTTGGACGCATGGACAGAGTTGCGATTTAGTGGTGGCGACTGGGGATATTGTCGCGGCAGGGTTCGCTTATGCCACAGGCCACCCCTATATAATTTTTCTGTCAGCTCATTCTAGTTATTACGAAGGGCGAGTCGATTTGGGTGTAATCTTGTGGCAGTTGCTTTGCTCACAGAAATGTCTGGCGGTTTTTACTAGAGATGCTTTGACTGCTGCTGACTTAAACCTACAGGGTTTAAAGAAAGCGGAGTTTGTCAACAATCCAGTTATGGACTACCTCAATTCTACTGCCAAAGATTTACAGTTAAAGCCCGGAGTTCGGACGATCGCCCTTCTGCCCGGTTCACGCCTCCCCGAAGCCAACGACAACCTCGTTTTGCTGCTGCAATTAGTCAAAGAAATTGCTGCAAACTCTACCTTACCAGTGCAATTTCGAGCAGCCTTAGTTCCAAGTTTGATGCCCCAATTAGATGATATTGCGGCCCAAGCCGGATGGCTGCACCGAGAAGGCAAGTTAATTTATCAAGAAATCAAACAACCGGGTAGCGCAACAGCAGCAACAGTTGAGGTAATTTGCTATTCTGATGCTTTCGCCGACATTTTGCAGCAATCTAATTTAGTAATTGGGATGACGGGAACTGCGATCGAACAAGCTGTCGGCTTGGGAAAACCCGTAATTACAATCCCCGGTAACGGCCCGTCATTTACCTATCGGTTTGCGGAGGCTCAAAATCGGCTGTTAGGTGATTCCGTGCAGGTTATCGGCACAGAATCAGCAAATCCTGAGATTATTCAGCAAGCTGCTTTGGCAGTCGATCGCACTTTGCAAGACAAAGATTATTTAGAGACTTGCGTCAAAAATGGCTTAGAAAGAATGGGCAAAGCTGGTGGTAGCATCACAATTGCTAATTACATAACAAACTATCTCTAAAAAAACAGTTTACAAAAAAAGCTTCACAGTCAGGACTTTAGTCCTAAAAAAAGGTTCGTAGTGAGGACTTCAGTCCTTCTTTTTCTGCGGACTCGCATTCCTCACTACGAACCTTTTTTAGCGGTTTTTAGTGGAATATAAGATTTCTTGCAAAAATAAGAGCGGACTAAAGTCCTCACTACAAACCTATAGAGCGTATTTTACCGAACAGGATGTGAGTCCTCAGAACTTTATTGATTTTTCAACAACTCAGAAACAGTTTTAAATTCGTAACCTTTTGACTGCAAAGTCTTGACAATTATCTCAGTTGCTGCAACGGTTTTCGAGCGATCGCCCCCGCCGTCGTGCATCACCACAATCGAACCCGATCGCACATTGTTAATCACCTGACTTGCGATATCCTCTACCGTGTGAGTTTTCTCATAATCTTGGGAATCCACATCCCACATAATCAATTTTTTGTGCATTTGGGATAGCAAATAAGACAAAACCACAAATCTCCGCCCCCAAGGCGGCCGAAAACTGATACTGTCCTGCTTCACCCCAAAATCCCGCAAAAGTTTATCGGTTTTTTCAATCTCAGACAGCAAATATTCCCGGGGCTTAAACATCATATCTTTGTGAGAGTAGGAATGGCTTGCTAACTCATCACCCCTCGCCACAATCATTTGCACAATTTCTGGATGTTTCTCAATATTGCGGCCGATTTCAAAAAAAGTTGCTTTAACTTGATAGCGGTCTAAGATATCTAAAAGCTGATTTGTATAGGGAGGATAGGGGCCGTCGTCGTAGGTAAGCGCAATAACTTTCACTTCCGTATCGGCGCGGTTGATCCCGAAATAATTATGAAATTTAGTAACATTAATCAGTAGCGATGCTGCAAAAAACAATGCTATTGTGAACAGCAGAAACTTCTGTAAATTTTTACCTATTCTCATAGCTGGATGGAAGCTCGATCGAGCCTGAAAGTGGATTGCTGTCAGATTACCACAATTTCAGTTCGCGATCGCATAACTTCTATATGGGTGCGCCGGGCAGCGCACCTTACGCTATTGTTTGAAACAGGCATTAAGCACGGGTAGCCCTTGTCAAGCCTGCAAAAAAAACGCCGGCAATACTGCCGATCGCGAAGATAGTCAGTTGGTGGGTACGGGATACAAGTTAGTTTTTCTAGCCGCCACCTATAAAAACCTGGGAGACACCGAAAAAGCTTTGAGCTTGTACCACTCCCGCGATCGCCCAGGCCGACCAAAACCAGTACAGCACCATCAAAGCCAAAGCACTCAGCGGTATCGCCGCGCTCTACCGAGAACAGGGAGAATTTGCCCAAGCCATGCAGCACCATGCACAAGCAATCGAAATACTCGATCGAGCCAGCGCTAAATTAGACCGAGCCGAAGCTTGCTATCAACTAGCACTCACAGAACAAAAACTCGGCAACATCGAAAAAACCCCATAAAATTTCCACCGCGCTATTCAACTATTCAGCGAAATGGATGCCAGCAAACAAGTAGAAAAAGTACAGTTAGCTGCAACAAAAAATCCCGAAAAAATACCTAATTAATCTAGAAATGTAGCAACAGCGCCCGATGGTTAGGACGTTCTTAATTGCTGAAACTAATGCGGTCGATTCGATTCCTTCTTCCTTCTTCCTTCTTGCTTCTTGCTTCTTCCTTCTGCTATAAATGAGAAAAAAGATACAATAAACTAAAGCACAACCATAAATTTTGTACAGATGAAACTCAAACGATTGGGACACGTAGCCGTCTGCGTGCAAGACATAGAGAAATCTGCTGAGTTCTACCTCAACTTGGGCATGGAGTTAGTCTGGAAAGATGCAGACTGGGCTTATTTGAAAGCAGGAGAGGACGGATTGGCGCTGTTGAGTCCGACTTACGACCAAGCAGGGCCGCATTTTGGGTTCGTATTTGACGATCGCACCGAAATGGAATCCGCCTACCAACAGCTTAAATCCGAAGGTGTTTCCGTCACCCAAATTCACGAACACCGCGACGGTACAGCGTCTTTTTACGGCAGAGACCCCGATGGTAACGGTTTTGAATACCTTTACGAACCGGCATAACTATGATTAGGACTTGAATTGCATTCATTCTCAATGCTGCCTTGCATCTGCCTTGCATCTGCCTTGCATCTGCCGTTGACGGATAAATCAAAGATTTATGCAATTCAAGTCTATTATGGCCGGGGCTACTCCAGGCCCGTTGCCGAAGGCCCGGAACCTCCGTACAACTCGCCGAATAAAGTGACATACTAACACCAACGCTCCCACAGTACGGTGCAGGCTCAGAATCCGAAATATATCCACAACTTCCGAAAATCGACTCAATAATCTAAAATCTAAAATCTAAAATCTAAAATCCTCATGTTCCAAAGAATACAAGTCAGAAACCGCTGGACATCGATCTTCAAACCCTGGGAAGAAGCAGATCCTTGGCTGTTTGCCGCCTGCATCGGCCTCACCATCTTCGGTGGAATCATGATCCACAGCGTCGAAATCAACCAGGGACTGATCGACTGGTGGCGGCACTGGGTAACTGGCGGAGTCGGTTTATTCCTGGCGATCATCATTTCCCGCTGTCGCTACGAAATACTGATTCAGTGGAAATGGCCGATTTACATATTAATTAATCTGTCGCTGATCGCAGTGCGGTTTATCGGTACTACAGGGCTCGGTGCCCAGCGGTGGATCAATATCGGCGGCTTCTACCTGCAACCGTCAGAATTTGCCAAAGTAGGGATGATTGTCACTTTAGCAGCTCTGCTGCATGACAAGACTGTCCCCACGGTGCGGGATATGTTGAGGATGCTGGCGATTATGGCCGTACCTTGGGGACTGATCTTTGCCGAACCAAATTTAGGTACTTCCCTGGTGTTTGGCGCGATCACGATGGGGATGTTTTACTGGGGTAATGTCAATCCCGGCTGGCTGATTTTGTTGTTCTCTCCTCTATTCTCAGTTCTCCTAAACAACGTGTCTACACCGATTTGGATAGCTTGGGTAGTTGTTGCGGGTATTATTGCTTGGCGATCGCTACCTTGGCCCTGGTTTGGGACTTTCGCCACTGTGCTGGTGAACGTGGTTTCTGGACACGTCGGACACGTTTTTTGGGGCGTGTTGAAGGATTATCAAAAAATGCGCCTGACAGGGTTTTTAAACCCCGAGAAAGACCCTTTAGGCAGCGGATATCACTTGATTCAATCTCGGATTGCGATCGGGGCCGGAGAACTCCACGGTAGGGGATTGAATCAGGGAACGCAAACTCAGCTTAACTTTATTCCCGAACAGCATACGGACTTTATCTTTTCAGCTATTGGCGAAGAATTGGGCTTTATTGGCTGCATTTCGGTGCTGGTGGTGTTTTGGTTCATTTGTTTCCGCTTGGTGACGATCGCTCAAACTGCAAACGACAATTTTGGCTCCTTGCTGGCGATCGGCGTACTGTCAATGTTAATTTTTCAGGTGTTCGTAAATATTGGGATGAACATCGGCTTGGCTCCAGTGACAGGAATTCCGCTACCTTTCCTGAGTTACGGGAATGCGTCGCTGCTGAGTAATTTTCTCGGACTGGGACTGGTGGAAGCGGTGGCCAACCAGCGACAGCGCAAGAAGCGTTGGAATTAGCGCGTGATATTTTTTGAGGACTAAAGTCCCCACTACAAACGGAATAATAGGTTTGTAGTAAGGACTTTAGTCCTAATGTTTTTTAAGGACTGAAGTCCTCACTACGAACCTAATAACGGTTTTGTTACAGGATTACATATGAGCAGATTACTCGTTCATATTCTTGTAAGTTGCAACAGCAGAAGGCGAGCTCCGGTTTAAATAGCGGAATATCCAATACTTAAATACCGTATCTAATATCACTGGAAACGTCGCAATGAACAGAAATATAAACTGCCTATTTTCTGGCAGTCCCAAATGCCTCGATACACCTTCGAGAATTATTTCCCAACCGTGAGGCGAGTGGAATCCGACAAACACATCAGTAAACAAAATAATTACGAAAGCCTTAGCACTGTCGCTAAGTCCGTAAACTACGTCGTCCATAAAAGACTTTAAAATCTCAATCTCTTTCTTGTTAGTGATGATAATCGCGGCAAAAGCCATGCAGGAAATCAAATCGGCAAAAATATTTTTAATTGCTCCGCCACTTTCAGTCCGGTATTCCTCGGCAATCTCAACTGCTTTCTCGGCAATCTTCTTTTCCGTTTGCTCTGAAGAAAGCGACGGAGCCCTGCCAATTAACGTTTCAAATTTGAGTTGCTGCTCAAATCTCTCCAGTTCTTTGAATGCTTCTTCTGCTAGGTCAACATTGATGAATACGGGAGCATTTTGCTTGACTCGAAAATGGTCAACTACTGGCCCGACGATAAAGTTTTTGGAAATTTGATTCGTCAACAGCGGAACTAAAATCAAAAGCAAAATAAATCTGAGAGAAATAACGGTTTTTACTTTGGAATTTCGGAAATTTTTAACTACTTCTTTTTCTGCTTCAGGGTCTAACTCTTTAGTAATTCGATTCAAAGTTCCCAAAAGCGATCTGGGTAATAAATTCACCTCTTCAGAATTAGTGTCAACCTCGCCAGCCTGAGTTTGATGAACATTGGATGCGCCGTTCTTTCCGTAAGGTTGAGAGCTAATATTTGGAGATTTTACGGGCAGGTTTACCGAAGTGACAACCGGAACAATCGCAGTTGATTTACTATTATTGATATACTTGTCGATGACTCCATCAATAAACTCTAGCTTCTCAAATACTAGAGAGGCTCGATCTTTGCTGTTGAGATCTAATGGGTGGCGGTGAGGCGGCGCGTTGTACCCAGCCTTGGGTTTTGCCCCCACGCGATCGGGCAATTCCAAAAAAGAACGGCTAGCATTAAACTCAACCATTCGGGTTTGGATGACCTTGAGGTATTTTTGAAGTTCGGATTTAAAGTAAGACAGGGTGCTGTGTCCGTAATCTCCCGATCGCTCGGAGATTCCTTGGCCGCCAAAATGCTCATCTTCGATCGCCTTAATTGCTAACGCAGCATCATAAGCCTGCTCTAGGGCCCTAGATGGCGTTTCTCGATACCATTGGTTAGCGCTGTAAAGATATTTTACAAACCTGTTCCACGGAGAAGTATTCATAGCTAAAGCTGATTAGTTGGCTGTATACATTAGTGATTAAAGTATTCATGGTATGGTAACAAATTTAGATAAATTGGGAACCGTCGCCGAGGATTCTATTTGGATTGTCGGAGCCGCCCGCAGTGGGAAAACCGCTCGTTTAGTCGAGCAGTTCTGCATTTGGAGCAGAACCGTCAAGACGGAACCAGCAGCAAGAGTTTCAGCCCGCGGGCATTCTGGGCGATGGCGGGCGGGACAAACCGCCCCAGCAATTTTAGTCTTAGCAGCTAACGGGGACAATCGGCTGGAATTGGCCGATCGCATCGCCGTCGCTACCCAAGGAAAATATGCCTTTCACTCGACAACACCCTTCGGTTTTTTTGAGCAGGAAGTATTGCTATTTTGGCCGCTGCTAGTTGAGTCGCTGGATTTGAGGGCGCAATTTCCCCGGAGGCTGCAACCTGAAACAGAATTGGAACTTGCCACCAGACTCTGGCGTCGCGAACTAGACGAAGGGATTTTGCAACAAACAGGGGTAAGTCCAAACCGAATGGTGCGTCGAACTCTAGACTTATTACAACTTGCTGCTGTCAGCGGTACGCCCAGAGAAGAAATTAAGAGCATTCTGGAACAGGGATTTGCTGTCTCTGGGAGCTCGAACAACCTGTGGGCTAGCACGGGAGAGTTGCTCGACAGGTGGCGGGAATGGTGCTTGAAGCGGGGTTTCCTGACTTACGGCATTGTTTGCGAACTCTACTGGCGGGATTTGTTGCCAAATCCCACTTACCAGCAGCATTTGGCTTCTCGATACCAAGCTGTGATTGCGGATGATGTGGACGATTATCCGGCCATCAGCCGCCATTTGTTCGATCGAATGCTGGCGTATGGTGCAGCCGGGGCGTTTTCCTACAATCAAGATGGAGGAGTGCGTTTGGGTTTGGGGGCTGACACGGAATACCTCGCCGGACTCGCAAGCCGCTGTACTCGGGTGGAAATTTTGGAGGCGCGATCGGGTTTAGCACCAGAGATTGGGGAGTTGGCGCTAAGTTTAGCAGTTAATTCTGAGGGTTTTTATCCTTTAGGCTTGAGTTTGCCCGGATCAGTTCGATCGCTCGAAACAACTTCCCGGGCGCAATTACTACGAGAAACCGCCGAAATTATTGTGGATGCGGTGAAGTCAAAAGCCGTGGAGCCGCAGGAAATAGCCGTAATTGCCCCCGGGATGGATGCGATCGCCCGTTACAGTTTAACGGAAATTCTGGCGCGAGATGGTATTGCCGCCGTATCCCTCAACGATCAGCGTCCCCTATCGACGGCGCCAGAGATTCGAGCTTTGCTGACTCTGCTGGCGTTAGTTTATCCGGGACTCGGCCGTTTAGTCGATCGAGACGCAGTAGCCGAAATGCTGGTAATTTTAGGTAGCCAGAAACAGCGGGAAGTGGTGGAAACAGAAGATTCTCACCCGCAGAATTTCCATCTAAAATCTCAAATCCCCAATCCGCAATCGATCGACCCGGTGAGAGCTGGTTTAATCGCCGATCACTGTTTTTGTCCAGATCTCGATCGACCTCAACTGCTGGCAATTACAGCCTTTCCCCGGTGGGACAGAGTGGGACACCGAGCCTCCGAGGCCTACGAGCAAATTGTGGAGTGGATCGAACTACAGCGGTCGCAACAGCAAGAGCGGCTGTTGCCGAGTCCAATTGCCCTGCTCGATCGAGCGATCCAGAAATTTCTGATGAACGACAGATACCTTGCGTACGATCGGCTAGCAGCCCTGCGCGAGTTAATGGAAACGGCCGCCCACTACTGGGAAATACACGGGCGAATGCAGCGAGTAGAACCCACAAACGGCGGCGAGTCAGAAACCATCGCCCGGTTCATCCAGTTGTTGCGCCAAGGAACCGTCACCGCCAACCCTTTTCCAGTCCGTCCACAAGGCCCCGCAGCCCGAGCCGTCACCCTCGCCAACATTTTTCAGTACCGCAGCAGCCGTCGCGCGCACAAATGGCACTTTTGGCTGGATGCCGGCTCGCCCCTGTGGCTGAGCGGCGGTGCGGCGACATTGTTTGGCGCACCCTTATTTGTGCGATCGCAACTGGGGCATCCCTGGCAAACCGAAGACGAAGAGACTGCCGACCAACAGCGGCTGCGGCGAATTCTGGTAGATTTGTTAAGTCGTTGTTCCCTGCTTTACCTTTGTCACAGCGAACTAGCCGTCAACGGACAAGAGCAAACCGGGCCGCTTCTGCCCCTAATTAACAGCTCTGTTTCTTGTCAGCAGTCAGTCTAAGGCATTGGGCAGTAGGAGATCGAAAAATATCAATCCCAGATTTTTATTTTTACACCTGTGGATAAATAACCCTGGCTGACTCGAAGCAGACTTCGATCTGAGATCAAAATGCAGTGACATTTAAGTATACCCAAAATCAGCATCAAAACCTGCAACCATTAATAATTTTAGCTCGAAAGATGCCAGAGGTAAAAAATATATATGGTTGTGGCAATCTTGATTGAGTATGCTAGAAATGAGCGGGAATATTAATCAATTTTAAGCCATATTTGTGGCGGCAAACTGATACTAATCAGTTCTTAAAGTTAATCAGGAACGTCGTTTAAAGGAGCCAAAATAATGCCCCCTTCTGTACCAGTTATTATCGTTGACACCACACCAACGCCAGCGCCAGCGACAACACCAACTCCAGCGACAACACCAACTCCAGCGACAACGCCAACTCCAGCGACAACGCCAACTCCAGCGACAACACCAACTCCGACGCGGACGCGGACGCCAACTCCGGGCGACGACACATTTGGCGGCATAGACGACACATTGGGTGGAGGCAAAGGCACCTCGCCCGCAATCATCGGCGGCATCGTCCGCGGCACAGAAACCAACGACTCCTTAGTTGGCAGTCCCGGGCCCGATGTGATTTCCGGGCTGCAAGGCAACGACAACCTGCGAGGAGGCAACGGTGACGATTTACTATTTGGCAACGAAGATGACGACGTGTTATTTGGCAACGAGGGCAACGACGTTCTCGACGGCGGTTCGGGACTCGATACCCTGTACGGAGGCAAAGGCAACGACTCCCTAGATGGGGGAAATAACCCGGATTTGCTGTACGGCAATGACGGCAACGATACGGTAGTTGGAGGCGAAGGCAAAGACACGGGTTTCGGGGGCAAAGGCAGCGACAGTATGCGCGGCGGCTCGGCAGACGACAGCTTGTTGGGCGATCGAGGTGACGACATCCTGTGGGGCGACCAAGGTAACGACACGCTGTTGGGCGGTGACGGCGAAGACTTGCTATTTGGTAACGAAGGAGGCGACTGGCTCTACGGCGATGCCGGGGCGGACACAATTTTTGCAGGCGACGGCGATGACATCGTGTTCGGCGGTGCCGGGGACGACATCATCGACGGCGGTGCTGGCAACGACGTGCTTTCGGGCGGTGCAGGCAAAGACATCGCGGCAGGAGGCGAAGGCAGAGATGTCTTTGTCATCGGTGCCTTCAGTTCCCCCAGCGGCAGCAGCAGCAACGGCACTAACCCAGCATTTCTCACCACAGGCGGCCCGGATATCGCCGATGCTGACATTTTTACAGACTTTCGCCAAGGTGAAGATGCGATCGGGCTGAGCGGCGACCTCAAGTTTGAAGATTTGGTAATCTTCCAAAGCACCGACAGCAAAGCAGGCAGCACAATTATTCGCAACGGAGTCAGCGGCGACTTTTTAGCAGTATTGCCCGGAGTAGACAGCAGAACCCTAGGGCGAACCTCATTTGTAATTGCGCCCACAGTACCAGGCAGCGCTACCCCACTGCCGCTGCCGACACCGAGTCCGAGTCCGACGCCGACACCGACAGCAAGTCCGACACCGACGCCGACAGACAGTCCGACACCGACTCCGACAGCAAGTCCGACACCGACGCCGACAACAAGTCCGACACCGACGCCGCCGCCACTGAGTTTCCCGACGCCGACAGCAGGCCCGACGCCGAGTCCGACAGTAAATCCAACGCCGACGCCGACGCCGACAGCAGGCCCAGCGCCGAGTCCGACTCCGATAGCCTTCCCCAACCAGGCTCCTAGAGCGGTTAACGACAACTTCACCACGGTTGCGGGTCAAGATACCACCTTCAACGTTCTGTTCAACGACACTGATCCGGAAAAGAACCCTCTGACGGTTACGACTTTTACCCCAACAGCCAAGGGAATCGTGACTCCCTTGGGCGGCGGCGTGTTCAAATACACCCCGAATCCCGGTTTCTCGGGCACTGACAGCTTCAGCTACTCGATCTCAGACGGCAACGGTGGCACAAGTCAGGCGGTAGCAACTATCAACGTCAGCAACCCGCCGAAGCTAGCAATTAACGGTGGTGTGGTGGTTGCCAAAAGTGCTCCTACCCAGACAATCACGGCTGCGGATTTGTTAGTCACAGATCCCGACAACCCGCCGTTGGAAATCGTTTACACGATTACCAAAGCCCCCAACGCTACCAGAGGTTTTGTGCAAAGAGGCACTACTTTTCTCAACGTCGGCGGCAAATTCAGCCAAGACGATATCAACAACAACATTGTCAAATACAACTTGCTGGCTGGTGGCGGCAGCGACAGTTTCACGTTTACAGCCTCTGACGGGTCTGCCACGATCGGGCCGAGTTCCTTTAGCATCACGGTGGTAGATAGTATTGTCGATCGCACCGCACTCCCCGCCAGTACATTTACAGGCAGCAACCTCAGCGACTACATCATCGGCGGCGCAGGCAACGATACCCTGTACGGGGGCGACGGCAACGACATCATCGATGGCAGGGGCGGCGACGACCTCGAATTTGGTGAAGCAGGCAACGATTCAGTGCTGGGTTCGATCGGCAACGACACCCTCGACGGCGGAATTGGCAACGACACCATCGACGGCGGAGACGGGATAGACTCCCTAATCGGCGGACTGGGCAACGACCTGATGTTCGGCGGCAATGACAATGACATCATCTTGGGCGGTGACAACAACGACACCATTGACGGCGGTGCAGGCAATGACTCGATCTTGGGAGAAGCCGGCGACGACTCGATACTTGGAGGTATTGGCAACGACACCTTATTGGGCGGAATTGGTGACGACTCCTTCGACGGCGGTGCAGGTGACGACATCCTAGACGGCGGACTGGGCAGAGACTTGCTCGACGGCGGTATCAATAACGATTCGATCTCCGGCGGCGACAGCGAAGACACAATTTTGGGTGGAGACGGTGCCGACACGGCACTCGGAGGTGCCGGCAACGACTACATTTTGGGCGAGGGCGGCAACGACTCCCTGTTGGGCGAAGCAGGCGACGATACTCTCGACGGCGGTGCTGGCAGCGACTCGATCAGCGGCGGCTTCGGCAACGACTTGGTATTGGGCGGCGATGACAACGACACCCTTGAGGGCGGTGCGGGCAATGACATTTTGGGCGGCGGGAACGGTTCTGACTTGCTCACGGGCGGCCCCGGCGATGATTTCTTCTACTACGAAACTCCCAGCGAAGGCGTGGACGTGATTGCTGACTTTAACTCCAACGGCAGCGGCACCGACAGGTTCTTGTTCAGGTCTGCCAATTTCGGCGGTTTAACCAACTCGGGAACTACTAACGATTTCACCAGTTTTATCGTCAGGAATATCGGCAGCGGCGGCGACAACATCAGCAAGCAAGAAGTCATTTTGTTTGAATCTAAATTTGACAACGCTCAAGCAGTCAACGCAGTGTTGAAGAATCAAAACGGTTCGAGCAAAACAGGAGCTTTCTTCGTGTACCTGAACAATACTTTTAATAAGTACGTTCTCGGGTTTGACCCAAATGTGTCAGATGACAGTCTCCCAGCGTTCGACTTGGCAGTGTTGAATACTATTCCTACAGTACCGGGCGCTCTGAGCACCGTGATTACTGCTTCTGACTTTAAGTTTATTTAGTAGTTTTTGAGTAGCGTCGCAAGGAACCGAAACAATGCCACCAGCAGTACCAGCAATTATTGTCGAAACGATCACCTCGCCTACGCCGTCGCCGGGGACTTCTCCGACAATGACGGGGACTTCTCCGACAATGACGGGGACTTCTCCGACAATGACGGGGACTTCTCCGACAATGACGGGGACTTCTCCG
>NZ_JAUBVZ010000007.1:147142-328181 GCF_036702805.1 Microcoleus sp. A006_D1
ACAGTGACCGGGACTTCTCCGACAGTGATCGGGACTTCTCCGACAATGACCGGGACGGGCCCGGGGATTTCCATCACGCCGGTGCCGCGGCCAGCGATAACAGTACCCACGCCTCCCCCACAGCCAGTGTTTGTCGATGGCGTAATTGTCGCCAATGATGGCAATAACTATTTAATCGGCAGCTTGTTCAATGACACGATTTCCGGGCGCGGCGGTGACGACACGATTTTGGGTCGGGACGGGGCCGATATCATCAGGGGCGATGACGGTAACGATTCTCTCAATGGCGGCGCTGGTAAAGATATTGTTGAGGGCGGGCGCGGCAATGACACGGCGCGGGGCGGCAAAGACGATGACTTGGTTTCTGGCGACCTGGGCGATGATGTAGCTTTTGGCGACCAGGGGAACGATATTGTCTTGGGTGCTGAAGGCAACGATACGCTGTACGGCGGTAAAGGCAATGACTGTCTGCGCGGAGGTGGCGAAGACGACCTGATTTTTGGCGATAAGGGCAATGACACTGTTTTTGGCGACACGGGTAATGATTGCCTGATTGGGGCTGCTGGCAATGATATTTTGTTGGGCGGCGACGGCGGGGATGTCATCAGCGGCGGTGTTGGTAACGATACTGGTGACGGCGGTGTTGGTGATGACCTGATCTTTGGGGGCGATGGCAATGATTCTCTGTCTGGAGATGCTGGGGATGATATTCTTTCGGGCGATCGCGGATCTGATACTCTCACAGGAGGCGACGGTTCGGATATCTTTGTTCTCGGTAGGGTGGGCACGTCGGTTTCCAGTAACGGGTTTCTCACTACTGGCGGCCGCGAAGTCGGGGATGCTGATTTAATTAGAGATTTTAAGCCGGGAGATTCGATCGGTCTGGCTGGAGGTCTGAACTTTACACAGTTAAACATCTTCCAGGGTCAAGGCTCGAATTCTAGTAACACGATTATTCAGGACAAACAAACTGGCGAATTTTTGGCGGTGTTGCTTGATGTGCGATCGAACTCGCTGGATGAATCTAGGTTTACTACAGCTCAAATACCGCGCGTAGACGACAATCCCTTCACCATTCAAGGGACAAGTCCTTCTCCAAGTACGGGGACAAGTCCTTCTCCAAGTACGGGGACAACACCTTCGACGGGGACAACACCTTCGACGGGGACAACACCTTCGACGGGGACAACACCTTCGACGGGGACAAGTGCTTCTCCGACACCTTCGACGGGTACAAAACCTGTTACGACACCGCCACCGACACCGACTCCTGCGGGGACAACTCCTAGTCCAACTCCGGTGACGACTCCAACTCCGGTGACGACTCCAACCCCGGCGACGACTCCAACCCCGGCGACGACTCCGACTCCGGCGACGACTCCAACTCCGGCGGGGACAACTCCAAGTCCGACTCCGACTGCGGGCGGGACAACTCCGAGTCCGACTCCGACTACGGGGACATTGCCGACACAGGTTCCGAGTCCGACTCCGACTCCGACGGCTGGGACATTGCCGACACAGCTTCCTTCGATCGTCCCGACTCCAACTCCACCTTTCGGCGGGGGGCCGGTTCCGCCCAGTTTTACATCTCCGACTCCTAACGAGCCGCCGATCGTGGAAACTGGTAAAACGCTGACTGGTTTGCAGAATTTGCCTCTGTCTCTGAGCATTTCGGCGCCCAGCGATCCAGAGGGTCAACCGCTGTCGATCGCAGTTGTCAGAGTTCCCAGTCCGACTTTCGGTCAAATAGTTGTCGGTACGAGTCCGATCGCGATCAATCAAAAATTGACGGTTCAAGAACTGCTCGGTCTGCAATTCCAACCTAAAGCTGATGCGATCGGGCAAGCCGGTTCATTCAGCTACAGCGTAGCGGACGACCAAGGCGGCACGGCAGCAGCCTCAGTGGCGATTAACATCAACTCTTTCGATGCGTCCTCAACCCTTCCAACTAACCTGCCACCAGTTGCTGTCAACGACGGCATCGTATTTACGAATACGAATAATTTGCTGCCCACCTTCATCGACGTGCTCGCCAACGACTCCAGTCCGCAAAAAGGGCCGCTCAGCATTATCAATGTCGGCACCCCGAAACTGGGCATAGCTGTGAATCTCGGCACTCAGGTGCAGTTCATTGCCGGCAACGTAGCGGGTACAACTACTTTTACCTACAGCGTCAGCGACGGATTCGGGACAATTCCGGGCACAGGTACGATCGCCGTTTCCATCTTGCCAGCAGATAGCGGGCCTAACAGGTTAGTTGGCGGATCTTTGCCGGACAATTTGAACGGTTTTGCGGGCAGCGATACTATTGACGGCCAAGGCGGCAACGATACGATTAATGGTGGCGCGGATAACGACGTACTGATCGGGGGCCTGGGTGCAGATACCATGACGGGCGGCGGCGGCAGCAATCAATTCCGCTATACCAGCCCCGCAGAGGGCGGGCCGGCGTTTGATGCGGCTTCTTCGGCGGCAATCAATGCTGCGATCGCCGCGGGCGGATACGATGTGATTACTGATTTTACCGGTCTCGGTGTGCCGATCGCCGATCAGTTTAACTTTGCCCCCGGATTCCCGAATCTGGGCGGTAGCACGCAAGTTCTGCTAACGGTGCAAACAAATGTTTCTGCAAATATTTTGGGAGGAACTGCTTTCTTGTTTGCCTACGATTCCGGCGGCAATACTTACATCATTTATGACGGCAACGGTAACAACCAAACAGGCGGCGATTCTCGCATTTTGGCGAAGTTAAATGGTGTAACTGGAGTTACTTCTCTTTCGCCTTTTGACTTGACGTTTATCTAGGTTTGTAGTGAGGACTTCAGTCCTTCTTTATGCGGACTCAAGTCCTCACTACAACACGTTTATCTAGGTTTGTAGTGAGGACTTGAGTCCTTTTTGATGCGGACTCAAGTCCTCACTACAAACCGTTAAATCTGATTTTCATCAGAAAAAAGTCCCAATAAAGGAGCGAGAATCGCGCCGAAAACAAAGCCGCCGGCGTGGGCCCAGTAGGCAACTCCCCCGGATTCCATGCCTACACTTGCCGGGGCATTCAAGGAAGCCAAACCGCTCAATGCTTGCTGTGCAAACCAAAATCCTAGAAAGAAGAAAGCGGGAACTCGGACTGTGGTAATAAAGAATCCCAAGGGCAGCAGTGTCAAAACTTTGGCTTGGGGATATCTGAGAATATAAGCTCCCATCACGCCTGCGATCGCCCCGCTAGCACCCAGGGATGGAATCGCCGATGTTGAGGAAAAATACCACTGAGTTAGTGATGCTAAAACGCCACAAGTAAGGTAAAATATTAAAAATTTGACGTGCCCTAAACGGTCTTCTACGTTGTTGCCAAAAATCCACAAAAATAACATATTTCCGGCTATGTGCAGAAAGCCTGCGTGCAGGAATTGCGAGCTAATTAGCGTCGTCCATTCGGGAAATGGCGAAACAGGCAGAGACACCCGACACATATTGCTTAACTGGCAAGGAACTACCGCCCAAGAGTAGAAAAATTGGGTTAATTGGCGATCGCCCAAACTGAGTTCGTACAAAAATACTAATATGTTGACAGCAATCAGTCCGAAGGTAACGTAGGGAGTGATACTGGTGGGATTGTCATCGCGTAAGGGAACCACAGCTTTTTTTTCCTCAACATCAAAATATTGGCAACACAATAGCGCATTTATCTGTAAGCTGTCTCCTCTCTAAAGGAAGAGAGAAGAAGTCATTAGTCATTAGTCATTAGTCAGTAGTCAGAAGGAAGAGGGGCTTGGCTGCGGTTGGGTTCATGTTGGCGAAGAGAAAGTGTTTAGACTTATTGCAGAAATCTTTGATTGATATGTCAACCGCAGATGAAAAGCAGATAAGCGCAGATAAACGCAGATAGTTTTAAGATTTTTTGGGAATGAGTGCAATGCAAGTCTAAACAATTAACGTAATTCTCCCATTTCTAGTTTTCCTAGTACAATTAAACTTTCTAAGTCTTCCACCGCATCAGGAAGGTAAGTTTTTACTGTCTTTCTTACTAATTCTAAGGCAGTTTCATCAGCCCCTCCTAACATCCGCGTCAAGTCGCCAATATCTATACCGCGACTGGCTTGCAATTTCATTATGATTAAATAAGGCAATCCGATAATTGGCAAATTGTCGGGGGCAATGTTTGGATTTGCGATCGCTTCTACAACCCAAGGTTGTTGTGATTCCAGAACATCCAAAATACTACCGTCTGGTAGTTGCCAACTACTGCCACCTATGCTGAGTTCTCCCACTTTTTTGCTGTCAGTTGCCACTAATTCTTGATAGATATTTTCGGCATCATCAGTCAACACTAAAATATCTAGGTCGTCAGTCATGCGTTCTGGCATATAAAGCCTGGTAGCAATTCCTCCTACAACAACAAACTGAGTTTGTTTGATAATAGCTTTGATGTTAGTCACGGGAGTGTTCCAAGTTCTTTTGCTGAGAAATTCTAAGGTGCTGCCGCTACCAGGACGGCATCTGCGTAGGGCGATTTCAATGTAAACTTTTCGTCTTTGTTCGGGAAGTCTCAGATTTTTCATGTTCTTGCTTACCTTACATTTGTATTTTATGATGCTATTTCTATGAAAACTCCTACACTTTCAACAGCCATGATACTTACCGCACACAAAGCGTAAATTCCTGTTCCTACTGTTACTTGTACTGTGTCTGCATTGATGATTTTTATGAGCTTCCAAGTATCACCATTCTTTTGATAAAGCGTCCAAGAACGGATGTTTTTATCGGCGGGATTTTTCCACTGCAAAACATTGCTACTGCCGACTTTTTGTACTACCACTGATACTGGAGGGGCTGGCGGCTTTCCATTTTGCCAGGGCATCGCGGGAACGAGTGCGGGCTGGGTGTATGTAGTGGATTTGAAATTATCGTAAATTTGCTGGCGGTTGTCGCTAAATGCTTTCATGCTGAAGAAAACATTGCCTAAAGCTAAGTTATCTTTAGAGTTGCGCGTAATCTGAATTTGATTGTTTATTTCGTCTACTGTCCATTTTATGCCGTCCAGTCTTCCTAGGTTATTTCCTACGTAAATATGTCTATTTTGAGGGTTGTTTTCTAGCCACCATTGCAGTAACATTGGATAGCTTTGAGCTGTTTGGTCGATGCGCCAGTAAAGTTGGGGATTTAGATAGTCTACCCAACCTGATTCTAGCCATTTTTTGGCGTCGGCATAGAGTGTTTCGTAGGCGTCTAAACCGCGACTTTTCGGTGGCTGTCCGGGGCGATAAATGCCGAAGGGACTGATGCCGAATTTGACGTTTGGTTTGGCTGATCTAATTCCTTGTCCGAGTCTTCTAACTAATTTGTTGACATTTTCGCGCCGCCAGTCTCCTAAACTCATTTGGCCGCCTCGGGAGACATAACTATTGTAAATCTTGCTGTCGGGAAATTCTTGACCGGCAATCGGATAAGGATAGAAATAATCGTCGAAGTGAACGCCGTCTATATCGTAGCGCTTTACTACGTCTAAAATTACGTTGTAAGTCTTGTCTACAACTAAATCAATTCCCGGGTCCATCCACAAATCATCGCCCCACGGATAAACGCATTCGGGATTGGTAACAGAGAGGTGCGGGCTGACGTTGGGAGGCGTTTGGGTATAAGAAACTTTGGCGCGGTAGGGATTGAACCAAGCGTGAACTTCGATGTTGCGTTTGTGGCTTTCTGTAACGGCAAATGTTAAAGGGTCATAATAAGGTTGCGGTGGCTTTCCTTGAGTTCCTGTCAGCCACGCACTCCAAGGTTCTAATTGTGAGGCGTAAAGGGCATCGCCCGCAGCTCTAATTTGCAGGATAATTGCATTGAAATTCATTTCTTGCAGCCTGTCTAGGATTTTCAGCAGTTCTGCTTTTTGCTGTTCTGTTGAGAGTTTGTTGCTGAGCGGCCAGTCAATATTCCACACGGATGTTATCCACACTCCGCGAAATTCTCGCTGGTGGTTGACGCTCACTTGCGGTCGGGGAACTTTGCTGAGAACTATAATATATTGATTGTATATTTGTGGTGCTCTTTTGAGGTATACTAATGCTTGATAAACCCAGGCGGCGACATCGGCTCTGGTGGCGTTTGCGGCGGGATTTAATAGGTTTAAATTGGGGGCGTTGACGACTATTTCGGATTGGGTGGCGATGACGATCGCCTTTTTGGCATAGTTGGGAATTTCTGTACTATCTTGGTAGATGTTTGATAAGATCAGATTGGTTGTCGGTGCAGCGTTCGCCCCAAAAATTCCGCTGACTAAGGCAACTAATGCCTCGGCCCTGGTAATCATGTTTTCGGGTTTGAACAGGTTGTCGGGATAGCCGGAGATAAATCCTCTTTTATATGCTGCTTGAATGGCGCTGGCGGCCCAGTGGGTGGGGGGAACGTCGATAAAGGAAATGTAGGGCCGTTTGTCGGGTACGGGAAAGGCTTTGCTGACGATGGCGGCGAATTGGGCGCGGGTGAGGTTGCTGTTGGGGCGAAAAGTGCGATCGGGAAAACCGCTGATCACGGCCCGTTCTACTAGGCCGTCAATGAATATTTTTGCCCAATGATTTTGAATGTCGGAGAAGCGATTTGTGCTGGAAACCATAGTTATTTAATAATTGGGCATAGGGCATAGGGCATTGGGCATTGGTTATTAGTTATTAGTAGCAAGTCACAAATAACTAATAACTAATAACTAATAACTAATAACTAATAACAACTGTCAACAGTCAACTGACTACAGCAAACCTGCATTTTCGTACAAAAGTCGGATGATATTGATAATTTTTTGTCCGTATAAAGGATCGGAATTCCAGCGGCCTGCAAGTTCGTTGGCGGTGGGGGCGATGCCGCGCTTGACAAAGCGAAAACGCACGTTTTCTTGAACTAAAGGTTGGTTGATTGGTTCGGTGCTGGCGTAAGCTTTGAGGTGCTGAATTTGCGCTCTAATTCCGGTGCGGGCGTCGGGAAATGAGATGCCGGAATTTGTGGGGCTGATGATTCCCATGTCGGCAAAGTTAAATTGTTCTGGTTTGACTGCACCGCCAAAGTTGAGATAGTTTGTTTCTAAACACATTTGGCAAAAAGCTAGGTCGTGGTTGACGCCTTCTGCGGCTGCTTCTTGGACGTAAATTTGAGTTAAATTGGGAAATACTGCCAGGGCTTTGCTGTTATTTTTGGTAAGAAATACTGTCAGTTGTTGGGCGGTGGTTAAACCGCGGCCCATGATTTTTCCTACGCCTGAGAGGATATCACGGCGCGATCGCAGGGATACTGATGTTGTGGTCTGATCCCAAGTTACGGAAATTTCGCGATCGCGCAAATCGACTGCCCGCACGAATACTACTCCATTGTACGTGATTCGGCGATCGGCTGCCTCGGGTTTGACATTCAGAGCGTCTAGAACTTCGGAAGGAACAAAAGCATTTCCGTTGACCAAAATGCCTTTGTCTTCGTGGGGCGCACCGTTGATTTGGATATTAATTAAAGGATAAACTATAGGTTTTGGTGCGGGTGTGGGTGCGGGTGTGGGTGCGGGTGTGGGTGCGGGTGTTGGTGTCGGCAAAGGTTTCAAAGCGGTATTTTTTAACCAAGCTTCGAGTCCGTCAGCGAGTCCGAGGGCGACATCGCGGCGGCGAGTTTGAAGAATTCGCAAGTCGTCGGGACTGGTCAAAAAACCGAGTTCTATTAATAGCGAAGGAACGTTGACGCGCCGGCAAAATCCGAGGCTACCAACACCTGCTTCAGTATCTGCTTTTGCGCCGCGGCTCGGTATTTCTGGACACCTACGCAAATAGCCGTTTAAGATTAAATCCGCATCTGCTTTTCGCTTGGGGTTGCTGCCAATATAAAACGCGCTTGCACCGCGAACTTGGGGATTAGAAAAAGCGTCGAGGTGCATTTCGACTGCTACATCTCCCGGCTGGCAGCGGTTGTTGATCCAAGCGATAGTTTCTACTAAACTTAGAGTATCCGGCACGGAGAAAGTGCTTAGGCCTCGCTGCCGCAATTCGGGTACTAATAAATCGCGAATTAGGATCAATTCCTGGGCTTCGGTTGTGCCAAATGCGATCGCCCCAGAATCCCGCAAGCTGCCTTCAAACCCGCCGTGTCCGGCTGAAACAAAAATAGAAGCCATTTAATAAAAATCTCCACCTTGCAGTTACTTCAGTGTCAGCTTTTTATGCTTACGTTTTATTTTACCGCAAAGGCGTAGATTTTATTATTGCACAACAAATTTGTAGTTGCGCTCTGGGTGGGGGTTTTAACCCCTAGGCACAACTACAAACTTGTTAATCCGCATGGAGATTACATTTTTACAGCGGGGCTAGTCGAAGGTTTTGGAGCCTTAATTTCTTGGGAAACAGCACGGGCGCGGAAGAGTTTAGCAACGACTTGCTCGCACTTGGACAAATCCGCTTCTATCTGTGTAAAAATGTCAGTTGATACCGGATCGGTGAACTTCGCCCGCAGGTTGTTGATATCGACAACACCTGTTTGCAAATCGCCGAGGGTGCTGCGCAGCAAGAAGGTTTCATCGGTTCCTTGCATGGAAGATTTTAATTTGGCGTATTTGTCAGCAATTTGGGCGGGAATTGAGGGTTTTTCGCCGAAATCGTTGAGGCGGTTTTCGAGAGCCTGGATGTGTTGCTGTTTATTTTGGATCATTTCCGTCAGGAGCGATCGCAAATCGGCATCTCCGGTTTTTTCCGCATAATTCTGAAACGCTTCGCAAGCATAGCGCTCGCCTGCGAGGGCGGTATTCAAACCTTTAACAATGTCGCCTTGTGTCGAGCCGCCCCAACCGTTAGCTAATTTCCACCATTCTGCGCTGGCGTCGGTTTCTTCGGGTAAACCGACTGCTTTGCCACCGTAACCGAGGCGCGCCATAATTGCTGTAGTAAATATTCCTAAATCTCCCGGTTGGCGGGAAGTAATCAAGTTGCCGTCAACTACTAAAGCTTCGTTGATGTAGTTAGCTCCGGCATTGATCATGTCGGTTTTAATTGCCAAGAAACCAGTCGCATTTTTGCCTTTGAGCACGTCTGCTTCAATCAAAACTTGCGGGCCGTGACACACAGCAGCGACGATTTTTCCTTGTTCCATGGCTTCTTTGACAAACCGCACTGTATTGGGATTTGTCCGCATTGTATCGGGAGCCATACCGCCGGGAATTATCACTGCATCGAATTCTTCGGCTAATGATTCAGTGGTAGTTCCGTCAGCCTGCTGGGCAACTTTACCATTTTTACCCGCATATTTTTCGTTTGTGCGCGAACCGAGGACAACTACGTCAAATCCTGCTTGTTTTAAGGCGTTGTAAGGAACCAGAAATTCCGAATCTTCAACTCCATTTTCGATGAGTATGGCAACTCGCTTGCTGTTAGCTTCGTTATCTGCTGTCATAATCAGTTTCCCTTAAGGTAGCATTTTCTATCAACTTAATTTATTTCTGGGTGCGATCGCGTCTGGCTAAAGTTATAATTTTGTTAGGATGAAAAGGGGCGATCTGAGTCTTTAGAGGTAGGCATATCTGTGCTTCGTGCGCGCTAGGATTTAAACAAGATTGTCAAAGTCCTATCAATCAAATTTTTGGACGGGCTAGAAGCCCATCCCACAAGAAAAAAATTTTGTGGGATGGGCTTCTAGCCCGTCCAAATTATAGCCTCAGTGCACGTAAGAAGCGCCGTTAATGTCGATCGTTGTCCCGGTAGCGTGGGTTGCTAAACCCGACGCTAAAAACGCGATTACATTGGCGACATCTTGAGGAGGAGCGATTTTGCCGATCGGGATATCGCGCACAATCTGTGCTTCGCCGCACTCCCGAATAAACCGATCGGACATTTCCGTGCTCACAAATCCCGGTGCAACAGTAAAAGCTAAAATATTATCAGTCGCAAACCCTCTAGCAATGCTGCGAGTTAAAGAAACAATCGCACCTTTTGATGCAGCGTAGTGCAGATAATTCGGATCGTCGCCGCGAAAAGCAGCGCGACTTGCTATATTAATAATTGTACCGCCATTGCGAGTCTTAAAATGCAGAATTGCTTCCCGGCACAAATCAGCAACCGCAACTAAATTAACTTGTAGAGTTTGCTGCCAAGCCGACGACCAAATATCGAACTCGTCCTCGATACCCGCGGACTGCATAATCCCAGCATTGTTAACTATAATATCAATATGACCGCGCCATTTTACAGCATCTCGCCACAAACTCGCCGCCGCATTTGGTGACATCAAATCTGCTGCTAATAAATAACAGCGATCGCCCGCGACACTTGCTGCTACCGATTCCGCCGCTTGCTGACTGCGACAGTAATGCAAAATCACCTGGGCCCCAGCATTAACCAAAGTGCGAACCGTCGCTGCACCAATCCCTTTCGAGCCGCCCGTTACTAAAATTACCTTTCCAGTTAAATCAATCATTTCTCTCTCTCTATCTTTTCTCTTTCTCTGCGCCCTCTGCGCCCTCTGCGGTTAATAAAAAAAATAAATCCCGTTCACAAACCAAATAGAACTGCTATATGATAATTGTATAGGAGAAAGTGTTCTGCTTGAAATAAAAATAAAAAATCGCCATGAAAGCAGTTGCCTACGATCGCTACGGTTCCGCCGAGGAATTGCAGTACCGAGAATTGTCCAAGCCGATCGCCAAAGCCAACGAATTGCTAGTCAGAGTTCGCGCTAGCAGCGTCAATCCCGTAGACTGGAAAATCCGCCAAGGACACCTGCAACTACTGACAGGATTTAACTTTCCTCGAATTGTCGGTTCAGATATATCAGGAGTTGTCGTAGAAGTTGGATCGGAAGTTACCCAATTTCAACCTGGAGATGAAGTTTATACATTCTTAAATCCGATCGCTGGCGGTGGTTGTGCCGAATACGCTGCGGTGGCAGAATCGAGTGCGGCAATTAAGCCTAAAAACATCACCCATGCCGAAGCAGCAGCAGTACCGATCGCAGGTTTAACCGCTTTGCAAGCCCTCAGGGATTTGGGTGAAATTAAAGCAGGGTACAAAGTATTGATTAACGGCGCTTCCGGCGGAGTCGGGATGTTTGCGGTGCAAGTGGCGAAAGCAATGAACGCGGAAGTGACGGGAGTTTGCAGCGCCCAAAATAGAGATTTTGTCAAGGGTTTGGGAGCAGATTTGGTTCTGGATTATGCAGAGATTGACTTTACTCAACAGCCAGAAAAGTATGATATAATCTTGGATGCTGTCGGCACTAAAACATTTGCTGAATGCGAAAAAGTGATGCAAGCCGAGGGAGTTTATATCTCGACTTTGCCGAGTTTCGACAACCTCACACCGATGTTGACGAGCTGGTTTATTCCTGGTAAAAAAGCTAAATTGATTGTCGCTAATCCGAATCCGGGCGATTTAGGCATTTTGCGGGAGTTAATCGAATCCGAGCAAGTTGAGCCGATTGTCGATCGCACTTACAGCTTAGCAGAAGTAGCAGCCGCCCACGT
This sequence comes from Microcoleus sp. A006_D1, assembly GCF_036702805.1. Classification (NCBI taxonomy): domain Bacteria; kingdom Bacillati; phylum Cyanobacteriota; class Cyanophyceae; order Oscillatoriales; family Microcoleaceae; genus Microcoleus; species Microcoleus sp. A006_D1. Next base: position 158,619 of record NZ_JAUBVZ010000007.1, read on the forward strand.
TTACAGCGAAACAGGCCGCGCTGTTGGCAAAATTGCGATCGCCATTGACAGTTAAAAAAAATCATGTTTAACCAATACGACTTAGAGGATTATATGCCTTACCTGGCAATGGTTCACCAAAAAATGCGCGGTTGGCGTTAAAGTAAGTAAAAAGAGCGATCGCCCTTAACCCAGAAACCGATTTTTGCACTCACCTGCGTCCAAGACGAATAAACGTAAAACCTAAATAAAATCAAAAATACCTATGACTGCCCCCTCAGACTTGGAGACATCCGAACAAAATTCCGACAACAACCTCGAACTAATTAGCTCGGAAAATAGCATTGTGCCAATAACCGACGATTTCATGGGTTCTCGCAACCTAGAAAACGAATTTCTAGACGAACTTCCCGACGAAGTTGAGATGTCTTTGTTCGACCATTTAGAAGAATTGCGGCAGCGACTTTTCTACTCGCTAATTGCCGTAGCAATCGGTGTAGTTGGTTGCTTTTTAACCGTTAAGCCGATCGTACAATTGCTAGAAGTACCCGCCGGGCCAGTCAAATTTCTGCAACTAGCACCCGGCGAGTATTTCTTTGTTTCGATCGAAGTAGCCGGATACTGCGGTTTGCTAATTGCAAGTCCGTTTATTTTTTACCAAATAGCGCTATTTGTGCTACCCGGCTTGACTCGCAAAGAACGCGGGTTGCTGGGCCCAGTGTTTTTTGGTTCGAGTTTTCTATTCATGGGCGGGCTGGTATTTGCTTACATCGCTCTGATTCCGGCGGCGCTGAACTTCTTTGTTACCTACGGGGCGGATGTTGTAGAGCAGTTGTGGTCGATCGACAAATACTTTAAATTTGTACTATTGTTAATGTTCAGCACTGGCTTAGCTTTTCAAATCCCGATCGTTCAAGTATTGCTCGGTGTTTTGGGGATAGTTTCTTCTAAGCAAATGCTATCGGGGTGGCGCTATGTAGTCTTGGGAGCGGCCGTTTTGGGAGCTGTTTTAACGCCTTCTACTGACCCTTTAACGCAAAGTCTTTTAGGAGGTGCGGTGCTTGCCTTGTATTTTGGCGGCGTTGGTTTGGTGAAGCTTTTAGGGCGGTGATATCTTCAAAGATCGATCGCCTCGAAGCCTAAAAATATAGAGGTGCGATCGCCCGCGCCTCTATATTTTAGTAAAAGTTAAAATTCCACACCAAAGTTTTGTCAAAACTTTGTCTACATTCGGAACTGTTCGACTTCAGGTGTGTAGCCGATCGGCAAAACGTAATCGAGATTCTCGTGGGGACGAGCAATTATGTGATACGATAGCAACTTTCCGCCATCGACCTTTTTAACTGATTCAATTCCAGCAGCAACGGCTGCTTGCACTTCAGAGATATCTCCTCTAACTATAATTGTCCAGTAGGCACGGGTTATCTTTTCATAGCGAACTAAAGTAACTCGGGCTGCTTTCACCATTGAGTCTGCAACTTCTACGGCAGCGGGAAATCCTAAGACTTCAACCATTCCAACTGCAACACCCATTACAACATTCTCCTAAATTTCACAAGATATCTGAGACTCATTGTATGTGAAATTGTTGACAGAAATTGGTTCGGATGATTTTGCTAAACTAGAAATTCGATCGCCCAAAATTAAGGAGCCCCACAAGCTGTGGCGGCATTTAAACCCCAGTGTCGGACAGGAAAGCCCGCCCTACAAGACTTTGAATCAAAAAAACTGCGAAAATTAGCTGCGCGACAGCTTAGTTTCTCGCCGCCCGCACGCCGGATGACAAGTTCGCCTCACGATTTTCGGGACTGGGAACTCAAAAAATCCACCCCCGACCAGACACAAAACTTTACAAGCTGCGAGATCGGCGATCGACCGTTGTGGTTTCCCTTGCAGCGAGCGTCCCGCTCGCACTGCGGTATCATTCGGATGTCACCGGATTCGCTCTGACTGAGGACTGTTGACTGAGGACTGTTGACTGATGACGAATGACTGAGGACGAATGACTGATGACTCAAAACTCGTCAAGCAACCACTCCGAGGCTCTTTCGCCTAAATCTAGGGGAACGCTGACAGCTTTGCCCAAACGCGGGCGATCGCGAGTAGTGACAATATATTCTCTCACCTGTTCGGTGCTGCCCCAGCCGTTGAGGTAATTGGCCACCGCGTCCAAATGCTCAAAATAATCAGCCTCCGTCATCGGAAAAGACACCTGTTCGAGATATTTCCACATCACCTGGACGAAAATCTTGCCCCGCGTCCGCCGCAATCTGATATCGTAAGATTTTCCCCATTTCTCTAGCAATAGCTGGTGTAAATCCTTGCCCGTCATGGTTGCTCCTGAGTTAATCTCTTAAACAATAAAAGACAAAGTTCAAAAAATGTAATAATACTCTAATAAAGGCTGGAAGGTGCATTCTTAAACGAATTTTCGCGGCCTGAGATTTGTGCGGGCAGATTGGCGGCAATCATCCTCCTTCGTCTGCACGTACAGGTTCGCTAACAGCTAACAAACAAACGTAACTTAAAACCGTAAGGCAGGTCATGGCTCAATCTTCTGCTGGAAATCCCGATGTCCCCGATATGGGGCGTCGCCAATTTATGAATTTGCTGACGTTCGGTACAGTCACAGGTGTGGCACTGGGCGCACTCTATCCTGTTGTCCAATATTTTGTTCCTCCGTCGAGTGGGGCAGTTGGTGGCGGAGTCACAGCTAAAGATGCCTTGGGTAACGACATCATCGTTAGCGAATATTTGACTTCGCACCCTGCGGGCGATCGCACTTTAGCTCAAGGTCTCAAAGGCGACCCCACTTATCTTGTGGTGAAAGAAGACCTATCTCTGGCCGAATACGGCATCAATGCAGTCTGCACTCACTTGGGTTGCGTCGTGCCTTGGAATGCTAGCGAAAACAGGTTTATCTGTCCTTGCCACGGTTCTCAATACAACAATGAGGGCAAAGTGGTGCGCGGGCCCGCGCCTTTGTCTCTGGCCCTAGCCCACGTCACTATCGCAGATGACAAGGTTGCTTTCACCCCTTGGAAAGAAACAGATTTCCGCACCGGTGAAGCACCTACCTGGTCATAGTTATTAGTTAGCAGTTAGTCGTTAGTCGTTAGTGGTTAGTAGTTAGTAGTTAGTAGTTAGTAGTTAGTAGTTAGTAGTTAGTCGTTAGTCGTTAGTTTCAATAACTAATAACCAATAACCAATAACCAATAACCAATAACCAATAACCAATAACCAATAACCAATAACCAATAACTAATAACCAATGACCAATGACCAATGACAAATGACCAATGACTAATCACTAAATTGTCTGACCTTTGAGATTGAATACTCTGATGCCACAAATTAATTTATCTGCGATATTTCGTCACAGTGCCAAGACGATCGCCAAAACTGCCTTAATTGCGATCGCTGCCGCAGGATTTTTCCTCACCAGCGACATTGCACTTCCCCAAGCAGCATTTGCTTATCCTTTCTGGGCTCAGCAAACAGCACCAGCTACTCCCCGCGAAGCAACTGGCAAAATTGTTTGCGCCAACTGTCACCTCGGTGTAAAACCGACTGAAATTGAAGTCCCGCAATCTGTTTTGCCTGACACGGTTTTTGAAGCTATTGTCAAACTTCCCTACGATACTAGCGTGCAGCAAGTCGTCGGCGACGGCACCAAAGGTGGCTTGAATGTGGGCGCAGTTGTGATGTTGCCTGAAGGTTTCAAGATTGCTCCCGCTGACAGAATTCCCGAAGAAATGAAGGAAAAAGTCGGCGATCTTTACTTCCAACCTTACAGCGAAACCCAAGAAAATATTATTTTAGTGGGCCCGCTGCCAGGAGAACAGTACAAAGAATTGGTATTCCCAGTTTTGTCGCCAAATCCCGAAACTGACAAGTCCGTTCACTACGGCAAATACCTAATTTATGTCGGCGGCAACCGCGGCCGCGGTCAGGTTTATCCTACTGGTGCCAAGAGCAACAATGCTGTTTATAATGCTTCGGTAGCTGGCAGCATTTCTAAGATTGCCACACCTGAAGATGGCGGTTATGAAGTGACAATTCAACCGGCAGAAGGTGCAGCGGTTGTTGATACAATTCCCGCAGGCCCAGAACTGATTGTTACCGAAGGACAAACAGTTGCAGCCGGCGAACTTTTGACGAACAATCCTAATGTGGGCGGCTTCGGTCAAAAAGACGTGGAGATTGTACTGCAAAGTGCAGGTCGAGTTACAGGATTGATGGCTTTCGTGGCTTTGACCATGCTGGCTCAAATCATGCTGGTTCTCAAGAAGAAACAGGTCGAAAAAGTTCAAGCTGCTGAAATGAATTTCTAAGCGCAGCTTTAATTAGTTGGGTAAGGTGCTTTGTGCCTACCCAACTATTAGGTAAGTAGGGCGGGGAATACCCGCCTTATTCTTTGATAAATAATCAGTAAAATAATGTCAATTGATGAGAATAAAGTTAAAGTAGGCGCGCTGGAATGGTTTTATCGGGAAACAAATCCGGTTAACGAAAGTGATAAACCTCCTGTACTGCTGCTGCACGGTTTGCCATCCCAAAGCTTTACCTGGAGTGCAATCATGACGGATTTGGCGGCCCAGGGATTTCGCTCGCTCGCCCCGGATTGGGTGGGCTACGGGCGATCGGCAAAACCGGACAAACGCGACTTTGCCTACACTCCCGATGCCTTTGTTGATGCCCTCGGTGGCTTTATTCAAACTTTAGAATTAGACAGATTTTCCCTCGTTGTCCAAGGCTTTTTAGCATCAGCAGGCCTTCAATACGCTTTGAGAAATCCTGATAAAATTGAGCGTTTAGCCGTTATAAATACACCCGTTTCAGCAGATATCAAATTGCCTTGGAAAATGCAGCAGTTGGGACTGCCTTTTATTGGCGACATGATCACCCAAGACCCGCTTTTGGTTGACAGAACCCTCGAAGGTGGCTGCCGCAAAATCATATCAGACAAGGATTTAGATGTTTACCGCCGCCCGTTTTTGAAGAGTTCGGATGCGGGGCGATCGCTAATGAACACAGTTCGTAACATTCAACTGCCGCAGTCAATGGCAGAAATTGAATCCGGCTTAAAAGGATGGACGCGACCAAGCTTATTTGTATGGGGTTTGACCGACCCTTGGCTGAGTGTTGAACCCGCTAAAAACATAGTCGTTTCCATGAAAAATGCAGAGTTAGTTACTCTCGAAGAAGCGGGGCATTATCCTCAAGAACATTGGTCAGAAAAAGTTGGCGAAGCTCTGATAACTTTTCTGCGCCGCCAGGAGGTAAAATAATATTTTGTACCTAACTCTCGGTGCTGGCTCAGCGAAGTAAATCCTCGCCGATCGCCATTCGCAGGCAAAGCCTGAGAACGAGAAATCTAAAATCTAAAATCTAAAATCGCTATGACTCGTCCCCGTTCGTTTTTTGCCTTGATGATGGCGTGTTTGATGGCATTTCTGGTTAGTTGCAGCAGTGTCGAAGCAAAAGTTCCCACGACTTACACAGCAGCCCAGATCCAGCAAATTCAGCGCTATGTTCCTACTCTGACAGAATTCCGATCGCGCATGGACAACTTAGGAACCCTAATTCAAAAAAGAAATTGGGTTGATACCAGAACTTACATTCACGGGCCTCTGGGCGACTTGCGCGGCACCATGAAAACTGTGTCTGGCACTTTATTGCCAAAATCTCAACAGCAAGCGGTTGATTTGACCAAGAGTTTGTTTGGTGATTTGGTCGAGATTGACAACGCTGCTAAAGCGACTGACTACGCAAAAGTCACGGCTAGCTATCGCAAAGCTGTGAATGATTTTGATACATTCTTGCAGCTAATTCCTAAAGCCTAATCGCTTTAGATAGGACGGCGGTTGAAACCGCGTCTATACACACGAAGATCAGACGTACGGTTGAAACCGCGTCTACACAAACGATGTCCGCCTCCGCGGACTGAAGATAATAACGTAAAACTTAATTTTTACTGCCCGTTCTTCAACCCGCTTGGAGTGGGTTTTGTTTGTATAGACGCGGTTTCTAACCGCCCTGTCTTCTTCTATAAAATCTAAAATCTAAAATCTAAAATCTAAAATTGAATGATTCGCATTGCAATTATTGGTTGCGGTATTATCGGGGCTTCCATCGCCTTTGAACTCAGTAAATTCCCCGAACTAAAAGTCACTGTATTCGACAAACAACCGCCGGCACAAGGTTCTACAGGTGCGGCCCTCGGTGTATTGATGGGAGTTATCAGTCACAAAACCAAGGGCAGAAACTGGCATTTGAGGGAAACCAGCCTTCAGCGCTACGAAACTTTGATTCCTGAATTGGAAGCAATTACGGGGCGGAAAATTCCTTTTAACAGACAGGGAATTTTGATGCTTTGTTCGGAGGGGGAGAATCTAAGTAAGTGGGAAAAGTTGATAGCAACTCGCGAGTCTCAAGGTTGGAAATTAGAACTTTGGGATGTGGAACGAGTGCGTGATTGCTGCCCTCATCTCTATTTAAATAATAAGACTATTGCAGCAATTTATTCACCTCAAGACAGACAAATCGATCCGATAGCGCTAACTTTGGCTTTGGTGGATGCTGCTGAACGCAATGGGGTGATTTTTGAGTATGGGGTGGAAGTTGCAGGATCGGCAATTGCTGCTACTGGCGAGTTCGATCGACTAATCATATCTGCTGGCCTAGGTTCTACTGCTGTTACTGCATCCTTAAATCAATTGGTTGACATTCGCCCGGTGTTGGGACAAGCGCTGCATTTGCGGTTGAAACATCCTTTAGGAAACCCAGATTTTACGCCAGTAATTACTTGCGATGACGTTCACATTGTGCCTTTGGCAAATCAGGAATATTGGGTGGGGGCGACGGTGGAGTTTTCGGAAAATGGCGCGGAAATTCAGGCGAATGCTGAGATGTTAGATGGAGTGATGGCAAGGGCGAGATCGCTTTGTCCCGCCTTAGCAGAAGCTGAAATCCTCAGAAAATGGTCGGGATTGCGCCCGCGCCCGGAAGGACGGCCAGCCCCAATTATCGAATCGCTTCCCGGTAACAGCCGCGTTCTTATCGCCAGCGGTCACTACCGCAACGGTGTTCTGCTGGCACCTGCAACCGCGCGATCGATCCGAGAAGCAATTTTGCAATAATTAACAAATGTTAATACAATAAATAAAGCCATTCATATCTTACATCTAAAAATGTCCGACAAACCTTTAGGAAAGCCCCGCTCCTTGTGGCAAGTAATTTTGCTGTCAGGAGTCAGCTTGCTGCTATATTACGGCTGGTACAAATGGATTATCCAAGAAGAATTGCGCCGCTATAACGGCAGCGGTTGGTCGGGAACACTGTGCTTGCTACCCTTTGTTTTAGGAGTAGCAGTCCCCCAAGCTTTGCGGCTATTCGACCCCGATGTTCCCGGATGGTTTGGTTGGTTTTCCTTCGTGGGAATTGCTTGGATTTACATCGTGCAGTTCAAACTTTACAACACAGTTAACGAACTGTACCGCCAAGAAGGAATCAAAGAACCGCTAACAGTTTGGTGGATTTTTGTACCTGGTTTAAATTTAATTGTCGGCTTGCGGCAAATTCACTTTTTGAGCCAGTTTTGGGCGAGAAAACAGGGAATTGAAGTCAAGGATAACTTAGCCGAAAGCATTCCTTTTCTGTCAGCTAACGCTTAAAGATAAAGTCGTAGGGTGCGTCAGTAATCAGAGCTCTATTTTCACATAATTTAGCTGACTGACGCACCCTACAAGCTTACTATCCGTTACATCCGTTACACAATCCGTTGCCGAACTTCTTTCTGCTATATATATCAATCACCAGAACCTCTTCGGCAAATCCGCAAGAATCAGTTTGAGTTCCGGTTCCTTAACCCGCTTAATTGCTTTAGGAATACTTACCCACTGCCGCATTCTATAGCTAGCTTCCGGCCAAATTTCCAAAACTGCGTTCACTTGCATTAAAAATACTTCTACCCGACAAGTATAGCCAGACTTTTGATATTCGTAAGTTCCCAGCAAATCCGGGAACACTTGACCCAACAAACCTGCTTCTTCCCAAGCTTCCTTGGCGGCGGAATCTTGGGGAGTCATGTCAGGTTCAATTAATCCTTTGGGAATCACCCAACGCTTACCGGTTGAAGAAGTAATCACCATCACTTCAATTTGTCCGTCTTGAATGCGGTAGGGAATTACTGCCGATTGGTCTACCAAGAAAGTGGTTTGTATACTCATAATTTCTGCAATATTTCTGGGTGTAAAAGCTGCTGCAACTTACTTAATAATTGAGACCTAAACAATAAAAACTGCACGCCTGATTCTCGATAATTTACCCTTTTAGACAACAACAACCAAGTTGAAAATAGACATATTTCGCTTTCCCCTCTGTTGAAACTAGCAAATGTAGATGCACTGCGGCTGAAAAATAATATTATTGCAATAATCTCGCGCAATCCTATACCGACGCGCAGATAAAAGCCGATCGCCCAAATCTGCCTTTATCTGCGCCGGTATGCGGTTTGACGCCTAATCTTTTTTCGACTTAGCCTCCAAACTTTCCAAACGACTCTTCAAATCCTGATTATCCTTTTTCACCAGGTCTAATTCCTCCCGTAACTGTTTCACTGCTGCATCAGAACCAGCATTTTTCTGCACTCTTTGGACAGCTTCATCAGCCATCATGCGGACGCGCCCGTCGGGGGTTTGGTCAGCTAAAGAACGCAAAATCCGCATAGCTTTGCGAGTTTCCATCTGTCCTAAACCCACAACTACAGATACTTGAGTCAAGAAAAAAGTCTCTTTAGAAAGTTCCGCCAATCGCTGCAAAATCCGTTCTAAATTGAGCTTAGTTTGACCTGTCGAAATTGTGCCCAAAGAGCGAATTGCAGCCAAGCGCAAAGCTTGCGGAGTACCGATGGCTGTATATTTCAAAATTAGATTCAGCGCATCTTCCGAAGTTTTCATTTGCGCCAAACCGGAAATAGCACCCGATCGCACAACCTCATTCCAGCCCTGACGCTCTTTCAGTACCAACTTTAACTCTTTTAGTACCTGTTCGTCCGTCGGTTTTTCATCCGGGTTAGCCCCTGCGATCGAGCCCAGAGCACTCGCTGCGGCCGCTTCTACATAATAGCTATCGTCGCCTTTTTCGACGATCGCCCTCAGCGCCTTATAAGTTTCGTGAGTCTTGATTTTAGCTAGCGCACTCACCACAGCGCGGCGAACCCGGGCATCTTTATCCTTCAAACCAGTTGCTAAACCATCAAAAGCTTGGTCAAGTTTAATGTCTACCAACTGGCCCGCAACTTCTGCCCGCACAGCCCAAAACCGCTCTTTCTTGAGAACTTCTGACAGCGTTTTCACAGCTTCCAATCCTCCCTTTTTCGCCAAAGCTTGGGCGGCATAAATCCGAGAAACCGGGTCGGGGTCGAACTGCAACTGAGCTTTTAGTTCCGCAACTCCATACTCTAAAACAACTGTTTTTAAGTATTTGTTTCCGACATCGAAACAGACAAATGCTGGCTTCTCTTCTAGGGGGAAATAGAAACTTTGCTCGCGTTCGTGGACTCGCACAGTGAAAGTTTTTAGGTTGGCTGAACTGTCATCGTCTGCATCTTTTTCCGGCTTGTAACCGAAGCCGATCGGAATTTTCAAGTCAAAGACATCTTTGCTATTGCTATTACCGTTACCGTTGCCATTTTTGCTGTCTTTTACCTGAGTTTGGGTAACAGTCACCTTTGCTAATTTGTTGTCGCCGTCCCAGGAATAAGCAACCTTGTAATCTGGATGACCACCGCGATAAACGTACTGGTCAAACAAAAACATCAGATTGCGGCCTGTCGCCTTTTCGATCGCCCTGAGCAAATCGATCGTTTCTACAGTTTGGTGAGCGTTATCTCGCACAAAAGTGTGAATTGCTTTGTAAAACAGCTCGTCGCCTAACTCGGCGCGAATCATGTGATAAACACAAGCACCTTTTTCGTACAAATGGCGATCGTACAATTCAATGGCTTCGCGGTAAACGTGAGTAACCATCGGGCGGCGGTAGCGGGAACTGTCTTCAGCTAAATAATTGCGGGCTTCACCTAACATATAATAAGCCGCGTCTTCTTTGCCGTATTCTTTGTCAGTCCACAGCACCTCGGAATAAGAAGCCATGCCTTCTTTGATCCAAGCATGAGACCAATGTTTAATTACTACTAAATCGCCGAACCACTGGTGAGCCAATTCGTGGGCGACTAAGCTTTCAGTACCTCGATTGTCGAGGCTGGCGCGTTCGTCTAACAAGCACCTATCTGTTAGTAAAGTTGTCGAAGTATTTTCCATACCGCCGAAGATGAAATCATCGACGCAAACTTGTGCGTATTTGGGAAAAGGGTAAGGATAGCCAAATGCTTTAGAGAAGAACTCTATCATTTGGGGTGTTTTCCCCATGCTGCGCTTAGCATCGGATTCGCGGCCTCTTTCGACGTAATAATTAACTGGTTTGCCGTTCCATTCGTCTTTGATTTCGGCAAAATCTCCGACTGCTAAGGTCATTAAATAGGTCGGGTGTACTTGCGTTTGCGACCAGTGATAAATCTTATCGTCGCCGTCGGTTTTTGTGCTAATTAATTCGCCGTTAGAAATAGCAAAAAGTTGTCTGGGAACTTGCACTCTAATTTCGGATGTTGCGAGTTGTCCGGGATAGTCGAAACAAGGAAACCAGAAGCGGGAATCTTCGTCTTCGCCTTGAGTCCAAACTTGTGTTGGTTTGTCGGGATAGTGTTTGTCTGGGCCGACGAAATAAAGGCCGCGCTGGGGTTTTTCGACCGAGTATGCGATCGCAATTGTAATTGGTTCGTAGGCTACCGTTGGTTCATGCAGTTGAATTTGCAGCACTTCCCCGTCGCTGTCAAAATCTTGCTTGATTTCACCGACTTTTACCGATTTAATGTTGAGGTTGACCGCATCTAAGGTTAATTTGTCAATACCGCTGCGGACTGGATTTATGCGGATGCTGCAAGTGCCGCGAAAACTTTGTTTGGGAATATCCAGCACTAAATCGAGGAAAATATGCTCTACTTGACCGGGGCGATCGGGGTTGTAGTGGGGCCTCGCACCGGGCATCTCGAAGGATTTATGACCGTTTTCAGAATCAAAGTAAGTGTGTGACATTGTGATGGAGGAGTTGTGAGTCGATCGGCGATCGCTGGTGTTTTCGCTGCTGCGGAACTGCCAGCTTATTCTAGAGTAGCGCGTCCCGCTGCTGTTGTCTCTAATCTTATTAAAAACTTGGCTGATAATTGCCTGGATCGAAAATATGAATTGTTTGCTACAATATCAGCAAGGCTAATGTTTGCAATCATCAGCCTGCAATTGAAATTGAGAGGGAAATCTGCATGACAGCTACACTATCAGTTCCCAGTTCGATCGCATCTTGGCTGGGCGACGAAGCCGAAGACTTGCTCACCCATCAAGCGAAAGTTTCTAAAGATTTGTTGCACCTGCCAGGCCCCGATTGGGTCGATCGCATTTTCGCTCAAACCGATCGATCTCCTCAAGTTTTGCGATCGCTCCAGCAACTCTATTCTAGCGGACGCTTGGCAAATACTGGCTATTTATCGATCCTGCCAGTAGACCAAGGAATCGAACACTCGGCGGGCGCTTCTTTTGCACCAAATCCCATCTATTTTGACAGCGAAAACATCATCAGACTAGCAATCTCCGCAGGATGTAACGCTGTCGCGACAACCCTGGGAGTTTTGGGTAGCGTATCTCGCAAGTACGCGCACAAAATCCCTTTCATTATGAAACTTAATCACAATGAATTGCTGACTTATCCCAATCAATACGACCAAATAATGTTTGCATCAGTCGAACAAGCTTGGAATTTGGGAGCCGTTGCAGTCGGAGCCACAATTTATTTTGGTTCGCCGGAATCAACCCGACAAATCCAAGAAGTCAGTCAAGCTTTTGCCCACGCTCACGAATACGGAATGGCAACAATCTTGTGGTGCTACCTCCGCAACGATATCTTCAAACAAGACAAAGATTATCACACTGCCGCTGATTTAACTGGTCAAGCAAATCACTTGGGAGTGACAATTCAAGCCGATATCATCAAGCAGAAATTGCCCGAATGCAACAACGGTTACGCAGCAGTTGCTAAAGCCACCGGGAAGAGTTACGGCAAAACTGACAGCCGCGTGTATTCTGAATTGACAACGGATCACCCGATCGATCTAACCCGCTATCAAGTGCTCAACTGTTATGCAGGAAGGATGGGTTTAATCAACTCCGGCGGTGCTTCGGGAAAAACCGATTTTGCCGAAGCAATTCGCACAGCAGTCATCAACAAACGCGCAGGCGGCTGCGGCTTAATTTCCGGCCGCAAAACTTTTCAGCGTCCGTTTGAAGAAGGTGTAAAATTGTTCCACGCCATTCAAGACGTTTATTTGTCGCCCGAAATTTCGATCGCCTAATTCATTAATATCAGCCGTAGGGTGTGTCGCCTGCGATAAATCTTTGCCAAAAAATGGACGCTCTCATAGCGACGCACCAGCACGGATCAAGAACTCTTGTAAACAACCCCAAAAATGTATTGTAGGAATAATCATTAGAAATATTATAAATTGCAACTTAACTGTAATATTAATAGTAACCGAACAGATACACAGACAAAATATATAATTTTAAATGCCTCACAGCCTCATTTTAAACCTACTGCCAGTTGCACCAATCCCATCCCAATTTTTAACGGGACGGCATCTTCACGCTTTATTTCTCAACCTTGTGAGTGCTGTGGATAGCGATTTTAGCGCGTACCTGCACGACCAATCTAATGAAAAAGCTTTCACTTTAAGTCTTTTCCAACTAAGCAGAAAAGAGGTTGACAAAAGCAGCATATCACAGACACAAAAGAGAGTTTTGCCTCCGGCGGGGCGCACTATTTCGCAGGCTGTGCAGTGGGAACACAAGCAGGCAATTCGCGAAAATACGCCGATTTGGTGGCGCATTTCTCTGCTGGATGACGGTTTGTTCGATCGCCTAACTGAACTTTGGCAGCAACTCAACTTCGAGAGCCCGTGGCATTTGGGCCCGACAAATATATACATTACTAATATTCAGAGCCAACCGCAATCACATCAGCCGTGGGTTAACTTTTGCAGTTACGCCGAATTGTTCGAGAGAGCTTCGGAAACTGAGCGCCAAATTGCGTTTACCTTCTGCACTCCTACGAATTTTCGGCAAGGCGTGTACGACAGTGCGATGCCAACTAGAGAGAGTGTTTTTGGGAGTTTGGCGAATCGTTGGAACAAGTACAGCGAAATTGCGATCGAACCTACTTTTATCGAAACTATTTTCCCCAGCTTCTTCAATATCCGCACAGAAGTTTGTACAGATTCTCGCAGTAAATTTATTGGCTGCGTCGGCGATATTAGTTACCGAATTATGGGAGATGTCAATCCGACTGCTATCAAACAAATTAATGCTTTAGCAGATTTTGCGCTTTACAGCGGAGTTGGGCGCAAGACGCCGATGGGAATGGGTATGACGCGCAGGTTGCATAATTTTTAATTATTAGACTTGAATTGCAAAAATAGCTAGGACGTTGCTCAGAGCAACATCCCACAAGAAAAAAATATTTTTGTGGGATGGGCTTTGAGCAACGTCCTAAAATTTGATTAAAAAGATTTTTGCAATTCAAGTTTATTCACTTTTCGACTGAATTTCACTGACTATTTCATAAACATCAGTGTCGGGAATTTTGGCAAACAAAGGCGTCATCTGCTTCAGTATTTCCTGATAAGCTTGGCTTTGATTTGCAGCCATCTCTTCTACGCTTTCCCAAAAAATGATCGCAATCCCTTTGTCTGTATTTGGCAATTGCAGCAGGTATGCTCCCTTAAAGCCTGTGGCATAAGTTGCAACGGCTTTGGCAAAAAGTTCTTCTGCTTCTTTGAATTTTCCTGGTTTAAATTCGCCAATGGCAACGTAGGCAAACTGATGTCTGAGAAAGTCTAGAAATTCGGACATATCCTTTTCCTCAACAAATCGCGATCCACCAAGTTTTATTTTACCCTCTTCGCAGTAATTTTGTGAACTTCATAGTTTGTAATTTTGAGCGAGCTAAGCGGCGAATTGATGAGATATTGCACGTAGCTGCGATCGCACTTTACGGTAAAAAGCGGTTTTTTGCAATAACCCTCTTGAAGTTTTTAAATTTTACCTGCCAAAATTGTAACATACAAATATCAACAAAGTAAAGAGCTCGCTCCAACAAATGAAAAAAATATTAGTAATTGAAGACAATAACTTAATCCGAGAAACCGTTTTAGAACTTCTGGAATCGCGAGGTTTTGAAGCTGTCGGCGCCGAAAACGGACGAGTCGGTATCCAGTTAGCGATCGCCGAAATTCCTGATTTAATTTTGTCTGATGTGATGATGCCCGAACTCAACGGTTTGGAAGTTTTCGCGGCATTGCGATCGTACCCTGCAACCGCCAGCATTCCGTTTATTTTTATGACCGCCACCGAAATGGAAAAAGTCCTCGAACTCAAAGCAGATGGCTATCTCAGCAAACCTTGCAGCGTCACAGAAATCCTGCGGGCGATCGCAACTCAACTAGAAAAACCGACAATTAGCAACCCAAAATATCAAAAAGTAACGGACAATTCTCCACCATCAAATCTCAGCAAGCGCGCCCGGGAGCAAAAATCTCAGTTTGAGATTGCGTCCCTTTGCTCGCAATGACGCGCACAGTAACGTTATTGATACATAACTTGAGGGAATTTCAAATTGGTTCCAGCCAGGGGTGACTTAGACTGGGTATGTTGAATTTGGTAAAAAAGTCATGAACGCACAACCCAAAGGCCGCCTAGTTTGGAATCACTCTACCCACCTTCCCGGCTTGATCCCAATTTTACAGCGCATCACCCTAAAAATGGGCATTCAAACCGTTACGCCCGGAGTCATCAACAAAGTTAAAGGACACATCCCCCGCATGACATTAAGAGTGTCAGTACCCATTCGCGGGGGATTTAAAATCATTGCCAGACAGGGCACAACCGTACAAGAAGTCTTTATATTAACCACTCTCAGTCAAGGGGACTTGGAAGAGATGATCGCCCAAACCCTAGCCAAGTGACAATTTTTGTTTGGCAAGCATGGCGCGTGCTCTAACTGAAACAGTTTCATCGCTTTGCGCGATTTCCTCAAGTTGGGCCGAAACTTCCGCTAACCAATCCGGTTTAACAGTCGCAGCACCCGCCAAAGCTTGCAAACCCCCCGCCGCTGCGTAGCGAACCACCCATTCCGGATCTCGGGACGCTTGCAGCAGCGTTTTCACAGCGCGCAGTTGAGCATCTACCATTTGTTCTGCCGGCATAAGTTCCCAGCAAATCGTCCCCAAACCCCTAACCGCCGCCCGCCGCACGCTCAAAGCAAAGTCATTCGCCGCCGCATCGAGCAAAATCTCTAAACCCCTGGGATCGCCAATTCCTGCCAAAGCCCGAACAGCCCAAGCTCTCGCCCCGTAATTGTAGCCGTCAAGCTGTTCTAGCAGCGGCAGCACGGCAGGTTCTCCGAGTTGAATCAGCCCGTCAACGGCGGCCACAGCGGCGCCTGGGTTGTTGTAGCCGAGGACTGTAATTAAGGTAGGAATTGCTTCTTTTGACTCAGCCGCCGCCAGTGCTTTGACAGTATTTAACAAGCCTTCGGAAGAATCTGCTTGTTCGACTGCGCGAATTAGTTCTAATGCCATTTAGTTGTAAACTCTACCGTGACTATTGTAATTGTAGGTTGGCTCGATCGCGCGATTCTTGAAGAGGGATAGCTGCGCCGCGCGTACTTTTAGCAACCTCACCCACCAACATCCTCATCAATACAGGTAGGGAAACAGCACTGCTGTGTCCTGAATTTACTATGTCCTGAATCTACGGCAGACAATTGAGCATCGCTACAGCAATCCTCTTTCAGGAGAGAAAATTTCGTTTTTAAAGTAAACTATCCATTAAATTCATAACTTGGATAGCTTCATCTGACAAGGATAGAGATGCTTGTTGATTGAGATGATGCTCCAAAACTCCTTTCAGAGCAATCAATTTCATGCTATTTTCTGCTAAAGTTTCAGCAATAGCTGGCGCTGACGGCAAATAGCCGATCGCCCCCAAGTCCATCAAAGCCGATCGCCTCAACTGCAAATTATCCCCATTCAGAGCCGTTACCAACCGCTCTCCATAAACCCGATCGCCAGTCAACTGATACATCGCCCGCGCCGCAGCGTACTGCACCCGCTCCACAGAATGTTCTAAAAAAGGTGAAATTAGCGGTATGGATTCTGTCGCTTGCAGCGTACCTAAAGCTTCAATTACCGAGTCGTAAGGCTGCACGAGGTGCGATTTTCCAGGCACTCGTAGCGCCACAGCTACGCCCCCATCCAATAGCTGCATGAGTGGTGGAATAGAATCGCGATCGCCCAGCATTTCTAGAGCTTGAGCCGCCGCTTCCCGCACGTAATAATCCGCGCATTCCAAACAGTGAATCAACGCCGGCAAGGCTTGTTTATCGCCCAATTTTCCCAGGGCCCGCGCCGCATTTCGTAGTAGGGAATAATCGCCTATTTTTGTTTGTTCTGATTCTTCTTGCAAGGCGGCAATTAAAGCTGCAATCGCTGCCGGTTCCTTGACTCGAAATCTGCCCACCCACCAAGCAGCGTAATACCGGAGACTATAGTCTTGGGAGTGCAAATTTGCGATCGCCTGTTCTATTGTTAAAGACTCGCCTTCAGCTACACCCGCCGGCGGTGAGTCGGATTCGTCATAATTCATAATTTTTAAGGAAACTCGGCGATTGAAATCGCTGCTAGACAAACAAAACCCGCCTGCGCGGGTTAAATTAACTCTTACTCTTAGTCCGCCTCGGCAGACATTATTTGACAAGAAGCGATTTCAATCGCCCTTTCAACTATTAGTTATGATCCGATGAGTCGTGGGAGGATTCATGGGATGATTCTGCGATCGCACTTAGCGGCTGAATGCTGACAATTGTACCGCCCATGCGAGTAATCCGCTGCATTTCTTGATTCATCCGATTGTACGGCACGGTGATAAATGTACTCGCGCTCGATCGAATCGAATAATCGATATTTTCGGTATTATCGCTTTGGCGCAAGCCTGCAACTTCATACCGAAAACAGCGACCGGCGGAAGCTGTATTGCCACTTTTTCCAGCTACAATTTGACCCAACATAAGCTTCTTGGTAATTTGTTATTTGTTATTTGTTACTTGTTATTTGTTACTTGTTAGTTGTTATTTGTTGGTTCTAATAACCAATAACTAATAACAACTAACCAATAACCAATAACTAAATTGGAGTAATGCTAGCGATTTTCCCGCCCATGCGTTGAAATTTCTGCATTTGCGAAGACAAATCATCCACAGGTACGATGAAAGCCTTGCTGCTGCGGCGCACGTTGGGATAGCCACCGGTGCGAATGCCAGAAACTTCCACGCGCAAGAGCCGTCCTGCCTTGCCGTAAGCTGCCGCGCCGCCGAAACCGCTGCTGGGAGTTACGTTTTGTGTTGAAGGGCGATATGCCCAACCTTCGTTGCCGCCAGAAGGCCCAACTACAGCCGTAGCGCTGTTAGTGCCGAGTTCGACAGCTAAGCGGGAGTTATTGCCTTCTAGTTGAGAGGTATCGCTATTTGCATAGCCGCGATACAGCCGGAACATCCGGGTAAAACCAACGGTTTTTTGACCGCGTTGCGTGTTAAAGCCCCGGTAGTAAGGGACGATACTCTCGCCGAAGTTTTCTTGATACTCTACTGAATCGATGTAAGAATCAACATCAGCGTCGTACCCTTGTGTTTGGTACAAATCTAAGTGATAAACTACTTCCGATTCGTCGTAGGGAGCGCGACCTAGCAAGTGTTTGTAGTTTAGTTCGATCGTCCGAGTTTGGAAGCTGCTGTATAAAAACTTGGTTTTGTACAGTTCCGATTTTGCCACGGCGCGCACAAATTCTCGCACCGTCAAACTGCCGTCTCGCAGGAGAGATTCCGCACTTATCAGGCGATCGGATTTCATCAAATAGTCGTTGCCCAGCACCTGACGGTAAACCGCACGAATCACTGTTTCAACGTCGTCTTTGGTGTAGTTCGGGCGCAATTCTACCTTCGGCGCATCGCTCAATGCGGATGTTCCCAGTCTGGATGCTGCTGTCGTAATCGCCACCAGATTTTCTCCTAAATTAACAACAAAAATTTAAAGCTTGGTTGCACTGGAAATTTTTAGGACTAAGGCAAATATGTCTGAAAGTATGGTGCGCAGTGCGCACCTTACTCATACACATTAATTAGTCCTAATTTGTTAAAGACGTTTCAAAAAAAACGTCTTTACAAACTTTAAGCTGTGGTAATACTTACCACTTTGCCGCCACGTTTGTTGATTTGCTGCAAGCGACTCGAAAGTTGCTCGTAAGGCACGAGATATTCGGTAGTAGTGCAGCGCACTTGGGGCGAAAACTTAGCCGAACCTTGCATTGCGGTGACTCGGTAAACTTGGTCGCGAGAGCCGCCATTCGTGCCGGCGAGGGCTTTCCCGGTGGAGGGGGTGGAGATGGGCGAAGCCGTATTTCTGGCAACTTCCCAGGTTAGCCGCGCTTGCTTTTGGTTTTGGGCGCGATCGCTGTTGGCATAGCCCCGGTACAATTGAAACATCCGGTTAAAACCGACGGTTTTTTGACCTCTTTGAGTCGCGAAGCCGCGATAGTAAGGCACTACGCTCTCGCCAAAATTCTCTTGATACTCTACTGAGTCAATGTAAGAATTGATTTCAGCTTCGTAGCCTTCTGCATTGTACAAATCAACGTGGAAAGCAATTTCCGACTCGTCGTAAGGAGCGCGGCCTAGCAAATGTTTGTAATTAAGCTCGATTAACCGCGTTTGCGAGTTCGGGTAAAAAAACTTTTTCCGATAAGTTTCGGAATGTGCAATTGACCGCACAAAATCTTTAACTGAAATCTGTCCTTGCACCAGTAAAGATTCCGCACTGGTGACTCGTTCGCTCGACATTAAATACTCGTTGCCAAAAACTTGGCTGTAAGCCGCGCGCATTACTGCTTTCGCATCGTCTTGAGTCCAATGGGGGCGCAGTTCTACTGGTCCCGCTTCTTCAAATGCTTTTATTCCCAACCGTTCTGCTGCACTTAATCCCGCCATCTTCGCTTCTCCCTTTTTTGCTTTAAAAACTGAAAAGTTCTAAAAAAAGTATTTGGAAAACTCGGCTAAGATCGCAGATGCCCGGAATTCTAAACAACCGCTAACACTCAAGCTAACAGCAGCTTACAATTCCGGGCATCACGCAAATCTAGCTTAGAGCGTTGACTGCGTAGTCGAGGTAGGAATTCGCTTCAGTTGCAGCGTCGCCACTCAAACCGTGGTTGGCTTTGATGTACTTGAGAGCTTCAACGTACCAGCTAGGAGACAATTCAAATGTCCGGTTGATTTCGTCAACGCCTGCAATCAGGTACTCGTCCATCGGACCGGTGCCGCCTGCAACTAAGCAGTAGGTTACCATCCGCAGGTAGTAGCCGATGTCGCGAGAGCATTTGGCTTTGCCGGTTGCAGTGGACGCGTAGTTCGGTCCTTGCATTTGTTGGGTGTACGGGAATTTGTTGTACACAGCTTGAGCTGCACCGTCAATCAATTGCTGAGACTTGGCGGTCAACGACTTGGCTGCTTCCAAACCTGCTGCTGCTTGGCGGAAACGGCCGAAGGCGACTTGCAATTCAGTGCTGCTCAAGAAACGGCCTTGAGAATCGGCTGCGGTTACTGCTTCGGTCAAAGGGGTTTTCATTGTTCTGCTGTCTCCCTAATGTTTTGTTTGTTCCAAAATGAGTGTTTGCAAAAATGCGATCGATCGCTTTTTTACACCAAGAAATGCTGGGCTATTTTTAGCCGACTGCATTAGCAGCGCGGTCGAAGTAGCTGCCGATTTCAGACATCAGCGAGCTGCAATCACCACGGGTAATGCCGTTGGGGTCGTTAGCAAGAGCGATCGCTGCTTCCTTCATTTTTTGCACACCGGCTGCAACCGAGCCACCGGGAACTCCCAGAGCTTGGTAGGTTTCGCGGAGACCGTTCAAACAACGGTCGTCCAAAACGCTGGCGTCGCCTGCAAATGTGGCGTAGGTTACGTAGCGCAAGATGATTTCCATGTCGCGCAAGCAAGCTGCCATGCGGCGGTTGGTGTAAGCATTGCCACCAGGAGCGATCAGTTGAGGCTGTTCGGCGAACAAGGTGCGAGCTGCGTTGGCAACGATCGTGGATGCGTTGCTGGTGATGCGGTTTACTGCATCAATCCGCTTGTTAGCCTCGGAAACCATGCTGCTGAGAGCATCTAGTTGACCCTGTGCGAGGAATTCGCCGCGAGCGTCAGATTGGGAAACCACTTTTGTAAATGCGTCAAACATGAAAGAACTCTCCTATTTGAGTTAATTGAGTTTGGTTGCGGTATAAAACCGTTAAGTTAAATTTGTTCAGGCCGCGAGTGCCTGTAAGGGCTGAAATTTGATGCCAGCTAATCTGCTGCTCCGATCGATCTCTCCCTTTCCGCTACCTTCACTATTGTGACATTGTAACGGACGTTTAAGAAACCTTAGAAAATTTTACACCTTTTATGAGATCCGACAAACCTTGTTAATCAGTGTTTTTGTTAACTTTAGCGTGTCGTTTCAACCCTCTGATAACTTTATACAATGCTCGTCCGCGTTTGTTTATTACAATTTATTACAGAAACTTATCTCTCTGAGAAGGTAAATCGCTAGGTGGCTAGTGGGAGTAAATCTACTCCCTGCGGTAGATGCGATAGGACAGCGCGAAACCCTTAGCCTGGTTCCAACGCCCGTAATCTAGCGGTGGGGCAGCCCGAATTTTCCCGTGGGCCATCGCCCATGTTGCGTTTTCCAGGGAAAAGACGGGATTGTTAAGAAAAGTAAACAAAATTAAAGTTTTGCAAAAACAAGGCAGGGGAATAGGGAAAACAGCACAAATTCTGCCCAATGCAGGATGCCGACAGAATTCGGTGGCGGTAAAATCCCAAAGATTGCGGGCCCGATCGCCACCGCCTCAGTTTATGCCCCAAATATCAGCATTTAGCGAGAAGACTCAGCCGTTGGGCATTGGATAAAAGCCGAAGAAATTGCTAATTTTTAGTTGTAAAGTAGATAAGTGCTGTCAGCGGTAGGTCTACAAACGGCGCGATCCTCTTCGAGGGCTTCGCTAACGAGCCGCAAGACGCAGTGAGGTGAAAAAAGCTTCCTGCTCTCTTGGCATCGAACCGGGGCCCAATACGAGTCTCAAGTTAAGCAATTTTTGATGCAAAACTAAAAACTCTCTCACTGCCATCAGCCACATCCATCGGCGGTAGCTTGTTCGGCCGCAGTCCCCTAATTGCCCTATGCTCGATCGTAATTTATGTCTTCAAATTCTCCCTCTTCTTGGCACACCGTAGCAATTGACAAAACTCTCCAGCAGCTAAGCAGCAACAAAGACGCTGGCTTGAGCAGCCAACAGGTGTCAGAACGCTTGCAGCAATACGGCACCAACGAACTAGAAGAAACAGGAGGCCGCAGTTCTTGGTCGATTTTTGTCGATCAGTTCACCAACATCATGTTGATAATGCTGATGGGTGTGGCCGTGGTTTCTGGATTCTTGGACATCCAGTCGAATACTTTTCCCAAAGATGCGATCGCCATTTTTGCGATCGTAGTGCTCAACGGCATTCTCGGCTATTTCCAAGAGAAAAGTGCTGAAAAAGCCCTCGCAGCCCTCAAAAACCTCTCTTCTCCCCTAGTCAGAGTCCTGCGGGATGGCAAAACTTTGGAAATAGCAGCCAAGGAACTCGTACCCGGAGACGTGATGCTGTTAGAGGCTGGGGTAAAAATAGCTGCCGACGGACGCTTGATCGAAGCTTCCAACCTGCAAGTGAGAGAATCTGCTTTGACGGGAGAAGCGATCGCAGCTACCAAGCAAGCTAATCTCGAACTTCCCGAAGATGCTTCCTTGGGCGATCGGCTCAACCTAATTTTTCAGGGCACAGAAGTTGTTCAGGGACGCGCTAAGGCGATCGTCACCAACACCGGAATGCAAACTGAAATTGGCAAAATTGCCGCCATGCTTCAGTCAGTAGAAACCGAACCGACTCCCCTCCAACAGCGGATGGGACAGTTAGGAAATGTTCTAGTTTCCGGTGCCCTAGCCTTAGTCGCAGTTGTTGTCATTGGCGGCATGATCACCTTCAAGAACGGCGGCATCGGGTTCGATACCAGCAGGTTTCCAGAACTGTTAAAAGTTTCTCTCAGCATGGCTGTGGCTGTGGTTCCCGAAGGACTTGCCGCAGTTGTGACAGTTACTTTGGCACTCGGAACTAGGCGGATGGTGAAGCGAAACGCCCTAATTCGTAAACTGCCAGCAGTAGAGACTTTGGGCTCGGTAACAACTATTTGTTCCGACAAAACAGGCACTCTGACCCAAAATAAAATGGTAGTGCAGCTCGTGTCTACAGGCGACTGCACTGTCGCCGTCGGAGGCGACGGCTATGCCCCGATCGGAGATTTTACCGATCGCCATACCTCGGCCCAAATTACTAATTTAGAAGAATATCCAGAACTCGAATCTTTATTAATTGCCTGTGCAGTTTGCAACGACGCAGTATTGCAGCAAGAACAGCAAGAATGGAAGATTTTGGGCGACCCCACAGAAGGAGCTCTGCTGTCTTTAGCCGGAAAAGCAGGCATTTATAAGGAACAACAGTCTCAATGGCTGCAACGCACGGCGGAATTTCCTTTTTCTTCCGAACGCAAGCGGATGAGCGTGATTTGCGAAGTGCCGGGACATTCGGGACATTCGGGATTTCCAGCAGTTGAAGGACAGCAGCAGAATTATTTGATGCTGACCAAAGGTTCTCCAGAGTTGACTTTGGAGCGCTGCAAAGGCATTATAGTCGGCGATCGAGTACAACCTTTAACTCAGGAAATGCGCGATCGTATCCTCGTCGAAAACAACAACATGGCAAGCGGCGGTTTGCGAGTCCTGGGGTTTGCATACAAAATCTGGGAAAACGTGCCGCCCGAAGGTTCCGAGGAAACCAGCGAACAAGAGATGATTTGGCTGGGACTCGTTAGTATGCTGGATGCGCCGCGCCCGGAAGTGCGCGAAGCCGTGGTGAAATGCCGCGATGCAGGCATTCGGGTGGTGATGATTACAGGAGATCACCAGTTGACGGCAAAAGCGATCGCCTATGACTTAGGAATTGCCACAGAGGGCGATCGAGTTCTCACCGGTCAAGAATTAGAAAAGCTCAGCCAAGAAGAACTCAAACAGCAAGTCGAACAGGTTAGCGTTTACGCCCGCGTCTCTCCCGAACACAAATTACGCATTGTCCAAGCTTTGCAAAGCTGGGGCAAATTTGTAGCGATGACGGGCGACGGAGTTAACGACGCGCCCGCTTTGAAACAAGCCGATATCGGCATCGCAATGGGGATTACCGGCACCGATGTCAGCAAAGAAGCTAGCGATATGGTGCTCCTCGACGACAACTTCGCAACTATTGTCGCCGCCGCTGAAGAAGGCCGAGTGGTTTATACCAACATTCGCCGCTTTATTAAATACATTTTGGGCAGTAATATTGGCGAAGTTTTGACAATTGCCGCTGCACCTTTAATGGGTTTGGGAGGAGTGCCGCTAACTCCGCTGCAAATTTTGTGGATGAACTTAGTCACAGATGGTGTTCCCGCTTTGGCCTTGGCCGTGGAACCTGCCGAACCGAACGTGATGAAAAAGGCTCCTTTCAGTCCGCGAGAAAGTATTTTTGCGCGGGGTTTGGGTTCTTATATGATTCGGATCGGGATTATTTTTGCGATTTTGACGATCGCCATGATGTCCTGGGCTTACGGATATACTCACGCTCCGGGACACAGGAATCCAGAGGCTTGGAAAACAATGGTGTTTACAACACTGTGTTTAGCACAAATGGGGCACGCGATCGCAATTCGCTCTAATACTCAGCTAACTATCGAGTTAGACCCCCGCACTAATGTTTTTGTTTGGGGAGCTGTGATTGTTACTACTGGTTTGCAATTGATGTTGATTTATGTTCCGCCGCTGAGAGCATTTTTCGGTACTCACTATTTGACGCCTTTTGAGTTACTGGTTTGCTTCGGTTTCAGTGCCCTGATGTTTGTCTGGATTGAAATGGAAAAACTGTTTGTGCGTTTGTACAAAGCTCGAAAGTAGTATTGTTAGCCGATATTTGGTTTGTAGTGAGGACTTTAGTCCGCAAAGTCAGAGGAATAAAGTCCTCACTACAATAGGTAAGGTGCGCAATGCGCACCCTACGATGACTGTATTACAATAACCAATAACTAATAACTAATAACCAATAACTAATAACCAATAACTAATATTATGTATTTGAAAACACTGCACCTACGGCAGTTTCGGAACTACTTCGATCAAAAGGTAGCGTTTGACGCTCCCAAAACAATTTTAGTAGGAAATAACGCCCAAGGAAAATCTAACTTGTTAGAAGCGGTAGAGTTGCTTTCCACCTTAAAAAGCCACAGAGTATCGCGCGATCGCGATTTAATCCTCGACTCAAAGCCGATCGCCCAAATAGATGCTACACTCGAACGTCAAACCGGAGCGATCGACTTATCGTTAACACTGCGCCAAGCGGCGCGCCGCACCCTGAAGCTCAACGGCGAACCGCTGCGTCGCCATTTAGACTTCTTGAGCGTCATCAATGTGGTACAGTTTTCCTGTTTGGATTTAGACTTAGTGCGCGGCGGCCCCGAAGGAAGGCGCAATTGGATCGATCGGCTAGTCATCCAATTAGAGCCGATTTACGCTCATATTTTGCAGCAATACAACCAAATTTTGCGCCAGCGAAATGCTCTGTTAAAACGTTCTAAAGCAATCAGGAAAGCCGAATTTTCCGAGACTTTTGACAAAATGCGATTTATCGGATCTGAAACTCCCGAAGACCAAAATATCGCAGAATTCCCAATGCCCAATGCCCAATGCCCAATGCCCAATGCCCAATCCCCCATTCCCAGTTCAGAATTAGCTTTGTGGGACGCGCAATTGGCGACAGCGGGGGCTCGCGTGATCCGCAGGCGCGATCGAATTTTGGAGCGATTGATGCCTTTAGCTCGAAATTGGCACGGTTCAATTAGCGGTTCAACAGAAGTTTTAGATGTCAAATACGATGCTAATATTGAAGTAAGCTCGGAATTAATCGGTAAAGACAATCTCGAAGGAGTGCGGCAAGCATTTTTAGAGAAAATTCAGCAAAGGGCGATCGCAGAACAGTTTCAAGGAACCACCTTAGTCGGCCCGCACCGCGACGACATTACATTTACAATTAACAATACCCCAGCCCGTCAATACGCCTCCCAAGGCCAGCAGCGAACCCTCGTATTAGCATTAAAACTAGCCGAATTGCAGCTTATAGAAGAAGTCGTCGGCGAAGCACCGTTACTATTGCTCGACGACGTACTTGCAGAACTCGATTTAAGCCGCCAAAATCAACTTTTAGAAACAATTCAAGAACGATTTCAAACTCTGATTACTACCACTCACCTAGGGGCTTTTGACAGTCAGTGGCTGCGGCAAACCCAAATTCTCTCCGTGGCTTCCGGACAAATTAATCAAGTTTAGATTTGAGTGTTAATATTAATAAATTATATTATGTCCGCTTACTTAGTCCTCATAAAAACAGTTTGTAGTGAGGACTAAAGTCCTCTGACGGATGCGGACTAAAGTCCTCACTACGAACCAATTTGATTGCGATCATTCGAGCCGATATGATATCAATCCATGTGAGATTGACAAATTTTACTTTTCATGGTATTGCTGCAAAAAATAATGAAAATTTGACATTATTAGCTCAATTCGAGATAGGATAAAGGTTAATTTTGATTGCCGCTTTCGCTTCCATTTTTCTAACCCTTATGAAGCATTACATTTCCCGTCTGTTAGCGCTGGTATTAGTTGTTGTCATCGGCGTAGCGGGCTGTACCAATGTTCCGGCCACTCTCAGCGGAGACTATGGCCAAGACACATTAGCATTAGTGAAGAGCTTGAGAACAGCGCTCACTTTGCCAGATGGCGCGCCGGAAAAAGCAGCCGCTCAAGCCGCTGCTCGCACAAGTATCAATGATTTTTTCGCAGCATACCGCCGCGATCCCGCTCTTACCAAGCTGGCATCTTTCACGACAATGCGGACTGCATTAAACTCTTTGGCAGGACATTATAGTTCCTATCCCAACCGTCCCGTTCCTGAAAAGTTGAAAAAGCGTCTTGAGTCAGAATTTCAGCAGGTAGAATCTGCTCTCACCAGAGGATCTTAATCTCAAACTTTAGGGATAAAGGATAATTTTTAATAATTCATCTTTCATCCTTGATATTTGAGTGTTAACAATTTTTAGTAGAAATATCAACTGTTTTTAGCGCCCGCTCTACCCAGGCGCTTTTTTTGCGGCATTTAGATAAGACGGCGGTTTCAACCGCGCCCGTCTTATCCTTATTCGATCGCACACGCTCTAAATAGCCGCTCCAACTGAATTTGCATTGTGCGATCGACTTGTGCCATAACTAGGTCAACCAAAAAACAGTAGAAATTTGTAGGTGTGCGTCTGGGCGATCGGCAATCCGGCGATCGCCACCCAATTAAAACTAGAAAACCAAATTTAATTATCCCATGAAAATTGCACCAACTCGCATCGCGAACTTTCAACACCAGCGACGCTTTTTAAGTGCGGTAACTGCTGTTTTAACCAGTAGCTTCATCAGCCAGCTTATTTGGCCGTTTATCGAAAATCAACCAGCCTTTGCCGAAACATCAGCCTATTGCCAATTATCCAAAGAGCAGGTAAACCAAAAAGAAGACTTGCGCCGCGCCGCCCTGTCAGGAAAACCGGAATCTCAGCAAGCATATTTTGCAGTTTTGAGCAAACACGCCCGGGAAATAGCAGAATGTCGCCAAAAAACTTGGCCCGAAACCCAAGCTGTTTGGCTGCGCTTGTATCCCTGCGATGTCAGACCCGGAGAAATCGATCGCGTATTAGACAAAGTTGTGAATAAAGGCTACAATCAAGTCTATGTCGAAGTGTTTTATGACGGTCAAGTGCTACTTCCGGCGGCAGACAATCCAACTGCTTGGCCTGCGGTTGTGAGAAATCGCGGCTACGAAAAATATGATTTGTTGGAAAAGGCGATCGCCAAAGGCAAACAGCGAGGATTAAAAGTATACGCCTGGTTATTTACCATGAACTTTGGCTATACATATTCTCAGCGTTCCGACAGACAGCAAACCCTCGCCGTCAACGGCAAAAATCAGACAAGTTTAACAGTAATTCAAGACGCGGGTTTAGACGACCAAACCGGAGAAAGTCACGCCACCCACGCCTTTGTCGATCCCTACAATCTGCAAGCAAGACAAGACTATGCTTTGTTAGTAAATCAAATAGTCAAGCGGAAGCCCCAAGGAATGTTATTCGACTACATTCGCTATGTACGGGGCGTCGGGCCAGCTTCAGTTGCTACCAAAGTTCAAGACTTGTGGATTTACGGCACAGCATCGCAGCAAATGCTTTTGCAGCGGGCTAACAATCAGCAAGGACGAGATTTAATTCAGCGATATTTGACCAAAGGATTTATCAATACTAATGACGTTCAAGCAGTAGTCAAACAGTATCCAACCGAGCAAGAACCTCTTTGGCAGGGGCGAATTCCGCAACCTGTTCCGCTAGCAACTCCAGTTTCTAAGGGGAATGCCACATCAAAAGCAGCTTCAATAACTCCCGCTACAAAATCACCAAATGCTGCAACTCCCACACCAACACCAACACGGCCACTTCCCGATACTGGCATCCTGCAAAAAGACCTCTGGCAACTGAGCGTTGCTCACGCAGTCCAAGGAATTTTAGATTTTTTCGGAATGGCAACTCAACCAGCTCAAAGAATGGGAATTCCTGTAGGAGCGGTGTTTTTTCCTAATGGAAACCAAAAGATAAATCAAGGGGGATTTGATTCGAGATTACAGCCTTGGGATAGGTTTCCGGCTGGTGTAGAATTCCATGCAATGTCTTACGGAAATTGTGGGGATGTAAGCTGCATTGTGCCGCAGGTACAGCGGACAGTTAGTTTAGCGCCTCCGGGAGCAAAAATCATTCCTGCGATTGCCGGAGATTGGGGGAAATCTCTAAAAAATCGGCCGTCTTTGGAAATTCAAATGCGGGCAATTCGCTCTGCAACGCCGCAAATTAATGCGGTGAGTCATTTTTCTTTTGGGTGGCAAGAAGTGGAGGATGAAAGGGCGCGGCAAACTTGCCGGTTGTAGGAATATTATTTGTAGAGACGCGACGAATTGCGTCTCTATAAAGTAGCCTTTGGAAAAGAAGCTAACTGTTGGACAAACTCTTGATGTGCGTCACTGTTTAATCCGGCTTGAAGAGTTGCGATCGCACTTGGCATATCTCCATCTACAAGTGCTGATACTGCCAGCCACAACCCCGGAAAAACTCTGCTGCGGATAATTCCTTCAGCATCGGGGAGCAGAGAAATATATTCTTCTTCCTGCAAGGAAAACCAATCGATTCGGCGATTCATTACTTGCCAAACTAAATATTCTTTGACTCCATTGCGGCGGTAAACTCGCTTTTTGTCGCGCAGATCGATCGTAGCGGTACTCGCAGAAATTTCGGCAACAAATTCGGGTGCGCCTTCGATATAGCCGTCATCGCTAAGGCAAGTTTGGCCGCCGCGTTGAGCATCAATTAGCAGTACAGCATCGGGTTGGGGTTCGTTATCTACGTCGAGACGCACGGTGGGATTATCGCCCAGACGCACGCCGGGAGTAGCAATTTTGTAAGTCCACAGCCACCCCATTAAATCGGCGTGGGGTTCGGCGTGGGGTTCAAAGCGTAAGGGTGAAGCCATATAAACAATTCCTTCAATTAATTCTGCTTTTTTGAGTGCGGGCATGGCTGTATAGCGCCGCTCGAATTCTGCACGGCTGAGCAAATCGCCATTTTCTAAAGGGGGAATCGTGATGCGGCTGAGATTTGCCGGAGCAATCATGGCTTTTCTCCTGTGATGATGCGTTGCTATCTTGGATTTTAACTAATTTTAGATAAAGTTGTAAACGATAATTAGATAGTTGACAGCAAATAACAGTTAATGATCACCAAATTTACTAAAAAATCGTGGATTAAAACCGCTATAGTTATCGGATCGATCGCCCTAATTTTGCTATCATCAGAAAATCGACAAACTCTCAATTCAAATTCGTTAGCGCAGCCCGTCCCTACGGCGGCTACACCAATCAAGAGAATCGCCCAAATCCCCCCTTTTTGCAATCCCCCGCCCAATCTCCTGAAACCGCCCAAACCCCAAATACCCGCTTCTCCCCCCGCAACTCCGACTCCGAAACCCGCCCAACAACCTTTAGTCTTCGCGCCACAGGCGCAATTTCGCAGCCAAATTGTTTATCAAGCAAATATCAGCGACTCCAAAGTTATCGCCCTGACATTTGATGATGGCCCAACTGCGGAAACTTTGAAAATATTACAAGTTTTAGAGAAACATAATGCGGTAGCTACATTTTTCTGTTTGGGTGCAAATTTGCGAGAGTATCCAGAAATAGCGAAGCAAGTAGTAAAAGCGGGAAATGCGATCGGCAATCATACTTGGCATCATTACTATCATAATGTTACCGAAAAAACAGCATCGGATGAAATAGATAATACTGGGGTTCATATTTATCGATCGACTGGCGCGAAAAGTTTGTTGTTTCGTCCTCCCGGTGGCCGATTAAATAACGGTTTCGCAGATTATGCTAAAAAGAAAAATTATGCAGTTGTCATGTGGTCGATCGACCCCAAAGACTTTTCGCAACCTCCGGCGGCTGCGATCGCCCGCAGCGTGCTGTCAAGAGCGACATCGGGGGCGATCGTATTGTTGCATGACGGTGGTGGCGATCGCCAGCAAACAGTCGAGGCCGTCTCTGTAATCATTCCCAAACTCAAACAGCAGGGATATAGTTTTGTCACCGTGCCGCAATTGTTGCAAATGCAAGCAGCCCAAAAACAGCAAACTGCCGACCAGAAACCTAAATAAATTACGCTGCATACAAGTTGTGAAATGTCAAAAAATATCTGTATAAATACCAAAATGCAGAAAAACTGCTGTAGAATAGGATTATAGTTATATAAAAATAAAACAATGACACAAACACTCGCAGCTAAAGATATAAACATTCGCTACTTGATAGACAACTTCGGTCTTCAGCTAGCAGAAGATGAGGAATTTCTTCGAGAATTTCAAGAAGATTTACCAGAAATCACTGACTTAGAAAAACAATTGCTAGATCTGCTAAAAGCCGGATTTATCAATTTACTTACATATCCGCCCTTACTGGAAAATGTCGTTAAACTGTCAGTAGTGGGGCCGCTGTTGTTTATTGCCGGCTTTTATCTGTCTCCTTTTCAGGTAAAAGCTGAAAAATCAATTCAAATTCAAGAAGAAGATGATGGTGTAATCATCGAAGGCAGACTAGATGTTTTACTTTTAAAAGACCAATTTTGGGTAATGGTAATTGAGTCAAAGAAAGCAGCTTTTTCGATTGAAGAAGGACTGGGACAACTCCTGGCTTATATGTGGGCTAGTCCTTATCCAGAAAAACCTACTTTTGGGATGATTACTACTGGCGGTAACTTTATTTTTCTTAAGTTGGTTAGAGGGGAAACTCCACGTTATGCTTTGTCAGAGCAATTTTCAATTCGTAGACGCGACAATGAACTGTACAGTGTTTTGCAGATATTCAAACGCCTGAGTCAACTAGCTTAAAATAGTAAATTGTGGTGCAAATTATGGTACAAAAACTTCAACCAAGAGAGATCAACCTCCGCTATTTAATCGATAACTTCGGCTTACAGCGAGTTCGGAAAAATGATTTATTCCCAGAATGGCAAGAAAATTTGCCGGAAGTAACAGACACAGAAAAACAATTGCTCGATCGCGTTCAAGATATCTACTACAACTTGGTAGACTCCCCGCCTTTGTTAGAAAATGCAGTCAAACTGGCGATTATCAGCCCCATTTTGTTTATTGCCGGTCTGTATGAGTCTCCTTTTCAACTTAAAGCCGAAAAGTCGATCGCCATTCAAGAAGAAGACGAAGGCAGAATCATCGAAGGCAGAATAGACATTCTCATCTTGAAAAAAGACTTTTGGGTAACAGTAATTGAATCAAAACAACTTTCTTTCTCAACTGACGCAGCACTTGCCCAACTCCTGACATATATGCTGGCAGATCCCCATCCCCAAACTCCCACTTTTGGGATGATTGCCACAGGGGCTAACTTCATTTTTGTCAAGTTAGTCAGAGGGGAAACTCCAGAGTTCGCCTTATCTCCAGAATTTGTAATCCGCAATCCAGGCAATGAATTGTACCGCGTCTTGCAGATTTTAAAACGCCTGAGTCAATTACCAGACTAGCAATAAAAGCCATTTTGAGTTATCTTTCAAAGCAGACAATATCTAATATCTCAAATTTGAAACTGGTGCGAGCATGGTAAATTACTGGATAGTCGGCGCTGTGGGAATAGCTTCTGTCTTTTGGGCAGAAATCATCCGAGACTTTTATCACGTCGCGTCTCATTATGTGCCGCCTTTGCAAAAGCTGCACAATTGGCATCACCGGGTTTTCCGCCCGAATTTGACTGCTGTCAGCGAGACAATTTACAAGCAAGCACACTGGCGTCACGACGTGCCCGAAGGTGGGGCGATGTTGGTTTTGGGCTTGTTGCTGTGGGTTTTAGCTTATTTTTGGCTGCCGCAATATCACTGGGGCGCAGCAGCGGGTTGTATTTATACTTTAGGCTTTTTGTTGAGCGCGATCGCCCGCGCGTGTGGAATCAAAGGCGCAGACGAATTAACCGACATCACCCACCAACCGGGAAACTTCCAGACTATCCCCGGTAACTGGTTCGTTAATAAACCTTATCATTGGCGGCACCACTTCGACAATCAAAATGCTTACTATTGCGGTACTTTCACCTTAATAGATAAACTTATGGGTACAGCACTTTCTCTCAAAGGCAAAACTGTCGCCGTCACCGGTGCATCGGGAACATTAGGGCGTTTGCTTCTGAAACACCTGCACAAAGCTGGTGCAAAAGTTATCGCCCTCTCGTCTGGAAATGAGGAAATTACTTTGAATGTAGACGGCGAGATTTTGCCTGTAAAAACCGTAACTTGGCACGCTGGCGAAGAGGCAGATTTAGCCAAATTGTTAGAAAAAATTGATATTCTGGTGATCAATCACGGGATTAATGTACAGGGAGAAAGAACCGGAGAGGCGATCGCAAACTCATACGAAATTAACACTTTTTCCGCGTGGCGGCTGATGGAACTCTTTTTCTTAACAGTCCGTACTAACGAAAACATCGCTTGCAAAGAAGTCTGGATCAACACTTCAGAAGCAGAAGTGATTCCCGCTGTCAGTCCCCTGTACGAACTCAGCAAACGCGCCTTGGGAGATTTAGTCACCCTGCGCAGGCTGGATGCGCCCTGTATCGTGCGTAAACTGATTTTAGGGCCGTTCAAAAGCAACTTAAACCCGATCGGCATTATGTCTCCTGACTGGGTAGCGCAGCAAATTGTCAAACAAGCTAAAGCTGATGTCCGCAATATCATCGTCACAATCAATCCTTTGACTTTGATTGTTTTCCCAGTCAAAGAATTCTTTGTTTCTTTGTATTTCCAACTCTTTAGTCGCAAGGCGATTTCAGAGGTTAAAGCAGCGGCGGTATCGGCAAAATCCAGCGTTGAAGCTAAGATTAATTGACACACGAGAAACCCATAATACCGGGCGGTTGGAAACCGCGGCGACACAGACAAAACCCGCCTCCGCGGGTTGAACACAGACCGTTAAAATTACGTTATTTTATTCAGTCCGCGGAGGCGGACATCGTTTGTATAGTCGCGGTTTCAACCGCCGAGTTTCAACCGCCGAGTTTCAACCGCCGACTCTTATCTAATTACTAACCTCTGCCATTTCAATGACGCGGCCGTCATAATCCTTGACCAAGAAATTCAGCGGCTTTTCCCGGCGAATTTTATAACTAATCCCCCGAGTTTGTACCCTCATCAATAGCTGATCCAAACAATCGCGATCGAAACAAACATGACGTTCGCGATTTTTTTCGCCTACACCAGCCCCGCTAATAATGTGCAGTTGAGTATTTTTCATCAACTGATACCACAAGCCCTCGGGATTTGCCATCGTTTGAGTGCTCGTTCCCCTCCCGACATTCGGCGACAAATACAGGGGATCGATACCATTTGTCCCCAAGGTTTGCTCGTAATTGTAGTAGTAGTGCAGTGGCACTTCTGCTACGGGGAGGCTGAGCATACCTTCATAGAACTCCCTGGCTTGCGCGAGATCCGATACCATCACGGTGTGTACCTTCGGAGCACTGGTGAGAAACATCCACATCGCCCCCGCATAGGCGGCCAGCAGCATCACCATAATCCCTTGAGTCGAAAACAAGCTGTCCAGGGGCAAGTCGGGCAAAAAGGAGCTCAAGTATAAAGGCCGAAGTCCAAAAGCAATAAAACTAACTGCTAGAGTCATGAATTATAAGAAAGGGTAAACAACGAAATTTAGGAAGATTCCACTCGCGATCGCCCGCGAGACTTAAACTATTAGCTTGGCATCTAATATAGCAAAAACTAGCGGTTAAGCCCTACCCGATGAAAGTCTTTGTCTACGGCACTCTCAAGCCGGGGGAGTGCAACTACCTGCGCTACTGCGAGGGAAAGGTTGTGGATGCTTGTCCCGCGATCGCCCGCGGTCAACTTTTTGCACTGCCGATCGGCTATCCTGCGATGGTGGCCGGAGATGGTACTATCTGCGGTTTTCTCCTCTGTTTTGCAAATTCCGCTATTTTGGACGATTTAGACCGACTGGAAGACTACGATCCGCTGCGGGAACCTGCACAAAACGAATATCAGCGGCAGTCCATCGAAATTTGCGATCGACAGCTCAAATCTCTGGGCCAGGCTTGGGCATACTTGATGTTACCCGATCGCGTGCGTGCTCTAGGAGGCATCTGGCTGCCCGATGGGACGTGGGAAAATAGGTTTTTCACAAAATAAGTCGTTAGTGCAGATTAGCTTGGTAAATTGCGATCGCACCGCAATTTAGCCAGCGAACCTGTAACCGTAACCGCTGTTCCCTACTGCGACACCGACGTTTGTCCGGCGCCTCCTGAGAATTACTAGAAATTAATGGCGTTGGTGTTTGCACAATACATAGAGGTTGAGCGCAAATCGAATGATTTTCCCGATCTCTGAGGGAGGAGATGCTGCGGGGGAAAATCATCCGATTTGCCGATCGACTATTGGTCAATTATCCATCCGCGAATCAGTTCGTTTACCTGTTCTGGTACTTCGTCGTGGGGACAGTGACCGGCTTTGATAAAGTGTTCGGTCAACTGCGGATAGTGTTTGCGAAATTTGGCGCTTCTGTCTGTAGAATTCATCCAGGGGTCGCCTTCTCCCCACAGCATTAGCAGCGGGCAGTTTAATTGACTCAGCAATACGTCGATTTTTTCGCCTTGGGGCGTCCGGAATACGGAGGCGAATACTTTGGGCGCACCCGGATCGCAGGATGGTTGGTAAATTTCTTCTACTAATTGGTCTGTGACGGCGCTTTGGTCGAGATAAACTTTTTCTAAGGTTTTCCGAATGGTCGATCGCTGGCGCACGTATTGGAACAGCAGAAAACTTGCCCAATCTTGCTGAAATAAGGTTTTAGCTACGGCAGATATGGCTTTTTGCAAGGGCGGGGCTTCGGGTGCGGGCTGGGGTTCGCTGAAGGGGCCGGCGCTGTTGATTAAGATCAGTCCGGCGGCGGATTCGGGGCGCCCTGCTGCTACGCACAAGGCTGCGTAGCCTCCGAGGGAGTTGCCGGCTAGTACGGCGGGCCGGCCGATGATGGTGGTGATGAAGTCGTGGAGTTGGTCGCGCCAGAGGTCGCCGCTGTACTGGATTTCGGGTTTTGCCGATCGCCCGAATCCCAAAAGGTCGATCGCCCACACTTCAAAGTCTTTGCTCAGCCCGCTGATATTTTTGCGCCAGTGGTCTGTGGATGCTCCAAAACCGTGAATTAACAGCAGGGGAGGGCGTTCGGGATGTCGATCGCTAGATCGCACGTAGTATACTGAATGCCCCCGCCACTGCCAGTATGTGCCCGCGATCGGGGCTGCGGTGGTTTGCATAATGTAAAGAAATAAGTATTTACTTTAACTATTGTATCGTGGCGTTTAAATTTATTAAATTTGGCAAAGGCGCCAGGGTTTGGTCAGCAAGGGATACGTCAATTTTGGCGAGTTGGGCGATCGCACTCAGGTAAAATAAGTTTTGTAACAAATATTGATTTGGTAAAGGCCGCAGCAGTGGGTTCTCAGTGTGCGATCGGTATTTGGGAAATATATCGGGCATTGGCGGCAACACACCTAGGTATGATAAGTGCGATCTTTGGGGACAATTAGGAGTTGTGGGCGATCGGCCCTCATCTGGGGCGGCGAGGGTGGAGTCCCCTTGGCGAGCAGTCAAGGGATCGACTTTTTAATAGATATTTCCGCTCTTTTCAAGGTGGGGATCGTTTTGTAGCGAGGTGTTGACGGCTGGGGAGGCAGCGGGCACAGCGAAGCTGCGGTAGCAAAAGCTGAGAGCAAAAATCAGGCTGCTGATAGCAGTTATAAATAAAATTACTGGTGCTTCTGGGCATTCGTTTCTGAGAATCACAGAATATTTTCTGAGGTTCTCTGCTTTTCTTAACGGCTTTAATACTCTAAGATAGAAGTAGAGCTGTGCCGCTCAATTAATTAGCATTTTGAATACTAGGGAGCCAACTATGCAGGGTGTGAAGTTGATCCACCTGAAAGTTAGGGAGTTTTCTGAGTGATTGCTATTTCAGCCCGTCCGGTCGGACGCAATTGGATTACGATTAGCTTCGCTTCTACCCTATACCTTTGTCCTATTTTGGATCTGCTCCTAGCAGAGGTTCCGGCTCACTGGCAAGCCGAATTGCGGTTGGGGCTTCAAGAAGCTTTGGTAAATGCTGCTAAGCATGGAAACAAGTTAGACCCCGGTAAAACTGTTGGAGTCCGTTTTTCGATCGTCCAAAACCAATACTGGTGGGTGATATCGGATGAAGGTTCTGGCTTTAAAGCCCCTTGCGGTTGTGACCTTTATAGCGATAATTGCGACAGTCTCATAGCAGAGGATGTTGCAGATAACTCTGCACTACCCCATGTTGAACAAGAATGCGGTAGGGGGCTGTTTATTCTTTACCAAATATTCGATCGGGTAGAGTGGAATGCTCAAGGTACAGAGTTAAGGCTGTGCAAAGAACTTCCCAGTCGCTACCGACTGCCGCGCTTGCGCTAGAACCGATATTTTCCAGCATTTTTCACGGATCAGCGAGAGCTGCCTATTTTTTCGTGACCGCGGGGAACCGGGAATGGAGAATTTGCAGGCTCTGGCTATTGATAGTTGATGATAATGCAAAATGTGAGTTTTGAGTAAGAAAAGTATAAAATCTTTTTTAACTCCCCATCGCGCTGCTCGATCGAGCGGCGCGATTGTCTAAGTTGTGAATGACTAATCAAATATTTAACTCAATACTCAAAATTATTTGCCGTGGGTGGGACAGGGAGGAGCAGAAATCGATCCATCCAGCCATCCTGCTGCTTGTTTTAAGCGCGGGAGAGCTTCTTCTGGCTGTTTTTTGAGCAAAAAGACCAAAGCGGCCGAGGCTTGCTCTCCGGCGCGCGCAGAACGGTTGGCTTTGAGGCGGTGCCAATCTTTTTCGGAAATGGCGAGGCGGGCTGCTAGGGCTTGGGCTAGTTCTACTGTGCTAAGCTCGTTGAGGTTGACAGTTTGGGTTGTTTGTGTAGTTTCAAGCATAGATGGCAATTATAGCGATTTGGTTAGGGTTTTTGAATTTGAAAAATATACTGCATATAATAACAACTTAATTGGAAATTGGTTTTTTTTAAGTATTGTCAGGTTTGCAGATCGAAATGCCTCAACAGCCGTCAGAGTTAAATCGGGAAGAGTCAGAAAATGAGTTGGTGGAGGCGATCGCAGCAGTGGAGCGATCGCTCGCGGCAGTCAAAGAGCGTTACACTCAAATTCAGGTCGATCGACAGCGCCAAGCCGAACTCGGCCATCGCCGCGAAGATGTGCGCCAGTCTCTGCGCCAAAATCGACTGCCGCAACTCAAGCAAGAATTGCGGGAAATTGAGCAAGAATTGGAAACGATCGAGTTAAATTTAGAAAGCAGCCTGTTTTCTTGGGGAAGCATCAAACAACCTTTTTGGCAAGCAGTTCGCTTTGGGGGACTCGGCATTTTGCTTGGTTGGATGTTGAAATCCTATGCGGGATAGTTTTGGATTTTTTTTACCGCAGAGGGCGCAGAGGGCGCAGAGGAAGAGAAAACAGAGATATAGTGCAAAATATTAAATAAACGGGAGTGGATATGACTAATCAACGAATTGCAGCAATTTTGCGCGCGGGGGAACCCGATCAAACTGTAACAGTTCAAGGCTGGGTTCGTACTAAGCGCGAATTAAAAGAATTTGCCTTTGTCGAAGTCAACGACGGTTCGGCGATGGCTAACTTGCAAGTAGTTATAAATTCCGATTTGCCTGATTTTGAAAATGTACTCAAACAAATCAATACAGGTGCATCTTTAGAAGTGTCGGGAGTGCTGGTAGCGTCTCCGGCGAAAGGACAGCGCATTGAGTTGAAAGCTTTACAAGTACAAGTTTACGGTGAAGCAGACCCGCAAACTTATCCGCTGCAAAAAAAGCGCCATTCATTAGAATTCTTGCGGACAATCGCGCATTTGCGGCCGCGCACAAACACCCACGGCGCTGTTTTTCGAGTCCGCAATGCTTGTTCGGCGGCGGTACACCAATTTTTTCAAGAACGCGGCTTTTTGTGGGTTCACACTCCGATTCTTGCTGCTAGCGATTGCGAAGGTGCGGGGGAAATGTTCGCCGTTACTAACTTTGATTTAAAGAATGTACCGCGCACTGATTCGCAAGAGGTTGATTATGCGAAAGACTTTTTTGGCAAGCGCGCTTATTTAACAGTTAGCGGTCAGTTGGAAGCGGAAGTTATGGCGCTGGCTTTCGGCAATGTTTACACTTTTGGCCCGACTTTCCGAGCCGAAAATTCTAATACTTCGCGGCATTTAGCTGAGTTTTGGATGATTGAGCCGGAGATGGCTTTCTGCGATTTGCAGGGAAATATGGATTTGGCTGAGGCGTTTTTAAAGTACATTTTTAAGTTTGTTTTGGAGCATTGCCCGGAA
The DNA here is from genome assembly GCF_036702805.1 of Microcoleus sp. A006_D1. Taxonomy (NCBI): domain Bacteria; kingdom Bacillati; phylum Cyanobacteriota; class Cyanophyceae; order Oscillatoriales; family Microcoleaceae; genus Microcoleus; species Microcoleus sp. A006_D1. The sequence goes on from NZ_JAUBVZ010000007.1 coordinate 197,034, forward strand.
GATATGGAGTTTTTCAATGAGCGCATTGATAAGACAGTTTTGGCGACTGCTGAAAATATTATTAACAATCAGTTTGAGCGGATTACTTACACGGAGGCGATCGCACTTTTGGAAAAAGCCGACAAAAAGTTTGATTTTCCGGTAAGCTGGGGCTTGGATTTGCAGTCGGAACACGAGCGCTATTTGGCTGAGGAGTTGTTTAAAAAGCCGACGATTGTCAGCGATTATCCCGTCGGGATTAAAGCATTTTATATGCGTTTAAGCGATGACGAGAAAACCGTGCGAGCAATGGATGTTTTGGCTCCGAATATTGGGGAAATTATCGGCGGTTCGCAGCGGGAAGAACGGCTGGATGTGTTGGAGCGGCGCATGGACGCACAGGGTATGAATAAGGAGGAGTTGTGGTGGTATTTGGATTTGCGCCGCTACGGTACTGTACCTCATGCTGGCTTTGGTTTGGGCTTTGAACGGTTGGTGCAGTTTATGACGGGAATGGGCAATATTCGGGATGTAATTCCGTTTCCGAGAGCGCCTTTGACTATTGATTTTTAGCGGTAAACTGTAGGGAAACGGCAATGTCAATTAGTGTCAACTTAAGCCTAAAACCATTGATAAATCTCGTTTATTGCCTAGGCCAGATCCCCCTAAATCCCCCTTAAGAAGGGGGACTTTGAGAAGATTCTTGTCCCCCCCTTGTTAAGGGGGGCTAGGGGGGATCTAGCCTTGGTCGCCAAACAGCCGTCTCTGACTATGCTTGAGCTTAAGTTGACACGTTTTGGGCAATGCCGTTTCCCTACGCTTTTTCAATCTAAAATCTAAACTCTAAAATTTAAAATGGTATGTAGCTAATGGTACTTCAAATCCCATCCAGTTCTAAAGCATTAACTATCACCTGGGAACCCCTACCAGCCGACTTTGTTTTACCGGACGATCCTGTGGAAAATATTCAACAACCGTCGCTTGCTGCTGCTCTCACCGATGCTCTGGGAGCCGCTGGATCGATCGCTCCCATCGCCCTGATCGGTTCCAATTTTGGACTGGTAGCGACGGTAAATAAGCAGACTGTAGTCAAAGCACCGGATTGGTTTTTCGTGCCGCAAGTGCATCGAGTTGCAGAGGGCACGATTCGCCGCAGTTACACGCCGAATCTGGAGGGTGCGCCGGTATCGGTGGTGATGGAGTTTTTGTCTAATGAGGATTACAGCGAATTGTCTGTGCGATCGACTCCTCCCTACGGCAAGCTCTACTTCTACGAACAGATTCTGCAAGTGCCCACCTATGTGACTTATGACCCCTACGAGCCCAAGCTGGAAGTGCGGTATCTGCTAAATGGAGCCTATGAAACGCAGGCTGCTGATGCGTCAGGACGGGTGCGGATTCCAGAGTTGGATTTGTGGCTGGGGATTTGGTCGGGGGAACGGCTGGGACAAACTATTAACTGGCTGCGCTGGTGGGATTCGCAGGGAAATTTGCTGCTGTGGAGTTCGGAACAAGCGGAATATGAACGGCTGCGGGCGGAACGCGAACGTCAGCGGGCGGATTTATTGGCGGCTAAGTTGCGGGAGTTGGGTGTTGATATCGATCGGCTGACGTGATTCGGGCGATCGGGGAAATCGCGACTCCATCCAAATTGACCATACGGCGCTTCAAACCCAGCATTACTGCTTGAAGGCGATCGGGTTCAAATTGGTATTATAGGGCGATCGCTTACCAACTCAGCATTAATTAGATCAGCCAGATCAGGGGAAAGAAAGAAGTCGGGAAATAGTAAAGTCTCTAAATAGTGAAAATTGATGCCATAAAGTTTTTTGATGTCTTTGATTTGTCCAATAATCTGCTCCTTATTGATACTATGATTGCTTTTGATTCCCACAATCATTATATTCTTACTCGTATGTTCAGCAGATATAAACTCAAAAACCTTAGTTTTGTAGCCAGACAATTCAAGTAGAAGTGCCCTTAATCCATCAGTCACTATTTCCGATTGCCTCTCCAGCAAAATGCCAGACTTCAGCAGATCCTTCAAAACCATATTCGGATGAATCTGTTTCCTAACTTGCTTGTGGCAGCATGGTGCTAGGATGATTAAAGAAGAATCAGACTGTATCCCTTTATAAATTGCATCATCTGTTGCAGTATCGCACGCATGAAGTGCGATGGTTATGTCTGATTTTTCTGCGCTATAGTTACTGATGTTTCCTTGGTTAAAATGTAACCTTTCAAAATTAACTGATTGGGCAACAGAGTTACAAAAATCTACTAAATGTATTCTGCTTTCTATACCGATAACTGATGCTTCTTTGTCTAAAATATTGTTCAAAAAATCATATATTGCGAAGGTTAAGTATCCCTTGCCTGAACCCATGTCAACTACAGAGATATGACTCTTCCCTGCCAATCCTGATGATTCAAGTAAGCCATGTATGATTTCAACAAACTTATTTATCTGTCTGAACTTATCTTCCATCGTTTTTACGACATTACCTTGACTATTGGTAATGCCTAATGCTCTGAGATATACATTATTTTGGGATTCAATATACCGTTTCTTCCTGTGATCGTGTTCCTGCGGATTCGTATCAACAGGATTGGTAAAAGTGGGCTTAATAAAATTAATTTTAGGATTCTGACTTTTACCATATTCAAGTTGAACATCTTGCTTGATAGAGAATAATCTAATACTCATAAAGTCACTGCCAATCAGGGTTTTGATTAAATCTACTCCTTCTTCGATTGGGTAATTTTTGACTATTTCCTTAGTTTTGTAGCCATAGGTAAAAGAAAGTTTTATGCTTGATTTAAATTGTACGATTCTCACAATAATTTTAGTTAAACCGTCTTCTCCTCCTCTATATTTTCCTAAAGTTAATCTGATAAATTCTTGACTTTCTATACTAGAATCTAGAATTAACTCGAATTGCTCTTGCGTGTTGATATTCATTATATTATTCAGTAGCCGTAGGGTTCGCCATCGAAGATTTACAAATTAGATCCACAATCTCACAGTGACGCACCACACAATAGTCTGGTGCGTCACACGAATCATCGATTAAGTCGCCGACGGAATTGTGATATCAACAGATTGCACTTTTACCGAAGTTCCCAAACTCGATAATGGCGGTTGAATCCCCGCAGTATTTCCCACTACTAATGTTACCAAATTCTCCGGTTTCAAGTAAGTCTGAGCTACGCGCTGCACGTCAGCAATTGTGGCTGCTTCGATGCTGCGGCGGTAGCGAAAAATGAAATCTTCAGGATAACCGTAGTATTCGTAGCGCATTAGTCTGGACAAAGTTTGACTGGGATTTTCAAATTTGAAGATGAAAGAATTCAGGGTGGAATCTTTAGCAAAAGCTAATTCTTCGGCGGTAATTGCTTCGGTGCGGATACGATCGATCTCAGCGCGAATTGCCTTGATAAACGGTACTGTCGCGTCCGATCGCGTTTGCCCTCCAGCCACAAACACCCCAGGATAGTCAAATCTCGGACTCCAAGAGGCGTATACCGTGTAGGCTAAGCCTTGGCGCGATCGCACATTATTGAACAAACGCCCGCCAAAACCGTTCATAACCCCATTCATCACGTCCAAAGCACCGTAATCAGGACTGTTGAGCATTCCGCCCAAATGTCCCATCTGCACGTAACTTTGACTCAATTGCGGCTGATCTACCAAAAATATGCCGCCTTGATTTGCGGGCGATACCGTTGGTAGCGCAGGCATTTCTGCACTCTGCGTCGGTTGCCAATTGCCGAATTTTTGCTCAACGAGCGATCGCATTTTAGCAGTATCAAAATCGCCAGAAATACCCAAAATCATATTCTTGGGGTGGAAATACTTCTGGTAGAAACCCACCAAATCATCGCGGGAAATATTGGCGAGAGTCTTGTATTCTACCGTGCGCGCGTAAGGACTGCGATCGCCATAAATTAACTTTTGAAACTCGCGGCCAGTAATACCGTTAGGATCGTCATTCCGGCGGGCGATCCCACCTTGCTCTTGATTCCTCGCTAAATCGAACTTTTCGTTAGCAAAAATTGGCTCCCGAATCACTTCCGCAAACAAGTCAAAAACGGGTTCTAAATCTTCAGCTAAAGCACTAAAATTAGCGTTCCCAGAAGTAACATCAATCCCCGTTTCTACCGAAGCAGCACGCTGTTCTAGCAACTGATTTAGTTCATCAGCCGTATGCCGACTCGTGCCGCCAGTTCGCATCACTTCTCCCGTCAAAGTTCCCAAGCCAATTTTATCAGCAGGTTCAAAACGATCGCCCGTGCGAAATAGCGCCGTCCCCCCAACTAACGGGAGTTCTCTATCTTCCATTAGATACACGCGAATGCCATTTTTCAGCTCAAATCGAGTGTATTTAGGCAGTTTAATTTCTGCCAGCGCCGGGAATTTTAATTCGTCATAGTGTTTGGGCCCAGCCGCTAACGAAGGTAACAAATTAAATGTGCCAAGTGAAACAGTAAAAAAGCAAAGCGACAGCAGAAATAACTTTACTTTCTTCAGTTTCAATTTAGTCCTTTTCATTCTTTCTCCTAAGTTTCATTTGTTGACAATTCAACGAGGCAGAGCCTCTGGATCTGCGTTCCCAGGCAGAGCCTGGAAACGAGCAAATCTCGCTTTTAACTGGTTCCCTGGCTCTGCCTGGGAACGAGTAAATCTCGCTTTTGTCCGAGGCCAGATCCCCCTAAATCCCCCGGATAGTCGGGGGACTTTGAGAATACTCCTGTCCCCCCCTTGCTTTCGGGGGGCTAGGGGGGATCTAGGCCTAATCGCTAGACAGAAAATCGGCACTAGGTTTCAGCTTAAGTTGACACCAATGACCAATGACTAATGACCAATGACTTCTTTACAGCGGCAAAAGCTTACCAATTGTTTTATTTTCCGGGCGGAAAGTTGCCTGAGAAACACGTTGAATATCAGCAGGAGCAACAGCCGCGATCGCATCCAACTCCTTAAACAAATTTTTCCACGAACCAGTTTTCACTTGATAATCCAGCAGCGAAAATGCCATGCCCATATTAGAATTGAGCGATCGCAATAAACCCGCTCTCGCCTGAGTTTTCACCCGCTCCAACTCCAAAGCAGACACCGGCTCAGTTTTTAGGCGATCGATTTCCTTACTCAAAGCCACCGCTACCTCATCAACAGTCTTACCCGGAGCAGTTTGAGCATAAAATAACATCAAATTCGGGTACTTTTCCCCCGGATAACCACTGAAACCTTGAGCAGCCAGCGCCAACTGCTGTTGCTCTACCAAAGACTTATAAAGCCGAGAAGTGCGGCCACTGCTGAGCAAAGAACCAATGATTTCATAAACCGCATTGTCGGGATGATTCATCGCCGGCCTGTGGTATCCTTCCAAATACCAAGGTTGAGTTTTTAACTTCAGCGTGACTTCCTTAGTTTGCGTTTGGGGAGGCTCCACAATTTGCAATTCAGGAGGCGCTGGTTTCGCCTTGTAGCGGCCGAAATAAATTTGAGCGAGACGCTTCACCTCCGCAGCTTTCACGTCTCCTACAACCGCCACAGTCAGTTTGCTGGGGATGTAATGGCTATCAAAAAAAGTCTGCACCTGGCTGCGCGTGAGGTTCTTAATGTCTTCAGTGTAGCCAATTACCGGGCGGCGGTAAGGATGAACAGAGAAAGCTTTGTCAGCAAAAACTTCGACCATTTGCCCGATCGCCGAATTCTCAGTTCGCAGTCGGCGTTCTTCTAAAATTACCTGTTTTTCCTTATAAAATTCCCGAAAAACAGGTTCTAGAAATCGCTCCGATTCCATAGACATCCACAGTTCTAATTTGTTAGCTGGTAAGCTATAAAAATACATTGTAGCATCGATAGAAGTAGCGGCATTTAGTCCGACTCCGCCTGCTTGTTCGACTATTTTGCCGAATTCGTTGCGCTTGACAAATTGCAATGCTTCGGCTTCAACCTTGTCAAATTCTGCTTTGAATTTAGCGACTTCTTCAGTTTTGCCGCTCGCCTTCGCTGCTTGCATTTGCTCGAAGAGTTGGTCTTGTTTTTCTAGCAGCGGTTTTTCCGCTTTGTAGTCGGTAGTGCCGATTTTTGGCGTACCTTTAAAGGCTAAATGTTCGAGATAGTGCGCGACTCCGGTTTGGCCCTCGGGTTCGTTGGCGCCTCCCACGTCAGCGTGAATCAAAAACGATGCTACGGGGGATCTGGGCCTTTCGAGCACCACGAATGTCATGCCGTTGTCGAGCTTAAATTCCGTGACTTGCTTGATTACTCGATCGAGCGACGGTTGAACAGACACTGCTTGGGAGCCGTTAGCGGGGTTCTCGCGGGCGAGGGCGATTTCGGGTGAAATCCCCCACCACAGCAGTACAGCGGCGAGCAGGGAGGCGATGAATCGAGTTTTGCGGGGCGATTCCCTAGGGGATAGCTTCGCCGCGCGTGGTTTTTGGAACTGCGGAGTCATTCGATTTTAGATTTTAGATTTTAGATTTTGGATTGTCAAACAAAAAAATGTTTGCGCTCAATGCCAGGGATTCTTTCTTAAGGATAAAGATTTTTGGAGGCATAAGCGATCTGTTGCGCCGCAGATGTTAGGCTGATACAGCAAATCTCAAAAAGGGTCTGGGGCCCGGCAAGGAGTTTTGAGTTTGGGATTAAAGTCGCGCACAACTTAAAACTTAACATTATTTCGCCCTTCATTCCCAAACCCACAGTTCCAAGTCGCCAATTACCAATTGCAAAGCCATGCGAATTTTTAATCAGTCTCCTCCTTCAGAAACAGAAACCAAGAAGCGAATTTTACAAGCTGCTCAGCGGTTGTTTGCCCGCAGCGGATACGACGGTACGACAACTCGCGATTTAGCAGCGGCGGCGGGGGTAGCAGAGGGTACGCTATTTCGGCATTTTGAGAATAAAAAAGCGATTTTGATTCAGGTAGCCACGGAAGGATGGGTGGAAATACTGACAGATTTGCTGACAGAATTGAGCGAGATGGGCAGTTACAAAGCGGTGGCTCAGGTGATGCGGCGCCGGATGCTAAATATCCGCGAGAATAGCGATATGATGCGGGTGTGTTTCTTAGAGGCGCAGTTTCACCCGGATTTACGCGACAGAATTCAGTTGGAAGTCATTGGAAAAATGAGCGATGTGGCTGAGGCTTTTTTTGAAACGGCGATGGAAAAAGGAGTTTATCGAAAGATGAATCCGAAGATTGTTGCTCAGGTATTTTTGGGAATGTTTGCAGTCGCGGGTTTTAGTCAAAATACGATTATGGAACCCAATGCTTCTCCGCAGCAAATGCAGGAAATGGCTGAAGGATTAGCCGATATTTTTCTAAATGGGGTTTTAGTTAAAGATTAGTCATTGGTCATTGATCATTAGTAGTTCGCGTCTTTTTTCCTTCTTTATTCTTCCATACATCCGTTACATCCGTTACATCCGTTGCCGAACTTCTACTTATGGACAAAATCTTGGACTATTATATTCGGCCCTTAACGCAGGAAGACGAGCCGTTTTTGTGGCAAATGCTGTACGTTGCGGCGCACATGGCAGAAGAAGGCGAATCAACGGTGCAAGCTGTTGTGAATCATCCTTTAATTGCGAGATATGTCAAGGATTGGGGACGTGCAGGCGATACGGGATTCGTAGCAATTGAATTAAACAGCAGCCAGCCCATAGGAGCGGCGTGGCTGCGTTTGTTTACAGGAGATGAAAAGGGATTTGGCTGGATTGACGATGCTATCCCGGAATTGGCAATTGCAGTTCTTCCAGAATATACAAATCAGGGTGTAGGAACGCAGTTGCTGGCTCGTTTGTTGTCAGCAGCAAAAGCATCTTATCCCGCGGCATCCCTGAGTGTCAGAAGCTCAAATCGGGCCCTGAATTTGTACGAGCGATCCGGATTTAAAGTAATTGAGGGAAGCGAGACAATCAACCGCACAGCCGGGACATCATTGACTATGAAAGTTGATTTTGATTGAGTGAATTATTACTCATCGTTAAACTCGTACATTTGCCGTACCCAATTCTCCCGATTATCCTGCCATTCATCAGCCACTACTTCCCAAGTTGTATTGCTTTCAAGATCCAGCAATAAACTTGATACTTCTTCAAGAGTCGAGGCTACCTGACATTCTTCTACCCAACTTTCCCGGCGCTGTTTCCATAGATTTTGCACCGCTTCCCACTCTATCTCTGATTCCAATTCAACTAAAAATTCTGCTAGCTGTGATGGATCAACTGCTGCTTGCACTTCACTCATCCAACTGTCGCGACGTTGTTTCCATTGTTCCGTCACGGCTTCCCATGTGAGGTGGCTTTCAAACTCTAACAGTAACTGGTTCAGTTCTACCATATTAAATATTTTGTTGTTGGCAGTTTATGCTAGAAATATTATACAAAACTTTTCAATTAAGAGTGTTATTTTTTTTTTAAGATTGGGGTCTCAGTGAAACTACGGAATACATAACTGAATCATGAGCGATGAATTTACGTTAGATATGCTAGATATTCCCAGCGGTTGGAATCGCGGGACAGGGGACTGGATGGGAGTGGCGGCAGCTATGAAGAGAGGAGAAACTGTAGAAGTAATTCAAGAAGTTGGTTCTACTTTGTGGCGAAATAGTCTGCCTGAAAAACATTCTTTGTATTGGGATGGGGAAAATCTGTCAACTATCAAAGGGCGAATTTGGATTAGTTTTACTCAGAGAAGATTTGCGCCGGAATCTGTTTTGCCAAAGGTTCAATGGCATCCGAGAGTGTTGTGGATAGGGATTGGTTGCGAAGCCGGAACCCCGCGGGAATTAATCGAAACTGCGATTCAAAATGTCTGTCGCGCTTATCATTTAGCTGAAGGTGCGATCGCAGGTATTGCTACAATAGACACTAAAGCAGGTGAACTTGGCTTGCTGGAACTTTGTGCAGCGCGAAACTGGCCGTTAAAAACCTTTGCTGCTGATATCTTAAGTTCCGTAGAAGTCCCCAACCCTTCAAATATGGTAGCAACAGCAGTCGGTACGCCCAGCGTAGCAGAAGCGGCTGCACTTTGTGCGATCGCACTGATATCTTGTACCATTGTCAAGAACAGGCAAGATGCCTGTTCCACAAAGAGTGAATCTGCTCTCAAAAACAGGCAAGATGCCTGTTCCACAAAGAGTGAATCTGCTTGTGGGGTGGGCATCCTTCCCGCCCGTGAAAGGCTCTTAGTCCCCAAACAAATATTTCGCAGTCAAAATCCCCCCCTTTTGCAAGGAGGGGTTAAGGTGGGTTCTGCGGTAACAGTAGCGGTTGCAGTTTGCCCGATCGACTATCTAGGATAATATCTTACTACTCAAAAGTGTCGGCATACACAAATCGACCGATCAACCCAGAAACAAACGACAACACAATCGAACCAAACAAAGCAGGCCAAAAACCGTTAACCGCAAAACCGATACTGAACGCACCCGCCAACCACGAAGCCAAGGAAAGCGAAATTGCATTCACAACAAACAAAAACAAACCTAAAGTAATAATACTCAAAGGCAGCGTCAGCAGTGTAATCATCGGCCTGACAACCGCGTTCACAAATCCAATCACCACAGCCGCCAGCATCGCCGCCGGAAAACTCGTCACCACAATACCTGGTACAATGTTAGCGGTAATCACCAGCGAAACTGCGGCTACTATCCAAGTTAAGAAAAAGCTTAGCATATCGTTTTTTTGATCTCCATCACTATTAATTGAGATTGTAACCGTTTAGTCGATCGACCAAAGTTCGGGATACACTACCAAATATCCACCTTGCGAGAATATCAAACTTATGAAACTCCGGCAACTAGCAGCATTCCTATTGGCGCTAACTATCTTCATCCTCCCGCGCCCAGCCCAGGCTCAATCTAAATATTACGCTCCGCCGCTGTCCTTTAGCAACGCCGAACTGACAAGACGCGACTTTTCCGGTCAAATGCTGCGCGCGGCTGAGTTTTCTAACGCTAATATGGACTTAACTAATTTTTCTCATGCCGATTTGCGGGGAGCAATTATGAGCGCATCGGTGATGACTCAGGCGAATTTGCACGGCGCCAATTTAACTAATGCCATGATCGATCAAGTTAAATTTAAAAATGCCGATTTAAGCGATGCAATTTTAGCGGAAACAATTTTGCTGCGTTCTACTTTTGAGGGAGTTAACATCACGGGCGCTGATTTTACCGACTCAATTATGGACGGCGCCCAACTTAAAGAATTGTGCACAAAAGCCAGCGGGATTAATTCTCAAACAGGGATTTCTACTCGCGATTCTTTGGGATGCAGGTAATTTATCTAAATCCCATAATTTCAAGTTAAGGATACAGCGTTGCGTTTCCCGAACTGTCAACTTAAGTATTTTAGATCCTGTCCGCTCGAACGACCATAAATAATAAGATTAGTTTGATCGTTCGGACTTCAGTCCTCCGATTCTGAGGACTTTAGTCCTCACTACAAACATTTTGATGGCAGATAGCCTACCTGATACAATTAGTATAACAAAACCTTACCAAAAACCCACAACCTCATACCAAAAAATGTTTCGACTCTCCCAATCCCAGCTCAAAAACCTCGAAGAATGTCCGCGAAAATTCCAACACAGCTACCTTGAACTCCTCGCCACCACCGCCTCCCCAGAACACCAAGAAAAACTCGCCTGGGGAAGCCGCTTTCACCTGTTGATGCAGCAGCGAGAACTCGGATTGCCGATCGCATCCATCACCCAACAAGACCCCGAAATAGGACGCTGTGTCGCAGCATTTATCAACACCGCACCCGAACTTTTCGCTGCTTCAGAACATAACGACCAAATTTTCCGCCAAGCCGAACACCCCCGCACCCTAATTTTTCAAGAATACCTGTTCACCGTTATCTACGACTTATTAATAGCCGAACCAAACGCAGCTCAAATTCTCGACTGGAAAACCTATCCCCGCCCTCAAAAATCAAAATGGATAGCCGAAAGTTGGCAAACCCGCCTGTATTTATATGTCTTAGTAGAAACCAGCGACTATTCCCCCGAACAAGTTTCCATGACATACTGGTTCGTGCAATTGCGAGGAGAAGAACCGCCGCAAAAACTCACATTTTCCTACAACCAAACAAAGCACGATCGCACAAAACAAGATTTAACCCACCTCTTGCACCAGCTAAGCGACTGGCGACAGCGCTATACCCAAGGCACAGAATTTTTGCCCCAAGTAGAAATTAGTGCCAATCTCTGCGATTCCTGTCAATTCGCCACTCGCTGCAACCGCAGACAAGAAACCACAGCTTCTTCACCAAATTTTGCCACAGAAAATTCAGCAAATTGGCTACCAAATCTTGCTATAATCGATGAAATATCTATTTAACATACCTTTTACTATGCAAACTCTTCGGACAGTTTCAATCCTGGACGCATTGGGAGGCAAGAAACCCGGTTTCTACGAAGTTTTTCGTTTAGTAACGATAGATCTAGGAAGAAACCGGGTTTCTGAGGTTTGGAGTTATAAAATTTTGTCGCTTGGTGGGGGCGGGTTTATAGATATTGTGGATGTGAATTAAAGATTGTTGGTGAACCCGCCCCTACTGGAATTCATGAAATAACCGATGACAGAATTACCTCAAAACTGGCAAAATCAACCCTTACTAGAACCCCCAGCTTGGCTGATTCAAGCTGTCAGAAACCACGCGCCCGAACTCCCTGGAAACTATGCCGCTGCACTTCTCTGGTATAGAGGAATTCAAAACCCCGAACAAATACCCGGTTTCCTCAACCCCAAACTTTACCAACCAGCAAGTCCCTTTGAATTCGGACTAGAAATGAACTGGGCGATAGCCAGAATTCAGCAAGCCAGAAACAAGGCAGAAAAAGTCGCAATTTGGGGAGACTTCGACGCCGACGGCATCACCTCAACCTCCGTTTTGTGGGACGGACTAGGAGAATTTTTTCCCAAAGACGAGCAACTAATTTATTACATTCCCAACCGCTTAACCGAATCTCACGGGCTCAATATCCCGGGAATAGACGCCTTAGCAAAAAATGGAATTACCCTGATTATTACCTGCGATACTGGCAGTACAAACATCGCCGAAATCGAATATGCCACAAGTTTAGGCATCGATACAATTATCACCGACCATCATACATTACCCGACGATCGCCCTCCCGCCACAGCCATTATCAATCCCCGCTACTTTGAACCCCACCACCAACTGTTTAACCTGTCCGGCGTCGCCGTAGCCTACAAATTAATCGAAGCATTATATCACACTTTACCTGATATTCCGCAGCGACCGATCGCAGATTTATTGGCCTTAGTGGCGATCGGCTTAATTGCCGATTTAGTCCAACTGACGGGAGACAGCCGCTACCTAGCACAAATCGGCATAGAACAACTGCAAAAACAAATTGCAAATCCCACCCGTCCGGGAGTTGCAAAATTGCTCGAACTGTGCAAAAAAACAGGCGATCGCCCAACCGACATTTCCTTCGGCATCGGCCCCAGAATCAACGCCGTCAGCCGCATTCAAGGCGACGCCAGCTTCTGCGTAGAACTCCTCACCAGCCGCGACAAACAGCACTGCGAAGAACTAGCAAATTTAACCGAAATTGCCAACTCCCGGCGCAAATCTTTGCAAAAAGATGTTGCCAAAGATGCCGCCGAAAAATTAGCCAAACTAGACCTTTCAACTACTAGCGTTATCGTCCTCAGTGACCCCCAATGGCCCGTAGGAGTATTGGGATTAGTAGCGGGACAAATCGCCCAAGAATACGGCCGTCCCGCGATCTTGTTCAGCACAGAAGGAACCGAAGAAATTAACGAAAGTCTTCCAGACACGCAACTTATTGATTCTTTCAACCCCGATTCGCAAACACTTTCCCAATCTAAAACCCCCAATTCAAAATCCAAAATTGCCAGGGGTTCCGCCCGTTCAGCCAATCAAATCGATCTTTACCAATTAGTCAAAGATCAAGCACATTTATTGGACAGATTCGGCGGTCATCCCTTCGCCGCCGGATTGAGTCTCCCAGTTGAAAACATCCCCCTATTTACCGATGCTGTAAATCAGCAACTGCGACAACAATACAGTCCGGAAACTTTAACAGCAGCCCCCGTTCAAGCCGATCTCACAATTACTGTTTCCGAATTGGGTAAAGAATTATTTCAAGAACTCAAACTGCTGGAACCCTGCGGCATGGGCAACCCCGCACCTAAATTGCTAATCAAAAATTGCTGGTTTGATAATCTTTGGAATCAAAAAATCAAAGATTTGAAAGGACAAAAAGTAGAATATATCAAAACAGAATTTACAATTAGAGATGAATCTAGCGATACAGGATTTCCCGGCATTTGGTGGGGACACAACCAAAACGAAGTTCCTCAAGGCCGCTGCGATGCCACTGTCGAACTCGATTTTAATACTTACAAATCGCGGTATGAAGTGCGTCTGGTAGCAGTGCGGGAACGCACGGAAGAAAGCCAAATTAATTGTCCGACTAAAATAGATTGGATCGTAGACTGGCGAAACAGAAATAACGATGAAGAGTTGTTAGCAGCCAGCACAAACTCAGCATCTCCAATGCTGGCAGAAAATCTAGTTGACAGTTCAGAAATAGTCGATCGCGAAAACTCGATTATCCTCAAAGAATGCCCCGCAAGCTGGGACGAACTGCGCGTCTGGTTTCGGCAAGCACAGCAGAAGCAGCAAAAACTGGCGATCGCCTACAGTTTACCGCCACTCGTAGCCCCGCAGCAAATCTGCCAACAGCTAATCGGCATCGCCAAATACCTCAGCCGCACCAACAAACCCGTCACCAGACAGCAACTAAGCCAAAAACTCGGAATCAGCGACACCTCCCTGCAACTCGGATTCACAACCCTAAAACATCTCGGTTTCCAAGTCAATTATCGCGATCGAGCTTTCCACATCACCAGACAACCGCAAACAACAGAAATTGGAGAACACATCTCCCAAACCTTATTCTCTAGCCCCTCAACTCAATTCTGGATGCCCAATTCTGCCACCGCCACCCGTTATGCAGCGCAATTCCTAGCAGCAGTCTCCGAAGAACAATTCCGGCGGAAATATTTCTGTCAAGTACCCCTATCCACCATTGTGTCGATCGCCCGAGACACCGTTTTCCCAGAAGATTATACAGCAACTCCCTTCTAACTGAGATCTTGCAGCTTTTCAGTAACAGGCTTTCTGGCCTGTTCCACTGATGAGTTGACTTTTTTTGTGGGGCGGGCTTAGAGCAACGCAGGTGGGGCAGGCTTGTGGGCCTATTCCTGACACCGGTGCAACATCTCAGTTCTAAGAAATATCTTAGTTCTCTATTGATGCCGATAAAATAGGGCATAGGGCAATGCGAGTTATCCGTTGCGAGTCAGGCCCAAAACTCAAAGCCCATAACTCACCACCCCAAACCCCCAAACTTCCCCACTGCTTTCACTCGATCGCACATCTCCCATTTAAAACCCCTATGCTCCTCTGTCCCCGCTGCCAATTTGAAAATCCCGATCTCAACAAGTTTTGTCAACAGTGCGGCAATTCCCTAACTTACAAAGCTTGCTACCAATGCGGCGTCCAAGTCGCTTTTAGCGCCAAAGAATGTCAGAATTGCGGCGTCGCAACAGGTCAAGTGTGGCGGGCGATTATCTGCGGCCGATCGAACTTTCCAGCAGTCGAGCCAGACGAGTCAAGCATTCCCCCAGCCGAGTTTGCACAAAAACCACACATAGTTCCAGAAACCGCATCAGCCCAAAACCGCCCCGAACCAATCACAGACGCCATTCAAACACAAATCACCGCCGACGCACTCCCAGCAGCCGCCCCAACTTCTCCACAGCCCGAGGCCGCCGCCAACAGCCGTCCAGAAAATATTGACGCTGAAATCGTCGTAGGGGCGATCGCACCAGCATCCTTTCAAACAGACCAAAAAACCTCTACTCCAGCACCAGAGGGCGAAATAACCCCATCCCAAAACAATTTCACAACCTCACCACAGCCCCAACCAACTCAGGAAGCAACCCACAGCCCCGACAGCGCATCTCCCCAATCCCCAGAAATCCCCGTCCTCAATTCCGAATATTTAATTCCTTCCCAGCCAGCAGGAGCTTATCTAGACACCCAGCAGCGCTACCAACTCCTAGAAACCCTACCTGCGAGAAAACCCTCCGACACAGTAGCAGTAACAGTATTAGACTGTCAGCCGCTGCAAATGTCACCGCTCAAAGCAATGCTAGCCGCCAACTCTGCCAGCGTCGCCAAACGCACCTCCCCCTACACCTCCGCCATCAAACCCGGAGAAAATGCCACCAATTCCGCCTTAGCAGAGCTTTGCCAAGGCATAGCTGAACCTTATCTGTCACTTCGCTGGCAATTCTCTCACAACCTGCCAGTCATTCACGATAGCTGGTCAGACAACCAACAGGCAGTGCTGCTGCTAGAAGACTGCTCCCAATGGCCGCTGCTAGTAGAACGTTGGAGCCAACCCGAAACTTCCACCCAGCAAATTGTGTACTGGCTGCACGAAATGACAGAACTCTGGGCTGCCCTAGAACCCTGGCACTGCCGGCAAAGCTTGTTGGAACTCACAAATTTGCGCGTCAACCCCGACTCTTCCTTTTCCTTTGCCTCCGTGCGGCTGCAATACCTCTATCCCGAACCCGCCGGCTCGAACTTGCAACTTGTAAATTTGGGGCAACTGTGGCAGGCGATATTTAACCAGTCCGATCGCACTCAGTTTGGCGCATTGCTCGAACTGCTGCAACAAATGTACAGAGGCGAGATTAACACAATCGAAGAATTGCGATCGCGCCTAGAAACCGTTCCCCTCGAACTCCAATCCGCACCTCTACCAACCTCAACCCCAGAGCGCCAGCATTACCGCAGTCCCGACAACACCTCCCCCGAAGTTGTGGGCGAGGTATTAACCCAGCCCATGCCAGTCCAGATTTACAGCCTAGAAGACGCAGGCCTCACCGATGTCGGCCGCACCCGCGACCACAACGAAGACTTCTTCAGCATCTGGACTCAAATCAACAAACTCGAAACCTCCTTCGGTCGCATCTTTCAAACCAAAGGGCTTTACATTCTCTGCGACGGCATGGGCGGACACGACAGCGGAGAAGTAGCCAGTCAACTAGCCGCTGAAACCCTCAGAGAATTCTTTCAAACCAGTTGGGAAAATCAACTGCCCCAAGCAGACACCATCCGCGAAGGAGTGCTCCTAGCCAACAAAGCCATCTTTGAAATCAATCAAAAGGACGGCCGCTCCGGCAGCGCCCGCATGGGTACAACCCTAGTCGCAGTCTTAGTTCAAGACACCAAGTTCGCCGTTGTCCACGTCGGCGACAGCCGCCTCTACCGACTCAGAAAGGGACAGACTCTAGAAAAAATCACCTCAGACCACGAAGTAGGGCAGCGCGAAATTAAGCGCGGGGTTGACCCGGAAACAGCTTATTCTCGTCCTGACGCCTATCAACTAACTCAAGCCATCGGCCCCCGAGACGGTAATTTTCTCAAGCCTGACGTGCAGTTTTTAGACTTGTGCGAAGATACTTTATTGATTTTGGCCTCCGACGGCCTGACAGATAATGATTTGTTGGAAACTCACTGGCGGAACACTCTCGAACCTCTGTTCAATCCCCAAGCTAATCTCGACCAGGGAGTTGCCGAGTTGATTGAACTGGCCAACAAACGCAACGGTCACGACAATATCACGGCAATTATCATTCGGGCCCAGGTAGGCGCATTTCGATTTTAGAATTTTGATGCTTGCTGCCAACTTTTTCAAAGGCGGCGCCATCCGTCGGCGACCGCCCGACTTAAACCTGCAATTGTTGCAGGGAAAGCGAACAGCTTCTGCCGTTTCCGCGCAAGGCTTGACGGCTCGCTCTGCTATTAGGTATCCGGTGTTGAAACAGCTTCCGCTTGAAGGCTCAAAAACTGATTGCAGCCCCAATACGATCGCACAAAAGCTGTTGAGGACAAACCATTTATCAGTAGCTTTAATTTTTAGAGTCTGTTTTGGGAATCTGCGGGAAAAGCTGGCTCCATCGTGAGTGGATTCATCAAAGCTGAAACAGCTTTCACTGACAGAAACAGTTAGTCTAATCAAAAAAAATTAAACTAAAATGAAGTGAGGCATCTAACGGGCTAATGCGAAAACGGTTTTATACTCGATCGCGATCGGCACATGGTGGGATGAGGCGGGAAGTTCCCGCCCTACATATAGATGTGGGGCCTAAATCACAACCTGCTGCTACCGCAAATTTACCTACTTTTTGTAGTTGCAAGTGTTAAATCGATCGACTGTGTTTTTTAGGCTCGATCGACCGCTCAGAAATATTACGAATAATAGTTCCCAACAAACTATTTATTACTGAATTTATGGAATCTTTAATCAGAATCAGGATATTATAAAGTTCTCCTGAAACTAACGTCTAAAGCTCCTATAGCAGTGCTAAATCAGTTGTGTAATTCTTGTAGGGGCCGATCGGCCCGTGGTTGCCCTCTTTACGCTCTTAGGTAGGCACGGCGGGGCACTACCCCTACATATGTACAAATTATTTAGGATTGCTATAAGTAATTTTTGATTTCTAATTTTTCAAAGCTCACGCCCCAAATCTGTAAATTCCCGCCAACTCTCAATGCAAAATCAGGGAATTCAACCACATGAATCGAAAATGCTGCTGACTCTTTTAGATCCCGAAAAAAATACCCCCCTGCAACAGTGGAGTTTCGAGAGCGAGTCGATTGTGCGGATCGGCCGCTCTCCTGAAAATCACGTTGTGATTCCCAATGCTCTAGTGTCGCGACAGCACCTGGAATTGCAAAGAGTTAAAAGCGGCACCTCAGGTCAGTGGTACTTAGTCAATTCCGGAACAAATGGCACTTTTGTTAACGGTACTCTCATGTCTCAGGGTTGGATATCCGACGGTGCCCTGATCCAGTTGGCGCGGGGCGGCCCAACTTTGCATTTCCAAGTTGTCACGATTGAAGTTGGCGGCAAAATTGAGGCGATCCCTAGCTTCAGCGCCGCCGCCCCGAGGTGTACCCACGCGGGAAACCCGCCGGGGAATTTATTCTGCATCCACTGCGGCGAACCGATTAAAGTCGATCGCACAGTCCGTCACTACCAAGTGCTGCGAACTTTGGGCCAAGGCGGTATGGGGACAACGACTTTAGCCTGGGATCGAGAGCTCGCCAAAGCTCAAAAACCCGGCAGTTCCCCCGCAGCTTCTCTGGTAGTCCTCAAGGAAATGAATGCTGACATGGCTCAAATAGTCAAGGCTCAAGAACTGTTTGAACGTGAAGCTAAAACTCTCAAGGCCCTCCACCATCCGGGAATTCCTCAGTTTTTTGATTTTTTTGTGGAAGGGGGCAAAAAATACTTGGTGATGGAAATGCTCCACGGCGAGGATTTAGAAAAACGCATCTACAACCGCGGGCCTGTTGCTCCCCAACAGGCGATCGAGTGGATGATCCAAACCTGTGAGATTTTGGACTACATTCACTCTCAAAAACCCCCGATCGTCCACCGGGATATTAAACCTGCTAATTTGCTGGTGCGGCATCGAGACAATGGCATTACAGTGCTGGATTTTGGCGCCGTTAAAGAAATCGGCACTCCTCCGGGCACTCGCATCGGCGTTGAAGGCTACACCGCACCAGAACAAGACCGGGGACAGCCTCTCCCTCAGTCGGATTTATATGCTATCGGGCCTACTTTGATTTTTTTGCTGACAGCCCAAAGCCCTCAAAAGTTTTACGGGAAAATGGCTCGAGGTTACGGCTTTAAGCTCGAAAATATTCCGACGATCGCACCTTCGTTGCGGGAGACCATTTTGCGAACCACGGCAGCTAAGCCTGGCGATCGCTTTCAAACTGCTCAACAATTAGCTCGAGCTTTAGCAACTTGCCTTTAAGGGAAGTCAGTTGTCAGTTGACTGTTGACTGTTGTTATTGGTTATTTGTTATTTGTTACCAATAACCTTTCCGGCTCTGCCTCCTAGGCCCTATGCCCTATGCCCTATGCCCATAGCCCTATGCCCATAGCCCTATTCCTCGTCCCAAGCTTCTACAGCTATCAACTCGCTTACCGGGTCTTGCATAGAAAAATCAAACTCTAGGAGTTGCTGTTTCCAGTAAGGCCATTCGTCGCCATAAAGCAGAGCAATTTTCCAAATGCTGTCTGTCGGCTTGATAATGTCAGACGTGACGAGAGAATGCACCTGACGCTGGAACTTAACCATCGGCTGTATAACCTGCTGGCTCATAATACCTCTTGAATTGTTTAAATCTTGTTTAATTACCACTTCCCAGCTCTTACTTTTTACCGCAGTTTCGCCAAGAACAGTCTCGCCAAGATACGTGTAGATTTTTGTCGGGAAGCTACATATTCAACTTGTATCTTAACACAGTTCGTTTTGACAAGGGCCTATAAGCAGGACTGAAGATTCAAGACTGACTTCAAAGAATTAATCATCTTTAAAATGTCCCGCTATGTGCTGTCGATCAGCGGTGGGAGGTTTGGCGCCTCGATTGTTTCCACAAAGTGGCAGATGCCATGGCCCAGAAAAGCTGCTCTTTAACAAGGCTGAGTCTGGGAGAAACTGCAACTACGGCTCGAACCGTCGCGAAAGCTTAATTTCCGCTTTCTGGTGCGTAAACCGCACTTTTTTCAGCTTCGAGGCTGGGTTCGCTGTTCGAGTGGGGTTTGAGCTGCATAAACTAATTATAGCTCTAGTGACGGCAAAGGTGGTCAAAAATTGTTGGATACTGTTGATCTGAATCCCCGCGACTGTCGATCGAACATTCTGGGCCGCCCAACGCAGGCGTGCCAGCAAGCTCCCAACCCATTGTCCTAAATCTCAAATCTCAAATCTCAAATCTCAAATTTAAAATTGTATGACTTGGAAAAGGCGACACATTCTCACTCTGGCTGATTTTACCTCGGACGAATACGATACGGTGCTGCAAACTGCGGCCAGTTTTCGGGAGGTGCTCGGGCGCCGCACCAAGAAAGTGCCCGCCTTGCAGGGTCAAGTGGTCGCGAATTTGTTTTTTGAACCTTCTACCCGGACTCGCAACAGTTTTGAGTTGGCGGCAAAGCGGCTGTCGGCGGATACACTGAATTTTACACCGGGAAGTTCTTCTCTGACCAAGGGGGAGACTATTCTGGATACGGCTAAGACTTATCTGGCGATGGGAACCGATTTGATGGTGATCCGGCACGAACAAGCTGGAGTCCCGAGCACTATTGCTTCGGAAATGGAGCGCTTGGGTTCGAGAGTGAGCGTTCTCAATGCTGGAGACGGCCAGCACGAACACCCGTCGCAAGGTTTGCTAGACTTATTTACTATTTGTTCTCTGTTAGATTCCGAACGTCCGCGGCTGGAACTTTTAGCGGGCAAAAAAATTGCTGTGGTGGGAGATATTTTGCATTCGCGGGTGGCTAGGTCGAATATTTGGAGTTTGACGGCTTCTGGGGCAGAGGTTCATTTGGCCGGGCCGCCGACTTTGCTGCCACTGTTGTTTGCTGAGTGCGGCGAGGGTAGGGAAGGTAAGTTATTTTTGCACTGGCAGCTTGAACCTGCTTTGGCCGATGCTGATTTTGTGATGACTTTGCGGCTGCAAAAGGAACGGATGAGCCAGCATTTGCTGCCGAGTTTAAGAGAGTATCATGCTTTGTATGGGGTGACGCGCGATCGGCTGAAACTCTGCAAGCCGGATGTGAAGGTCTTGCACCCTGGCCCGGTTAACCGCGGCGTGGAAATTAGCTCGGATTTGATGGACGATCCTCAGTTTAGCCTGATTTCTCAGCAAGTTACCAGCGGCGTAGCGGTGCGGATGGCCTTACTCTATCTGATCGGTGGCGGTAAAGTTTAGATTGTGAGTTGTTAGTGATTAATTTCGGCTCTTCGATTATTTTCAACATCTATCGCCCGCCTCTTTAAAATAATCGTTACCAAGCTCGGCTTGGTAACGATTAAAACTCTTTCTAGAAATGTAAATTGTTCTAGTTAAGAATTAGTTGAGCCAAGCACTGGATATCCAGCCGCCACCTTTCAGTTGCGCCCAGCCGTGTTTGTAACGACCGGTCAATGCCACATTGTCTCCATTGTATAACTTGCCGATGACATGAGAACAGCCATTGGGTCGGTGGCGGATATTCAGTCGGCCGCCGTTGGTGGCAACTTCGCCGTAGCTGTGATGGCGGTGACCGCCGCCGCAGCGCTTGTAGTGGCAACTTGCTTGGGCTTCGCCACTGACACTCAGAACAGACAGGGCTACTGCCAGACCTGCAACGCCTATCACTGCCGATTTAGGAATTTTCAATTCCAGTTGGAGCTCGGATTCTGGAGATTCATAAGCAACAAAAGAGTGGCTCAATGCTAGTGCTTCCATAGTTTCCTCGTGATTGTTGTTAACATTTGTTGGTGCAGGCTCAGGTCAAGACCTCGATTAACAGCCGAAACCATTAACTTATGTGTCAGAAAAGCCACAAGAGGTTGTTACCGTCTTGTTTTTGCCGAGTATTCGGCAATTTGCCTGAATCCTGCACAAGTACATCATGTCATCGAATCAGCTTTCCGGAACAAAAAAAAAATAAACTTTACATCTGCTGCTAAAAATTGGGACTGCCCCCAGTCTTAGGAGCGCAGAATTTAACTTAACTGTGTCATGAAAAAGCGAATGCCGCAATCGCTTGGGATGAGAGATTGCGTGCCGCAAGTTGGGAATGACACTACTTTTTTTGGTGTGCTTACTTATTGATTTGCTACAGAGCTAACAACAGCTATTCGATCGCACAAACCGGCTGCTCATCCTTAACCACTGTCGGAATTTGGTTGGGGCGAGTTATATTTTACCCGATCGCACTGCGCTTGGGCGGTATGGTGCCGATCGACATTTTGCTAAAGATTGACCTTTGTGTCTTCCTAACCAGGATGCCCGATCGATCGCGACTTGATTTGTGTCAAGATCGATCGAGTTCTCCACCACTTGTTTCGCCATGAACTCCTTCGCGGCACTTTCGATCGGCACAATACCTCAATGCCATGAATCAGACAGCTTCGCCATTACTTTAGCTCCTTTATCTGTAGAGGAAGTCTATACTTTGGTAGATGACGGCGCTAACGGAGCCGTGGTGTTGATGAGCGGTACAGTCCGCAACCAAACAGACGGTCAAGCTGTAGTTTCCCTAGAATATCAAGCCTACGAACCGATGGCGGTGCGAGTATTCCAGCAAATCGCTACTGAAATCCGCCGCCAGTGGGCAGATGTCAATCGCATTGCCATTCACCACCGCGTCGGACACTTGCAGGTGGGGGAAATTAGCGTAGTGGTGGCTGTGGGCTGTCCCCACCGGGGCGAAGCCTTTGCAGCTTGCCAGTACGCCATAGATACGCTCAAACACAATGTACCGATTTGGAAAAAGGAACATTGGGCAGATGGTTCTAGCAGTTGGGTTAGTATTGGAGCGTGCGAAGTTACGGGTCATTAGTCAGAACTCATTGACTGGATGATGGCAGCAGCCGACGATCGCAGTTTCTGAGTGCGGGAACCGATGGCGATCGGCCAGCGTCAACAACTGTGGAATGTTCGATGAGCCAATTCCACCCATGAGCGACTTTATTTCCGTGTCCTGGTCTGCGGTTGTGGCGACCGTTCAAAGAGTGCAATTGCCAGCCGAAAAACTCTCTAATTATGACTTGGTGTTGCGTTGTCAGGAAGGAAATCGACCTGAAGGCACAGATTTTACCGAACTGTTGAAGCGGTATCAGTCCCACGTAGACAGAGTTCTCTATCACTTGGCCCCTGACTGGCAAGACCGAGCCGACTTGGCTCAGGAAGTGTGGATTCGAGTCTACCGCAATATTAACCGCTTGCAAGAGCCTGTTAAATTTCGGGGCTGGCTGAGCCGCATCGCCACTAATTTGTTTTACGATGAGTTACGCAAGCGCAAGCGCGTGCGAACTCCGCTGTCGCTGGACGTACCCCGTGCTCTGGAAGATGGGGAGATTGATTGGGAACTTCCGGCCGACAGTCCGGGGCCTGATGAAGATTTGACGACTAGAGAATTTTACGAGCAGTTGCGAGTGGCGATCGCCGATTTGCCGGAAGTATTCCGCACGACAATTGTGCTCAGAGAAATTGAAGGTTTAGCCTATGAGGAAATAGCGGAAATGACCGGAGTTTCTCTGGGAACTGTCAAGTCGAGAATTGCTAGAGCTCGCCAAAGATTGCAGTTGCAATTGCAAAAATACCTCGACGGTAATTAGCAAGAGCGATTTCAGAGGCGGAACGAGAAGATTTGATGAAGTTTGCTGTGACATCAAAACTTCTATTTTACAATATAAATAAGCAGTAAATTATCCTAATAGCGATCGGGTACTTCCCCTAAAATTGAGCAAGTGATGTGAAATATGAATTATAACTTTGAATCGGATAAAAATCAGAATCAGCAAGGTCTTGAGGATTCGCTGGCCCCAAATCAAACTAACAACAATTATTCGCCGGGAAATGTAACTACTATGATGCGCGATCGCTTTGAATTACTGAGTGCCTACATCGACGGCGAAGTGACTGCTACAGAACGCCGGCAAGTTGAGGAATGGCTGACAAATGACCCCACTACGAAGCGTTTGTACTCGCGACTGATGATGATGCAGCAGAGTTTTCAGTCAATGCCTGTGCCTGCTGGGCAACAATCTGCACAGGATTTGGCGGCGAAGGTTTTGCAGCGGGTGGAACGCAAGTCGAAACGGACTTGGGTTTTGGGTGGAGGTGCGATCGCAGCTTTGTTGGTTGCGGTGGTGTCTGGTGTCGCTGGTGGCCGGCAACTGTTTGCTCCCCAATTTGCTCGATCGCTGGTTCCTGCTGAATATGACGGTTTGATTGTGGCTTTGAACGAGCCTGTGGTGGAGATTGTTAATCCCAACGATTTGATGCTTGGGGTGAATTCACCTGTGATGGATATTCCGAAAGCTGCTTTACCAAGCCCTCACAAGTCATTGCCAAAAGCGCAGTAGAATCTCTGTTTTTAGCAATAACACAAGTTTTTAAGCTCCCTAAAAAACGGGGGCTTTTTCCGATTTTTCCCAGTTTTTTAATGGATATATCCTTTGATAATCTCCCGGCTTTGAATGACGAATTGTGGGGCGACATCTTAATATCGGAGCGGGTAGCTAGTGGAATTAGAGCGGGCGATCGCACTTGTCACCTGTTTTTTTTGCTGTTGGCGATCGCCAACATCAATGTCTCCTCAATCAAATGCGCTTCTAGCTACCTATGGGCGGGCTGTTAAACTGTCGCTACGTATGGAATCAAGGTATATTCTGGGCGATCGAACAACTGCAATCAAATTCGTTGGTAGTCAGGAATGCCAGTCTCGATCGAACTATTTGGAGGGTGGCGCTCACTACAAATTGATCGCGGTTATGTTACCAAACTCGATTTGATCTGCGGTGAACATACTTCAAATAAAAAAACAAGGCGACCTGGTTGGGACGCCTTGTTTTCGATCGTACAAAAGGCACTTTGTCAACAGCAAACAGCTACTGTTTTTTCCGTTTAGACTTATCTAACCGCCTGCGATCGCGCCACTCAACGGCCGTCAAATAAGCGACCCCGCCAGTCACAGTAACCAGCAGTACAAAGGCTACCAAAACCAGAAAATTAGCAATAGAAAATTCCACAACCCCTCCTGCAAACTTAGACTTGAGATTATGTGCGATCGCACAACCGCAATAAAATTGGTTTGTAGTGAGGACGAAGAGTCGTCATAAAACTTAGAGGACTCTTCGTCCTCACTACAAACCTTACAGCAACTCTTCCAAAATTGTAAACCGGACATGATTAATTGCCAGACTACCCACGGAAACATCTTCCTTATTTAAAGGAAGACCCCCGCTGGTGAGACTTTGAAACCGAACTCCCTTGCCAATTTCTACGTGATACCAAGCCAAACCCATGAAAAACCGCAAAGGATAAGGGCCTTTGTCTTGAATGTCGTCAGGATTAGATTCCATCGGCACCCAGCCAAAACCAGGAATGTAAAACTCCAGCCAAACGTGATTGAAATCCGGTTCCAGCGGCAAACCTTTTCTGTCAGCAAAAGCCGGACACTTGTAACGCCCAATTGTGCGGCAAGCAATCCGGTTCAACCGGGCTAAAGCCAACAACACCCCCACGTACTCGCCGCAAGAACCGATGCCGCGACGCAGTACAATATCGGGAGTGTCAATGTGAGGCCTAATCCCGTAGGAAAGTTGATCGTAAACAAAATTCCGAATGCTCAGTAACTGCCTCAGAATATTAGTTTCCGTGCCAATGGAGGCCACAGCAGCCGATCGCACAATCTCCGTATCCATCGCCAAATTATCATTGTCCACCAAATACTTAGCGGCAAACTCCGGCGACAGTTGTGGAATTTTTTCGACATCCCGAGGCGATAATTGATACTTGATCGATCGAACTTCTAACAAAGCCTTCCAGCCAAAAATTCGGCGTTCACCTTTCTGGAGGCGATCGAACTTAAACACCGCCACCCGTTCCCCTTCCTGAATTTCCTCAGTAAAAGGCATTCCGATCGGCGTAATTTTCCTGACCTTTTGCCGAGCAGTTTCCGAAGGCAAAGCAATCCGCCACTCCAAATTTTCGATTTCTACCTCATCCAGAGGAGACAGTTCCTCCACATAAGACATTTCCATCAAATAACCGTTTGACAGAGCGTAGCTGTCGGCTTCATTGTAGTGAAAATACAAAGGGTGAATAAAAGTGCGATCGCGCTTCGTCAACTTAAAAGGATCTTCCGCATTCGGGTCATCCCGAATGTAAAGTTCATCCCCGGCATAAGCCACATACAGAGTCTCTTCCCCCGTCTGGGCATCCTTGTGAAAAGCTAAACCAGAAGGCCACTCAAAGGGAGTCAAAACACTAAATTTAATCTCCCCAGTTGCCCTCTCCAAACAGTAAACTGTTTGCTCAGTCTTATCGCAAACCCAAATTTCCTCATCCCGGACAGTGATATTTTCCACCCCAATACCCGGAGCACAAAACCGAGTAATTTCTCGACCAGTTTTCACGTCAAAAACCAGAATATAGCCCAATCTCTGGCAAGTCACGTAAAGCGTAGATTGCCAAACTGCAATCCCGTCAGCAGGATAAGGAAGCGAAACAAAATGTTCCGGTGTGAGTTCACCCATCGCCCCGTCCCGAATTGCCTGGGGACAGCAACAAATATCCTGATCCCGCGAAAACCAGAGAGTATCCTCAGAAATAGCCAGCCCGGTTGCGCTCGCAAACTTGGCCGTTTGACAAGGATTCAAAACAGTAGTGTTGTCAGTTTCTCGATCGATCTCCAATAGCAGCCCTTCGGCGCGATCGACCGCGAACAACCTATTTCCCAAAAAAGCAATGCCGTGCAGTGCAGATACACCGATCGGTCTGACCATTCGCAGCCCCGAAGGCTGTTTGTCCGAGATAACTGGTGAATCGAGGTTCATGCTAAATTTCTTGCCGGTATTGTACAGAAAACTTGACTTTTGACTTGTAGCCGATCGCTTGAGATGAGATCCACCCGCTTTCATTACCGAGATTCTCGATCTCCAAAACTGACGCATCAACCGGGTTTTTTTACGAAAATACGAGTTCTAGCCTGTGGCCGTAGTTAAAAAACCCGTAATATTAGTTATGGTCAAAATTGGGTGTAACAAGGTCAACCCAACTTTCTGCTTTGAATGCAGCTAAGTATAACTACTAAACCACCGCGCCAAAACGCTACACAGAATTCTATCTCGCCCGCAGCAGCCAAACTAATCGTATCTGCCTCAAGATGTGACATCTCCAGACACTGACCGCTTGGGCGGATCGCGTGCTGGCTTCCAAGAATCACTTCTTAGATTTTCTGGTTGTTCCCTTACGGGATTTCGGCACTTGGCTAGACTTTTGAGCCCCCGCTAGATCGCCTGCACAGACAGTTTCCTTTCCCGACCATCCATCGGTACTAATGAGGGCAATCCCTCGGTTACGAATTACTAAACCTGAAGCAACATCTCGGTCAATGGTGAACCCACATTCAGGGCAGTGATGAACTCTTACTTTCAGGGATTTTTTAACTGTCGCACCACATTCAGGGCATTCCTGACTTGTGCCTCGGCTATTGACTTCTGCAAAGAATTTTCCTAACTTCCAGCAAACATACTTGACTATAGAACGAAATTGTCCAAATCCACCATCAAGCAGATGTTTGCCAAGCATCCCCTTAGCCATGATCCGAAAGTCTAAATCTTCCATGAATATCATGTCAGCAGACTCAGACAGAGCATGAGCTTGTTTAAAGTGAAAATCTTTGCGGGTATTGTCAATTGTGTGGTGCATCCGCGCCACCTTGATGCGTTGCTTCTCGTAATTACTTGACCGTTTCTTTTTCCTAGATAGTCTGCGTTGCAGCGATTTCAGCTTGCTTTGCATTTTCCTAAAAAATTTGGGCGGTTTTACGAGAACGCCATCACTGGTAGCCAGAAACTTTTCTAAGCCAATGTCTACACCAATCGGATGACCATGAGGCATGGGAGCGGGTACATTAACATCAGACTGAATACTAATACTGGCATACCAGATATCAGCTTTCTTGATTATGCGTACCTGTTTAATTGCGAAACCATCTGGGATCGGTCTATGCAAATTAATTTGAATATTGCCAATCTTAGGCAAGAGAATCGTATTGCCCGCTATAGGAGATTCTTTAAACTGTGGAAATAGTAGAGACTTAAATTGCCCATACTTCTTAAACCGAGGAAACCCAGTCCCTCTTGCTTGAAAAGCTTCCCATCCTCGATGTAACTGCTTTACGGCTTGCTGCAAGACTTGAGAAGGGACTTCACCTAATCGGGGAAATACTTTCTTGGCTTTTGGCAATGCGTTAAGTTGTTTGATCTCGTTAGGGAATGGCCGCTCGGCAGGCATGATGTATTCATGTTTTATGGAACATCGATCAATCAAGCATTTCCTACTATTACACCAGTCTTTAATCTCTGCTAACGCATAGTTATAAGCCACTCTGCACGTTTCCATCCACCCAGACAGTTTTTCCTGTTGGGTGGCATCTGGATATATGCGATAGCGGTAAGTCATGGTTAGCATAGAGTTATTATAACATGGTTTACTTGCGATAAGTATTCCAGTAAATGTATATTTAGTAGGTATTGAGCCTACTAAATATACGCGGCTTTCATCCCGTCGCTGATCTGGAAATAGAGCGCGCGTCTTCCCGCCTGCTAAGATAAAAATGTGCGATCGAGTTCTTAGGTTCATCAGAAGGCAGGTTCGTCATGGCTTGGAAGTCTGCTCTAAACATCGGTACCCTTTCCTTAATTCTGTCTTTAGAGGCAGTTGCCGCTGGTAGTTTCTTAATACCAGCAAAGGCTCTCAACAGCCCGGCAAACAGCGTTCACCCCCCCTCACGACCGCAGCTACCCCTCAACTGGCAAACAGTTCAACCCCCCGAACTCAGCGGAAGCAGACCGAACAGTCAGCCATCTGCTGCCACGTGGAATAACTTTCAACCGCCGGAGCAGGGAGTACCCGGAAGGCGGGAAGGGGGAGGAACCCGCGGCTTAGCCTGCCCCACTGCCACAACGGCCTTGATTCCCCAATCAACTATGGGGCAAACCATATCAGAAAAGCCGACATTTTTTTACTACGTTCCGCTAGCCCTCGACAAAACAGTTCAGTTTGAGTTAGCGGACGAAAACGACAAAACAGTATACAAAAAAAGTTTTCGGATGGTAACTAGCCGTGCTGGTATCGTTAGCGTCAGCCTCGACTCCGACGGCAACTCGCCAGCCCTGAAAGTTGGCAAAAACTATCAATGGTACTTTACGATCAAATGCAACCCAAAAAGCTATACAGATGATGTTCTCGTTTCCGGGTGGATCAACCGCACCGCAATCGCCCCAACCGTGAAAACAGAGTTGGATCGATCGCCCGATCGTCGCGCCCAGCTCAGTATCTTCGCCCAACAAGGTCTCTGGTACGAGTATCTAGCAACTCTAGCTCAATTGCGTAGGGAGTCTCCCAGCGATGCCAGTTTAGCGCTCAAGTGGTCAGAAGTGTTGAGTTCAGTCGAACTCGGCAAAATCTCTCAAGAACCATTAGTGCCAAGCGTGTTAACACCCATAACCAAAAAATAATTGGACTCCAGCCGCAAGTACCAAAAACCCGCAGGCGAGCGCGGTGTTGGGCAGCGCCACAGATGATTTTTGCCTGTGAGAGGGTTTTTTGGTCGATCGTCCTCAATCAAATAAAATTTTTGTGCGGAGCGGGCATTTCTAGTTCGCTTACCTCTTGAAAGCCGGATTGTTGAAATTTTTATAGTCAAATTGTGCCTGATGCTAAATGATAAACTGGCAGAGTGAAGCAGCAGAGCAACTTATTTTACAAAAAATATTAATTATGCGCCCGAGAGCAAATATTGCCATATTTCGGTTGGGGATTTCACTTCTAACTGCGATCCCGATCGCTTGCTTTTATACCAATAAAGCCATATCCCAAACAAACGATATTTCTCCGTTGCTTGTCGCCGCTGACAACTCAGCAGCTTCGGCCAATGCCGTATTAACACTGCAAAAACTGGAAATCAAGCAGGATGAAACTGCAACCAACTTCAATCAACTCCCCGATTTTCCCGAAAACAACGCGATCGGGAACAAACCTGATATCTGTTCCACAATTAATCAAACGGATTGTGAGGCCAGCCCGGAGCCCGAAGCAAAAAATCTGGTTGACAACGATCAAAAATGTCAGAACCAGCTAGATTGCAATGTTTTAGCCCAGAACCCACCCTCGGCGCCTCCAAACCTGCCGCCGCCTCCGACTCAACCAGATCCAAATCGCGATCGATTTCTGCAACCCGCCCCCCAACCTTCGCCAGAACCTCCCCAAGTACCGCCAACAGTAAAGCCCCAGCCCCCGTCGCCAGTTCCCCTGCCGCTGCCGAATACAGTAATTCAGGTGCAGAAAATTCAAGTAGTTGGCAGCACAATTTTAACCCAAGACGAAATTAATGCCTTAATCAAGCCGTTTGAGGGCCGTTCTGCCACCCTAGAACAGCTCAAACAAATCGCCGACAAAATTACCGAAATTTACCTTAATCGTGGCTACATCACTTCGAGAGCAGTCTTGCCAGCCCAAACTATCACCGCAGGGGTAATCGAAATTCAAGTGCTCGAAGGCAAGCTGGGCCCAATTGAGGTAGAAGGAAATAAAAGAGTGCATAAAAGTTACATCCGCAGCCGGATTCGACTCGGTGCCGGAATGCCTTTAAGCACAGCTTTATTAGAAGACCAACTCCGGCTGCTGCGAGTCGATCCTTTATTTGACAATGTAGAAGCCAGCCTGCGGGCTGGGGATAATGAAGGCGAGAGCATTCTGATCGTCAGAGTCACGGAAGCTAATCCGTTTCAATCTAGTTTCAGCTTTGACAATTACTCGCCTCCCAGCGTCGGTTCCGAAAGATTGGGAGTTAGTTTGCGGCACCGCAATGTCACAGGAAATGGCGACGAACTTGCGGCTGCTTATTACCGATCGCTCGGCGATTCAGACGTGTTCGATTTTAGCTACCGCCTCCCGCTAAATGCGATGAACGGCACTTTGCAATTGAGGGCGGCGCCGAACCGCAACAGTATCGTACAAGCACCTTTCAACACTTTTGACATTTCGGGGAAATCACATTTATTTGAAGTTAGTTACCGCCAGCCGCTGCGGAGAACGCCGATCGAAGAATTTGCCTTGTCTGCCGGTTTTACTTATCAGACAGGCAGAACTTTTCTCGCCGGCGAACCGTTTCCTTTTGGCATCGGCCCTGATGCCAATGGTGTCACCACTACGAGTGCAATTAAGCTGGGACAGGACTACATTCGGCGCGACCCCCAGGGTGCTTGGGCCCTGCGATCGCAATTTACGATCGGCACTAGCTTATTTGATGCTACTAAAAATGAAGGTTCTGTCCCCGACGGACAATTTTTGAATTGGCTGGGTCAAGTGCAGCGAGTACAGCGATTGAATGACAAACATTTATTAATTTTGCAGTCAGACTTGCAGCTTTCAGCTAATAGTTTGTTGCCTTCGCAGCAATTTGTAATTGGCGGCGGGCAATCTTTGCGCGGCTACCGCCAAAATGTCCGTTCCGGCGATAACGGCTTCCGAGTTTCGATCGAGGATCGAATTACTTTGCAGCGGGATGCGTCGGGAAATCCCAAACTTCAATTAGCTCCTTTTTTCGATGCGGGTACGGTGTGGAATACTCCCAACAATCCTAATAAATTAACCAATCAGACATTTTTAGCAGGTCTGGGTTTGGGGGTAATCTGGCAACCGATACAGCGGATCAACTTGCGCGTAGATTACGCTTTTCCTTTGGTGAGAATTAGCGATAAAGGCGACAATCTGCAAGATAACGGCATTTACTTCAACCTAATTTATACACCATAAGGAGAGTGGGGGAGAGTGGGATGGGGAGGGAGTGTCAGATGAAGAAAATATTTCTTTCAACATCTGACTAATGACTCATGACTAATGACTCATGACTAATAACTCGATCGTCGGATATTAATCGCCAACTTCCCCGACAACCTCCGCAGCAGCCTGAGTTTCGAGCCAGAGTTTGAGCAGCAATCGCTCCGCCCGATCGCCCAAAACAGTCGCAAACACACCATCAGCGCCCTCAGACGCCCCAGAAATCCACGTACCGCGCAGAGTCACTTCGATAAAATCAGCATCAGCAACACAAAGGTCGATCGAATCAGTATCATCTCGGCGGGCCTCAGATTCCAACAGAGACAGCGCCGGCAAATTCGCGGGCAGCAAAAATGCCGCAGTGCTCGGTTCGACGCTGATGTTTTGACCAACTCGCATAGCCAGCACAACTCGCAGCGCCACTAACTGTTCGGGAGATTGAGCTAAACGCTCCAGGTTAAAGCCCGTTTCAGTGTAAGTCAACTTCAGCATATTGACAGCCCTAAATTTGGAATTGAAAATTGAAAATTGGGAATTGGTAATTGGGAATTGGGAATTGGGCATCGGGCATCGGGAATTGGGAATTGGGAATTGGGAAGCGGGAATTGGGAATTGGGAAGCGGTATGAAGGAATGAAAAGTTGGCTATTTAACCCTAGAATCCTTTCCAATTACAGGACTGAATTAGCCATTACCAATTAGCAATTACCAATTACCAATTACCCATGCCCGATGCCCGATGCCCGATGCCCGATTCCCAATTCCCGATTCCCCATGCCCTATTCCCCAATTTGGTATTCGTGCCAAAACAGTTCGGCAAAAGCAACAGTGGGGTGCATGGGAGCCTTCGGCTTAGTTCGCAGAGGCATTTGAGCTTCTATGGGAGTTCTATCGCCCTTACGAGAGTTGCACCGTTCGCAAGCAGTCACCACGTTGTCCCAAGTGTGCGGCCCGCCCTTCGATCGAGGCATCACATGATCCAACGTCAAATGCCGATTGCTGCCGCAGTATTGGCAAGCATGGGCATCTCGGCGCAACACTTCCCGGCGATTGACTGGCGGCACTTTCCAAACGCGCTCCCTGTTGCCAAAAGTCAAGCGGATTTGTTCGGGTACGTGGATGTTGGTGCTGGGCGATCGCACCAGCCAGCCGTTGCCGATGCTAAAATCCAGAGGTTGGGCCTTGCCTGTTACCAAAAGTACGATCGCCCGTTTAATATTGATACGGCTCATCGGTAGGTAATTTTGAGAAAACACCACCACAGATTGCCTCAATACATCAGTTACTACGGTCACGGCTTGCTCCTCCTCATTTGGATTTTAGATTTGGGATTTTAGATTTGGGATTTGGGATTTTGGGTGTTTCGCCAGCATTGGCTGAATCGGGTTTTTTGCCAGTTCCCCAAGCCTTTCCAAATTGCTCAAATATCCAATCAAAAGCCCCCGCTTCTCTTACTTAAAAGCGGGGGCTAGAAAAACTGCTAGGGGCAAATTTTCATCCTGTGTCGGTACAGTCGTTTAGCTGTACCTCCCGCTTCGCCTATCTTGGTGTGGCTGTGCCACTGGCAGACCATCCCGGTCTACCTCGTTGTAATTAATTTCTGCATTTTGTCCTAATCCACTATAACCGGGTTTATTTAGGCTTGTAGCCGCCCACGAGGTCGCTATGACGGTATGCAAACCCGTCCTAAAAACGTGCCGTGACGAGTCAGAGCAACCTCTGGGGCGATCGCACTTCGGTTGATATGTGGAGTAGGTGGGGATAAATTTCACAGCAGGCAGAAAGTAGTAAGAGACCTTTAAATCTAGCTTTAAACATACTACACTGATATTACAGATATGTCCACCCGTCACGGAGAAAAATTATGCATACCCTACCTAGAACCTCAACCACCGAAATGGAAGTCACCAGCATTCGACTGGAAAGAGAGCTCAAGGAGAGACTCAAAGAGCTAGCCGGCAATCAAGGCTATCAAGCTTTGATTCGAGATTTGCTCTGGAATTACGTACAGCAGAAGTCTGGAGAGTATCGTCAGATGTTTTGTCGATCGGATATTCGAGCTAGCATTAATGCCACAGCACAGCAGGAAGAACGCTGCGCGCTTACAGGAGAGTTGATCCGAGTTAATGAGCCGATGTTATTAGGCCTGACGATGCACGGCGAAATGGTGCCGCTGAGTATGGGGAGTATGGGAAGTATGGCTGGATAAACCAGTCTACCCTTGAATTTGTCGATCGCGATCGGCCTGGGGTGAAGGCCCCAGGCGCTGAATATCAAATGAAGCATTTCCAAGATATCTATTTTAATTAACCGCGAAGACGCGAAGTGCGCGAAGGAAGATCCCAGAAGGAAGACGCGCGGGCTAATGCTAAACTTTCCATTGGGTGTGCGGAAAGATGATGGTAAATTTGATGGAAAAAATTAAGGTAATGCTGAAAAACCGCTACTTGACTGCTGTAAGTTCGATCGTCCTCCTGACAATTATCGCCGGATGCGCCGCGACTGAATCGCCCCAACTTGCAACTCCCTCTCCTGTAGCCGAATCTTCCGCGCCATCAGTTAAACCAAGTCAGCCGTTAACAGTCTCTGTCAACAATCCCCAAACCGCTACAAACACCAAAATCAAGCAATATCTCAACGGGTTGAAAACCCAAGGTTTTGCCCAAGAAGACCAAGGAATCTGGATGCAATCTGGCAATACTTTGCTAGCCAATCATCAAGGTACAGTTCCTCTATCAGCCGCTTCAATTACCAAAGTAGCAACATCTTTGGTAGCGCTGCAAGAATTTGGGCCGGAACATCAATTTATCACCTTAATTGGCACAAACGGTAAAATCAAAAACGGCGTGTTAAAAGGCGATTTAATTGTTCAGGGAAGCGAAGATCCGTTATTTGTTTGGGAAGAGGCGATCGCCCTGGGTAACATCTTAAATCAAAAAGGCATCAAGCGAGTCACTGGCAGTTTGATAATTGTCGATAAATTTTACATGAATTTTGAATTAAATCCCCTCAAATCAGGAGAATTGCTCAAACAAGCATTGAACAGTCAAATCTGGCCGAGCGAAGCCGCCGCCCAATATCAAACACTACCTCCCAATACACCGAAACCCCAAATAGTAATTGACGGTGCTGTCAAAGTTTCCCAAGCACGTCCCAGCGCCGTACCCTTAGCTAAACATTATTCTTTGCCCCTCGCCGAACTGATCAAAAAAATGAATCAGTACAGCAACAATCTCATGGCAGATATGCTAGCTGATACTGTCGGAGGCGCCAAAATAGTCGCGCAAAAAGCAGCCGCAGCAACGGGAGTTCCTCCCGCAGAAATCCAACTCGTCAACGGTTCGGGATTGAGCGAAGACAATCGCATTTCTCCCCGGGCTGCGTGCGGGTTATTTATCGCTTTAGAACGCTATCTTCAACCTTACAACATGACAGTTGCTGATGTCTTAACTGTAGTTGGTAAAGATAAAGGAATACTGTCAGAACGACCGCTGCCAAAATTAGCAGTAATCAAATCTGGTACTTTGGATAATGTTAGCTCTTTGGGCGGAGCGCTGCCCACTAAAAAACAACAAACTGTGTGGTTTGCGATTATGAATCGTGGGGGAAATGTCGAAATATTTCGCACTCAGCAAGAGGTTTTGCTGAAAAGCTTTTTGAAGGATTGGGGAAGTGTTCAAGCCTCACCGCCCGAATTAACCCCAAATCCTGCCAGAAGTAGTAAGGTCTCTCGCAGCGAAATTGTTCAATAACACCAGATTTGATGAATAATATCATGTTCGATTCTGGGCAAATAGCCAATAGTTTGTAGGGTGCGTCAGCACAGAGATTTTCAATGGGTAGGTAAAATAATGCCAACTGACGCACCCTACTACTAATACCTAAAATGGCATCACCTTTTAATCGCGCGCATCCCTTTTTCAACTATCGAGTTGCTCTTTTTCTGAGTATCATCCCCATTTTGATTGTCGGTTTCAGTAGCGAATTCTATTCTGGGCCGGGGCGAGAGTTTTTTAACGATTATTTTGGTGATTTTCTCTACCAAATTTTCTTGATTCTGCTAATTGTTTTCATATTTCCCCAAATTTATCCGACTAAAATTGCCTGGGGAGTTTTCATTTTTAACTGTATCATAGAATTTAGCCAACTGTGGCGGCCTGCTTTTTTACAAGCTATTCGCGCTACATTATTTGGACGTTTGTTTCTCGGTAGCGGTTTTTCTTGGGAGGATTTTATTGGCTATATTTTCGGATGTACTTTGGGGTGGGTTTTGGTTGTTTGGCTGAAACGAAAAATTAGTTTGTAGGGTGCGTCAGCAGATAGATGTTGATTTTGCAGCTAAAATAATTCAAGCTGACGCACCCTACGACTATAAACCAATTTAATTAGTTGCTAGGGTGCGTCAGCATAGACATTTTGAATTTGCAGCTAAAATAATTCAAGCTGACGCACCCTACGACTATAAACCAATTTAATTTGGTGTTTTTGCCCTAGCTACTACAATGCCGATCGCACTTTCGACTCTGCTAATATATCTGTGCAAGTCGTAAGCCACCGTCACAGCCCCAGCCGGCGAAGCGTGAATCAAGCCCAGATTCCCGTCTGCATTCCTGTACACAAAACCCGTGTGGGTGACATCCAGTCCTTTGACATCGGTGGCTACCGCCACAATATCCCCCGGTTTTAACTGGGAATAAATACTTTTGATCTGATTTGTGGGGATGTAATTTACAGCAGTTTTTGCTAAGTCTGCTTCAACACCCACAATGCACTGATAAGTCGCTTCGTCTTTCACCATTTGCGGGTAGCTGCTGCGGTGCTGGCTCATGAAATTTAGTGTTTTATTCATGGGTACTCCGCCCAATTCAACGGTGATGTTTTCTACGGTTTGCCGTTTTTGATTGTCGTTAATCCATTCGGAAAAATAGTGCAATCGGCTACAATAACCGTTGAGTTTACCGTTTAAATAGCGCTGCTCTTCTATGCGATTTACAAAATTTTGATAGTCGTAATCTTTTACTGCTACGCCCCGCGAAAGAGCCAGCACTGTTTCTACAAACAAAACGCAATCAAATTTACTCAACGTTACGAGCAATTTTTCTTCGCCGGATTTGTCCAGCAAACCCTCGGCGTAGGGCAATCCTTGGAAATTATCGGCGATCGCCTGTACGATTTCTCCGATCGGGCGATCGGGCAAATTTTGCTGTTTTGCATACTGTACAATCTCATCAAAACGTGCTATGTCTTCGGGTTGTGCAGCGGTTTCTCCCGGAGTATTATTGGATTCTGGTCGTCTCGCCAGCACTTCCAGCAATTGGGAATAGGAAATTTCAGGTAAATTGTTCAAATCCCAAAACAAACTCGGAAAACTGGAAACAGTTTGCTTGTTTGTTGCTTCCCGATTTTCGCTTTCTGCCGTCAACTGAGTTGTCACATCCGCGCCGTGTGCTTCTGTTTGTCGATCGACAATAGCGACCGCAGCAGGTTGAGACTGAAATACCCAAACATCAGGTATCAGAAAAATATTCACGCCAGCGATCGCAAATCCCAAAACAGCCAGACTCCAAAAATTTCTCATGTTTCTCAAAGGATTTTGCTTTAACTCAGTGCTATCCTGAAATTTTTACAATTGCTAGAAGTCTCAATCAGCCTACTAGACAGATTAAATTGACACTACTCGGACTCGATCGACATACTTGTCATTTAGACGCCGCCCTATTATAAACTGATCCTGCGAGTTTGATATCACACCCACTGTAATGCAAGTAGACCGCCGACGCCGCCCAATCGGGCCCCAACGCCCCATCCAGCCCCGACGCCAAAGCAGCCGTCCAGTCCCATCCCGACGCCAAAGCAGCCGTCCAGTCCCATCTCGTCGCCCAATCGGGCCCCGACTAATAGATATCTGGCAAAAGTCGCTCGCTATTCTTGAAATTATCTGGGTTGATCTGCGTTCATCTGCCTTGTATCTGCGGTTGACCTATCAATCAAAGATTAATGCAAGAGGTCTCATCCAATCCCGACGCCCAAGCAACCGTCCAGTCGGGCCCCGACGCCCAAGCAACGAGCGCCCAGTCCAGCGCGAACGCCAAAGCAGCCAGCATCCCGTCCCATCTCGTCGCCGAGTCAGGACGAATTTTTCTCGGTTAAAATACCGTAACATCGTGTGTTTAATTGCTGGGGCGATCGCGATCGGTTGGATTCTCACCATACCCTTCAGAAGTCGTCCTCTCCCAGAACCCCCAGTCATTTTGACTCAAGAAGCCATGTCGCCGCCGACAATTGAAACCTCGGAAAATTTAGTCGATCGTCAAAGCGAGCCTACCTTCACCTACAACATCAAAACACCTCCCAATCCAGTTTACTCTCAAGAATTGCAAGGGATTGTGGATGAAGCTGCGAAGATTGCGACCAGCAAAGGACTGCCCGCAGAACCGCTATCAATTAGCTTGCTTGATGTCAGTAATTCCCAAAACCACAGTAGTTTTGCCGGATATCAAAATCAAACTCTGAGATTTCCCGCTAGCGTTGCCAAGTTATTTTGGATGGCAGCCTTTTACTCTGCCACAGAAAAAGGTACAATTTCCCAAAAAGAATCTGCCTTTAAGGACGACTTAGAACAAATGATTCGCGTCTCCAACAACGATGCAGCCAGCCGGCTTTTAGACAAAATCACCGATACACAATCTGGCGGACAGCTCGCAGGAGAAGAGTTGCAAACATGGCTGAAAAAGCGCAATCAAATTAACACCTTTTTCCAGTCAGCAGGATACAATGATATTCGTATAACCACCAAAAATTATCCCATATACTATTTAAAGCAAGAACAGCCAATCGGTCGGGACTTGCAATTGCGGGGCGATCCTTCCCAGCCAATTCGCAATCAAGCAACTACCGACCAAGCCGCCCGATTAATATATGAAATCTATACTAGGCAAGCTGTTTCCAGCACCGCCAGCCGCAAAATGGCTTACTTGCTGACGAGAGATTTAGACCCCAAGGCCTGGAAAAATGACCCTAGTAACTCGATAGCAGGATTTCTGGGCGAATCTTTGCCAACTAATATTTATTTTGGTTCCAAAGTTGGCTATACCTCTACTTCCCGCAGCGAAGCGGCATTTGTCAGAACTTTGGACGATCGCGCGATTTATATCTTAGTCGTTTTCGCAGACGATCCGGCTTATGCCAAGGACGAAACAGTATTTCCGGCAATTTCGCGATACGTGTTCGATCGGCTCAACGCTCGCGGGCCCAGCAGTTCGCAGTGATATGATGTGCGATCGAACAACCACAATCAAATGGGTTTGATCGTGAGGACTTTAGTCCTCAGATGAAGAAGGACTGAAGTCCTCACTACAAACCTAATAAATTGGTTCGTAGTGAGGACTTTAGTCCTTTTTGATCAACAATCGCAAAAAACATTTAACTGGGGCGAAAGGATTCGAACCTCTGAATGGCTGGACCAAAACCAGCTGCCTTACCACTTGGCGACGCCCCAACGTCTCAACCTTCATCATATTAACACTCTAACACCCAAATCTGTCAAGCACTTTGACAATAAAGTTTAAAAAATCTTTTTGCAACCGATCGCCCGCAGGTTTATTCCTTGACCGCAGCGGGGCGAGACAGCGGGATCTCAATCCTGAACTCCGCTCCCTGTCCGGCTTGGGAGATACACTGCAAACTGCCTCCGTGTTTTTCCACCACAATCTGGTAGCTGATAGACAAGCCGAGTCCGGTACCCTTACCCACAGGCTTGGTGGTAAAGAAAGGGTCAAACAAACGCAATTTAGCTTTTTCTGCCAATCCCGGCCCGCTGTCGCGAATCCGAATCACCGCACGTTTACCGATCGACTTTCCTGACTCACCATTCTGCGACTCAGAAGCCACCACCGCCGTCGAGATGGCGATCGTCTTAGGTGCGGGCTGATTTTCCAAAGAGTCGATCGCATTCCCCAAAATATTCATAAATACTTGGTTGAGCTGTCCGGGATAGCAATCTACCTTCGGCAAAACGCCGTAGTCTTTAATTACCTTAATTCCCGGTATCAGCCCGTTTGCCTTCAAGCGGCTCTGCAAAATCAGCAGCGTGCTATCTATCCCTTCGTGAATGTCCACCGGCTTCATCTCGGCTTCGTCGTGCCGCGCAAAGTTCCGCAGAGACAGGACAATTTTGCGGATGCGTTCGGCTCCCATCTCCATCGAAGACAGAATTTTCAGCAAATCCGGCACTACAAAATCAATATCGATTTCTTCGCTTTTGTCGAGAATTTCCTCACAAGGCTGGGGGTAGTGCTTTTGATACAACCGCAGCAAATCCAGCACATCTTTGACATACTGCTCGCAATAAGTCAAGTTGCCGTAAATAAAATTAACCGGATTGTTAATTTCGTGGGCGACGCCGGCGACCATTTGACCGAGAGAGGACATTTTTTCGTTTTGGATGAGCTGAGCTTCTTTCTGCTGCAAATTCTGCAAAGTTTCTGTCAGTTGGCGGGCTTGAGTTTGAGCGGCTAAGGCGGCCGCCCGGGTTTGGGCGTAAAGTTCGGCTTGGTCGATCGCGATCGCCAGTTGATCCACCACCGCTTGCAGCAACTCCACTTCGCTCGCGGCCCAAGAACGGCGGCTGCTGTAATGGTTGCAAACTACCGCCCCCATTTGACCCGAGCGAGTCTTGAGCGGCAGCAGCAGCTTAGAAACAATCCCGACATCGGTCAAAAAAGCTCGCGTGGGCGGTTCGATACAGGGTGCTGTTGCCGCGTCGCCGATCCTGAGCGTTTGGCGGTGGCGAATTTTCAAAGCCAGCAGCGTTACTTGTTCGATCGGATATTCTACCAGCCGCTCTTGCAGTTCGGGATTTGCTGCCTCGTGGGTCATCGCAAAGCTGGGCTCGCCTTGCCGCGAGATCGAATACCACAAAAAGTAGCACTGGTCAACCTGTAACA
This sequence comes from Microcoleus sp. A006_D1, assembly GCF_036702805.1. Taxonomy (NCBI): domain Bacteria; kingdom Bacillati; phylum Cyanobacteriota; class Cyanophyceae; order Oscillatoriales; family Microcoleaceae; genus Microcoleus; species Microcoleus sp. A006_D1. Next base: position 237,482 of record NZ_JAUBVZ010000007.1, read on the forward strand.
AGTTGCGAATTTCGTTGACAGCCGTATCTAAAATTTTGTCGAGGTCGAGGGAATTCCGCATCTGGCTGGCGAGGCCGAACAGCAAGCCTTCCCGGCGGCTCAACAATTCTTCTCGGGCCTTGAGGCGATCGATCGCCACAGCGATGCCGTTAGCCATCCACCCCAGAACTTCTAGCGCCCCGACGGCTAGGGCTTGGCTGCTGCACAGAGCCATCACTCCCACCAGCCGCTCCTCTACAATCAGCGGATAGGCGATCGCCCAAAGCGACGGGATCGAAAGCATGAACACCGGGGCTGCTGGGATTTTTCCCGGTTCGGCTCGCATCAAATCTTCTATTTCCCGTTCCCACTCTTGGCTGCTGAGTCCTGAAGCCGCCTGCAATTCTAACCGCTCTGTCTGCGGGTGAAACGTCCAGATGTTCGCCCCTGTGGCGTCGAGGTAATCCACCATTGCCTCGGTGCAGCGGTTGAGGGTGCTTGGTATTGTTCCGCCTTGTCCGAGGGCTGCACCAACTTTAGCTTGCAGGACTCCCAAGCGCGATCGCTCCTGTAGCAAGTCTGCCGTTGGTTGGCGCAGGGGCGCTATTTCTGGAATTTGTTTGGTATCGCGATCGCACTCGATGGGCGCTGAAGTTTCCCGTAAACCTTCAGATTTGCCGATTTCCCCGAGCATCGGCAGCTTATTTTTGCGGAATATTCTCGTGCCGCTCTCTGGCGTCTGCACTGCCCAAAAGAAGTCCTGGTTCGATCGAGCTAACTCCGAGATTTGCTGGCCGTCCGATGTGATATCTTCTACCTCTGCTGCCTCTTTCTGGGCTTTGACTAACTGCCACCGCAGCTCCACCAAACTCGCAACTTGTCGGCTTAAAGCTTCTAAAGCATTTATCGTTTCTTTTGTCAAGTCTCTAGGTACGGAGTCCATGACAGATAGCACTCCCAGCATCTGCCCGTCTGAGGTAACAACGGGGATGCCGGCGTAAAATTTTACGAATGGGTAGGAAACAGTGAGCGGATGATCCGCAAATCGCACATCTGTGGAAGCGTCTGGGATCGTGGTGGTTTGTGGCTGTTGGTGGAAGGAATATGCCGGGGGTTCGATCGCTCCTGCGGCAGCAACCGACGTTTTTTGTGGGGGAATTGCTCGATCGAATTCCGAGAGAGAGTTTGAGTCGAGCGCTAACTCTTCGGAAGTTTGGTCTAGCGTCGCGCGATCGCAAAAATTCAGGTAACGGTGGGCCAAATTGCGCTCAATACCTAACTGCGACTTCAACCACCAATCATGGTTCGCATCAATCAAGCTCAGATGTGCCATAGGAGTTCTACTGATCCTCGCAGCCAAGCCCACCAAATCGTCAAAGCAAGCCTCCGGAGCAGAACCCAGAAGCTGATACAAGTCGATGTTAGGGAACTCCAATACTTTTTTACCAAGAAACAAGGGTGCTTTCGTCATGTATAACTGCCCATCTAGTTGCTGGCAATTGTGATTCTCAAGACTGGCCCAGAAAAACGAGCTATGAATTTTGTGCCGGGAGACTGTGGGCGCAAGTCGCGCGCAGGCTGCTGGCGCCAAATTCAGACCAACCTCTTGACTGACATTGAAACTGTTGAGTTATGGGAGTTAGAGCACCGCAGATCTAAGACTGTACAAATTATAATTCCTATTGACTGCGCTTTTAAATACCTCTGGCGGGCTAAATCTCAGAGCCTCGATCGCGATGTGAAGCATATGCTAAACAATAGATGGCGATCTTACACAGAGAATTTTTTAATAAGTTTAATGGTATTTTAACAGACTTCTCTAATCATGGGTAGCAGGGTTGCTGGTACATTAAAATAATTGGTTTGTGCCCCAATACCAGTGCGATTTACCGGGCTGTGCTGCAGGCAGCTCAACTAAAGTTAGGAGATGAAGTACAAAAGATTGCCAAAATGTTAAACTTTGTAACAATAGTTGTTCAAACTCCACCATCAAGGGTTTCTGGGTTGGGATGCACATTTTGCAACTGTTGTAATTGCCGATCGACCCCTCTGGCAATCCCTTTTTTCGATTTGGATGTCAAAAAAACCGGGGTAACGTTTCTACTAATGCTCCAACGGAGTTGGCAATTATTTCGCAGAAGGCACTCTCAAAAATTGACGGCGGGAATTATGTTTTCTATTTTCAAGAACTATAAATAAACCGGGAGAAGAATATGTCTGCAACTAGCAGTCAAGTACCAACTATTTTGGCAGTTGATGATAGCGTCGTGATGCAAGGACTTGTGAAACAGGCTTTAAGCAAAGAATTTAGAGTTCTCGTCACAGACAACGCAGTGGATGCTTTGTCAACGATTTATCACGAACAAATTTCGGTTTTGTTGCTCGATGTTTCGATGCCTGGTATTGACGGATTGGAACTCTGTCGCACGGTGCGCAGCTTGCCTCAATTTCAGAATTTGCCGATCGTGATGCTAACAGCACGAGATGGAGCATTTGATAAGGTACAAGGGCGTTTGGCGGGAGCAACGGAGTATTTAACTAAGCCGTTTGATGCTGAAAAATTGCGCGAAGTAATTGGTAAGTTTATCGATATCACATCATAAAATTCATCCGCCCTACTATTGCTAGCAACCCGGTTTCAACTAAGTATGTTAGGGAAAAAAACCTAGTATTTTGTAGGGGCGGGTTTAGCTAAAGATCTATGACACAAGCGAGTTTACTGCTGCAAAACCCGCCCTCATCCTCCTCTCTAAGTAGGTTAGGAAAAAAACCTAGTATTTTGTAGGGGCGGGTTTAGCTAAAGATCTATGACACAAGCGAGTTTACTGCTGCAAAACCCGCCCTCCTCCTCTCAAAATTGTCGTATTTTTCCATTAAGTGAGGTACAATCTTACAATTCCCAATTCCCAATTCCCAATTCCCCGATACCTGATTCAACTACAAACCGCCACATTCTCCCTAAATCCTAAACTTTTAATTTCGCCAACAGCAGAGGAGCGATCGCGCTTACGGGTAAAACATATTGGGCCGCACCCAGGGCGATCGCTTCTTTTGGCATTCCAAAAACCACGCAACTGCCTTCATCTTGAGCAATTGTCAAACCGCCGAGTCGGGCGATCGCCAACATACCCTCAGCACCGTCTCTGCCCATTCCTGTTAGCAAAACTCCCGCCGCCGCCGAACCGTAAAAATTAGCAACTGACTTAAATGTTACCGTTACAGAGGGGCAGTGTCCCGCTTCATGAGCAGCTTCAGAATAAATAAATCGCCCTTGAGAATCAAATTCTAAATGACGTTTTTCCGGCGGGAAATAAACAATACCAGCTTGCGGCAACTCCCCCAAACCAGCTATTTTCACCGGCAGTTTAGATTCAAAACCCAACCAGTCAACCAATCCCTGCAAAAATCCTTCGCTGATGTGCTGGATGCAAATTACCGGCACTGGCAAATTAGCCGGAAACTGCGAAATAATCGAGTGCAGCGCTTGCGGGCCGCCTGTAGACGCGCCCACAGCCAATAACTTAATAGTTTGAGAATTAAGATTGTTGCGGGATAATTGGTAATTGTGCATTGGTAGTTGATTGATTTTTTTGATGGGGCGAGATCCTGTTTCGATTAATCCCAGCCTTTGATGCCGCGTAAATACTTTAACTCCCGATAAAACTTTAACTTTAGCGATTAATTCATTCGCGAGGCGAGCGTAATCTGACGCCAACCCGCCAATTGGTTTCGGAAAAACATCTAATGCACCTGCTTTCATAAGTTCAAATACATTTTGAGTATCCTTTGCTTGTACAGAAGCACTAATTATTAAAATTGGTCGCGGGTATTTCTTCATCACTTCCTGCGTGAATTCTAACCCGTTCATTTCTGCCATATTTAAATCCGTACAGATTACTTCCGGCTCAAGTTTCGGGATTAATTCTAGTGCTTCTAAGCCGTTACAAGCGGTTCCGACAACTTGAATTTCTGGCGAAGCATCCAAAATGCGCTTGAGGACGATCCTAGCTACTGGCGAATCTTCTACTAACAATACTTTAATCGGCGATAACATCAGTTTTTTTAGGTAATTGGGAATTGGGCATTGGGCAATTGCTAATTTGTAGTAAATAACAAATACAGTCCTGTGCAAACTCTATTTGTAGGGTGCGCACTGCGCACCTTACACTATTGGTAGTGTAAAAAATTAAAATTTGCGTAAGTCTTGAAATAACAAATAACCAATAACAAGTAACCCATAACCCACAACTAACAACTAAACTAACCTTTTCAAGGTCTCGATTAATATATCTTGATTGAACGTACCTTTAGGAATATAAGCATTAGCCCCGGCATCAGCCCCTTTTTTTCTATCTTCATCCGATGCCAAAGATGTTACCAGAATAATCGGCAACTCACTGTATTCTTTTTGCTGGCGAATTTTAACAGTCAGTCCCAAGCCGTCCAAATTAGGCATTTGTACGTCAGAAATCAGAGCGTCAAAATAGCGAGTTTTTAATTTATTGAAAGCATCCAATCCGTCTACTGCTGTCACCACTTCATAACCTGCACCTTCGAGGATGCGCTTTTCTTGAGTGCGGGTAGCGATCGAATCTTCTGCTAAAAGTATAACTTGTTTTCGGTTGACTGTCTCCATGGGCGATCGCGCACTCCCAACCCCACCCAACAAAACTTGCTTCCGTACAGATTTTATCAAATCGTGGGGATTGAGTACCATGCAAACCTCCCCCGTCCCGAGAATTGTTGCACCTGAAACGTTTCGCACCCGTTTCAGCAATTGACTTTGAGGTTTAATCACCACATCCTGTTGATCGATCAAAGCATCTATAAATAATCCCAATCTTTCCTTCCCAACTTTTAACACAATACAAGACATTTTTGGATAATTTGAATTCCGGGACTCTCCCTCTATTTTTTGGTTGACTTCTCTCCAATTTCCCCGTCTCCACTCCCGATTTTTTGGCAGCAAGTCTCTATTATTTAACTCCAGTAAATCAGCCAAATAAGCAACTGATAGCGGCTGAGAATCTGAAAGTATAGTTGCCTTACCTTCAACGGCAAAAATTTCAGACTTAGACACCATTTTGGCATTTTCAACAAATTCAATGGGTAGCGCGTAAGCCAGACCTTCAACCGCTACAATTAATACATTTGCAGTAGCTAGCGAGGTGCTGACTTGCAGCCGGAAAGTGCATCCTTTTCCCAATACAGATTCAACTTGAATACTACCTTTTAGTGCTTCAACATTAGTCCTAACTACATCTAAGCCCACCCCCCGTCCCGAGATTTCAGTAACAAATGTTCTGGTTGAAAAACCCGGAGCAAAAATCAGCGATTGAACTTGGGTTTCTGTCATCACCGCCAGTTCTTCCAGCGTGCAGATGTTACGTTTTACAGCAGTTTTTTTAATGCGATCGAGATTCAGTCCTCGCCCGTCATCGGCAACTTCAATGATAATATTGTTAGCAGTATGATAGCCTTGAATTCGGAGAGTAGCAGAGGCAAGTTTACCGATTTTTTCGCGTTCGTCTGGCGTCTCTATTCCGTGGTCGATCGCATTCCGAATCATGTGCATCAAAGGGTCTTTCATTTCTTCTAAAATGCGTTTATCAGCTCTAGTTTCTCCACCTTCAATGACTAATTTAACTTCTTTTCCTTCCCGCTTCGCCAACTCTCTAACCGCTCGGGGAAATAAATTAAAAATAGTTGACAAAGGCAGCAGTCTAAGAGTGCGAATTCCTGATTCTAATTCCTCCGCAATTAATTCGAGTCTAGCAGTATCTTCATCAACTCGATTTTTTAAGCGATTTACTACAGTTCCCAGGCGTTCTAAACGTTCTTCTGTACGCTGGTAATAATTCTGTAACTGCATAATGAGATCGTTTTGTTTAGATTCATTTCGATGCGATTCTATCTGATGAAAAGCCAACCGATTAATAAAAGCTTCTCTGCTCCAACTTTCCCACAAATTGGTGAGTTTTTCCAGGTCAGCAAGTCGGTGTACAAGCCGAGTTTTAGTGACAGTAAGTTCCCCAGCTTGAGTCATTAAATCGTCTAAATTTTGGGTAGCAACGCGAATTGTTTCGATGCGGTAAGACGAATTAGAAGCACGACTAACAGTGGGTTGGGAAGTCGATGCAGTGGCGGGTGCAGAAGCGGTAGGCAAGTTTTGAGCTTGCAACAGCAATTCTTGCTCAGATTGTAGTGTCGAAAAAGAGTAATTATTATCTAAATTCGCGGCGGAAGCAGTTTCACTGTTTGTTTCTGGTAGCGCAGTTTCTGAATTAGTAAATTGCGTTTTCACTAATTCTTGTTCTGGTATTTTTGCAGATTCTGGCTCTGCTGTCAGGGTGTCTGACTGGGGCTTGTTAGAAGCACCCATCATGCTAGCGAGGACGTAAAATGTATTGATACCGGAGTCTTCGCCCGTGACGGCTTCGTCAACGAGCTTGCGGATGGCGTCTAAACCTTGCGAAAGTCGATCGCCGATCTCTCGATTTAGTTGAGTCTCTCCCCGCTTGACAGCTCCCAATATATGCTCTATTTGATGAGCTAAAGATGCTACATTCTTGACCGCCAGCATCCCAGCATCGCCTTTAAGAGAATGAGTTTCCCGCAGCAATTCTTCTAACTTAGCTGAGTCCCCCGGGTGTTGTTCCAAGTACAGCAATCCATCGTCTAGTTTCTGCAAGTGTTCTTCACTAGCAATTTTAAATACATCTCGGAGCTCTTCATCTTCAATCATATATATTTGGGGTGATTGGTAATTGGTAATCGGTAATTAATATTACCTCTTCCTGATGACTAATGACTAATGACTAATGACTAGCCTTCGACTTCGCGAGCGGCTAAAATGACTAATGACTAATGACTAATGACTAATGACTAATGACTTCTTAGACTATAGACTTGAGATTTAAAGCAGCTTCATTAAGTTTTTGAGTACCTACTTTGACTTGAGTAATGCCACTGATAGTCTGAGATGCAGTGCGGTTAAGAGAATTCATTTCATCAGCTACTTGCCCGATCGCGATCGCCTGCTGTTTCAGATTCAAAGAGATTTGTTGGTTGCTAGCAAACACCAGATTGCAAGCTTCCCGAACACCCGTAAAAGCTTCTGCCGTATCCTGCGCTGTTTTCACCCCTGCCGCGACTGTTTTCCGACTTTTTTCCGTTGCTTTCACCGTCGAGTCGATCGCACCCTTAATTTCTGGAATCATATCATTAATCTTTTGCGCCGCTTGTTGGCTTTCATCTGCTAGCTTACGAATCTCCCTTGCTACCACCGCAAAACCTTTGCCATACTCGCCGGCTCTGACTGCTTCGACAGCCGCATTCAGAGCCAGCATATTTGTCTGACTAGCTAAATCACTAACTAAATTTGCCAAAGTCGAGATATTACCAATCTGACTCGTGCTATCCCCCAATCGCTGATTTTGCTGAGAAATCGCCGCCACAGCTTCCCTAAGACTCAGCATTTGATTGAGAGTTTGCTCAACCATTTGAGTACCTTCTTGGGCCAGCGTTAAAGCTTGGCGAGCAGCGGCGGCAACAGCCTCAGCTTGCTCGGCTGTGTGCCGAGAAGAGATGCCCAATTTTTCTAAGGTTGCAGTTGTTTCATTGACAGAAAGAAATTGCTGGCCGACTACTTGCTCTTGCTCGTTCATATTAGATAATATTTGCATTGAAAATGATGATATTTGGTAGATGAGTCCCCGAATCAGCTTAATTAGTTTTGCGATCATAAATAATCCTAATGCCAGCACAGTACCTAGGGACAATATAGTAATAATTGCAGCTATTTTTTTGAGAACAAAAACAGAATCAAATAGCAAGGTCTTAGGTACTTGCTTCACGATCACAAAAAATCTTTTATTGTTGTCTTTCCTGGGAAAAATTGTATTATAACTAATAACTCGATCGCTCAGATCAATGTTGCCTATGCCACCGGAAAGTATTTGAGTTACTATCTCTGCTGAATAATATTTGTTAATATTTTCACCTGTTTTTTTATCAGAACCCCATTCTTTTGTAGAATTAGGATGGTAGATGTAGTTACCATCTTGATTTAACATAAAAGCTTCGCCTAATTTTTCATTCTTTATCTCTTTAACTATATCAATCAGATTGCTGCTGAAGGAATTAGCAATCAAAATGCCTTTTCTTTCTCCTTTAATATTAAAAATTGGAGTTGCGTGGCGAATGGTTGGCTTGTCAGGAATTTCTATTTTGCCGCGTTCCTGATTTAGATTAAATTGAGACACATAGATTTCTCCAGGTTTTAGTTTCATAGTTAAGTAAAAATAATCCCTATTAGCCTGATTTTGTAGTTGGAAATTTGGAATAACTTTGATATTTTTGCCGTCAGAATCTAGGCGCAGGATCTCGTTACCTTTTTCATCTATATAACGCAACTGCATATAATATGGCTTGACTTCCATCATTGCTGAAAATATGATTTGCATTCGAGCGACGGAATTTTGATAAGTTGAATTAGTTTCTTTGTCTATTCCATTTCCCTCTTTGGCTCTAATCATTCCTTGAATAGGGGGAGATTTGCGAAGGAACAAAACATCGTAACTGATATTTTCTAAATTGTTGACAATCTTTTCTCCGCTGGAAGCGACGCTTTCAGCAAGATTGGTTAAGGCTAAGTTTTGCAGTGCTACTGCCGAAGAAGAAATCCCATACCAGCCGACAAGAGATACTGGAATCAAGGTACTTAAAATTAGGAGTAGCAGTAGTCGGTGTTGGAATTTTTGGAAAAACTTATTAATCATTGGTAATGGGAATTGGGAATTGGGAATTGGGAATTGGGAATTGGGAATTGGGAATTGGGAATTGGCAATAAATCTTCCTTCTTCCCTCTTCCTTCTTCCTTCTTCCTTCAACATCTTCCTACACTGCTGATTTTAAATCTTGGGCTGCATTGTTGAGTTGAGAAATGCCGACTTTGACTTGAGAAATGCCGGAGGCAGTTTCTTGAGCGGCGAGGTTAAGAGAGTTGACGGCTTCAACTACATCCTGAATGGCGATCGCCTGATTTTTCGCTGTAACAGAAATTTGTTTGCTGTTGACAACAATGCGATCGATCGCCCCGGCGACTCCAGCAAATGCCTCAGCGGTTTTTCGGGCAATTTTTACTCCATTTTCCACTGTTTTTGTGCCGTCATCCGTCACGGTTACTGTCGAACTAATCGCTTTCTGGATTTCTGCAACTAAAGCATTAATCTTGCTGGCAGATTCCTTGCTTTGATCGGCTAATTTGCGAATCTCGCTGGCAACAACAGCAAATCCTTTGCCACTTTCACCGGCTCTAACTGCTTCGACAGCAGCGTTGAGGGCGAGCATATTTGTTTGGTTGGCTAAATCGCTGACTAAACTGGAGATATTGCCAATGCGATCGGTTTGCTCGCTCAAATGCAAAATTTGCTTTTGAATTGCTCCTACATTTGCTGTCAAATTTGCCATTTGTTTCAAGCTGTTGTCTACCGCTTGACTGCCTCCTGCCGTGAGTTGAAGAGCCTGGGCTGCCCCGAAAGCAGCGGCTTCGGCTTGCGAGGCACAAGCTTGGCTTGATTGGCCCAATTCGTCCATTGTAGTAGCAGTGCGATCGACAGCAGATAGTTGTTGGCTGGCGATGCGTTCCTGCTGTTCGACGGTGACAGCAATTTGCGAGGAAGAAGAGGCGATCGCCCGCACAATTTCATTTACCGAGCGAGTAGTTCGACTAGCCAAAGAAATGGCGATCGCGCTCACAATAGCAGCCGTCATTCCCACTCCTACTATCAGAGCATACAGCAGCTCTTTTTGCGGAGCAAATACATTTTTTGTATCGTTGGCAATAATCACGCTCCAACCCAATTCGGGCATATTTTTTAATGTTTCATCAATAGGAGCGTAAGTAATCAGTTGCTTAGCTCCATCAATGCGATCGATATCTATGGCACTGTTAATCTTTTTGTTGGCTTGCATTTTGGCAAAAACACTAAAGTCTGACCGTGCATCTCTGCTCACCTGAGCGCTTTCTGTTGCTGAGAAAAACTTGCCATTGCCATCAATCAAATGGTATTCCTCTTGTTTTAATGCCTCCGAGTCTCTGGTTAATTTATCTGTGTTTTCGTGAAAAGCCTGCTCTAAATAAGTAGTAGGCGTGCGACTTCTGATGACGGCGATAGTTTTTCCTGTATTGATATCGACAACCGGCGCCGCAGCAAAAATGGCGTATTTGCCAGTGATCAATGACTTTCTGGGCTGCACAACTGTAGGACGATTAGTTTTAATTACTTCCTGAAAATATTCGCGTTTACCCAAATCTACAATTGGCTCTCCGCTCGATTGTAAAATGGTATTGCCCTGGAGATCGGCGACTGCAATACTGTCGTAGCCTTCCCCTTCTTTTACAAATTTATCTAACAGAGCTTGTTTTTGACTGGTTGAAGTAGTTTCGCTGACTCTGGGGTCGTTCAGTATACCTAAATTAGCTAATTCCTTAACGTCTAGGTAGCGTTCAAAAATAAAGTTGCTGACTTCATTTGCTGTAGCGATCGCTCGTGATTCTTGATACTTAATTATGCAGTTAGTCAGGTTCTCGCTGGCAAATAAATAAGTCATCGCTCCTGTCAATAGAACTGGGAGGGTACTGAGGGCGATCGCAAAAACAATCGCTTTAATTCTTAAAGACCATTTTTTCATTTTTTTGCTCATAACTGATAAATTCTAACTGATAAGTAAATAAACATTACATGGGGAGAGGGCGGGTTTTGCAACAGTCAACTTACTCCTAGTATAGATCCTGCGCTCAACCCGCCCCTACAATTTATGGCAAAATATGATTGTTTTTTTGGGCTTACCTACTTAACTCTTCTAAACAACTGCTTTTAAATCTAAAGCAGCTTCATTCAATTTTTGTGTGCCGACCTTAGTTTGAGTGATTCCGCAAGCCGTTTGTGCTGCTGCTTGGTTGAGGGAGTTCATAGCTTCCACCACTTGTTCGATCGCAATTGCTTGCTGTTTGGCATTCAGCGAAATTTGCTGAGAACTCAAAACCACGTTGTTAATTGCATCAGCTACTCCGGCAAATGCCGCTGCGGTTTCCTCCGCAATATTTACGCCAGAGTCCACAGTTTTAGTTCCTTCGTCTGTTACCATTACCGTTGAGTTAATCGCCCGCTGAATATCAGCAACTAAGAGATTAATTTGGGCGGCAGATTTTTTGCTGCGATCGGCAAGTTTGCGAATTTCTGACGCCACAACGCCGAAACCCTTGCCGTGTTCACCCGCCCGCACTGCTTCCACCGCAGCATTTAGCGCTAACATATTAGTTTGATTTGCCAAATCGCTCACTACAGTTGAGATATTGCCAATGCGATCGGTTTGCTCGCTCAACTGCATAATTTGCCCTTGCATATCTTGCACTTTGGTTTTCAGCGTTGCCATTGCTTCTAAGGTTTCTTCTACAGCTTTTGTACCTGCGCCAGCTAAAGTTAAAGCTTGCATTGCTTGAGATGCTGCTGTTTCTATCTGCTGTGAAGTCGCCCTAGAAGATGCGCCCAATTCGTCCATTGTTGTAGTGGTTTGATTGACTGAAACTGCTTGCTGGCTGGCCATGCGTTCCTGTTCTTCAATTGTGCTGGCAATTTCGGCGGAAGAACTGGCGATCGAACTAATTGCGCGATCGATCGATCCAGCAATTCCTGACGAAATCAGCCAAGCAACAGTCGCACCCAACACCACTAATAGCATCGAACCAATCACCAGCATCGATACCAAAAAGCTTAAAGCTGCTTTCGTGACTTGCGTTTGTTGCTTAATCATCTTTAATTCTGTTTCCCGAAATTCCCGGTTTAATTCCACAAATTCATTCACAAATTTTGTGTACTTACCTGTATTAAATAAAGCAAGGGCTTCTGTTTTCTGATTTTGCTGAAATAAGCGAACTATTTCGTTGGAACCATCATAATAGTCGTTAACTAGCTCTAACATCTTCTCCAAACGGATTCTCTGTTGGGGATTTTTAACAATTGGCTGTACATTATTCGCCGACTGGCGAGCCAACTCTGCACCTGTCTTAAAATCTGTTAAAAACTGCGGATTTTTATTAATTAAATACCCGCGCATCCCCCGTACCATTTGCTCCGTGCCTACGGACATATTACTTGTTTCTTCGATGACATTTTCTACCCTTTCCACTTCTTTGAAAGTGTTAAAAACTTCACTTGTAGTTGCGAGAACTAGGACAGGCAATCCTAAGTAGATAGCTGCTGGGGCTAGATATCCGAGCAGCATCTTGTTTCTAATGTTTAATTTTTTAATTTTAGCAAACATTTTTTTCTTTAATTTAAGATAGGATTTTCTGTAGTAATTTTGTGACGCCGCGATAGTCGTTGGGAGTCCCGCCTTGGCAATAGAAACCAGCCGGAAAATTCTGGGATCAATGCCGTGCAGTGACAGTAGCAAATATGATCATAGCAAATTCTGTTCTCTTACCCTAAAGAATTGGTTTAAAGCCCCAAGCCCTAAAGGCGAGAAATTAAAATCAGACTATTCATTACTCCAATCCTCTTCCTTCTTTTGTCAAGTGCTGTCAACCCAACGACTGCGCGAGCGGGCAAGCTGTCAACTGTCAACTGTCAACTGAATGAACCTCTTTTCTTGAGTTTCTGGTGGGGCTAATATGGTTTGTGCAGGTGCGAACCCAATTTCGCCATAAAATCTTGCTTTACACCTCCTCATCGACAACAACTCCTTCTTTTGTCAGCAGTTTTTGCAAGTTGAGAACAGCAATAATTTTTTCTTCGTAAAAAGCGGTTCCTCGCAGATATTCGCGGTTGGCAGAATAGAGTGCTGCAGGAATAGTCGCAATATCCGATAAATTTAAATATATAATATCTAATATTTCGTCAACCACTATACCGGCGACCAAATCTTCAATTTCTACAACGATCGCCTGAGATAGAGATTTTGTATCCGGCGACATATTTAAAACATTCCGAATGTCCACTAGCGTCAGAATCTCGCCCCGCAAATTCATATTGCCAATAATGCGATCGGGAGTGCAAGGAATCGGAGTTACTTGGCTAATGTCAGTAAATTCGCGCACTACTGCTAGATTAATACCAAAGTATTCGCCATTTAAAGCAACCACGGCTAGGGACATATTAATTGCGGCAGAATTTTCGCGATCGCCTTGGAGCCTCAAATTCTGAGCCCGCTCTCTAAAAATTGCCTTTTCTTCAGGCGTAGCATTCGCACAAAAAACATGAGGGTTGCTTAAAAGTTTAGCATTTTCCGCTAACAATTTTGGCTCTATTTCTAACTGCAAAACAGGCGCTTCTAGCTGGCTTCCTACCGCAGAAACTGGGATTTGGGCCTCTGTTTTGTCGGGAGAATATCGAATTAGGCGATCGAGCTCGATCAGCATGATAATATCGGTGTCACAGCGGGCGAATCCAGCTAAAAAACGATCGGGCGCGAATGGCTGCTCTCGCCCGTAAGATAGCTGGGGAGTTATTGACTCTGCGGGGATCTGCTTAACTTCGGTAACTCGATCGACAATGATGCCAAGTCGAACCTCTTGCCATTCTATGACGATCGCACTATCTGTCACAGAATACTCCTGCCAAACGTACCCAAAGCGGAGATTTAGATCCATCACGGGCAGAATTTCGCCCCTGAGATCGATCGCCCCAACAATATCTTGAGGCGCTTGGGCGATCGGTGTCAACTCCGGCAAAAAGAAAATTTCCCGAACACAGCCGACTTCTACACCGCACAGCAAACCGTTCTGTTCAAAGATAAGATACGGCTTAGTTTCCATATTTATTCTGACACTTTATCTAGTAGGACTTGCGAAAAAACTGGTTTTTGCGATCGTATAGATTTTGCCACGGAGGCACTTACAAAAAAAACCCGGTGTTTAGATTCTCCCGGCGCGTCAGTTTGGTTGGCTGTACAATTTTACCAATTTTTTTTTGATCTCCATCAATAATTGAGTCGCTGTCATTTTTCCCTGTTGCTCGATCGGAGTATGGGGCGGTAGTTTTTTGAGAATTTCGCAAGATGAATTGTACATTTTAATAGCTTTATTTAGCTTACCTTCTTTATTGTATATATTCCCGAGTTCTAGATAAGCCGAAACACAAGACGGGCAAAGATAAATCGTTTTTTTTATAAAAAATTTAGCTGCTTCCAAATCATTTTGTTCTTCAGCGATTTGAGCTTGCAAATAATAAGGAAATACTGACATTGTATCTACTTTGCTAGCTCGATTGCAGTATTCAATCGCCTGAGAATACTGGCCCAAATTTGCATAAATTTGAGCCAGCAAATAATTAGCATCAAAATTATGAGCTTGTAGGTCTATCGCCTGTTTTGCTTTCTGAATCGCCTCAAGATAAGCTTTATTTTTAAAACAAGCTTTTGCCTCTAAAATCAGTATCCCAGAGGTTGGGCGAGCGGCTTTTTCTGCTGCGGGTTCGGCCAGTAAACCAGACACTTTGTTGCTCACCATATCGCCCTCGACATAGCCATTTCCGAGTATCTTTCCCAGCCCGCTACCTGCTGTCAACAGCGACTCTCTTTGCCCAAAATAGCCGTTACCAAAACTAGCTGGTAGCGTATCCTCCCCTAGCAACTGACCGCTATTTTCGCCCAATTCTCCTGTCTTTCTATATCCTCCAAATGCCGATTTTGGTTGGAATTTATGCTCCATAAAAAAAATTATTTTAGCTTGTTCCTCGCCTAGGACATTCTTGGTTTGATAAATAACCGATTCCGGGAAAACCTTTGGTTGAAACTCGTTCATCACGTGACTGTGAACTTCAGCATGACCCGTCATTAAATATCCTCCAGATCTCAGCGTCTTGGCAAACTTTTTCAAGACCTGTAAAATATACTTATTTTCAAAATAAACAAAAACATTTCTGCACAAAATCAAATCGATGTTATGAAGATCTGTGTAAATATTAGGAAAATTATCTGTCACTAAATTTACACCGCTAAATCTCACCAATTGACGCAATTTATGGTCGATTTGCCACTCGGTTTTCCGCCGATCGAAATACTGCCTTTGCAGTTCCGGGTCAACTAAGCGAAACGACCAAGGGCTATAAATTCCCCGCTGAGCTTTTTCTATTGCTTGTTGATTGATATCAGTACCTAAAACTAAAATATTCCATTTGTCCCAATCAGAAATTAGCTGTTTTAAAAGAATCACTAAAGAATAAGGTTCTTCACCTGTCGAGCAGCCGGCACTCCAGATGCGCAGTGTTGGCTTAATTCCCAATGTTTCGTACAATTTTATTTTGTGTGCTATCAATTCCGGGAAAATCACTTTTTCCAGAAGCGAGAACTGTCCTTTGTCCCGCATGAAATAACTTTCGTTCGTTGTTAGCAACAGCGCTAATTCTCGCCATTCGGTTTGAGTTTCATGACTCGGAGCGGTTAAAACTTTATAGTATTTTTCGGGTGATATTATTTTTACAGCTTTCATCCGATTCAAAAGTTTTTGAGACAAAGCCGATCGATCTTGCGGGCGAATTTGTAAACCTGTGTGAGCTGCAATTAATTGAATAAATAGCTGAATTTGTGCATCATTCATGTCAAATCTGGTAAATTAACTCAGGTATAATCTGTTATGATGGGGCGTTGGTAATGGGGTATTGGTAATGGGGGATTAAGCCGATCGCACTTACACAAAAATCTTAGCCATGGAAATAATATCCTGTCCGGTCGCTCGACTGCAAGATTCGGGTCGAGGCAGTGAACCCAACTACAAAAACGATCGTTAATTTAGCTTAGATGATATCAAAGGCAAAAGGTAGAAAAGTGAAAGTAGCATCCAAAAAATCTGCCGTTTGCCTTCTACCTTCTGCCTTCTAGCGGTAGGGTGCGTCCAGGCACACCCTACGTATAGAGATGCTGCGTATAGAACTTTTTAAGCTGGAAAAATCCGCAGGCGGCGGTTGGGCTCTTCCCCAAAACTGTTGGATTTCAGGTGATAGTGTTCCACAAGTTCGTGCTGCATTTTGCGAACGTCGGGAGAACGGGGTAAAAGTTCCACCGGCTGTCCCTTGGGAATGACAATTTGCTCGACAGCCAAGCGGGTTTCTTCGAGAGCTTCGAGCTCGTCAGAAGAACCGCTGCGGGCGAATAAGGCGAGGTCTGCCACTTCCGGCGTGCCCGGGTCATCCATGTCCAATAGACGCCGCAAAGCTCTCGCTACGTGGGGAATGGTGCCGGCTTTGATTGTGTGCAGGGGAACTTGGCGAGTTTTTGCCAACTGCCTCAATTTTGACTGGTTCCGCACGTTCGATCGCAAAGCCAACACTACGTCAGCACTTTCAATATCCTTCGTCAACTGCACCGGCAGGTTCAGGGTCGAAATCACCTGTTCGAGCTGGTGGCGAGCTATGCCGTAAGGATAAACGTGGAGGGGCAAATCTTCGCCGTTAGGGCCGACATTCTGGGAATAACGTCCCCGGTGCTGCGGTACCGGTTCGACGGAGAGGGATTCTTCGAGGAGTTGCTCGAAATACCGAGTCTCAGTCACGGGCGCGCTGTTAGCAGCGAATTTCTCGCCTTGAGGAGGCATCGGCACCATTTTGCCGGCACTCCGCCACCCAGAAATCGGTGTGACTGGCCGCATTCCTGATACCGCAGCGGGGGCTGAGGCGGAAGCTGGCATCCCTGGAAACCGGGCGGGGGGAGCGGCTGACTCGCGCTCGATAATGACTTCTCCAGTGTCGCTGATGCTTCTGGTTTGCTGGTTGGGTTCGCGTCCTCGCAGCAGAGTGTCGATCGAATCTGAGACTCGTTCGTGGATCACCCAGCGCTGGCGTTCCAACATTTCGATCGCAATTTCAAAAGTTGGCGGTGATTTGCGTTCCAAAACTGTCTTTTGAGAACCGCGCCGTCTCGCCTCGTCATCTCCCAGCGTCACCGCTTGGATGCCCCCAATTAAATCGGCCAGAGTCGGGTTTTTCATCAAGTTTTCGAGCCGGTTCCCGTGGGCGGTACCGACCAACTGCACGCCCCTTTCCGCGATCGTCCGAGCGGCCAAAGCTTCCAATTCCGTGCCGATTTCGTCAATCACGATCACTTCGGGCATATGGTTTTCCACTGCTTCGATCATGACTTGGTGCTGGAGTTCGGGACGGGAAACTTGCATTCTGCGAGCTCTGCCGATCGCCGGATGCGGGATATCTCCATCTCCGGCGATTTCGTTGGAGGTGTCGATGATTACCACCCGTTTTTCCAAGTCATCGGCGAGCACGCGGGCAATTTCCCGCAAAGCCGTGGTTTTGCCAACTCCGGGGCGGCCGAGCATCAAAATTGACTGACCGGTTTCCACCAAATCGCGGATAATCCCGATCGTCCCGAACACAGCGCGGCCCACCCTCAAAGTCAAGCCGATAATCTCGCCGCTGCGGTTGCGAAGGGCGCTAATTCGGTGCAGGGTTTGCTCGATACCGGCTCGATTGTCGCCGCCGAAGCTGCCGACTCGATCGATGCAATAGCTGATGTCTGCTTTGGAAACTGGTTTTTGGGAAAGATATTCGGCCGACAATGGAAAACGAGCTTCTGGTAGGCGGCCCAAATCCATCACAACCTCAATGAGATTGTTGCGCTGCGGGTGCTGCTCTAAGGGCTGCCGGATCTCATCTGGCACGATGTCTAATAGTCTGTTGAGGTCGTCTGTAATCTGCATTCGCCTCGGTGTGTTCGGTGACGTTTTTAACCTTTTTTAGTCGGTTAACTGTTAACTGTTAACTGTTAGCTGTTAACTGTTAACTGTTAGCTGTTAACTGTTAACTGTTAACTGTTAGCTGTTAACTGTTAGCTGTTAACTGTTAGCTGTTAGCTGTTAACAGCCTAAAATTCTTTGAGCTGGGAAACTAGAGAACGAGCTAAACTCACGGCCTCCGAGAGAAGTTCTGGGACGGCTTCGAGCTGAGTCAACCGAGGTGTTGGAACTTCGGCTGCGCTGCAAGCGGCTGCCACCGGAACGGCATAAGCTCGATCGGTCTGCATGGTTTCTAATTGTTCTAAAATTGGCGACAGCAAAACCCTGGCATAGCTGCCGTAAGCTACACCTGCAATATATTGGACAGGGGGAACTGACAAATTTTTCCCGCCCTCCAACAGCAGTCCGCCGGCTCTGAGTTTGCTGACAGTGCGATCGTTAGTGCCGCCTGCAAGTTGCACGTATCCCGGCAACTGGGCAGCCAAAACTTTTTGACCGAGTTTGACAGCGGCTCTAGTAGTTCCTGTTCCGATATCTCCACTCATTGGCCGACCATCGGTTTGCCAAATTAGGGGACAAGGAAGGGGGGAAATTATTTGATAGAGTGTCCGCAAATAGTCAATCAAACCATCTCCATCGGGGCAACTAATTGCTATTACTTTGAGTTGATCTACCCAGGGAGCTATGCTCGACCAAAGTCGCGCAAAATCTGCCTCTCTGCCTACTTGCGTGTGGATTTCTAGGGCGTCCGCACCGGATTGCAAGATTAAAGGTGCGATCGCGGCGGGAGCAGACACGTAAGAACGAGTGTAAATTAACTGGCTCGGACAAACCGGCAGACAGCGACCGCAGCCATAGCACTGCTGGTCTATCACCCCGGAAAAACCACCGCCAGCACTCTGAAAAACTATTGCGGAGGCTGGACATATTTTTTCGCACGGCCGCCAGCAGTCCGCCGGACAATCGGCTGGGTTGAATTCGGCCTTGCGAAAATGCGGGTCTTCTCCATCGTTTAAACTCACCATCAGCAGCGGCAACCCTTGGCCGCCAAACCTGCGGTTTTGAGTTTTTGCCTGTAATTCGCTGGCAACTTGTAGGGCTTCTTTCGCTGCTGCGACGGCGGCGGGATCTGCCGCGACATCGATACAGTCAGCACCTGCTAAGGTGTAAGCCAATGTGAGATTCCGAACCGACGGCAGGTGTTGAAAACTGGCCCCACAGATCAGCTTGAACCAATGGCCGCTTTTTAATGAGTTTAGTGGATGATAATGTTCTGTCACCCTTATATGCTAATCCTTTCAGCTAAAAATTACTATGTGAAAATTTTTACTTAATTTGAAAATTTAGGCGGGTACAACAAACAAACGCTACTGGTAGCAGTAGGGGTTGCCGTGGATGCCCTATATGTAGAGGATCGGGCTTAATTTTTATTTTGGAAATTTCATTTTTTTGAGAGTGGCTGCTGAGGGGCGATTTGGCTATTTGACGATGGTCTTATTTAAAGGCAGACTTTTTACACTAGCATATTTTGGCGGTTTTGGCAATCAAAAAGTAGATGAGAATTTTTTTAAGTTGCCGTCGAGTGGCTCACGACCAACCGCAGATGAATATTGTCCTCCCTGACTAGAACTAAATTCATCTGCGTTAATCTGGGATTCTACTAGCTAGAATGCTTGCTCAGGCGCTTGTAAACCGTAGCCAAAGCATTGCTATCTCCCACATTTCCCGGAAACAGAACTACTGGTAAATTGGGAAAAAGAGGATGATTAGCCTCGGTTTTCACCACCGAACAACCTGCGATAATTTGACCGATTTGTCTGACACTTTTCAGCGACAAAGCGGTACTCAAAACATCGTTGGAAGTAATGCCGCCCTTGCTAATCAAAAACCCGATATCCGCAGGCATTCCCCGCACGACATCCATCAACAAATCAGAAACAGCAGCGCCAAATTTTAAGCGGATTTCTGCGTTTTCAAATTGTAGTTCCTTGCGGCTGGTAAAAATTACAGGTGTTTTGCCTTCGTCATGAGCATTGTGGACTTTTTCGAGAATTTCATCGAGCATTTGGGTGCGATACTCTGGTGAATCTTCTAGCAAGTGAGATACATCTATTTCAATGCTAACTATATTGGGTTCTTTTAACAAGCGCTCCAATTGTTCAGTAGTTTTCTTAACGTGGGAACCAACTATTACTGCACCCGCTTTGCGGTCTCTCACGTATTTTGCCATTTCGTCGGCTGCTACTGGCTGGTGGCCGAGGTGAGCTAAGGATGTTAAAATACTCGCCCCGCTGCGGAATAAAAACTTTTTGCCTTGACTGACTGCATTGAGAATGTGTTTGGCAAATGTGTCTAAATCGCCTTGGCTTTCGCCGTCAACAACTGCACATTGGTTGTCTGTCATGTCCATCAGCCGATCTAAACTTCCGTGGCGTAGGTCTGCGAGTAAAATGCGATCGACTGCATCAGCGGGGATGCGACCTTTGGTTTTTTCTTCTACATAGTCTGGCAGGTAACTGTGACTGTAGCCGAAGACTGAATCTTTGGCAAATTCGGTTTCGTGAACAGGCGTGGGGACGCTGTTAACCATTAGGTAGTGCACGCTGTGGCGGGTAATTCTGCCTCCTTCAAAAAAGGCGGGAATTAGAAAATGGGCGTCGAAGGGGCCAAGTTCTTCGGCGATCGCGTCGGTTTCGATCGGATAGTGGCCGCGCAGGGTAGAATCGGAACGGCTAACTATTAGGAAGTCTTCGATTTCTTCGATCGCGATCGCCCTTTTGAGATTTTGGCACACTTCGCGGGTGACGGAGGCTGCTTTTTCGGGAGTTAGCGATCGAGTATTTGTTAGTATGAAAAAAATCGGGGACTTGTCCCGCAGTCCCAAACGCAGGGTTTCTTCGTCCCAACGTGTCAGCAGCAAGCAACTGTGCACGGTTTGAGAACCTGTCGGATCGTCATCGAGAACTATAATCTTGGGTTTGGTAGAAGACATACTGACCTGGTTGTTAACGTCACCTTTCCAAGATATCCTTACCTGTTACGCAACAGGAAAAAATTTACAATTATGATTTTTCTTAACAATTCTCATAATTCATGAATTTAAAAATGTGTGGGAGTTCGATCGGTTCGCGGTTGGTGCGCGTTGCTACCAAATCAGGTACGCTCCTGAGTACCCTACTAATATTTGCGATTTTTTTTAATGGGCAGTATTTCGATCTTGTAACTTTTTCATTTCTGCTTGAACTCCCACAGCTAACTGCAAAGCTTCGTTGAGTAATCGCCCTTGTTCGGTAGCCCGATCGCTAATTTGGAGGGCATTCAAAGTTGTCAAATTATTTGCAAACAGTTCTGAGTTAGTAGCGACAAATTTTTTGTTTTCCCTGAGAATTCTCTCTGTTTTCAAAGCTCGAACTAAATCCTCTCTAATCAGCTTCAAGGCTTGAATGACTTTTGAGCGATCGCCTATTTTGACGAACGCATTGCCAGCATCTTCGATCTTGTCATTAATTTCCACCGCCCTAATTATACCATTATAGCGATCGACATCATCAAAAAGATTGACTAAATGTTTGTTTTGGCTGCACCAGATTTTCCAAGCATCCTCAAAGATCAAACCGGCGATCGCAGCGAGGTG
Source organism: Microcoleus sp. A006_D1 (assembly GCF_036702805.1). NCBI lineage: Bacteria > Bacillati > Cyanobacteriota > Cyanophyceae > Oscillatoriales > Microcoleaceae > Microcoleus > Microcoleus sp. A006_D1. The sequence goes on from NZ_JAUBVZ010000007.1 coordinate 258,841, forward strand.
GAGGGCCAACCACACCAAATAAGCTCTAGGAAATATCGCCACCAGCAGCCAACAACTGATTAGAACCAAAACAATTAAACCGACTGTTTTCAAAGCTTCGTGGGCAAACTTAGTCGCACTCGCGGGCCGGTATACGCGATCGGGCCCTGCGCCGCACAGGTGCTTGAGCTCACCGACAGTAATTTCTAATCCCTGAATGTCAGCTCGCATAAATCTTCACAAATATTTGTTAAATATAAAGTTTTGTGGTAGAACAAAGGGTTCGTCTACAATAAACCTAACACCTTTTTCAACCAAAAATCCACTATGTCCGCACGTCCTATATATCTCGACAACCACGCCACAACCCCCGTAGACCAACGGGTAGTTGATGCGATGCTGCCGTATTTCACCGAACAATTCGGCAACGCAGCCAGCATCAACCACATTTACGGCTGGGAAGCAGAAGCAGCGGTAAAACAGTCGCGACAAATCATAGCAGAAGCGATCAACGCTTCCCCAGAAGAAATTGTTTTTACCAGCGGTGCAACGGAAGCAAATAATTTAGCGATTAAAGGCATCGCTGAAGCGTATTTCAGCAAAGGGAAGCACATTATAACAGTAAAAACCGAACATAATGCAATTCTTGACCCTTGTACATATTTGGAAAAATTGGGGTTTGACATTACTGTTTTACCAGTGAAAAGCGACGGACTGATTGATATAGGCGATTTGATCAAAGCGATTCGGGCTGAGACAATTTTAGTTTCCGTGATGACGGCTAATAACGAAATTGGTGTGATTCAGCCGATCGCCGAAATTGCAGCAATTTGTCGCGGAAATGACATTCTTTTCCACACAGATGCGGCCCAGGCGATCGGCAAAATTCCCCTGGATGTACAGGAGATGAACATTGATTTAATGTCCTTGACGGCGCACAAAATCTACGGGCCAAAAGGCATTGGTGCTCTCTACGTCCGCCGCAACAAACCGAGGGTGCAACTAGCGCCACAAATGCACGGAGGAGGCCATGAACGGGGAATGCGATCGGGCACTCTCTACCCACCGCAAATAGTCGGGTTTGCCAAAGCAGTAGAATTAGCAATTGCGGAAATGGAGTCGGAAACAGCACGAGTTGTGAATTTGCGGCAGCGTTTGTGGGAAAATTTGAGTGAATTGGGTGATGTTGTTCTCAACGGTCACGCGACGAAGAGATTACCTGGGAATCTGAATATTAGTGTAGGCGGCGTTGACGGTCAAGCGTTGATGTTGGGTTTGCAATCGGCGGCGGCAGTTTCTTCGGGATCTGCTTGCACTTCGGCGAAAATATCTCCATCTCATGTTTTAGCAGCGATCGGGCGATCGGACAAATTAGCCTACGCTTCAATTCGGTTTGGGATTGGACGGTTCAATACCGAAGCAGAGATAGATGCAGTGTCTCAACACGCAATAGCGACTATTCAATCTCTCCGCCAAGCTCAAAAAGTCATGAGTTAAGAGTTAGATCGCGTCCGTCTAAATACATCCTTTATTCTTCAGTCCCCCTCTGCTGCGGACTTCGTGTGTGTAGGGGCGGTTGAAACCGCCGACTTCCTTTGACAAGGGGCGGTTGAAACCGCCGATTTCCTATTATTTAGAACCAAACACCTCACGCACCCGGTAAATCGGTTTTCCCTGCGACTCATGATAAGTCCGCATCATCACTTCCGCCAGCAAACCAAAACAAAATAACTGCACACCAGTCAACAACAAAACCACAGCCAAAATCAGCAAAGGACGATTACCAATACTTTGACCCAGACCCAATTTCACGAAAGTCAAATAAATCCCTAAAACCGTTCCGAACGCCATCGAAATCATACCCAAAAGTCCAAAAACGTGCATCGGTCGAGTTAGGAACTTCTTCATAAAAGAAATAGTTAACAAATCCATCAACACCCGAAAAGTCCGCCAAATGCCATACTTACTTTGACCGAAACGGCGGGCGTGATGTCGCACCGGAAGTTCTGCAATTCTCGCCCCTTCAATAAACGCCAAAGCAGGCAAAAATCGGTGCAATTCTCCGTACAAATTCAAGTCTGCCACCAACTCGGATTTATAAGCTTTCAAAGAACAGCCGTAGTCGTGCAAAGTTACGCCTGTAACGCGACCAATTAACCAATTGGCAATTTTAGAAGGAATCAAGCGGCTGATAGTATTGTCCTGCCGATTCTTGCGCCAGCCGCTAACTAAATCGTAGCCTTCATCTAACTTTTCCAACAACATCGGAATATCAGCAGGGTCATTTTGCAAATCGCCGTCTAGGGTAACAATAGCACGACCAGTCGCGCGATCGAAACCCGCTGACATGGCAGCAGTCTGCCCGTAATTGCGGCGCAAAAGCACAGCACAAAGGTCATCGCGACTGCTGGCTAATTGCTTGAGAAGGTCAGCAGAACCGTCCTTAGAACCGTCATCTACACAAATAATTTGATAGCTGAGTCCAGATGGTTGAATAGCAGAGGCGATCGCCTCAATCAGATGAGGTAAACTTTCCACCTCATTATACACCGGCACTACCACCGAAACATCGAGAACAATCTGATCGGCAGCCTGCTGTGCAGCCAATTTTTCCAAAAATAATGCAGCGTCCATTGTTTTGTTAGATAACATCAGTAATCATTAGTCATTAATCATTAGTCATTAGTCATTAGTCATTAGTCATTAGTTATGAGTCATTGATGAACAACTACAGAACTTAGGCGTGGTGGCCAGAAACCGGGTTTTTTACGAAAATACTTCGCTCAAATCCTCAATCTCGGTAAAAACCCGGTTTCTTAGTTGGTAGTGTATCCAGGAATCAACTAACTAGGTTGATAACTTGCCACAACTTTACCATATCCGCGCAATTGCTGATAATAAGCTTGACTGACTGCATCGCCCTTTTCTGACAAAACATCGATACCGATACCGTTGCGACCTTGTGCTTGTCCCGAACTGTGAATGTAGCGATTATCTCCGAGATATAATCCTACATGAGTTGCTTTTTCTGGCGTACCAAAAAATACTAAGTCCCCCGGTTCTAACTGACATCTTGCACCATTGTCAATAGGTTTTTCATGGGCGGGCAAGATGCCCACCCCACAAGAAACTTGATGTGTTGTGGAACGGGCATCTTGCCCGTTGCTAAGAATGGTGCAAGATGTATCTAAAGCATCGATACTAACAGGCTTAGTAAAAGCTTCCTGCTGATAAGCATCCCTCGGCAACCAGATGCCCGCAGCCACAAAAGCAGCTTGCATTAATCCCGAACAATCATAATTTGGCCCAACTGTACCGCCCCAAAGATAATAATTTAATTGGTGCATCGCTTCGCAAGCAAAATTAATGGCGATCGGCAATTTTTCTCTAATGTCTGCCTCAGAAAGCACCAAAGGATGATACAATGTTTCTGTGACTTCGAGCAACTCAATATCTCGAAGATCCAGCCATCCCGGATAATCATCTTCGCACAGTCGCACCATCACAGCCTTTGTATCCAAGTTTACATCCCTCGGACTTTGATTAAGGGTGCGTAAATGTCGCCCCAGCGCCGCTTGAGTTGCTAATCGATCGCACTTTGGGGAATCGTAAATATTTATGTGCGATCGCGCGCGGTACTCCAGAACATCAGATAATTGATAATTGGTCATTGCTAATTGCTAATTGTTTGCTGTTAATTGTTCGCACTTAACGATTTATTGCCATTAGCCGTTAACCGTCAGCCGTTAACCGTCAGCCATTAACCATGACATTTTTCCACAAAGACGAACAATTAGAAACCCTCGGCAGTAGCATTATAGACTCCGCCCAGGCAGAATTTACAGGATTAACGGGCGATCGCACAGCCATAACCTGGATAGTCTACGATCCGCCAGTGCGAGTCAACACAGGCGGCGCGCTGAGTGCACAAGAATTTTGGAAATATCAACCGCGAGGCTTTAGCGCTAGGGCTTCCGAACGAATTTATCCCGCCAGCATCGTCAAATTATTCTACCTCGTTGCCATCTGGGAATGGGCGCAAAAAGGCATGATTCAAACATCGCCAGAATTAGAACGCGCCGTCCGAGATATGATAGTTGATTCCAGCAACGATGCCACCAGTTTAGTAGTAGACGCCCTCACCGGCACCACCAGCGGCCCAGAATTATCACCAGGCCCCTTTGAAACTTGGAAACAGCAGCGAAACATCGTCAACCGTTACCTTCAATCATTAGATTGGCCGGAATTACAAAACATTAACGCCAATCAAAAAACCTGGTGCGATGGCCCCTACGGTCGCGAGCGAGCATTTCTGGGAGAATTAATGGAAAATAGAAATATGCTCACCACAAATGCCGCGGCGCGTTTGCTGCACAGCATCATCGGCGGCGTAGCTGTTTCTGCAAAAGCATCGCAAGAGATGATGGGTTTAATGAAACGCAGTTTAGAACCAGCAGAATTAGAACCTGATCCTGAAAATCAAGTTACAGGTTTTTTAGGTGGCGGATTGCCAGAAGATGCAAAATTGTGGTCAAAAGCGGGGCTAACAAGTCAAGTTCGTCACGATGCTGCTTATATTGAAATGTCTGGTTTGCGGCCGTATTTGTTGGTTGTATTTACCGAGGGGAAAGAGAATAGCAAGAATGAAGAAATTTTACCTTTTATCTCGCGGCAATTTGTCGAAGCAATCAAGGCGCTTGATTAGATTTAGTCGTTGATTATTGCGGCGAGACTAGACTTGAATTGCAAAAAAAATTTGGACGGTGCTTAAAGCCCGTCCAAAAATTTGATTAACAGGAATTTTTTCCTAGAAGTTATAGAACGGAGAGGGGGGGATTCGAACCCCCGAAGGGTGATAACACCCTTAACAGATTAGCAATCTGCCGCTTTCGACCACTCAGCCACCTCTCCACGATGACGGTAACTAACTATAGCACACACACCAGGCTCTTGCCAACCCCTAAATCAAAAATTCTTCAATCCCTCTCCCTATATACCTTTGGTCGAAGGCGGAAGGCATATTTCCCCACTCTCCCCCTCTCCTACTCCCCAAAGCCCCTAGCCTTCAAGTGCTTTTCCCAGCTAAAGTTAGAACTCAAAAAGAACCTCTTAGTATACACATAGCCCAATCGGTACAGCTTAGCCTTGCGATCGGCATCAAGGTGAAAATCCGTCGTCGTCACCCCAGCTTCAGTCACATCAATATTAATCACCCTGCCCTTATCCATTTCCCGCTGGTGATAGCGGTCTCTTGCTTTCATCATCGTTCTGAACATCGCCGCCAGCATCGACAGCGGAGTATCAATCTTAACTTTACTCTCAATTCCAGTATCGACTAATCGAAACCCAAAGGTAAACCAGCGGGGCACCGCGGGAGTCGAACCGACAGATTGTTTGTCATAAATCCACAGCGGGAAATTGCTCAGAATTCCGCCATCGACTATTAAGTCATTGCCCAGTTTTCCCGGCTCAAAAAATAGCGGAATACTCATCGACAACCGCACCGCTTCAGCTACGCTAAAATCTTCGGGGCTTTTGAGCTGCAACTGCTGGTACAAAGCATCGGAATCAGCCGATTCTTGCCGCCGCAAGTCATCGGGAAGCACCAACATTTCACCGCGAGTGAGGTTGGATATTACTACTTTTAATTCCCGGTCTTTGACGATTTGTTTGACATCGGCAAAAGTTTGCAATTTACCTTGACTGAGCGTTGCTTCCAGCCACTGCCGAAAAGGTTGCGCAGAATATTCTCCCATCTGGCGGCTGACTGTTAGGAAAAGTAGCGTCCAAGCTGGAGATTGCAAGTCGTCGGCGGGGTCGCCATTTAAAATTAGAGGACTGTTTTTTTGAGTTAAAAATATGCTGTAATCGAGGTCTCCTAACAACTGCTCTAAGTCATCCATTGACAAGTCTGTTGCCAATACTGCGGCAGTAATTGCACCCGCAGAAGTACCGGCCAATTTTCGCCAACGGATACCCAAATCGTGACAGCATCTGAGTGCTCCTAAAAAGGCAACTCCGCGCACGCCACCACCTTCAAAAATGGCGTCTGCATAAATTTGACCGTCTTTGTCGGGAGGCGGAAATTTTTTGAGAATTGTTTCTTTTTCGGTGGCGGACATCCTGACGCCCGGTTCTTGCAAAATTTGCTGGGGATACAACTTGCTCATTTGAGATTTTGGATTTTAGATTTTAGATTTATTGTGCTTGATTTTTGTTGGCATTCATTGCTTCTTTGACGTGTTCTTGAACTTGCGATCGCACTTGTTCGTAGGCTACCGACGCGCACCAGGGCCGGAGAGATAGAATAGTTGTATCTGGAGTGATCTCGGCTACCAAACAAGTCGGGGGCGGATTTTCCAAAACCAGCGGGTGAGAATGGGCAATTTCTAATAACTCAGCCATCGTTGGACGGATCGGCCGATCGCCAATATCAATCTTCAAGTCTACTCGCCGCGTACCCATCGCCGTGGTATTTTTCAGTGTACCGTTAAACAACTGGTTGTTCGGGACAATAATTTTTATACGATCGTCTGTCACCACGGTGGTTGAAAAAATCCCGATGCTATCCACCACGCCCTTAACATCCGCAGCCTCGATCGCATCTCCGACTTCAAAAGGCCGCAAACTAATCAACATTACCCCAGCAGCAAAGTGAGATAGAGTATTTTGCCACGCCAAACCAATCGCCAAACCCGCCGCACCCACAACAGCCACCACGCTAGTTGTTTGAATCCCCAACTGATTCAAAGCGGCGACTACTCCCACTATCAAAATCACAATTTCCGCAGCTTGAACTAAAAATTTCCGCAGCGTGGCTTCCGTGCGGCTGAGGGTTCGGCGAGTCACGCGGCCCGCAACGTCGATCGCAAATCGCGTAATTAACAAAATGCCGATCGCCCACAGCGCTTGAGGTACAACTTTAAACCCCAATTCTACGAATTTTTTCGTTAATTCTTGGGCTACTTGCATCGCCTGTATTCTTTCTGCATTTAGCTGCGCCGTCAGGGTTTCAGCTATTAGTATAATTGTGCTGGTCGCTGTCATATTAATAATTGGTAATTAGTGGTTGGGAATTGGTAATTGGGAATTGGTATTGTTTCTTACGTCAAAATTATAATATAGTCCCGATCGCGCTCAACCCCTGCGCTCTGCCTTCCCGCCAGTTAAGAGTTTACTGCAACCCTGGGCAATCGGTGTTTAAAACCGCAGAGAATTTCCCACGAAATTGTCTCTAAAATTTCTGCCCAATCGTCAGCAGTAATTTGATTTTCTCCATCTTTTCCCAGCAGCGTCACCACTTCCCCGACTTCTAGATCGGGAATATCGGTGACATCGATCATTAATTGATCCATCGTCACAGCACCGACTTGCGGCACAAATTTGCCCCTAACTAAAACCTGCATTTTATTAGAAAGATTACGCGGAATTCCATCTGCATAGCCGATACCAACTACGGCAATCTGTGTCTGCCGCGAGGCAATAAATTGATAGCCGTAACTGACGCCAGTGCCTGCTGCAATTGTTTTCACCTGCGTTACCCGAGCTTTTACCTGCATTGCGGGCTGCAAAGAAGCGATCGCCTGCAAATGAGGAGCAGGATAAAGACCGTAGGTAGCCAAACCGACGCGCACTAAATCGTAATGCAAATCGGGGTCGGTGAGGGCGGCAGCAGAGTTTGCCAAGTGGAGGAGGCGCGGGTTAATTCCTGCTGTTTGGATTTGCGCGATCGCCCTTTTGAACCGTTGCTGTTGCTCTCTCATAACCGCGGTATCGGGACTATCGGCTGTCGCCAAGTGAGAGTAAATGCTGGCTAATTTTAAATTCGGCAACCCATTGACTAATTGCACAAATTCTGTTGCTTCCTGCCAGGGCGTACCCAAGCGAGACATTCCCGTGTCTAACTTAGCGTGAACGGGCAAAGATCGATCGAGACTGACGAGAACTTCCGAAAAAATCAGGGCTTGTTTGGCAGTACAAATAGTGGGCTGCAAGTGCCATTGGGCGATCGCCCTTACCTGTGCCGCTGTATGAGTTGCCCCCAACAGCAAAATCGGCGCTTCTATCCCAGCTTCCCGCAATTCTATGCCTTCGGGAATCGTCGCCACACCCAGCCAACTAGCACCTGCTTGCAAGGCCGTTTGACTGACTGCGATCGCACCGTGTCCGTAAGCATCCGCCTTCACAACTGCCATCAGTTCAGTCTGGGGAGATAGGAGATTTTTAAGCTGTTTTACATTGTGAGTTAAAGCTGCTAAATCGATTTCTACCCAAGCCCGCTGGCAAAGCCCGCCGTCATCTTCCCACAGCACAGTCTGGCGGGATTCTTTGGTTGTTGATGCTGCCGTTGTTTGTTCCCCACTCCACATTGTCGATCGCTCCTACTTGCTGGCACCATTAAAAACTGCTCGAAGATTTCACCCTAGGTTTAATTATAATGAGATTTTCTCTTTCATCAATGTTAACTGGTGTATCATAGCATCAAAAATACCTGGTAAAAACTATGGACGGACTGGCATACCTGCATTTAGCTGAAACTTGGGAAACGCCCCCAGCTCAAACTCGATCGCCCAACTCGACAAAGCACCTAAATTTAGCCTCGACTCCTTTACTCTTCTTTACAATCTGTCTCACAATTTTAAATATAGTCAATCCCGCACTCGCCATCAAAATGCAAAAAGGCGATTCAGGCGCGGAAGTTACCGAACTCCAGACAACTCTGCAAGACGCAGGGTATTTTCGTAGCCAGCCCACAGGATTTTATGGCGCTGTAACCCAGGCTGCTGTCAAAAAGTTCCAAGCAGAAAACAACCTGAAAGTTGACGGCATTGTCGGCCCTAAAACCTTGTCAGCCTTGAAAGGTAAGCCGGAAGCCGCCAGCGCTGACAATGAATCTGCGGGGGAAATATCGCCAAAGAGCGATCGATCTTCCCCATCTCCTAGCCCCACAGCAAACACCAGTAAACTCGAAGATTTAACTAAAAATCAGCCAAAAGAACCTCTATTTCAAGAACCATTTTTACCACGATTTAGAACAGAAACTCCCGCCCAAAATTCCGAGGAAAAAGCCAATGAGTTGCAACCCAAACAACGGGTAAATCCTCCCCAAAAAACCGAGGGTAAAATGACTTTGAAAAAAACTATTTACGGCAAGATATCGCCGAAATCAATAGTTTATTCAGGAGCGGGTTTGTTTTTTGCTCAAAACATGATGTACAACCACACAATCACAGTTTACGACAGGAAGTTTAAATTAGTCAAGACTATTCCCGATCAAATAAACTTATCGAAGTTCGGCTTTTCTAAATTCAAAGGCAATTATCAAGGTTCTCCCGTAGAAGCTGCTTTTTCAACAGACGGCAAATATGCCTATGTATCCAACTATCAAATGTACGGTGCGGGGTTTGACAATCCAGGGAGTGATAGATGCTCTCCATCGGCAAAACACGACCAAAGTTTCCTGTACCGCATCAATACCGAAACGTTGAAAATAGAAAACGTAATTCCTGTAGGTGCGGTTCCGAAATTTAATGCTGTTTCGCCTGACAATCGCTTTGTGTTCGCTACCAATTGGTGCGGTTGGGATTTGAGCGTAGTTGATATCAAGAAAAACCGCGAAGTTGAGCGAGTGAAACTGGGTGCATATCCTCGGGGTATTGTGGTCACTCCAGACTCGAAAAATGCCTATGTTGCTGTCATGGGTTCTGCCGATATTGCGAAAGTAAATCTCTTAGACTTTTCGGTAGAATGGTTGAGAAATATTGGAAATGCGCCGCGTCATTTGACGATAGACCCCAATGGCAAGTATCTTTATGCCACTTTGAATGGTGAAGGGAATGTGGCAAAGATTGACTTGGCAACTGGTAAAGTGGCAGATAAAGTTTCGACTGGAAATGCACCTCGCAGCATGACGATTTCTGGTGATGGAAAACTGATTTATGTGGTTAACTATTTATCGAATACTGTTAGCAAGGTGAGGACGAGCGATCTGAAGGTGCTGCAAACAGTGAAGGTTAATTCAAGTCCCATCGGGATTACTTACGATCCGCAAACTAATCAGGTTTGGGTAGCTTGCTATTCTGGCAGCATTATGGTGTTTCAAGATTAATCCACCAGGTTCGTAGTGAGGACTTCAGTCCTCGGAAAAGGCAGAAGAAAAAACTAAAGTCCTGACTGCAAACCATAACGATTAAATCTTATTCAGGGGCGTTGCTTCGGCTGCGCCCCAAAAATCTTATTTAGACACCTTTACAGGCTTCATCACAGCCTCAGAAGGCTTAACAGGCACTTTGCCTTCTTTGGCCATAGCTTCGTAAACCATGGCTGCTACTTCCGCGCGAGTTGCTGTTTTATTCGGCTGCAAAAGTGTGGGCTTCGGGTGGTTGACAACAATCCCAGCTTCCGTCGCGGCTGCTACTTTGTTAACTGCCCATTTGGGGACTTTTTTCCTGTCTGTATAAACTTGTAATGTTTGGTTGGGTTTTGCTGACGGTTTCAGGTTTAAACCGCTAGCTAAAGCTGCGATTACTTCCACACGGGGGACTTCTTTGTCGGGACGGAAGGCTTTGTCTGGGTATCCTTTAAGGTATCCAGTTTTGACACTGTGGTCGATCGCACTTGCGGCCGGATTGTTGTCTTTTACGTCTTTAAAATCAACTGGTTTTCGCCGCGGTTCTTTGTCGGCCATTCGCTGAATTAAGCGCGCTAGTTCGGCTCGCGTCATCGGTTCGTCAGGCCGAAACTTGTTGTCGGTGACATCAGTGAAGATTTTGCGATCGACTAAAGCGACAATAAAGGGACGCGCCCAATATTTTTCAGGAACATCGGACAATTTAACGGCGCCAACCTTTGGTTTAGCTGCTTTCGGTTTGGTAATGACTGGAGGGACAGTCTCGCGCCCAATTGGCGTTTGGGGAACCACGATCGTCCCCATCGGAGGAAATACTGGTAAAACCGGCCCTAAAGGTGCCACAGGGACGATATCCGGTTGCGAAGGAAGGAGGATTGTAGCGGGCGATCGCACATCCGAACTCGGCGGCACAGGCGTTAATATTTTCAGATTGTCCGGCGCAGCAGCAGGTTGAGAGAAAACCGCTGGAAATTGCCAACTTCTGGCATTCAATCGATCGGGATTTCTGCCTGTTACCCAAAAGAAAATTGCTCCCATCGTGCCAAATGCCACCAAGATCGCAATCAATTCATCAAATCCTAAAGGGTTTCTTTCCCCTGACGGGCGTTGTGGAAACATACTTGTCACCTACATATCAATGTAGCAATTAAATCACATATTTTTTGAGTCTGGGGGAAACACAAAACCCTCTCATCAACTATGACAAATTTCTCACCGTCAATAGCTGCGGCGGCGTAGCATCAGGAGGATAGATAAAATCAACTTTTATCGAGATCGGTTGCTGATGCAAGGCAATCTCTTTCGTCAGCGCCTTCTGCCGCCCCCGGAAGAGCGAGTGCGACTCGGTTGGCGGGAACTCCTGCCGCTACCAAAGCTTGGCTGGCGCCTGTTTTGATTGGGACGTGCCTGCTGCGATCGCCTCAAATCATTGCCGCCGTAACCCGAACCGGTCGATCGATTCGCCCCGGGCGCTGCTGGATTCCGCGAGGGTACGTTCGATGTGGGCGATCGCAAGCGGCCGGTCGTCCTTAAAACTTGACGGTTTCTCACCGCCGGAGGCGGGGCTTGGTAGCGAGTTTGATATTGTCCCGCAGCTTCGCGGTAAGTATTGCCGTACCCGCCATATCCTACCATCACACCCGGCTGATAGAATGGCGGCACGTAATATCTCGGTGTAAATAACAAACTGCCGATCGCCTGACCGGCGATCGCCCCCGCAAACGGCGCCCAGAAACCAGATTGCTGGCGCACCACCACCGTTTGTGGCTGACCTGTTTGAGGATTAGGAACAGTTTCGGTAACGTTGTGAACGTACTCAATTTTAAAATCTTCTGTCAAATGCAAGCTCGCTTTATTGTTATCCAGACTTAGATAACTTTTCTTCCCTGCCGAGATTTCTTCCTCCGTCAACCGAGCCATTTGCAAATCGGTAGTGCGGTAAACTGGGGTACTCCCGGGGGGAGTATTCAGCAACATCAAACTGTATTCGCCATCACTATCATCATAGGTAGCTTGCTGTACGGGATATTGGCCTTTAGTCAAGTTATTACTTGTTGGTGCAGGACGCACTGTGTTAATATTCCGATTTGCCGCCGGATTTGCCGCCGGATTTACAGGCTGATTTACAGGAGCTTGCGCGCTCGGAGAACCGCAGGCGGTTGCCGTCCACAAGAAAGTTAAAGCCATTAAATAAACTGTCAGTTTTCGCAGCATCATAAATAATAATTCGCCGTTTGTAGTTGGTCATTGGTAATGGGTAATTGTCATTGGTGATAATTACCCACTTTCTTAATACCCGATCGCCTTCAGTATTTTACTCATTATTTATTCTCAGGTTGAGGACTGAAGTCCGAACGATCAAACCTGTTTTGTTTTCCCTTTTTTCTCGTCCGCGTCGGCGCACCTCGTTTTTGTCAAAGCAAATTCTCAGTGCCGATTCGCTTTTTTATTTGGGATTGTTTCTAGTTTTTAAAGGGGAATGAGTTCGGGGAAATTGACCAGCACTTGATCGTTGGTAAGTTCGTCTCCCAACTGTGCGGGAGAAAAGTGAACTTGCACAGCTCGCAGCCTTTCCTGGTAATGTAAATTAATCAGTGCTTTTAAACCGACTTTCAGCGTGCCGATGTCAGTGAGGTCAGTTTCCAGGGCAGGAACTTCGCCTTCATAGGCGATTGTCAGCATTACCACGACATTTCTAGTTACCGGCAAAGACAACGGGGAATTTTTATCGTAAACTGATGTGCTGTATTGAGGCTCGCTGAGATAGCGATCGGCTGAATCAGTAAAAAGTTCATCCACATAATCGCCGGCTTCGCCTTCATCCCAAAAAACATCGCCTTCGTTGGCGGCTGCTTGCCAGTAGTTGTCATACTGCAACAAGTGATTGCAAATTTCTACAAGACCTTCTCCTAACACTGCTACGTCGCCATCGGCATCCATTGCTTCTCTGGCGGTGCGGTTGAGAACTCCTAACAGCGGTGCAACTTCTTCGCCTGTTAGCTGAACGAATATGCGACAAACTGCTAATCGAGTTTTACCTGTAAATTGATTGAATCGATCGCGCCAAGCATTCATAATAACCTATAGTTGTAAATCTGTAGGGCTATATTTCCAACCGTAGCAGGCGATTGGAACTCTTGCCGTCTACCCTCAGATTGATCTCAACAGTATTTCTGGCGAGATCCTCAGCGTACTGTCTCGCTTTGAGTCATCTAAATTTAAGTATCGGTATGAGACTCGAATTGCTCTTCATTCGCCCTCTCTTCTGGAAATTATCTGCGTTAATGTGCGTACATCTGCGGTTTCCTTCTGGCATCAAAGATTTATGCAATTGCTCGTCTATTGAGTTAATTACTTCCAGAAATAGCTGACGCAGCAACCTGGTTCCACCGACTAAAATACACAGGTTGCAACTTCCCCAGCCCGATCGCCATCACAGGCAACAGTAGGGGTAGATAATTTCACCTCAAAAAACCTCCAATCTTGCAAGATTGGAGGCTTGCTGAGCGAATACTTTGGTTTGAGACAACTATTTGACGATCGCGCGCTCCACTTGTTCGATCGCAATTTCCTCATTCACCTCGGCAACTTGCTCGATCGGCAAATCCAGCTCGCCGCCCGGAGCTTCCGGGTGTTGGCGAACGGCTGCAACCGCATCTGCTGGCTCAGCGACACCTGTATCTGCGATCGGATCGATCGGCTCCTCAAAAACCTCAAAATTATCGCTCATCGCAGCGCAAGCAGCAGAAGCGCGCTGACCGGCGCGATAGCTCATGTAGGCCGCACCGCCACCCAAAACCCCAGCCAAACCCAGGAAACCGAGAGCTGCTGTTTTGTAGGATTTCCACGGATTCATTCGATCCGAGCCGCCGGAACCCAGGAGAGTTGTCCCAGAACCAGATTGAGTCGCCCCAGATTTGTTGTAGGAACAGGGGAAAGCAAATGCGCCGTCACCTAGTGCGATGCTGCTCGCGATCGCGATGGTGGAAGCAATGCCAGCTAACACTTGAAGCTTCTTCATGGTGATCTGGATTTTGTAAAGGATAATTAAAAAATTAATGGTAACAGCTCTTTACAAATCTATCAACAGGCGATCGCCGCCAAAATCACGGATCGATCGCAAATGCCAACAATCGCCCGATCGCGATAAAAACTTCCACTTGCCAGTTTAAAAAGATGAAATTCATACTGTGTAAGGGTTTTAACCAAAATATCGGTATAAGTTTAAGTCAGGTGAACCCATAGGCGCGATCGCGTCCCAATTAGAAAATCCGAAGCCAGACAACAGAAATTTTAATCGCAGTGGGGCAAACACTTGATGACAAACTACTTTTAAGGCTACTTTTGAAAAGACTTCGTTATTGGAAAAACTCTTATTTTTATGACAGACAGCGGGAATCAAGGCATGGAGCGATCGCCTCATCGATTGTTAGTGACAGGCGGAGCTGGATTTATCGGCTCGAATTTTGTGCATCACTGGTGTAGCAGCTATCCGGGATCACGAGTAATCGTACTCGACGCTTTAACCTACGCCGGCAACAGACAAACCCTGGCAACTCTCGAAGGACAAGAAAATTTTCGGTTTGTACAGGGGGATATTTGCGATCGCACCCTAGTCGATACCTTGCTCAAAGAAGAAAACATCAACACAGTCGCCCACTTTGCCGCCGAATCCCACGTTGACAGGTCAATTATCGGGCCAGCAGCCTTCGTTCAAACCAACGTCGTCGGAACCTTCACACTCTTAGAAGCCTTCCGCAAGCATTGGGAAGCAATTGACGATTCGTCAGTCAAAGCCCAAATGCGCTTCCTCCACGTTTCCACCGACGAAGTTTACGGCAGTCTCGGCCCCGACGACCCAGCATTTACCGAAACCACCGCCTACTCCCCCAACAGTCCCTACTCAGCCTCAAAAGCCGGCAGCGACCACCTCGCCCGCGCCTATTTCCACACCTACGGCCTCCCCACAATCATCACCAACTGTTCCAACAATTACGGCCCATATCACTTCCCAGAAAAGCTGATTCCATTAATGTGCATCAATATGCTATTGGGCAAACCGCTGCCAGTATACGGCGACGGTCAAAACGTGCGAGATTGGCTCTTCGTGCTCGACCACTGCCGCGCCTTAGATGCCGTGATCAACCGCGGCCAGCCCGGGGAAACCTACAATGTTGGCGGCAACAACGAGGTAAAAAATCTCGATTTAGTCAAAATGCTCTGCCAGCTAATGGACGAATTAGCTCCTGATTTGCCCGCGCGTCCTTGCGAACAACTGATCTCATTTGTCAAAGACAGAGCTGGGCACGATCGGCGTTACGCTATTAATGCCAACAAAATTAAAACAGAGTTAGGTTGGACTCCCTCCGTCACAGTTGAACAAGGTTTGCGCCAGACCGTGGAATGGTACTTAGCCCATCGCGAATGGTGGGAACCCCTGCTTTCGGAGGAATATCAAACCTACTACCGAAAAGTTTACGCCAATCAATGATTGGTAGTTCCTAATTCGGGTAAGGTGCTTGTGGCGCACCCTACAAATTATGCTGATTTAATTAGCTGGAAGTCAATATCACAAACATTGATACTTGTCAATCTTTGTGAAGATTTAGTTAACAGTCATCCCAAACGCATAAATTTAAGTGCTTGTAGCTGATAATTTCTATAGAGTTACAAGATTAAGCATTTTAAAAGCTTTTAGTAAAAAACAGAAAGCAATGACCGAAATCAACTGGCTCAAACAAGTCCAAGAACCTAAATACTGGCTGTTAGGCATCGGCTCCGGTTTGATTGCCCTCCACCTGACTCTGACTTCCAGAACCAACGACAGTGACCTGTTTGGCACAATGTTACTGTTTTGGGGAGTCGTAGCATTTCTGATTTGGGAAAGGCACGAATCCTTAACCTTTGAAAGCGGAATTTTCGCCAGCTTTTTTGGGGCATCGTTAATTGCTTTCATCTTGCTCAAAAGTTCCTCCATATCTGGATACGACTTTTTCATCAGACTTTCGCCCTTCTTGATAGGATTAAGTCTGGCGTTGCTAGCTTCCGGCACAAAAGGACTGAAACAATACTGGCAGGAACTGCTAATTCTTGGCTACACAGCTATTCCTCCCGGATTGATCGGAGTATTCGTTGACGTAGCCAAATTAACAGCAAAATTTTCTGCTTTTATCCTGCATTACTTAGGATTTGAAGTGATACGGAAAGGAGTATTTCTCATCCTAGAAAAAGGCAGCGTGGAAGTGTATCACGGCTGTTCGGGCGTGAATGCAATTCTACAATTGTTAGGACTAGCTGTGGTTTTTTTGCTGATGTTTCCGACAACTTTAGCTCAAAAAATTGTAGTGCCAATCGTGGCAATAATTACTGCATTTGTAGTGAATGCCGCGCGAGTTGCTCTCATGGCCGTGCTGGTATCGCTATCTCAACCCGCAGCATTTAAATACTGGCACGAAGGAAATGGTTCGGTAGTCTTTTCGATGATTGCTGTCTTCATTTTCGGGTTATTCTGCTGGTTGGCAATTTTGAAAGACGAACCGCCCACTAAGGAAAAACAAAATTGCTAATGGCTATTACCTATTGGAAACCAGTGAGGATTTCCCTGTTGGCTGTTACTTTGGGAGGGGTTTTGTTAGTTGCCGGAAAATTGATTTTCTATCCCTCCGCAGGCAACACTGTGGTAACCAACTTTGACTTTCCCCCTGCGGTGCCTCTAGCAGACTGGAAACTGGAGAAAAGCGCGCCGCTGGCAATTACTGACAATTCTGAATTCAAAGCTGCCAGAAAATATGAATATCAAAAAAATGGCATGAATCTAGAAATAGAGATGCGCTATGCGGTCAACACCATTGGGGATGTAGAAGGTATGATGAAGGGAAATACTGTTCTCAAGTCATCTCCTGGTAAACTAGCATTAGCAAGCACTCAAGATGCGGGGTTTCACGGAATTTTGCAACAGCAAAATCGACTGTATTTGAGTTCCTGTATCAACCCTCGCGGCGGTGCTACAGTGACTTCCCAGCAGTTTAGATACAATCGAAATACTCGCGATTGGCAGCCGAACCGCATTCTGTTTTGGCTGTTGGGTAGGGGAAATATTCAAGACAGGCGCTGTTTGTGGACTCAGATGTCTTTACCTTTGGATAAAACAACTCCAGAAGCTGCCACAAAAATTCTAGAGAATGCTTGGGTTGATTGGCATGGGTGGTGGCAACCGCGATTTCCCGAACCTTAATTCTAGTCAAAAGAGATTTTTGTTAACAACAACTGTGATTATTTTATGAATGACGTACAGGGCGAGCAAGGTTTTTCTATTTACAGGCTGCGTTGGATTGGCTACGGTCTATTAATTCTATCTTTATTAGATACGATCGCAGTTTTGATACCAGCAAATTTCGGCAATCGCGTCTGGGAATTGCAGACGATTGGCGCTGTAGTGGAACGAGTACCAGTTCCTCTGCTGGCAATGGCGCTGATATTTTTTGGAGAAGGATATGACCGCCGACGTTTGGAAGACGTTTTTTTAAAGGTTTTGTCTTGGGTTTGTCTGCTGCTGGCGCTGGTTTTTCTGTTGATGCTGCCTTTGGGAATTTTTGGCACAATCTACGTTAACAACCAAAATAACAAGCAAATTACTACTCAAGCCAACCAACAATTAGCTCAGTTGCAGCAGGTGGAAGAACGGCTAAATAAGGGTACACCTGAAGATTTAAAGAATTTGGCGGGGGAACTTACCCGTTTGGGGGTACAAGCGGATACCCAAAACCCGCAGGAATTGAAAAACCAAATTCTTTCGAGAATTACTCCGGCTAAGGAACGGTTGCAGAAGCAAAGCGCTGCGGTTGAGTCAAATCAGCGCACGGGGTTATTTAAAAATGCTATTAAGTGGCTGCTGGGCGCGCTGATTTCTAGTGTTTTATTTTTCACTATCTGGCGCGGTACTGATTGGGCTCGGTAGTATTTTGAAGTTGGGTTCGGTGCGCATTGCGCACCCTACAAAGTTAAGAATTTAGGTGCTGAGTGATCGTATTTTCTAGTTTTTCGGCAATGCCTTCAATCCAATTTTCATCTTGTTTGGTGTAGCTGCGGGGCGCGTTGGCACCTAAGATTAAAACTCCTTGACTTCCCAGTGGCTGACAGATGACTCCTTGAGTATTTTCGGGCAAGTAGTCAAATTCAATTTTGCCGGGATAAATATCGAGCTTTACTAAATAAACTGGTTTGTTTTTGTCGATCGCTCGCTGCAATATTGGCCCTGGTTTGACTTCGGGATTGATGCCTAAGATGCCGCGCCGCAATAAAACTTTTCCTCGATACACAATGACGATCGCCCTTGTGGCGGTATTTGTCAAGAGCAAACGCGACGCCCAGGCTAATTCTAGCTTGACGGCCTCGGGCAAATCCGGCGCCAACTCGAAGCCTTCAGAGCCGATAAGCTGCACGGAATCGGGCGATCGCGCTTGCACCTGTTGCCACAACAAACCTGTTAAAATCAGCAGGGCGCTGATAATTACTCCCAAAGCGTCCGATCGAGCTTGAGAGTCTGTAATTTGCGGCGTCAGCAAGCGGTTGACCATCAGCAGCGTACCTGCTAACCCTCCCGCAACTAAGGGCAATTGCCGCAAAACTTTATTTGGGTCAGATTTGGTCATTAGTCATTGGGCATTGGGCATTGGCCAAACAGGGCATTGGCCAAACAGGGCATTGGCCAAACAGGGCATTGGGCATTGGGCATATCTAGTCCGGTGGATTGACTGCAATCAGTAAGGTTCGTTCGTAGTGCGGACTTCAGTCCGTTCCTTTTTGCGGACTGAAGTCCGCACTACGAACCGATTTTGTGATGGTAATCGATCGGACTTGAGATCGTTAATTATTAAGGCATCACGCACTCGCTCACCAAGAAACCGGGTTTTTTATCGAGATTGAGGATTTTAACCAAGTATTTTGGTTAAAAAACCCGGTTTCTGGACACCCGTGCTTAAGTTCTATAAATTGGTATTTGGTAATTTAACAACTGTCAACTGCCAACTGCCAACTGTCAACTGCCAACTGCCAACTGCCAACTGCCAATTGTCAACTGTCAACTGTCAACTGCCAACTGTCAACCGACTTCGCCAATTTCGACAATTCGCTGGAAGAGATAGCCTGTGCCGCGGGCGGTGAGAATTAATTCAGGATTGCTGGGATCGTCTTCCAACTTTGCCCTAAGTCTAGAGATGTGAACGTCCACGACGCGGGTGTCTACGTGGCGTTCTGGCGTGTATCCCCAGACTTCCTGCAAAATTTCCGATCGCGAAAAAGGCTCTCCAGAACGGCTGACCAGCAGTTCTAACAAGCTGAATTCCATGCCTGTGAGCCGAATTCGTTCGTCGCCTTTGTAAACTTGGCGCTTGTTGGTGTCAATCCTAATGTTGGTGACTTGGATGACTCCAGAGCTGGGAATGCCGGACGTGCCGTTTTTGTCAACCCTCCGCAGTACCGAACGGATGCGCGCTTCGAGTTCTTTGGGAGAGAATGGTTTGACGACGTAATCGTCGGCGCCCAATTCTAAACCGGTGATGCGATCGGCTACGTCTCCCAAAGCGGTTAGCATGATGATGGGTACGTCTGATTCTTTGCGTAACTCCTGACAAACGCCGTAACCGTCGAGCTTTGGCATCATCACGTCCAAAACTACTAAGTCGGGTTCGGTGTTGCGAAATGTTTCGAGAGCTTCTTCGCCGTCAGCAGCGGTGACGACATCGTAGCCAATCATGGAAAGGCGAGTCTCCAGAATGCGCCGGATACTGGCTTCGTCATCGACTACCAGAATTTTTTCTTTATGATTTTCCAAGTTACCGAGCACTCCTTAAGTTACATTTCAGATAATGTTATTTTTTTTTACCCTATCATAGAAGGCACAAACTCATTGGCCTGTGGCGATCGGTCTGAAAGCTTGATAATTGCTTTAACTCAGACTTTTTCAAATGTTAAGGTTGACTATTTATCATATCGGTAAACAATGCCTAAGCCTCGAATACAATATATTTGCCGGGAATGCGGGTATGATTCACCACAATATTTTGGCAGGTGCCCTAGCTGTCATAAGTGGGATTGTTTTGACGAGCAGGTAGAACCACATACTGCTGGCGGGCCGCGGGCTGGTTTGACTGGGGTGACAACTAAGGGACTGCACGGTTCGCCTCCTGATAAGTCGAAGGGTCAACCAAAGGTATCTTTTAGATTATCGCAGATTTCTGACCAAACTCAGTCTCGCTGGCCTTCTGGCTACGGGGAGTTCGATCGAGTTTTGGGAGGTGGGATTGTTCCGGGCTCGCTGGTGTTGATTGGTGGGGAACCGGGAATCGGGAAATCGACGCTGCTTTTACAGGTGGCGAATATGTTGGCGCGCAAGGATCGGATATTGTATGTCAGTGCGGAGGAGTCTGGCCAGCAAGTGAAATTGCGATCGCAACGTTTGGGCGTGGCTAATCCGGTTGATTTGTCAAGTAATGGCGGAAATAAATCTGGTAGCAATGGGGAAGCTAAAACGGATTCGGAGGATAATTCGGCGGAGAATTTCTACTTGCTTCCAGAGACGGATTTAGAAGTTGTTTTGCGGGAGTTGGAATCGCTGAAACCGAATGTGGCGGTGATTGACAGCATCCAAACTATTTATTTTGCTAGGTTAACATCAGCTCCTGGTTCGGTGGCTCAGGTGCGGGAATGTACGTCTGCTTTGATGCAGGTTGCGAAAAGGGAAAATATTACTTTGTTTTTGGTTGGTCATGTTACTAAGGATGGATCTTTGGCGGGCCCACGGGTTTTAGAACATTTAGTAGATACTGTACTTTATTTTGAGGGCGATCGCTTTGCTTCTCATCGGCTTTTGCGATCGATGAAAAACCGTTTTGGCGCTACTCATGAAATCGGTGTTTTTGAAATGGTAGCCAACGGTTTGCGAGAAGTAGATAATCCGTCGGAGTTGTTTTTGGGGAATAAAGATGAATTTTCGCCGGGTACTTCGACGACGGTTGCTTGTGAGGGAACTAGACCGATTTTAGTGGAGATTCAGGCGTTAGTCAGCCCTGCAAGTTTTGGTGCGCCGCGCCGTTCTACTACTGGTGTGGATACTGGTAGATTGCAGCAAATTTTAGCTGTTTTGGAGAAAAGGGTGGGGATTCCTTTATCTAAATTGGATGTGATTGTGGCTTCGGTGGGTGGGTTGAAGGTGGAGGAACCGGCGGCGGATTTGGCAGTTGCGATCGCAATTGTGGCCAGTTTTCGCGATCGGGTAATTGATGCGCGCACAGTTTTGCTCGGAGAAGTTGGTTTGGGAGGACAGGTGCGGCCAGTTTCCCAATTAGAGTTGCGGCTGAGGGAGGCGGCGAAATTGGGGTTCAAAAGGGCGATTATTCCTAAGAATCAATCCGTACCAGAGTTAGGGATGGAAATTATTCCGGTGGCGAAGGTGATTGATGCAATTATTGCAGCGATTCCGGCTACTCCGACTCAGTTGGAGTCTGATGATATGGAAGTACAGGCTGTTGATTTGGAGGAAGAGGATTTATCATATTGAGTTAGAATAGTGATGTTGTAAATTGATAGTAAGGAGGCACGATTTATGTATCAAGTAGATGTTGTTGAGGCAAAAGAAAAGCTTCTGGAATTAATCGAAGCGGCGATGAGAGGTGAAGAAATTGAGATTACTCAATATAACCAGCCTGTTGTAAAATTGGTAGGGATTCCCAAACAAGCTAAACCCGATCGACAACCAGGAAGTGCTAAAGGAATGGTTTGGATGTCCGATGATTTTGATGAACCGCTAGAAGAGTTTAAGGAGTACATGGAATGAGGCTGTTGTTGGACACTCATGCCTTTATTTGGTACACGACAAACAGTTCAAGGCTCAGTATAACAGGGCGATCGCTAATTAATAAAGGAGATAACAATATTCTCCTCAGTACAGCTAGCGTCTGGGAAATGGCGATTAAGCACAGCATAGGCAGGCTAAATTTTAGTATGCCTTTTATGGAGTTTGTCAAGCAGCAGATCGCAGTTAATAGAATTGAGATACTGGAAATAAGTTTCGACCACATTGAGGTTGTGGCTTCACTGCCTTTGCATCACCGCGATCCATTTGACAGGCTGATAATTGCCCAATCTATGGCGGAACAGATACCGTTTTGAGCGTTGATGTTATTTTTGATGCTTATGCGATCGCGCGGCTGTGGTGAATTAAGTTATTATAAAAATAAAGAGGCCAAGATGAAACATTTTAGAATCATCATTGAAAAACATTCCGACGGTTATGTAGCCTATCCCCTTGGCATCAAAGGAGCCGTAGTTGGTGAAGGTGACACCTATGAGGAAGCCTTAGCTGATGTCAAGTCAGCTATTCGCTGCTATATCGAGATATTTGGTAAATGAGCAGGAGGTTCCTGTGAAACTGACTTACGATGCGAGATACAACGTAGCTTATATATACCTGCAAGAAAAAACCGCACAGGTAGAAACTATCCAGGTTAGCCATCGAATGAATGTGGACATTGCCCCCGACGGTACTATTTATGGAATTGAATTACTCAATGCCAATCAACAATTAGGGGCAGATCGTCAAGGAAAATTGATTGTTGTCAACGAAGCTTTGGGAGAATCTGCCGAGATTAAACTGGCACTATAACTGCCTTCAGAAATTTATGTAAAATACTGATTAAAACATACCATGAAAGCCTACGAGTTTCCAGCAAGAGTCACAGATGAAGGGAAAATCGAATTTCCCGATACCTTCTTAAAATACTTGGCAGCTAACCAAGAAGTCAGAGTTATTGTTCTGGTGAAAGAGCCAACTGACACTGAAGAGGAAAATGCTGCTTGGCATCGTCTTGCTGCTGAGCAATTATTGGCAGGCTACAGCGAGGAAGATGCTATCTACGATAATATTTGAAATATGCCAAATTATCAATCAGGAGAAGTTCTCTTACTGGCGCTACCTTTTGCTGATGTAACAACATCAAAACTCCGTCCTGAGTTAGAGAAAGAATGCAATAGATATGGTATGATCTTTTATAAATTTAAAAAAATCCCTAACTTACCCATCAATACCACAGAAACCGGGTTTTTTACCGAGATTAAAGGTGTTGATGCAGTATTTTTGTAAAAAACCCGGTTTCTAGGTACTCGTAGGTAAGTCATAAAATATATTTCGCAATTTTTTGAAGTGCGTTTTCACTAAAACATGAACAAGTCAAAAAGACGCAAAAATCAGTGGTCAAATGAACTAAACGACATCATTCGAGGTGCTTCGGGCGGATTTTTGTTCGGGATTCCGCTGCTTTATACGATGGAGGTTTGGTGGATCGGTTCCTCTACTAAACCAGCGCAAATGTCGATCGCCATTGTAACTACTTTTGCAGTCGTTTTATTGCTGACTCGCACCGAAGGTTTTCGCAAAACTAAGGACATCCGCTGGCGAGATGCTGCAATCGATACCGTAGAAGCGATCGCGATTGGCATTGTCTGCGCGGCTTTTGTCCTGTTTTTGCTCAGGGAAATTACGCTGGATACTCCGCTGCAAGAAACTTTGGGTAAAATCGTCTTTGAAGGTTTGCCGTTTTCCTTGGGAGTGGCCCTGGCAAGCGGTTTCTTGAGCGGCGATCGCTATGAAAGCTCAGACAGCGAAAACGAACCTACCATTAATCCAACTGTAGCAGATATCGGCGCTACTTTAATCGGCGCGATGATCATTGCTTTCAACATCGCCCCAACTGACGAAATTCCCATGCTAGCGGCAGCGATTACGCCGCCTTGGCAATTAGCAATTATCGCCGCTTCGCTGCTAATTTCCTACGGTATTGTATTTGTAGCAGGCTTTACTTATCAAGCAAAACGGCAGCAGCAGCAAGGAATTTTTCAGAGTCCCCTCAGCGAGACTGTAATGGCGTATTTAGTATCGCTGGTGGCTTCTGCATTTATGTTGTTTTTCTTCCACAAACTCAGTTTTGACGACCCCTGGTCGGTTTGGTTGGGCTATACGTTAGTATTGGGATTGCCGGCGACAATTGGCGGCGCGGCGGGGAGGTTGGCAGTATGAGTGAAAGTAATAACGAACAGCAACACAAAAGAACTTTTGCTGAATGGGTGACATTTGCGATCGCCTGTTCGATCCTGTCTACCCTCACCGGACTCGTACTCTACAACTGGGCAACTAAAAAGCAGGAACCTCCGGTGATTTCTGTCACTCGCAACGCCCCAATTCGCGAAACCCAAGGGCAATTTTACGTGCCGTTTAAAGTTACTAACACGGGCGGCGAAACGGCCGAATCAGTGCAAGTTATAGCTGAACTGCGCGTCAACGGCGAAGTCTTGGAATCCGGCGACCAACAAATTGATTTTTTGTCAAGTGGCGAAACTGAAGAAGGAGCTTTTATATTCAGCCGCAACCCTAGTCAAGGTGAATTGATTGTGCGATCGAGCAGTTATCAACTGCCTTAACAAATATCGGATTCGGCGGTTTCAATAGCTCAAAAGTTCATTGATATCATCTCCCGTAAATTACCAGCAATACAAAAGGTTCGTAGTGGGGAATTCAAGTCCTCTGATTTATGCGAACTAAAGTCCTCACTACAAACCAATCGCCACTTGATCTACCGCTTCACCATACTGTGTTCCCACTTCCAAACACAGCTAGAAATCAAATTCGTGCAGACATGAGCCGTAATTGGCACTAACAAATTGCCAGTAGCTAAAACACTGTAACCCAACAGCAATCCGACAGCCGTTGCCCAAACAGCATAAGGCCACTGATCCATTCCTCCCAAGTGCAGAATACCGAAACTAAAACTCGACAACACTAAACCGGTAACATTCAATCCCAAAGCAGACAGCATCACGCCTCGAAATAGCAATTCTTCGCTAAGTCCCGGCAGCAGTCCCAGCCAAATTAAATCTGGCCAAAATAGGGGTTTGAGGACTACTTCTAAGTAAATGTCAGCACTCCGGCGATAACCTGGCCAAAGGCGATATACGATCGCACTTCCGCCTGTAATTGCCAATCCGATCGCGCATCCTGTGAGCAAATCCATTCCGATCAATTTGACTGGCAAAAGCGATACCGATCCAAATAGCAACCACAATTTAGCTACCGCCAGCAACATAATGGCTGTCACGCCCATTGCTACTAAAACTTGAGTGCGCGTCAACGGTTCAATTTCGGGAGTTTCGGGAAGTTTTTCTGGCACTTAATCTATTTTATATTTTAGGTTTTAGATTTTAGATTTGTTTAATTGAGTCAGACAAACACCGCAGGGAGGAGATGTCTGCACCCAAGGAAGCTGGACTGATGCCGGCTCGTAAAGCGACCAAAACTCCGATCGCCTCTAAATATGAGTTTACCTGCAAAGCTTTGATTCCGAGTTTTTCTGGGGAAGCTTGCATTTGAGTTTTGTTGTCGCCCACAGCGATAATTTGTACGGACGATCGCCCGCTCAAACTCAGAATAGCACTGCCACCGCACGCTGTGGCGGGTATCACCACCGCATCGACTCGATCGGCAGTAATTGATAATTGGCTGTGTTCCTGGGCTTTCTGCGTTGTAAACTGGGGAGCTTTGCTGAGGCCCGCGAGCACGCAAGGTAAGAAAGTATACCCGATTTCCTCCGCAGCCGATCGCGGGGACAGGTGCGGATCGAGGGGAAGCGCAGACAGGGCAGGGGCGTGGGCGCAGGGGATTTTAAATGTTCTGACGATCAGGTGACTGATCACAGCTTCCGCGCCTGCTAGGGGGTCAACTCCTTTGCCGTGGCGGTAGTTTTCGAGGGCGAGGCTGCCTTCATCTTCGGGAAATCTCGCCACAACTGCGATCGCCTCGACTTTGGCTTGTGCGATCAATTTGTCGGCGGCGCGTAGTAAACTGTCGGGATTGCCGATCGTCCCCCAGGATGCCCCGGATTCTGAAGTACGTAATTCTACTTGCAAAGGGCGATCGGTTAAAACACAATCGGTTATATTCAAACCCAATGTAGCTCTAGCAGCATCAACGGCTTGCAAGTGGCGCAACTGCAACTCCGGTTCGATCGCGGAATCTAGGATTAAGCCGATGCGATTTTGATGTACCGGTTGCAGGCCCCAGCATCCGGCAGCAAATTTGTCAAGGGCGTAGCCTTCGACGTAGAGGGCGTTAGGTATTGGCCAATAAAGCTGAGCGCCGTTGAGGACGTTGGGGTGAGTAATCAGGGTGTCTGAGATTTGGGCGATCGCCCTAGCAACGGGCAGCGCATCGCCTGCAAAGCCCCCGATCGAGGCTCCAACGCCTGTGGGGACTATCAAAACCACTGTTAAAGGGCGGGGGTTCACGCTACTGCGGGGGATGCTTCCACGAGCACGTAGCCTTCTACCAGGGCTTTTTGGCGATCGACATCCACGTCTGTGACTGCCCAGCGCAGGGGTTCGCCGTGCTTTTGCAGTTCAGTTTCAATGGCTGAGTGCAATTCTTCGGCGGTGTCGCGGAGGTCAACTTCTGCGGAAATGAAATGGGTGGTCATCTTGTGATCCATAATGGTTTTACCGCGATCGGTACTTCGGTACTTAAGTAAATTTTAGCTTAGTCCTAGGATTTACCGAACTGGCGATCGTACACAATGTCTTCTTTTTCGGTTTCTATCTTCAAGTGCGATCGGGGAAAAGAAACGCAAAGCAATACATAACCTTCTGCCTGAAGTTCGGGACTAACGCCCATGCAATCAACTTGCTTTACTTGACCCTCAATAACTTTAGCAGCGCAAGTAGTACAAACCCCCGAATTGCAAGAGTTCGGCAAATCAATGCCAGCGGCGATCGCAGTTTGCAAAATTGGTTGATCTTCCGGCACTTCTACGGTATAGGTGCTGCCTTGGTGAAGTAATTCAACGGTGTAAGTTTGAGACATATTTCGATTATTGGTTTTAATTCCCAATTGGAATCTACGGTAGATTTACAAACAAAGCAATCAGTATTTTACCGCTGTTGGTGATTCTGTGCAAGTTGACAACTACATTGTTTATTGCTAATAATTTTCATTAATTGGCTGAATGGGCGATCGCGTCCCGCCCCGCAAGCTACGGCATTTTGTCAAGCATTTCTTCACAAATTATCACGAACAGCACGGGCGAACTCTGCCAGAAAGCAGTTAGATGTAACTAAGTAACTAATGTTTGCATTCAACCCAACAACTCATCAACAGCAACACTAAAACCCGGCAATACTAGCTGAGTGCTGATTGTAGAATCCAAGTTAAAAGTTAACTTTTGATTTTGAGTCATTATCAATATCCAGCGACTTTCTGGAAAAACAATCCAAACTTCCAGACAACCCGAATCTAAATATTCTTGTGCTTTGAGAAATATATCTTCTGCAATATCAGTAGGAGAAACAATTTCAGCAATTAACAGCGGACTTTGAGGAAAAGTAGGAACATCGCCATATTCAGTAACAAGTTCAGCAGTCAGATAAGCAACATCAGGACGACGCACTCGCCTGTCAGTGCGACAAGGTACTTCCGTATAAACTTCGCCACCTTGTCCGCTAGATATCTTGTAATTTCTCCAAGAATAATCTAGTCTAGATTGGATTCGACTGTGTTTTACTGTCATACCATTTTTCTCCGCGATTTGCCCGTCCACCCATTCCATATCATCGGGGGGACTGGCGATGAAGTCTTCTAGAGAAAGATTTTCTGATAAAACGGCTGTCATTACCATAGCCATTTACTCCAATTTGCAGAATTCACTAATATTATAGCAATCTTTGGTGATAGGTAATAGGTAATAGGTAATAGTTAATAGGAACTAACCAATGCCCAATGCCCTATGCCCTATGCCCAATGCCCTATGCCCTATGCCCTATGCCCTATGCCCTATGCCCAATGCCCAATGCCCAATGCCCTATGCCCTATGCCCAATGCCCAATGCCCAATGCCCAATGCCCAATGCCCAATGCCCTATTTACTCAATATCAATTTGATTCGGTGGCTTCGGTTGATTTTGTTTGTCATCCTTCAAAGTTTTACGCCCAGAAGTAGCATAATCCTTGTACAAATCCACAAACATCTTTGTCAACTGCTGCAAAGAAAGTTGTTCCCCATTAATTTGAGCTTTCATATAAGCTTTCAGCACTTCAATGTAAGCCAAACCAAGAGCAAGCGTGAGAGTTGCCGCTGTTGCACCGGAGATAGCACCGCCAACAATAGTACCAGCACCCGGAATCATTTTAATCAAATTAGTCACAATACTTCTACCAACAGCAGTCACGCCGCCAGCACCGCTAATAGCAGACAGCATTGCCGAGATAAACCCCTTATCAAAAGGCATTCCAAAAATCACAGTAATATTAGCAATCATTGCCGTTTGCATCGTCATCAAAATCGGCGCATCAGCAAAGGGGACAGGAGTCGCACCGATAATCGCAGAACCAGCAACATAAGCACTCAGATACTTAAATGCCATATCCGATTTGAGTGCAATATTCGCAATTTGTTCTTTGACAAAAGCTTTTTTGGCTACTTCTGGCAGTAGTTGAAAAGTTGCATCAACCAACTTGTCTAAACCGTGAGATTTTACGGTATAATCCTCATCAATTTCTTCCGGTTCAGCCATCACAGGGATGATTTGACTGACTGGCAAATTCATGTGTTCCAGTTGTTTGAAAAACTCGCTCGGCTTTTTAGATGTCGTCTGAGTCAGCACTAAAATCACTGGTACATCTATAACTGCCATTTCTTTTAGCCAGTTGTCCTCCACAGATTCTATTCTATTGGCGCTGTGATTAATGCAGTACCAAATTACGTGAATATGTTCTTTTGGATGCAGGAGTCTTTGGTCTTCAATTAGTCTGGCAACGTTTAATTGAACCACTTTAATTTGTTCGGTATTGAGTTCTAGTCCGGGAGTATCGTAGACTGTAATTGGACAATTCGGTTTTGTATATTGGCGGATGCCTTGAGTTACGGGGCGGCCGACTCCGGTTTCTGCTAAGCGTTGGCGAAAAACGGAATTGATCAGGGTACTTTTGCCAACTCCAGTTTTCCCGATGACTAAAACATTGCACTGTCCCACTTGATTTTCTGCGTCTTTGAAGGCATCGTAACTGTTGATCAAAAGTTCGTCTAGGGAAAAGTCATCTGACATGGCGGTTTGCTCCGAATTATTACTAAATAGGACTTACGCACGGTAGTCAGAAACCGGGTTTTTTTACGAAAATCCTTGATGATAGTCCACAGATTAGGTAAAAAACCCGGTTTCTTTGGCCTTGAGGTAGTCAGAAACCGGGTTTTTCACGAAAATCCTTGATGATAGTCCACAGATTAGGTAAAAAACCCGGTTTCTTTGGCCTTAATGGGTAAGTCCTCTTAAAAATATTGTAGCAATTTGATTTGAGAATGCCCGCCGAATAGAATTCCGATGCTCTAAAAACGCAGTTTGGATGGTTCGCGGACTAAGAATCAAGGAGTAATTTACTATATTTTAATATTTTAAGCTAACAATTCATCGACGGCAATGCTAAAACCTGCGAGAACTTGTTGAGTGCTGACTGTTTCGCCCGCTCGAAATCCCAATATTTGATTTTGTGTCACCACGAATACTAAATGACTTTCAGGAAAAACCAGCCAGACTTCCTGACAGCTAGATGCTAAATATTCCTGTGCTTTGAGAAATACATCTTCAGCAATATCGGTAGGCGAAACTATTTCAGCAACTAAAGGGAAACTCTGCGGCAAAGTTGGAACATCGCCGAATTGTGCAACTAATTCGGGTGTGAGATAAGCTACATCGGGACGGCGAACTTGTCGGTTTGTGCGGCAAGGTGCTTCGGTATAAACTTCTCCTCCTTGGCCACTGGAATCTTTGTAATTTCCCCAACAACGACTTAGCTTGGATTGAATTCGACCAGTTTTCAGTGTCATGTCATTTTTCTCTACGAGTTGTCTGTCCACCCATTCCATGTTGTCTGGCGGATTGGCCATGAAATCTTCTATGGTAAGATTATCCTGTACGGTGGCAGTCGCCAGCAGAGCGGTTTCCTCGATTTTGGGTAATTCGCTGATAGTCGCCAGCATAGGTGTTTCCTCGATTTTGGATAGTTCGCTAATACTATTATGGCTGATGTGGTGGGAATTGTTGGGATGATTTGAACAGATATTGTTACAGGTAACGTTCGCAGTTCGCACACTACAAAGTATCTCTTATTGATTATCACCGAGTTTTCTGATTAAAAATCTGACTTCTTCGAGTAGAGTATTAAATCTCTGGTCGTTTTCTAATTTGTACTGTTGAAAATCCTCATTCCGCCGTCGGATTTCTTCATCCCGTTGACTGTCTCTTTCTAAAAGAGCATTAACAGCACCTACCAGCATATCGACATTGCGATTAGTTTGTTCGATATTCTGAGTCGTTCTATCTACAGTGGAAGACAAATCCTCAACAGTAGAAGCCAAATCATCCATCATTTCGTCTGTCCAGCGTTCCGTTGTCATTTTTTTTTCCTCGGCTTGTTTTCTAGGGATATTTTAGGTAGTCCAATTATATTTTAGCGATCGCCCTTTCTGAAATATTGTGCTACAAATTAGAAATGTTCGAGCACGTATTTTTCCTGTATATAAACATTCCGCAGCGACTCAACTGCAATTTGCGGCAACATAAATTTAATTACTCCCACCAATCGCCCCCAGTCGAACAATTCAGGAACCGAAACGGCTTGATGAAATTTCTGTGCATAGAAATCCACCCAAAAATCCGGTGCATTTCTCTCTTTTTTGCTGGCCATCCGCCGCTTCCAGTAACCAAAATCTAAACCTTTGGGCGATTCTACTCCCAAGATTGGCGGTAAGTCGGCGTAGCTGACAAAGCGACTCATGCCTTGGGCGTGCACGTAAAGGATGTGCCGCCACCGCTCGATGCGATATATTTGTTCTAGCTTGATTTTGAGGAGACGCGCGATCGCCTCTTTAGTCGCAAATCGGCTCAAGGGATGAACGGGGGTTGATTTTCGCGAAAAGTTTGCTAACATAGTCTGTAATTGTTTTAGATGAGTAGTTGACGTGTCGTTTACGGGTGTTTGAATTCTCGGAAAGCGGTAGTTGACCTCCTTGAAAGCAAGAATTTGATTTGAACAGGCGATCGTCTTTCAGTTTTCCAGACGTTGGGGCGATCGCTTTTTACGATAAAATTATTATCTGACCTATATAGAACATCTGTCAAGAGCTTATGGGCTTAATTAGATTGCGGATTCGAGAATTTGCGGACGAGAAGGGTTGGACGCTCAAAGAAGTGTCCGATCGCTCTGGAGTCGTGTATAGTTCCCTGAGAACCTACGCGCGATCGCCCGGATTAGCAACGATTGACGTGACAGCCTTGGACAAGTTGGCGAGGACTTTTGACGTGATGGTCGAAGATTTGTATGAGATTGTGGAAGATTAGTCGATCGACCTTGACGATAAAATCCTTAAAAACTAAATCTGGTTTTTTGTCAATGGGTTTAATTAGATTGCGGGTAAAAGAGTTGGCGGCGGATAAGGGTTGGACGCTGAAAGAGGTTTCAGAGCGATCGGGAGTGATCTACAGCACTCTGACAACCTATTCGCGTTCTCCGGGGATGGCAATGGTTGATTTTACGTGCTTGCTGAAGTTGGCGCGGACGTTTGACGTGATGGTGGAAGATTTGGTTGAGGTAGTGAAAGAGTAGCGGACATATTTACATTCAAACAAAGCGTCTGAATTACTCCAGACGCGATCGAACTTTTATCAACTCAATATTGCTCGACAGTTGCCAACATCTGATACCAATGAGACTATTTTGATGAAGTGATTAGTTCAGGCAATTGTTCGTGACCGGCCCACCAATCATCTAACGATATAGACACAAGTTGTACGTCATCGGAATTACTCAGGGATACTGGGGGTGAATCTGACCAAATTGTTCTGTATATAAAATCAATTATTTCTATGATATCATCGCTATCGTAAGGGTAACGACCGCCAGAAAAATCTTCATAATTCACATCAGGATGTGTCAGCAAATATTCAAATGCCAGTTTCAAATACTCCAAGTCATCGTGATTGCTGGCGTTTTGTTTCATCCACTGAACTAATGGCAAATATTCGGGCATTTCATCCGGCGGTAGTTCGTGATGATTGAACCACGCAACTGTTATGTCAGATAAATAGTGATTCACCATTGCTGCACTAATTTTCATAATTATTCCTTCTCAAGGAGTTACTTTAACTTTTAGCAAAGACTTAAGATAAGTATAAACTAACTCTCTTTTCCAGAGGATTGATTCATAATCAATTGTCATAGGATGG
This sequence comes from Microcoleus sp. A006_D1, assembly GCF_036702805.1. NCBI lineage: Bacteria > Bacillati > Cyanobacteriota > Cyanophyceae > Oscillatoriales > Microcoleaceae > Microcoleus > Microcoleus sp. A006_D1. The sequence continues at coordinate 291,262 of NZ_JAUBVZ010000007.1, forward strand.
ATGGTAACATTAACACCGTTTTCTTGAGTTTGAAGTCGATTTAGTTTGTCCTGAGATTTGACATAAGTATCTCTAGGTACATAAAATCTGACTTCACCTCCTCCATTTTCCTGAAGATAGTTAGCATATTTCTTAGCTGCTTTTTTGATCGAGTTAAGCGAACTAGGTTTATAGGCTTTGGCATCACAAATTACACGGTGAGATTTTAGATAAAAATCTGGTTTACAGTAGTCTTTGCCATTTTTAAAGTAAAATGTAGGTTTAATTTGCAAACTTGACTGAAGATTTTCTATATCATCAGAGTCTAACAGCATTTTTAATAATGCTAATTCTCCTTGATCGCCTTGTAGTTGTTTACTCGGTTTTTTTTGATAATAGTCACTCGCGGGATTTTGGGTTAAATCTGTGAGTCTTTCTGCTGCGTTGGGATTTTCATATAAAATCCAAGAGTCACCGGGAATGTTAGCGAGTTCGAGGGCTAACCATACAGGTAAACCTGATGCAATCGCTGTTGTTAAATAATTCTCTGTTTGCGCCATCGCATTTTGAAAAACGGCATCATTCACAGCCGTATTTTCCAATTGATTTTTGGGAGAAATGATTGAAGGTGAAAAACTCTGATTCCCAATCATCGCCTGAATCAATTCTATCTGATTCTGACTTTTTTTTAAGCCGCTCATTCCCTCAAAACAGGCTTCCAGAATCTCTGCAATCTCTCGTCTTAGCTCGTAAACACCACAATCAGATAAAGATTGAGCGCGACTTTGCACCTCAGCCAAGCTATTAATAACTTGACTGAGCATTGACTGAAGTACATCGCACTCTTCGTTAATTCCCATTAGCCCCCTACAGTTTTCATAATATCCTCAGCTTGTCCAGTGGCTACATTTAACGTTTTAATTGCTTCATCACAAATTTCATAAATCTGCTGAACTTTAGATCGTGCTTCAGCTAAACTGGCATCTGGTAGCTGCCCTGCTTGTGATTTAGCATCATCCATGAGTTCCATGATTTGATTCAGTGTTTTTTGAAAGTCTTCTACTTGACCTACTAAATCGCCCATAACTTACCTCACTACATTTGTTCTGTCATTTTAATACAAATTTGTTAATCAAACAAGCTATCTTTAGTCCAGATATCTTTGGGGACGTAAGGAGTAGCAATAAGTTTGATTTCTGCCTCTAAACCTCGATAAATTGCCCTTCCTTTGGGATTAACTGGTAAATTACCTGCGCGATCGTCATCCAGTAGTCTAGTGCTAATAGTAGATTGGACGCGAAAAACAACCCGCTCGTCAAGATTGTATAATATTGGACTGGGAGTTACGTTTGGATCGGCAGGTTGTTGAGTACAGTAGAACATATTAATATCGGCAATGCGAGATTTCAAAACCAAAGTCTCTAAATCTCGATAAATGTTAGCTTTAATCGACCTTTCTGCGTTGACAATTGATGCAGCTTCATCAATAAATAATAGGATTCTATGATCCTGAGTATTACACTTGGCTCTCAATTGAGCTAAGCTTTCAACATCGTGAGTCTTTATATCGTTAACCCGTTGCTTATATTTTTGTACAAGGCTATTCAGGAGAGAGGCGAACTCGTCAAATTCTGTGACGAGTTTAACATTTGGATAACGTCTGCTGATGCGATAATAATCTAAGCCTTCCTTAAAGTCGGCAATGTAAATTTCTCGTTCTGCTTGGATTTTGTGACTGGCATACAAAAACTGATATATCATGGAATTGATAAAGTTGGTTTTGCCAGAGTTTGGTACGCCAGCTACTAGCCGATGGGCAATATCTTCATAATTAGATAGACAAGGTTCTCCACTTTCCTCAACTCCAACTATATATGTATCTTCATTAATTAAATGACCGTATTTTCTGATGACATCCTCAATGGGTAAAATATCTGGCAACATTTTTACTGTTTCTTCAAATGAAGTTGTATTATTCACTTGGGAAACTGCAATGCGGAAAAATCCAGTGATTTCTTGAGCACTTGCTAACCGATGCAATGGTTTTAAATCAACTATCCGAGAAGGGGGCGGAGTTGATGACAACTTCGCTAAAGCTGAACCGTCTGAAACAGTATTATATAGTTGCGGTAGATTTTGATTGGGTTCGGAATTGAGGCCACCTGTCAATAATGGTGCGTTGGGAGCACTGAATGATGGTTTATCTGGGAGATTTGCAGAATTGCTACTGAATTTTCCTAAGCCTTTTTTTTGTGGTTCTATGGCATTTTTAATTAACTTTTCACCAATGTCTTTTTGCCACCCTTCCCACTCAATCGCGGTGGAAATTTCTACTTTTTTTGTGGCTTCCAAGCTTTCGGAAAATGCGGGGTTGCTTTTGTTGACTTTGACAATTCGGGGTTGTTTTCCGTGAGGGGTTTCTTTGGTGGCGTGCTCGATGAGGGTACTGAGGACGACGGAAGCATCGCCCCAATTTTCTGCTAAGGCTTTGATACTATATTGGAATAAGTCACTGCTGGGATATAACTGTTGGTATTTTTGATAGAGTGCTAAGGTGACAGATAGAAGGTTGTCTTTTGTGCCGCTGGCGTTGACTTTTTCTAATTGAGCGAGCATTTGGTTGATGGCATTTACCCAGGATTTTTGATTGGGGTTGTCATAGGTTTGGAGGGTGATTTCTAAAATTAGTTTGCTGTCGGCGCGCTGGATGACATCGCAGACTGCTGACATATCATTGGTGGGATTTGCCTCGAAGAAGTGAGGTAAGTAGTAATTTTGGGGTTCGATTAATTCCTCATGTTTGAGTATTTCGCCAATAATTTGCACCCAGTCTAAGTTTTGGCAGATGCTAAGGTTGGGTTGAGGGGTGAGGGTGAAGAATTCGCTTAATTTGCCTTTGGTGAGGAGGCTAAGGATTTCTTGGGAATGTTCTTCGGTTTGGGTGTTGTGGGGTTGATTGATTAGGAGGTATGTTTTGAGTTTGGGGGAATTATCTGGGTCATAGATGTACCGGAGGGAAATTGTTAGGTTGGTACCGAGGCGGCGGATTAGCTGTTGTTGGGTTTGTAGGAGGTTTTTACGGAGTTCAGTTGGGCTAGTTTCCCGATCGCTCCGTTGAGGGGAAATTTCATATATGGGAAAAGTTTGCTGGATCATTTATTTCCAATTATTAGATATGTCGTCCGAAATACGTTGTATTTTTTTTGCCTTGTTTTTGAGTTGAAAGGCAATGATGTATCTCCAAATACCATTGCCAAGTAAAAGAGTACCGAAAAGATAAAAAAGAAATTCCATAGATTAAAAATACTCCTGGTTATTATGAAAATTTATTCTAATAACACTTCTGTTTTCCAACAGAACCACTACGAAACTGACTTTGCATATAGTTAGCAAACCCTTGAGCATCGTTAGAATTGCCAAATGAAGCTACTTGTATTTGACCCTGTTTCTTAGCTGTTTCTAGACTCTGTGCGCTTTCAATATCCGTGCAATAATTGGATATAACAGTATTCCAGTTAGAATCGCTGTATTTGATAAATACAGGATACCAACATTTGTTCGGAGTTGAAGAACTACCACAGGTACTTTTAGGAAAACCCATAGTATAAGATGTGCTTATGCTAGAGCCACTGGAACTAGAGTTTTGACTTTGAAAAGCTTTCGATATAGGGACGATCACAAAAAATCCTAGCGCAATAACTCCTAAACCCCACTTAATGAATCCCCATGCGTTCTCACCTCCCATGTTTTTACTTTTATTAATTAGTTCACTGTATTTGCTATTCATTTCAGACAATAGCTTATCTTTGACTGATGACAGGTTTTTTTCTAATTTTTTGCACTGATTATAATTTTCATACTCATTACTATTCCTTGCTTCCAAATTCGGGATAGTTTTTATTTTTTCATGTATGTTCAGATTATTCTCGATGGCTGAGATAGTTTTCTCTATCTGTGACTGATAGAATTTAACTTTTTGTTGGATTTCCAATGTCTTTGATTTTTGATCTTCTAGTTTTTTAATCCATTCGCTGATATTTGACTGGTTGATTTGCGACTGATCTTCTAAAAATTTTACCAATAACGTAGATGATTGGTTTTGCCACATCGGTAAATTTTTGGCAGACTCTATAGCACTCAAAAATATCCCAGGAATGTCATTTTGATTCAGCATTGATGAGGATATATGCGTTTCTATCTGCTGAATAGTTAAATTTTCAGGTTCAGGTCGATCTATATCTAACTTGTACTCAAGAGCGACCAATACTGTATTAGCATCAGGCTCTACTTCAGCTAAGTTCTGCTCCTTATAAGGAATCAACAACTTCACTGCAACATTTCGCAATTGTTCATCTTCCAATAACAATTTACTCAAGGTAGTCAGTTTCTTTAAATCACTGGCATTACTAATTATTTCTGCGGTAACTATTCTTAAACTCATTTCATGACTACTCTCAGTCAAAAAATCTTCCAAAAGCCCATAAATAAATTCCTCAATCTCAGCAGATTCTTTAAAAATTAACCCTGCTTGCCGCAGCGCCGCTTCCTGTACAATGCTATTGGGTGACATCAATCCCAAATACACCCCTCGCCCGTGTAATTCGTGAACGACATCTCCTACTAACTCCTGATAATTCGGAGAGTTGTCATCACCAGCAAATAACTCCTCAACGGGCCCGTAAACCCAAAAATCTCGGTTTCTATCATATTCTGCCGTTGTTTCCCCTGTGGTGTTTAGGCGCTGAATTCTGTTGATTTCCACCAGCTTACGATCGCGAATTTCCCTGCGAATGCGATCGACAGGTTCAGTGAAACCGCCCCCTTCTCGATGTTGTAAATCCCTCGGAGAATATCCAATGTCTTCCAGGAGTTTCGCCGCCGCCCATCGAGTCAAATCCCTGCTACTATCCCCTTTTTCGTTGACTTCCTTGGCGATATCTTTAAGCACATCCCAGTCAGCTAGATCCTGCTTGATGTGAGCGTGTTGTGCTGCACGACCCAAACCTTGCAGCGCCAGAGCCCGCGTCGTTAGCAATGCTTTCTCTTTCAAGATGTTGGCGAACCAAGGAACAGCCCCATCGGGATCTGTTTCGGCAAAATCGAAGTATTGCTGGATTTGATCTCCCACATTTCTGAAACGATCTGGGAGACCGCCTCCACCTGGAATGTTTGAAAGGTTACTCATGGTGATATCGCTGGCGATCGACTCAAAGCACTTTTGAGTATGATACATTACAACCTCAGCTTTCTGCAAGCGAAATAGTAAATGTATATTTAGCTACAAAGCCGAGATAGTGGCGATCGCCCAAGCTAAGATAGAAAAGTAACCTTTTGACATCAGTAATGGTTGAATTGCTAGAAATCCCCAAAGCGCAACAGGTAGTTATTACAGATGATGCGCTGACAGTCGATCTATCGGATGGTCGTACTATTTCTGTACCTTTAGCTTGGTATCCTCGGCTGTTACACGGTACACCGGGCGATCGCGATAATTGGCGATTTATTGGTGAAAATGAGGGAATGCACTGGCCCGAACTTGACGAAGATATCAGCGTCAAAAATATCATTCTCGGTAAACCGTCTGGAGAAAGTCAGAAGTCATTTCAGCGGTGGTTGGACGAACGCGCGAACAAAGTCTAATATCAAACCAGGTTTTCTGTTAAAATGATTTGTTTGTTTGTAGTAAGGACTTCAGTCCTGATTCACGAAAACTCAAACGACTTTGGCCGATATCTTTTCACTCAAAAGATAGCGCCTGAATTACTCCAGACGCGATCGAACTTTGATTGACTCAATATTGCTCGACAGCCTCCAACATCTGATTTACAGACTCACCTCGTTGCAGCGCTTCCCAATCAGAAGTAATCGGTTGGTAAGAACAGTAGCACAGCACAATTCGCAAGTCAGTATCAAAGGAAGAAAACTGGTGAACGCCAGTAACTATCCAATCTCCATCTTTCCCGTGAGTTACTCCATTACCAGAGTCAGATACATTGTCATAGTCGCGGGTTCTGTCCCCCGGCTGCGGAAGAATTGGGTTTTCTTCCCAACTCCAGTTTTCCCACAGAATATCAGTTAAACCGCCCCTCGGCATAAGCTGGCGTTCTTCCCAACCGGGAGCACTCATGGTTTCGGCTTTGTAGACAATCCAGATTTTTTTTGCCATCTTTCCTCCCTTTGCTTTAGTCTTGGTAATCTTGCCATGTATCCTGAAACGAGGTTTGTTCGCCATCAAACACGCAGGCCACATCAGGGGGGCTGTTGCGGCTGAGTCGGATTTCTTTTAACCGCCAGTTGTATTTTTCGCCCATTTTTTCACAGAGTTCGGGGTTTGTGACATAGTGGACGTTTTCTGGTTTTGGGTTCGGTACGCGATCGCTCCTCACTTCACACTTCCTCTTACCTTACATTCCCTGTATGCGATCGCACAATTGCGTTCAATATTTCGGTGGCATGAGAGTTGAAGGCGATCGCCCAAGCTAAGATAGAGAAGTAACCTTTTGACATCAGCCTGAATGCCTACGTTACTCCGAGTTGGCCCATACCGTTTCTTCTGCTATGCAGGCGATCGCGATGAACCACCGCACATTCACGTTGAGCGCGATCGAGAAGAAGCTAAATTTTGGCTTAATCCAGTTCGCCTTCAAAATAATAAAGGCTTCAGCCGTACAGAAATTAATGACATTCAGAAACTTGTTGAATAAAATCAAGAGCAGTTGCTAGTAGGTTGGAATGACTTCTTTAATGGTTGAATTGCTAGAAATCCCCAAAGCGCAACACGTAGTTATTACAGATGATGCGCTGACAGTCGATCTATCTGATGGTCGTACTATTTCTGTTCCTTTAGCTTGGTATCCCCGGCTATTACACGGTACACCGGGCGATCGCGATAATTGGCGATTTATTGGTGAGAATGAGGGAATGCACTGGCCCGAACTTGACGAAGACATCAGCGTCAAAAATATCATTCTCGGTAAACCGTCTGGAGAAAGTCAGAAGTCATTTCAGCGGTGGTTAGACGATCGCGCGAACAAAGTCTAATCAAACCAGGATTTCTGTTAGATTAAACTGACTCACCTCGTTACGGCAGTTTCTCTCGTAACAAAAGCCAAGCTTTGAGTTCCTCATCCAAAACATACTTATCACTATTCGCGAGTGCAGCGATAACTTTTAACCGATTTTTAAGCTGTCTTAACTCTCGTATTTCTTCAATAGGAAGCGTTTTCCAATTAGCAGCCTTTTGTGCCACATCTTCCCGCGATTCTTTGATGTTTTCCCAAAACCACTGTAGAATTAAGTTAACATCCAGAACTGAATCGTTGGGAACTATTCCATATTTTGCGATCGCCCCAGCCCGCAACATCATTGAAGAAATTCTCAAAGACTCGCTGCTACCGGGTTTTTTCTGTTCCGCAGCTTCAGCTAGTCGATCGTAAATTGCGGTTGCTACTTCTGCCCAAGTGCGATCGAATAAACCCCCATTATTTTCACCTTTTCGAGCCTTCGCAGACGAAACATCGGCTAACAACAGCCAGTTAAAGTCTTGCGGTACCGTGGTTTGAGCCGATAATGTATTTTTCACCCAAGCCAGTACGGATTTAGGATTTTGTTCGAGGATGCGATCGATCGATATTGTCGGGGGAGATTGAGTCATAATTTATCTACTCCACATATTCTCTCCTCAAGGAGCTACTTGGACTTTTAACATTTCCCAAGTTTCTTGTTCCATGTTCAAAATATTGCCTACTTCTTGCAAGAGTTCATAACTCTTTAAATCGAGAGGAATCTCTTCTTCAATGAGAATATCGCAGATAGTCTCTAACGCCAAATTCCACTCGCCAGCCTGAATGTCTGAAATTATAAATTCTACCTGAGTTTCTGACAGTTGTGGTTTGATGATGTTAATGACTTGATGGAGTTTACTTTCTACAACTTTATAGTCAAACATTTATTTTGCTCCAGATAAAATTGCTAGGGATTTTTAGGTAAATTTGTTGGGAAAGCTGTAATGATTCCTTTCCCATCAGGTTCTACTATTACCTTAATATTAACACCATCTCTAGTTCCTTCAATCTGCCATCTTACGGGCTTACCAGCAATGGTATATTTAGCTCCCGGTTGACCGGTTCGCTGAACCCACTGAGAATTAGGGTCTTGAATCACCTCCGAAATATAATTCATTATCTGCTCGTCGCTCCAGCTTGCGGGAAATTCACTTTTACCAGAAATTCCTCTACCAGGGCCGTGACCACCTCCTGTTGCGTCACTATCGAGAATATGTGTCCGTTGCTGAGAGTTGATTTGAGATAGATTATTGACATCAATTCCAGTGGGAATATTGCCTGAAGAATGGTTGCTCATAGATGGCTTTTGGAGATTGCCATAATTTTATAGTCAAACAGGAGTTTATCTCTTATTTCCTACCTCCATCTTCGGTAAATAAAAATTGAACCTCTATCCTAGCGCCAGAATATTTTTCAGAAGCCATTTCAGAGGTTGATGTACGGATGTAGGATTTTGTTCGAGGATGCGATCGATATTGTAGTAGGAGATTGAGTCATAATCAAATAGGCGATCGGCATGAACTAGCAGTTACTGTTTGCATTCACAATCTCACTGGCGATTTTTTCAGCAATTCATTAACAATAATTTGAGCGATCGGACTGTTTTGAGAAAGAATTTGCAAGCGTTTTAAAACATCAAGACTCATATCTAAATTTTCTTTGGCTGCATCGATCGACCTTAAAGAATCTGCTGCGGTGAGTGTAAGCTCATCATCCGGTGTCTCAAGCATTTCTAGCAACAACGGAATTGCTTGTTGGGAGTCAGCATCGGAAATAATTTCGGCGCAGCGCAATTGCCATTCTTGGGGGCGATCGCACCAACAAGATTTGAGTTCTTCCCAATCAGCAGGTGTCAGTTTTTGCACTTGTTCAAGAGCATATATAATAGCATGATCTGACCAATTATCCGGCGAAAATTCCTGATTTAAATATTCATCTAGCTGTGCGAAACTCATCTGAGTAACTCCTCGTTAAAAATTAGTTGTTGGTATGCCACCAGTAGGGTAAGAAGATATCACGTTTCCGATCGAGTCCTTGATTACTTCCCACTCTACTCCATCGACTGTTTGCCTGTGCAAGGTAGCACCCTGAGTATTCGTATTAACAGCAACGGTGCTAGCAACTTGCTTAGTTGCATCGATTATTTTTTCATCACTCCAACTGTCAGGTGCAAAAGTAGACCTCCGCTTTTTCCGGGAAAAAGTGCCATCAGGAAATCGTTTGATTAGATCGAAAGCTGTTGTTGTACCATCTGGATTATTGGTAAGAGAAGCAAATATAAAATCTGGACTGGTTTTGATTTTGGGTGAGTGCGCTCCTACTATCCTATCCGAGTTGGCAGGGCGACGCTCTCCATAGAGGATTTTTTGTTCGATTTCGGGTGATAGTTGCTGGGGAATTCCAGAACTACCACTAGAGTTTGATTGCATTGAGGGTGCGACACTGCTAAAACTAATGCTCAGATTAGTGGGTAATGTCGTTATTGGCAATCAGGCGATCGCTTTAATTTTACTTCTACTTCTGTAAAGCCTTCATAAATTATTCTAACTTTTTCTTCAGCGCTCGTGACTTCCGCTAGATTATCGCGGTAGGGTGCGTCGCCGATATTTGTCAATACCCGGAATTGCCGCAGCGATGCACCCTACTTTAATGGTAAGTTCCGACTAAAAAAATAGCGCCTGAGTTCCCCCAGACGCATAGCATAAAATCAACAAATTGTCAACCCTAACCTAACCGTTCAAAGCCTCAGCACCGCCGGAAACTTCCAGAATTTCCTGGGTAATTGCCGCTTGCCGCGCCTTGTTATAAGTCAGCGTCAAACTACTGATCAAATCACTAGCATTCTCACTAGCATTATTCATCGCCGTCATCCGCGCAGCCAACTCGCTAGCAGCAGATTCTTGCAAAGCCCGCAGCAATTGGTTGTTCAAATACAAAGGCAAAAGTGCCTCCAGAATTTGCGCCGGATCTTGCTCGAAAATCATGTCGCGTGGCAAACTCTTCATAGGTGTACCAACTTTCTCCCGCGATACTTGAAACTGTCCGCCTTGCGATGTCAAGCGGAAAATTTCATCATCGGGAGTTTCCAAACCTTGGGGGTCGAGGGGTAACAAGGTTTGAATTACTGGACGCGAACTAATTAGTGACACAAACTTAGTGTAAACTAGCTCAACTCTATCTACAGTTCCCGACAGGAACAAAGACAGCAATTCGTCAGCAATTAGCGCTGCTTCCGGTGCTGTGGGAATTTGTTCCAAGTTCATGTAAGTAGCATCGATCGGCTGTTCGCGACGCTGGAAATACTGAGTAGCTTTGCGTCCTACCAACACGTATTTGTAGTTTAAGCCTTCAGCTTTGATTTCCTTAGCGCGATTTTCGGCGTATCTGATGATGTTGCCGTTATAGCCACCACACAAACCCCGATCGCCCGAAACGACCAAAAGTCCCACTGTTCTGACTTCGCGTTTTTTCAGCAGCGGCAAATCGAGACTTTCAAACTTCAAGCGTTCCGCCAAACCGTATAATACCTCGGCGAGGCGATCGGCAAAAGGACGAGTAGCAGTCACCTGTTCTTGAGCGCGGCGCACCTTAGCAGCAGCCACCAAGCGCATTGCTTCTGTAATCTTTTTAGTGTTCTTGACCGACTTAATGCGATCGCGAATAGTTTTCAGATTTGCCATAACTTTCTCCTTTTTTCTTAGTCTTTATTTCCGAGTTCTTAGTTCCCAGCCATCAGTTTTTAAGTTTAGCTACGGTAGGGATACGGCATTAACCATTGGTGTCAACTTAAGACTGAAATTCTGTGTCTTGATGTTTGTCTCTAAGTCTCGATCCCCCTAAATCCCCCTTAAAAAGGGGGACTTTGAGTGCTTCTAGTCTCCCCCTTAAAAAGGGAAACTTTGAACGCTCTTGTCCCCCCCTTATTAAGGGGGGCTAGGGGGGATCTGTGAGTTAACTAATGACTAATGACTGATGACTAATGACTAATTACGCAGAAACCAAGAAAGTTTGCTTGTATTCCGCGATGCCTTCTTTCAGCAGCTTCTCAGCTTCATCAGTCAACGCTTTTCCGCCTTGAACGATTTCGCCGAACTTCGGCTTGCTAGTCCGCAAATAGTCGCGCAAACCAACAGTAAACTTGGTGATTTTATCAACCGGGATGTCATCCATGTAGCCATTAATACCGGCATAGATTACAGCCACTTGTTCGTTCATTGGCAAAGGCGAACTTTGCGGCTGTTTCAACAGTTCCCGCAAGCGCTGACCCCGCGCCAATTGATTCTGAGTAGCTTTATCCAAGTCAGAAGCAAACTGAGAAAATGCTGCCAGTTCTTCAAACTGCGCCAATTCCAATTTCACCTTACCGGCTACTTTTTTCATCGCCTTAGTTTGAGCCGCCGAACCTACCCGCGATACCGAAATACCGGGGTTTACTGCTGGACGCAAACCAGAGTTAAACAAGTCAGAAGAAAGGAAGATTTGACCATCGGTAATCGAAATTACGTTGGTAGGAATGTAAGCAGAAACGTCGCCAGCTTGCGTTTCAATAATCGGCAAAGCTGTCATGCTGCCTTCGCCCAAATCGTCGCTCAATTTAGCAGCGCGTTCTAGTAAGCGAGAGTGCAGATAAAACACGTCTCCGGGATATGCTTCGCGACCGGGAGGACGGCGCAGCAACAAGGACATTTGGCGGTAGGCCTGTGCTTGCTTGGAAAGGTCATCGTAAATGACCAAAGTGTGCCGGCCTTTGTACATGAAATACTCGGCTAAGCTAGCACCGGTGTAAGGTGCTAAGTATTGCAGGGTGGCGGGGTCGCTAGCGTTGGCTGCTACGACGATTGTGTAGTCCATCGCGCCCTTTTCTTGCAGGACGTTGACGATGTTAGCTACTGTAGAAGCTTTTTGACCGATCGCCACATACACACAAATCACGTTTTCCGATTTTTGGTTGATGATTGTGTCGATCGCGATCGCAGTTTTACCTGTTTGACGATCGCCAATAATCAGTTCCCGCTGTCCTCTTCCCACCGGAATCATCGCATCAATAGCGGTAATCCCTGTTTGCATCGGTTCGTAAACAGAACGGCGAGAAACGATACCAGGTGCCGCAGATTCAATCAAGCGAGTCTCAGTAGTTTTAATTTCGCCTTTGCCGTCAATCGGACGGGCCAAAGCATCAACTACGCGGCCCAACATTGCTTCACCAACGGGGACTTCAGCAATTCTGCCAGTAGCAGTAACTGTCGAACCTTCTTGAATGCCCAGGCCTTGGCCCATCAACACTGCACCCACGTTATCTTGTTCGAGGTTCAGTGCGATACCCACAGTGCCGTCGGCAAATTCTAGCAATTCCCCAGACATGGCTTTATCCAAGCCATAAATCCGGGCAATGCCGTCGCCTACTTGCAAAACAGTACCAACGCTAGAGACTTTTACATCTTGGTCGTACTGTTCAATTTGCTGGCGAATAATGCTGCTAATTTCGTCAGGTCTGATTGCTGCCATGTCAGTTATTATTTGTCAGTTGTCAGTTGTCAGTTGTCAGTTGTCAGTCTATGTTTTCGGCAAGAAAGAATAGGGATTTGGTAGTAAGCAGTTGGACTAACCAATTGAAAACAGAAATTCATTGATTTCTGCCTCCTGTTTGATTCTTCTCTCTTTCTTCTTCCTTGCTTCGGCTACGCGAGCGGACAAATCTTTTTACCCTGAGCGTAGCCGAAGGGCCTTCTATCCTTTACATCCGTTACATCCGTTACAGAATCCGTTGCCGAACTTCCTTCTTCCTTCTATTAAGAATTCAAGCGAAGTCCTAGACGGCGCAATTGTCCCCGCAGGCTGGCATCAATTACTTGAGAGCCTACTTTAATTACCACACCGCCGATTAAATCTGCGTCAATTTTGGTTTCAATTTCTACGCTTCGAGCGCTGGTCATCGCCTGCACTTTCTCGCGAACAGTTTGCTGTTGAGCATCTGAAAGCGGGACTGCCGATGTAACTTCAGCCAATACTGTTTGGTTGAGTTCTCGAAGCTTTGCCAAGTATTGTTGACCAATTCCTTCTAAAAAAAGAATCCTTCCTTTGTCTACTAAAAGCTTCAGAAAGTTGTGCATCAAGGGGTTCATTTCTTCACCCGCTATTTGCCCAATTACGGCTTTTTTAGCATCCGGTTTAATCAGCGGATTAGCTAAAAATTGACGCAAATCTTCCGAACTTTCTAGCAGGCTAAGCAAAGAACGAATGTCTTCGCCGAACTTTTCTGAGAGATTGCTGGACTGAGCCAGTGACATCAAGGCAGATGAGTAAGGCTGTAAGACTGCTGTGCTAACGATACTCACTTTTTAGCCTCCCAGTAACGCAATGCTGCGATCGATTAAGTGGTTTTGGGCGTTTTCGTCCAAGCTAGCTTTTAACTGGCTTTCCACCTTTGCCATTGCCATAGATACGACGGCAGATCTCAGTTGGGCGATCGCTCTTTCCTGCTCCGCTTCCAACTCTTGACCTGCTGTTGCTTTCATGCGTTCAACTTCCTGCGCCGCTTGAGCTAGAATTACTTCTTTTGCCTTCTTTGCGGTTTCTTCAGCCGCGGCACGAATTCGTGCCGCTTCTGCTTGTGCTTCAGTCAATTTTTGCTGTTGCTCTGATAGAGCTGCTGCTGCATCTTTTTGGCGCTTTTCTGCTTCTCGAATCGCCTCTTCGATGCCCGATCGCCTCTCAGTTAGGATTTTACCTACAAAGCCGCGTCCGAAATAAAACAGCACTGCAATAATAATGGCCAGGTTAATCAGGTTGGTTTCTAAAATATCGAAATTTAAACTGAAACCACCTTCGCCGCTAGCTTCTGTGGCTAGCAATAAAACAGTCCCCATGATACTCTTCCATAATTGCGCGTGCAGATTTGGTGAACCGACGTTAGATTTAAGATTGCATCGACAATCTCAAACTTTTCGGTCTCGCTATTTGACCAGCGACGGCCCTAATAGCTTTTCGAGAATTTGGTGGCCCAGAGCATCTACTTGTTGCTCTAGCGAGCGCATAGCTTCTTGCTTTTGCTGTTCGATTTCTTGCCCTGCCTTTTCTCGCGCCACTTGAGCTTCTTGTTGAGCCTCAGCTACTTTTGCTGACCCAATTTTTTGAGCCTCAGCTTGAGCAGCAGCAATTACTGATTGAGACTGCTTGCGAGTTTCTCCCAGTTTCTGCTCATACTCCTGCGATAGTTGCTGAGCCTTTGCCAAGCGTTCCTTAGCTGCGATTTGGGTGTTACGAATGTAATCAGCGCGATCGTCAATTGACTTGCTGAGCGGCTTGTAAAAAATTACATTCAAGACTGCGACGAGAATTAAAAACTGCACCGCCATCAGAGGCAGCGTAGCATCTAAATCAAACAGTCCCCCTTCCTTTGCCGCTTCTTCAACTGCTAGTAATACTGTCCAGTGCATCATGATTTTTTGACGGCTTCCATCTAATTCGCTTAATCGAATTTAGACTTGAGATTTTGGATTAGAATAACCCTCCAAAACCTCAAATCTAAAATTTCAAATTATTATGCGAAGGGGTTGGCAAACAATAGCACGAGGGCTACGACCAAACCGTAAATTGTCAACGCTTCCATAAACGCCAAACTCAACAGCAAGGTACCGCGAATTTTGCCTTCTGCTTCAGGCTGACGAGCAATACCTTCTACAGCTTGACCTGCTGCATTTCCTTGACCAATACCAGGGCCGATTGCGGCTAAACCTACTGCCAAAGCGGCGGCGATTACGGAAGCGGCGGCAACTGTTGAATCCATGATGATTTTCCTTATCTAAAGTACAAAATTGAGAACAGAAAGTCTACAGAATTGTCCGATTTTACGACAGCAAGTTTAGGTTAGAAAATTTTATTTTTCCTCCCTCATTCTTCGCCGTTTATCGGCTTTGTTAATCGTGTTCTTCTTCGCCGTGACCGCCTTCTAGAGCTTCACCAATATAGGCTGCGGCCAAGGTAGCAAAAATCAAAGCTTGAATTGCACTCGTAAATAGTCCCAGAACCATCACTGGCAGAGGAACAAATAAAGGCACTAGCAACACTAGCACTCCCACCACCAATTCGTCAGCAAGAATGTTGCCAAACAAACGGAAACTCAGAGACAGAGGCTTAGTGAAATCTTCTATGATTTTGAACGGCAGCATGAAAGGCACCGGTTCTACATAGTGGGCGAAATACCCCAAGCCGCTTTTGCTAAGACCTGCATAAAAATATGCCAAAGATGTCAGCAGTGCAAATGCTACCGTCGTGTTGATGTCAGCGGTAGGAGCTCCCAATTCGCCTGATGGCAGCTTAATCAGCTTCCAAGGAATTAGAGCGCCAGACCAGTTTGACACAAAGATGAACAGAAATAATGTACCAATAAACGGTACCCAAGGGCGATATTCTTTTTCACCAATTTGGTTTTTAGCCAAGTCCCGAATATATTCCAGCGCATACTCCATAAAATTTTGCATTCCGCTGGGAATTCGCTGGATGTTGCTAGTTCCTAAAAGAGAAACTATGACTAAAACAGCAATTACAAACCACGAGGTTATAAAAACTTGCCCGTGAACTTTGAGACTACCGAGTTGCCAGTACAATTGCTGGCCAACTTCCAATTTGGCGAGGGGGAAACGATTAAAGGTGTTTAGAACGTCAAGCATTGGCATTCAACGGGCTTCCCCATACAAATCGATGAGTTGAGTTTTGCTTTTCTTCCCTGATCTACCTGTAGTCTAGTGCTAATGCACTTCGGATCACGTAAACCATCAGCGCAGCTTTGTAAGTCAGAAATCCCAAAAATATCGGTAAAATCTGTAGCTGATTCCACTGTGTTCCTACTATCATCACCGCGAAAAACAGACCTAACCTGGTCTTGCTGATGCGTTGATTTTCGCTGCCGATTCGTTCAACGTCTCTAGCCAACATCTTTAAGTAAACCACACCTGTACTCGCCCCTAGCAAATAGTTCAGGGCAATGTTGAGGGAGTAAAAGATCCAAACGGAGATAAAAATAATCGCCGTAAAAGCAAGGGTGTATGCCAACAACTCTTGTTGCAGGCTATAAAAATCTTGCATCGGGTTGCTTGTCTCGGACGAGACTGTCGAGACTGTCGAGACAGTGCCAGCTTGAGGAATATCCTCGGTTACTGGTGTGGGTTCGGTGGGTGTGTTTTGCGTGTTCACGAAGCTCAGAAACTAATGCAGGTAGCAGGCGAGTGCTTTGCAAACTCAGAAAAAATCATACCACGCTGCGGTAACAATACTTAAAATAAAATTAATTATATTTTCGGATTTTGGTGTGGGGCGCTTCCAAAATCTCAACTGGTTAAATGTGCGATCGCCCTTACTCCACCTTTCCCATCCCCCGATCGCGCTTTATCGCACATTGTATCTATTTTTTCGCACTAAGTGTGCCTCACTTCCTTCAATCCGCCACCAAACCTGTAAATTTTTGCCACAATATAAAGATTTGTAACAAAATCAAAAGTTTTGCATAAAAAACGAGATTTCCACCTGACAGAAAGATAGAAGAACAAATTTTCTATCAATCTAGATGCCAGCAAAAATGAAAACTCAAAACCTGATGACATCGGCGGTGACAGCAATCGTTGCAGCAGCGACGCTTAGCGGAAGCGCGATCGCCGGTACTATCCGGCACGATCGATCGGATGCCCAATACAGAAACTTTGCCAACCAATTTACCAGCGTCGGTCGCCTCGAAACCGGATTCTCCATTGGCGGGCGCTCTGTCAGTGGCGGTTGTTCGGGAACCCTGATCGCTGCGAATTGGATACTGACAGCAGCCCACTGCTTTGAAGATCCGCTGGGAAACGGACAAATGCTCAGAAGCGGAAGTTTTACACTTGGAAGCACCAGCTATTCAATTAATTTGGGGCTTCAACACGGAGGATGGCTCAGCAGCGGCCGGAATGTAACTGCGGGTGTTGATATTGGTTTATTCCGGCTCAACACTCCCGTGCGAAATATAAATCCGTCCATACTCTACTCCGGTAGTAGCGAAGACTTACAAGTTGGCAGCTACGTCGGGTTTGGGAATACAGGCAATGGTTTAACGGGCCAAAATACCACAACCTTCGGCACAAAACGAGCCGGTCAAAATACGATCGGCTTGGGTAGTCGATTAGGCTATTCCAACCAGGTACTGGTTTCAGATTTCGACGATCCTCGATCGGTCAATCCCTCAGATCCCTTAAGCCGCCCTCTTAACTTAGAATATCAACTCGCGCAGGGAGATAGTGGCGGAGCGCTGTTCATCGGCGGTTTGCTAGCGGGCGTGAACTCATTTATGAGTAGTATCGACGGTAGGACAGATGCTGACTATGGGGACTATTCCGCTGCGACTCGCGTGTCGTCGCACCACAACTGGATTCGCAACGCCATCAGCGGGCTGGCTCAAGCAGGAGTTGTTAACAGCTTACCAAGAACTAGCTCAAACTTTGGCCCAACTACTTTAGCCCAAGTCTTGATAGACCAGTCTGAAGTGATCGGCGACTTGTCGCAACCGCTAGAAGTAGTAAAAGACACTTGGGACAATTCCGAATCGGTACCGGAACCGACAACAG
Organism: Microcoleus sp. A006_D1; assembly: GCF_036702805.1. Taxonomy (NCBI): domain Bacteria; kingdom Bacillati; phylum Cyanobacteriota; class Cyanophyceae; order Oscillatoriales; family Microcoleaceae; genus Microcoleus; species Microcoleus sp. A006_D1. Next base: position 308,897 of record NZ_JAUBVZ010000007.1, read on the forward strand.
TAGTCGGCGGATTGCTGTCATTAGGTGGCTTTATTTTAGCCCGCCGCCGCCAAAAGTTAGCTCAGAATAAAGCTTAATCAAATAGGGCAGATTGTTTTAGACAAAGCTGCCCTATTTTGTAGTTGCGATCGCGATCGAGCAATCCGGTTCTGGAAACGGTAGTTGCGAAGCTCGATCGCTCCTAGACACACTAGCACCCAAGAAACCGGGTTTTTTACAAAATCTGCGGGTTCCCAACCAAGTATTGTGGTAAAAAACCCGGTTTCTGGCAAAGGAGTGTGATCGCGAACGGTTTATTTTATGCAATCACCTTAAACTCTTGCAGCGCCGGGATGAAGTTTTTGTTCTCGTGGCTCGATCGACTAAGCTTAATCAAAGCAAACCGCTGTAACGGCAGCAAACTCGCCCACTGCGCCAGACTAATCGTAACGCCGAGCTCTTGCGCTTTCGCAGAAACCGACTCCGGTATAGTTGCAGCATCCATCCACGGGGGGTTTTCATCAACGGCCAAATCAGTTCCCGGTTTGCCAGTCTCTTTAATTAATACTTGATTGAGCTGTTCTCGGTAATCGCTAATCTCTGGTATTGTCAAACAAGGACTTTCTACAAGGATTTGACGTTCTGCTTGGTTGAAGTGATTCCAATCCTGCAACTTTAATTTAATCCCACAAGTATCTAACTTGAGACGTACCTGCATCGGAATGCAGCGCAGAGCTTCCACAAAATCAGCTTCAAATTCAAAGAACATAATAGATAGTTGACAGTTGACAGTTGACAGTTGACAGTTGACAGTTGATGGTTGATGGTTGATGGTTGATGGTTGATGGTTGGCAGTTGACTTGAGAATGTGAAGGTTTTAGGGCAGGATTTAAGCCATTAAAGTGAAAAAAATCGATCGTCTCAATCAATTCAGGACTGGCGCGCTAAGACCAAGAAACCGGGTTTTTTATTGAATCAGTGAGTGAATGCGAAATATTTTAGCAAAAAACCCGGTTTCTGACAACTCGTGCGTAAGTCCTACGATAATTGCAGAAAAGGCGATCGGCATTTATAATTAAATAATATTACAAAGTATTGACATGAATCCCGTAGACTACCTTCGGATTAGCTTGATAGACCGCTGCAACTTCCGCTGTCTCTACTGTATGCCAGAAGGTAGCGAGTTGGACTATGTATTGCAGCAGCAGTTGTTAACTCACTCGGAATTGCTCACTCTGCTGCGCGAAGTTTTCATACCCGTGGGATTTACAAAGTTTCGGTTGACAGGAGGGGAACCGTTGCTGCGGCCTGGGGTGGTGGAGTTGGTGAGGTCGATCGCATCTTTGCCCGAAACGCGAGATTTGTCAATGACAACTAACGGCTTTTTGCTCGCGGGAATGGCAGAAAATTTGTACGAGGCAGGTTTGCGGCGGATTAATATCAGTTTGGATTCCTTGGAAGCGGAGACTTTCGACAAAATAATTGGTAGTCGGGGACGATCGCGCTGGATGCAGGTTTGGGAGGGAATTCAAGCGGCTTATGAGGTGGGATTTGACCCGCTGAAATTGAATGTGGTGGTGATTCCTGGTGTGAATGACGGGGAAATATTGGAGTTGGCAGAGTTAACAATTAACCGGAATTGGCACGTTCGTTTTATTGAGTTTATGCCGATCGGGAATGGCGACTTATTTGGCGATAAGGGTTGGGTAGCTTCGGCAGATTTGCGGCGACAAATTAACGAAAAATACGGGTTAGCTGAGTCGGGAGTGCGCGGAAATGGGCCGGCGGATGTGTTTCAAATTCCGGGGGCGAAGGGTACTTTGGGATTTATTAGCCAGATGTCGGAGTGTTTTTGCGATCGCTGCAACCGGATGCGTTTGTCTGCTGACGGGTGGCTGCGGCCTTGTCTGCTGAACGAAACCGGGCAAATTGATTTGAAAACTGCTTTACGGAATGGGGTGTCTACAGGCGAATTGCGCGATCGAGTGCGGCACATATTAGAGATTAAACCGGAGATTAATTTCAAGCAGCGGGATTCGGGAACTACTCAAGGAAATTACAGCCGCACAATGTCTCAAATCGGCGGTTAAAACTCCCCTCCCAAGACTTGTCGGGCCGTCAAATTCAACTGCGGGAACGTCGGAGAGACAAGCGTTTGCTCCCCTTGAAATACTCCAACTTCGACATACTCACCCGATTCTAGCCTGAGTACGGCTACCATTTGCTCTTGAGGGTCAACAATCCAATACTCAGGGATGTTGCGTGCGGCATATTGCGATCGTTTACTAATGTAATCGCGATCGCGCCCAACTCTACCGGGACTAACTACCTCAACTATCAACTGAGGGGGTGGCATATCAATGGTGATGGTAAGCCTAGATGCTGTCAGCAAGATGTGTTCGGGCCGCAAAATCACCAAATCGGGGTAACGGTTAGCGGAGTCGCCCTCGCGCAGGATCGGAACCTGGATTTCGCACATATGTGTTCTGATCAGCCTGAGTGGGACGAACCCGCTACTAGCCAGGGTGAATAGTAGATAGTTAGCAATGAAATTGTTGGGGCCCGATTCTGGCGGCAATGTTATTAACTCTCCGTTAATTAGTTCATAGCGGTTGTCGGTGTCGTCCTCATAGGTGAGGTATTCTTCAAAGGTAAGTTTTGGCTTGTGGGCTTGTATCATCTTTTATCTTCCAGGATTGCTAAAGTTTTTAAGGCAATTCCTCAGCCGGAGGAAGTGGTGACAGCAGTGATTCTAAGCGAATTGCGCGATCGAGTAAAACAAATATTAGAGATTAAACCGGAGATTAATTTCAAGCAGCGGGATTCGGGAACTAACGCTGGGAATTACAGCCGCACCATGTCTCAAATCGGCGGTTAAAACTCCCCTCCCAAGACTTGTCGGGCCGTCAAATTCAACTGCGGGAACGTCGGAGATACAAGCGTTTGCTCCCCTTGAAATACTCCAACTTCGACATACTCACCCGATTCTAGCCTGAGTACGGCTACCATCTGCTCTTGAGGGTCAACAATCCAATACTCAGGGATGTTGCGTGCGGCATATTGCGATCGTTTGCTAATGTAATCGCGATCGCGCCCAACTCTACCGGGACTAACTACCTCAACTACCAATTGAGGGGGTGGCATATCAAGGGTGATAGTTAGCCTAGATGCTGTCAGCAAGATGTGTTCGGGCCGCAAAATCACCAAATCGGGGTAACGGTTAGCTGCATCGCCCTCGCGCAGGATCGGAACTTGGATCTCGCAGCTATGTGTTTTGATACACCGCCAAGGGATGTCACTATTGACAAGGACTAAAAACAGATAGCTGACAATGGCGTTGTTGGGCTCGGATTCTGGCGGCAATATTACTAACTCTCCGTCAATTAATTCGTAGCGGTTGTCGGTGTCGTCCTCGTAGGTGAGGTACTCTTCAAAGGTAAGTTTTTGTTTGTGGGCTTGTATCATCTTTTACCTTCCAAGATTGTTATTGTTATTAAAATCTTTACACATCCGAGGGAAGTGGCTGCCGCAGTGATTCTAGTTGAATTAACAAGCTGGGTAAGCTGTTCGACATTCAAACTGCACTATTGGTGGGCTAGACCCCATACTGCAAGGGGTTGAGGCAATAAATTTAAATGACTAACAGCTTAGCACTGTCCGATCGACACGGGGCGATCACCCCGACACCACAAGCAAGGCTACAAAATGCACCATCTGGCGGGGTCTAGCGGGTTTTGGGGTCATTGGATGGCTGGCAGTGTCACGGCTGGCAGAATGTCCACCACAGGCAGAACTCGCGGGTCTAGCACAGGTCTAGCGCGGGTCTAACGTCTGGCAAGGTTGCCACGGTCGGAGCGATCGGATTGGAGCGGTGGCGGTCTAGCTTTTTTGCGTCACACTCGCACCTTGCAACCCACAGCTTTTTTAACAACTGGTAGAGGTGGGAGCGGTGGCACACAGAGAGCGGTCACAGCGCGGTCGGGGCGGTTCGGACTGTTCAGAGTATTGGACGGTGGTATGGTTTGCAGTATGATAGATTTACCAGTTATGCGTAAAATTCAGAGTTAAAATAAATGGCTATTAAAACAAAGATACTTCCTTTAATAAAAACTCCTTTGTTAGTTGCTCTTGACACACAAGTTTTTTATAATTATCAATTTAAGTATGATACGACAAAATTGATGACTTTAGTTTCATTTGTTGAGAAAGAAAAAGTAAAACTTCTTATGACTTGTGTCACTCATCGTGAAATAAAAAGACATCTCAATGACAAAGCTGAATCAATATTCAAATTGGTCAAAAAAACCGCACAGAGTACATATCTCAAAAATTTTGATACAGATAGAAACAAATTACGTATCAATTCAAATTTGTTAAATGAATTCAAAGATGAAGTTCAAAAGATAGTTTATAATTTCGACCAAATGAATGAGCAAGTTCAAAACGTTATACCTAGTTTAGATGAAATTAAACGTGAGCTTCAAATTCAATTTGAAGATTTTTGTGAGGAAGCTGATTTTGAGATAATTAAAATTGACGGTGTATCAATAAGCGATGTTTTTGAAAATTATTTTTCAAGTAATCCACCATTTAGTGAGAAAAAGAAAGATGAATTTCCAGACGCTTTTGCGCTCTTTGCACTTAAAAAAGAAGCCGAAGATAAAAATAAAGAAATTTATCTAGTTAGTGGTGATAACGACTGGAAAAATTTTTGTAGTTTAACAAAAAATCTTTTATATTACAAAAATCTTGACACCTTATTAGAACTTCTAAACAAGGTTAATTCTCCTGATGATTTTGATGAATGTTATGAATTATATCATGAGCGGAAAGAGGAAATAAAAAAAGAAATAGAAAATCTATTTCCTAATTTGAATTTTACAATTGAAAGAATTGATCACACGATTGAATGGGGTAGTGAAAAAATACAAGTTAATCCTGAATCTGTAGTTGTAGATATTCTCAACTCTACTTTAATTCATATTGATGATTCTAATGTTAATCAGATTTTAGCAATATTTGATTTAGAAATTGATGTTGATTATGTTACTCTAACAAAGTATACAAGCATATATGAAAAATACATAAAAGAAGATAATGATTATTATACTTATCCAGAAGAAATTGAGACTGAAAATCCACAATCTTATAATACTCATGTAGAAATTACGCTCAGATTGTCTAGAGATGGTGATAGAAATTTATGTGATAGTTTTATAAAAGATGATATTAATTTTAACCCTAATAATACTTTGGATGAAATAGTTATTGATTTAGATTCTTCATTTGAGGATGAATATTAATATAGAGAATAACAACATGATTTAATTGATTTTGGATTTTTCTGCAAAACATTCAAAAATACAGCAGATACGATATTACAAGGGTTTGACGTTTTAAATCAGGAAATTAAAGTATTCTGATAAAGCTTTCGCGGTTGCAAGTCCTAAATGGGGATAAACCCGTTTTTTCCAACCGACTAAATTTTGGTCACAATAAAAGGAATATTACTGAGAGGTAAAGGGCATGACGCGAGAGGTAGCAGTGCGACGAATTGAGCGGGTTGCCGATGAAAAATTGATGGAACTGGATTTGGCAGGGTTGAATTTGAAGGAATTGCCACCAGAAATTGTCAAGTGTACGAATCTTACAGAGCTTGACCTTTGTGACAATCAGATTACCTTTATTCCAGAAGCGCTCGGGCAACTGTTGAACCTGACAGAACTTTGGCTCAATAGAAATCAAATTATTTCCATCCCAGAGACAATCGGGCAACTGTCGAATCTGAAAGAGCTTTGGCTCAATAAAAATCAAATTACCTCGATCCCAGAGACAATCGGGCAACTGTCCAATTTGAGAGAACTTGACCTTGGTTACAATGAAATTACCTCCATCCCAGAGGCAATCGGGCAACTGTCGAATCTGAAAGAGCTTTGGCTCAATAAAAATCAGATTACCTCGATCCCAGAGGCGATTGGGCAACTGTTCAATCTGAGATGCCTTAACATCTATGACAATAAGGTTACTTATATTCCAGAGACAATCGGGCAACTGTCGAATCTGAAAGAGCTTTGGCTCAGTACAAATCAGATTACCTCGATCCCAGAGGCAATTGGGCAACTGTCCAGTTTGAAACAACTTGACCTTGGTTACAATGAAATTACCTCCATCCCAGAGGCAATCGGGCAACTGTCGAATCTGAAAGAGCTTTGGCTCAATAAAAATCAAATTACCTCGATCCCAGAGGCGATCGGGCAATTGTCCAGTTTGAGAGAACTTGACCTTGGTTACAATGAAATTATCTCGATCCCAAAGGCAATCGGGCAACTGTTCAATCTGAGATGGCTTTGGCTCAATAAAAATCAAATTACCTCGATCCCAGAGGCGGTTGGGCAATTGTCGAATCTGAAACAGCTTTGCCTCCCTAATAATCAGATTACTGAAATCCCGGAGGCAATTTGCAGCCTGAAAAATTTGGAAAAACTAGATTTGCGAGGTAATCCGCTGCCGATTCCCCCGCAAGTTCTGGGGCAGGGTCAAGACGATGAAGGTTGTGGTGATTTGCGAACAATTCTAGATTTTTACTTCCACACTCGCAATCCAGCCCTACCTGAGCTAGATGTTGAGCGCCATAAAATTGAATCTGAGGGATATTTTGACGCTGAAACTCTTCAAGATGCCAGACAACGGATAACTGCTTCTATTGTGCAGCGACAGGGACAGGCTGGATTTCGGCGTAAGTTGTTAATTGCTTACGGTGGTCGATGTCCAATAACTGATTGTGATGTAGAGTCAGCTATCGAAGCTGCACATATAATTCCATATCAAGGTACTCAAACCAATCATCCAACAAATGGTTTACCGCTCAGAGCCGACATACACACTCTGTTTGATTTGCATTTACTATCAATTCGACCAGATACCAATGAAGTGGTGATTGCCCCTGAACTCGTCGGCACCTGTTACCAATATTTGGCTGATCGGAAACTGACTTTACCCCAGGATAAAAAAACAGCACCAAATCAAAACGCTCTCAGCAAACATCATGAAACTTTTCTCAGCAAATGCAAAAGTGGTCAGCTAAAACGGTTATAAGGTCTAGATAGGGAAATTTGAGGCAGAGCCTCATGGAATGTGTTCCCAGGCTCTAGCCTGGGAACGAGCAAACACCTAGGCTTTGCGCTTGCGACGGCGAATCAGCACACTCATCACTTGCTTCGGATTAGCTGCACGCTGTACGGGACTCCAATCGCCGACTTCGGCAAATCCCAGGCGGTACAAAGTGAGTATGGTTTCCCTGACACCCTTGGGCGAACCTGTCACCGTTACACACACCACATCCTGGTCGGATTCTGCTGCTGAGTCGTCATTTGGTCGTGCAAATTTGTTGTCGTCAGGCAAGAATTCCTGTGACATAATTATGTTCTCCTGGTTTTGGGTTTTCTAGAAAAACCCAAAAACCCAGCCGCCCCGCTTTTCAACACATAGCAGGGCGGCTACAGAGGATGTTAAGATACTCCGTTAGCCTCCAGACTGCTAGTACCAGTTTGGCGGTGAGCTGTCCATTGCTGTTACCAGCAGCTTTGGGCAGTGCAACTAGATTTTTGGGCGACGCGGGCTACTTCCTCTACAAGCAAAGCAACCTCTAACTTCAAAGCGTAGCCGCAGACGGGGGCCTCTGTCAATCCATTTGGGATTTGGGATTTGGGAAAGGTGCGTCAGCTTTGAGATTGCTTCACTACGTTCGCAATGACAGAAAATCCTAGTACGTGCATCCAGGATTAACTGGGAACGAGCAAAACATTAGGAGACGGCAGTGCCGTGTCCCTACAATATTATTGTCGGTAGGGAGACGGCAGTGCCGTCTCCTCTATATCATTCCGGTGTAACCGGAATTGATATCACTCGCAATGACATATTTATCTTTTCTTAGTCGGCGGAGGCCGACTTTGTTTGTGTAGAAGCGGTTTCAACCGCCGAATTATCTTGGTGTTAGCAAAATTAGCTGTTTGGCAAAGATCGATCGCACTTCATCCAATCCCATCTCCACATCCACCAAAATCTCCCCCACAGTTTTCTGTACCTCTTTCTCCCCCCCTTGGCAAGGGGGGGCTGGGGGGGGTGAACAACCTTGCAAAAACTCAAACTCAGCACTTGACAAATTGATTAATTGGTAGTTGCAATCAAACACTTGATCGCTCGGCCAACCGTGCATACAACTACTCAACCCTGGAATTGCCGCCAAAAGTGCCTGATCATCCGACCAATCAATTTTATTAACAGGCTTTTTACCCAAGAAAAACTCGTAATGCGTGATTTCCGTATCCAACAATTCAATTAATCGATAAAGCTCCCGTTCCGTCAAGCCTTTCGCTCTTTCGAGCAATTCCGGCGCTTTGCCCAAAAGTCTTTCTAACTGCCAATATCCCGGATTAGAAAAACCGATAAATTCCAATCCCGAAGCGTCGATTAACTCGAACAAAGTCTCGATATTGTAGTCAATTTCCTGCGGGTGAACGTACATATCGGCAAAACATTCGTCCCGCTGATTTTCTCCCGCCCATCGCTGCTTTTCGTACTTGACAAGACGGTTGTTTTCTGGTAATGAAGCAAAGATTTGACGACCGACTTTGACTCCATCGGGATAGTCGCCTTTGTGGTTTCCTTGCAGAAGTCCGATCGCCCTTTGCATCAGTTGAATCTCCCAGCGTCCGAGCTCAGCATACACAAAAATGTGCATCAAACCGCCGCTTGCCAACTTCGCCGCCAGCGCTTGAATGCCCCGGATCGGATCGGGTAAGTGGTGCAGCACGCCGACACAGTTGATCAAATCAAACTCCCCTTCGAGTTGATCCGCATCGTACAGGCTGAGGTGCCGAAAATCGGCTTCGCGCGCGCCAGATCGCCGACAGCGTTCTTGTGCTACTTTCAAAGCACTCCCACTCAGGTCGATCGCCGTCACGGAAGCTTCAGGATTGAGGTGAATCAAATAATCCGTGCTCGAACCAGTGCCGCAGCCAGCATCTAAAATCCGAATATCCAGTTTTTGCGGCTTTTTGCCGGTGCAAAAATTGTAAGCATCCGGCCAACTCCAGCGCCAGTTGTAGCCTGGAGGCGGTTCGTCGGACAAAGGATCGGGCGGGAAAGGGAAAGTATCGTAAAGCCGCCGCACGGCAGCGCTGATATCGGGCGTAGTATCCATAGGTGAGGGATTAATGCGTGAGTTTTGAGATTCGCTGTCAGTAGCTTCGGGCGAACAGCGAGCGCTGCGCGGTAGACTTCTATTGCTTCGTTACTCGCAATGGAAGTGTCGCCAACGAGTTGGGTAAGCCTGAAACAGAGGCAGCAGGCGATCGGCTAATCCCTGAGTGCCAAGCACTGACAGCTTCCGTGTAATAAAACTTATCATTTTTTCTCATATACGCTCTCTTAAATCTATACAATAAATCTCGGCAGGCTTTTTAACAAACAAGGACTGTCAATCGTCCACCGCTGAGCTTTCGGGTAAAGCGGAGTCGTCTTTTAGCAGAAAGTAAAAAGCCTAGAAAAAGGCAGAAGAAAATTTTGAATTTTCTTTTTCCTTAATTGACGGCACTTGCTGCGATCGTCGCAGGACTCAGCTCTCCTGCCTTTGTATTTTTTCCAGGAGTGTACGGACGAAGCAAGCGCGGAGGGATGACCCAGTGTCTGTCTTCGGGTCGGACATTTCCCGGCAGGATGAAAGATGAAACCAAAACATTTTAATCTAAGAAAGTAAGCGCCCGAACCTCTTGACAGGTGAAGGCAAAAAGTAAACAAAGCAAAAATACCTAATTTTACCTGCATTATAAGGCAAGGTTAGTCTGGGTAAATGCTGCAACGATTTAGATAGGGAGCGAAGGAGTCTAATGACTGTAAAAGCAAGTGGTGGAAGCTCAGTTGCGCGTCCGCAACTATATCAAACTGTACCGGTCGCAACGATTTCGCAAGCAGAACAGCAAGACCGCTTCCTACAGCGGGGCGAACTCAGCGAACTGGCAAATTATTTCAGTTCCGGTGCTCTTCGGATCGAAATTTCTGAAACACTCACCAGAAACTCGGAACTGATAGTATCCCGCGCAGCCAACCGAATTTTTGTTGGCGGTTCCCCCCTGGCATTTTTGGAAAGACCAGCAGAACCTGTGATGGCTGTGGCTGGCGCGACTCGCGGCGGCTCGAAGAATGTCTCTGAAGGCATGAAACTGGGAACTGTTACCTACGTTGAAGGTCGCGCCAGCGGTGGCGGCGGCAACGGCAACGGCTCGGGTGGCGGCGGATTCTTGGGTTTGGGAAATTTGGGAAATCTGTTTTCGAGCAATGGCGGGCCTAGTGGCCCAATCCCCGCAGGATTTCAACCGATAAATGTCTCGCGCTACGGCCCGGGAAATATGACCAAATCTCTGCGGGATTTGAGCTGGTTTTTGCGTTACATTACCTACGCGATCGTCGCTGGCGACCCGAACATTATTTCGGTGAACGTGCGCGGCTTGCGGGAAATTATCGAAAATGCTTGCTCTTCGGCGGCGACAATTGTGGCTATGCAGGAAATGAAGGCTGCATCCTTGAACTATTTCAAGAATGATGATGCGGCACGTACCATGGTCGCACAGTATTTCGACGTAGCAATTACCGAATTCAAAGCTCCCACACCTTCAGACAAGGTGCGCCAGCGCGAAACCAAAGACCAGCAAGGGCTGCAACTGCCTCAAATCTACTTCAACGCAGCGGAACGTCGGGCGAAATTCGTCATGAAGACCGGTCTGTCGTCGGCTGAAAAGATTGAAGTAATCAAAGCTGCTTACCGCCAAGTATTCGAGCGCGACATTACCCGCGCCTACAGCCAAAGCATTTCTGACCTGGAATCTAAGGTCAAAAACGGCGAAATCTCGATGAAAGAGTTTATCCGCCGCTTGGGTAAATCTCCTCTGTACCGCCAGCAATTCTACGAGCCGTTTGTCAACAGCCGTGCTGTAGAACTGGCCGCCCGCCACTTCCTCGGCCGCGGTTTGAGCTCGCGGGAGGAATTTAGCAAGTATTTTGCGATAGTCACTAAAGGCGGCCTGCCAGCCCTCGTAGACGCGATGGTTTATTCTCAGGAATATTCCGACTACTTCGGCGAAGAAACAGTGCCTTACCTGCGCGGTTTGGGCCAAGAAGCTCAGGAATGCCGCAACTGGGGCCCACAAATTGATTTGTTCAATTTCAGCGCTCCGTTCCGCAAGGTTCCTCAGTTCATCACCTTGTTTGCGGGCTACACTCAGCCGCTACCAGACCAGCACGTTTACGGCATTGGTAATGATCCCTTAGAAATTCAGTTCGGCGCGATTTTCCCGAAAGAAACTCGCAACCCCAAGAGCCGTCCGGCTCCCTTCGGCAAGGACACTCGCCGCATCCTGATTCGTCAAGGTGCAGGTATTGAAAACCAATTGAGCAATCCAGCAGCTCGTGGTAAGGCTCCTGGTTCTCTCGGCCCCAAAGTCTTTAAACTAGACCAGTTGCCTGGTGGCTACATTGCTCCCAAAAAAGCTACAGGCCGCGGCGGTGCTTCTGTAGGCACCAGCAGCTACAGTAGTGCTTCCAGTGTCAAATTTACCGAAAGCTCGACCCAAGCGGTGATTCGGGCTGCTTATCTGCAAGTGTTTGGTCGCGATGTGTTCGATGGCCAGCGCCAAAAGGTGGCGGAAATTAAGCTGGAAAACGGCGATATTCCGATGCGCGAGTTTATTCGGATGTTGGCAAAATCCGATGTGTTCCGCAATATGTACTGGAGCAAGCTCTACGTTTGTAAGGCGATCGAGTACATCCACCGCCGACTCCTGGGACGACCTACCTACGGCCGTCAGGAAATGAACGCCTACTTTGACATTTGCGCCAAGAAGGGTTTCTACGCGCTGGTTGACAGCATCATGGATTCTCTGGAGTACAACGAAGCTTTCGGGGAAGATACTGTCCCCTACGAGCGCTACGTGACTCCGGCTGGTTTGTCGATGCGGACGATGCGATCGAGTTCCTTTGGTGAGAAAAAGGTCAACGTTGAGCCGGCGACAGAAACACCTCGGTTTATCGAACTCGGTGTGGCGAGCAATCTCGGCGATATCGAGTTGGAAAATCGCCTTGCTCAAGGTGTCAGCAAGCGGCGCGAACAAACTAAGGTGTTCAAGCTGACTGGAACTAAGGATAAAGTAGCTTTGAAAACTTTAATTCAAGCTGCTTACCGTCAAGTTTTTGAGCGTGACATGAATGCGTATGTGAAGAATGAATTCACGGCTCTGGAAAGCAAACTGGGTAACAATGAAATCAATCTTAAGGAGTTCATTGAGTCTTTGGGTTGCTCACCACTGTACGTCAAACAATTCTACGCACCTTACCCCAATACTAAGGTGATTGAGTTGGGAACCAAGCACTTCTTGGGCCGCGCTCCCCGCAATCAAGCGGAGATTCGGACGTACAACCAAATCCTGGCAAGTAAAGGGATTAAGGGCTTTATCAACGCGATGTTGAGCAGCGTTGAATATGCGGAGGCGTTTGGCGAGGATACTGTTCCTTACCGTCGTTTCCCAACTCTGCCTGCTGCTAATTTCCCGAATACTGAAAGGCTGTACAACCAGTTGACTAAGCAGAATTCTGATGTTGTGGTTCCGAGTTTTGAGCCTGCGGCTGCTACTGACAGAAGTTAATACAGAAGATTCCAGCTCGATCTCTTCGAGTGCCGTAGGGACAAGGCAGTGCCGTGTCCCTACCTGTACTGTAAGAAATTTGATTTGGTAGGTTGACAAAAATCCCTCGCTATGGTGATACTGTAGCGGGGGATTTTTGGTAAAGGGCGATCGGGCATTGAGAATTTAGTTAAAATGAATCCAAAGGGCGATAACGAGCAATCAAATCTACTGAGAGAACTCAGAATTCTCCCTACAATCTCAGAGGCTCGATTAGTTCAAAATCGAGAGACTAGGCTACCGCGTGCAGAAGCTTTAGCAGTAGATAAAGCTCAGGAAGTGATGAATGATCTTTACAGGGAGGGGGCAGAGTACGGTGATGGCAGTTGTGCTTTCATGGTATTGAAGGAACAATTTGAAGGAGGCGCGGGGAATCCACCGCAGTCGCTAAAAGATAGCACTCTCCACGCTACAAAGTGCCAGCAGTATATTAAGGGACTTCGGAGGCATTTAGCAAAGTTGCCCTCTGAGGCAAAGCAAAAGATTGAGCAGGAAATTGTCAAGATGGAAGAGGCGCTAAAATGGGCTGAAGACTACCGCAACAGTGATGAACCGGAGATTCCCAGATGGGCAAAACCTTGGAAAGAGCAATTGGGGAAATAAAGTAATGCTTAAGTTAGACAGCAGGCACAGTCGTTATATAGGAATGGATTGGCAAAGCAAGCAGCATTCATTTGCGATCGCGCCGAATGACTCTCTAATCTGCTGCGATTTAAGAGGTTGTATCTTTGATAAACTAGATTTATCTGGATGTGAGTTTTTTGGTTGTCGCCTGAATGGAACATCATTTCAAGGAGCGACTTTGCATGAAACAAAATTTATTGGCTGTTTTTCTGATGAAGCCGAACGCCCAACAGATTTTAGCAATGCGATCGCCACAAATGTATCAGTAGTAGATTCTCACATAAACTTTCTATCAAAAGAACATCAGCCTAATTTTCAAAATAGTTTTTGGGATGATAATTTGATTTTAGGAGACTCTTTCCCAGATTTTATGAAATGGCCTTCGGAAGTGGCAAAGGCGGCTGCTGATACACTCTCAGAACGCAATGATGTTAGATACAATGGTGCTGTAAAATTAGGAGAATTAGATAATCCTGTTATTGCTGCTCTACTGGGTTGCTTGCTTGCTGACAAGGAATGGGATGTAAGGGCGATCGCTCTGGAAGTATTAGGCAAGCTACGACATCAGGAATTTCGATACGGTGACGAAGTATTATTAGAGTGGATATTTTTGTGTTTGGGAGACAAGCATTCGATTGTGCGACAGACAGCGGTAGAACTTGTAGAAACTATTTCACCACCGGAGCAAGTTTTGTTGACTTCCGTTAATAGAATGGTTGTAGGTGCTTCTGATGAGGAGCGACTGGCTGGTTTGCTGGCGGCTATTGAACTTTGTCAACTCGATGATGATTATGTTGATTTATGCGATCGGAAAGTAATTGATTCTTTACTTGTAGATGGAGGATCTGAAGTTCGCAGTGAATCCTCGCGGCTGCTGGAGATTATTGGCGATTGCAAATAATCCTACTCCTGATTTTGGCTGCTAATAATTCCGATGCAACCGGAAACGATATGAAACCCTATTGTTCAAACCAAGCCCGCAGCTCGCGTATTGCGGCAATTTCATCTTCTTTTGCCTCTTCTAGAAAAGCAATTAGCCTTTCTTTCGGCACTTGAGGAAAGGTAGGACTCGATTCAACCTCCATATACTCGCTCTCCTGTAATTGATAAATTCGCCACACTTTGCCATTGAACCGCCAAAACTCCGGTACACCAATAGCAGCGTAGAATTTGTTTTTCTCAATATCAGTATGGGTAATATCCACTTCCACCACTAAATCAGGCGGAGGATCTTTGGTAAAATCAACATTGCGGCCTTTGACGAGGGGTTGATTTTGAATGTAGTAGGCATTATCTGGTTCGGCTCCCTTTTTGAGAAGAGGATAGTTCATAGTTGTTGAACCCATCGTTTTCATCCGCATCCCCATGAGTTCAATCAGCGTCCGAATAAAACACTCGATTAATCGACTTGAAAATTCGTGTTCTTCTAAGGGCATGGTGATTTCTAGAATCCCGTTGTCGTAGATCAAACGACAGCCTCGTGACTGGGGCAAGGCATTGAGAACTTGTAGATAACCGTCCCAAGATAACCCCCAAATTACCACGCGCTGTTCGCCAATAGGTTTTTGCAGTTCTGCTGTAGCTTCTGGTGCAGATGTTACCACAAGTGACCTCCAAGTGGAATTGATATTGATGGTTTACTCTAAGGCTAACTTAGTTTACATTGATTTGGCAAATTTCTAACATCCGTTTGATTTTTGGCAACTGTCTTTCAGATTTCCGAAAAGCCAGCCAGATGCGATTAGTAACAGCCTGCGTAGGTTTAAGCACAAGTGTCAAGCGATTTTTTGTCACCCAATCTGCACACAAGTAATCGGGCAGAACACTAAAGCCAAATCCGCATTCCACGGCTTGTCTGATCGCTCTTAAATCGGGAATAATTAGTTTCGGATGAACGTCGATTCTTTTGCCAAATACGACGCGCCAAAAGCGGCGGGCGATCGGCAATTCTTCGCTGTAAGCAATCCACGGTTGGGTTAGCAGCCATTGAGCGAGGGGATTTAAGTCTGCTTGGCTGATTCCTTCGGCGATCGGAAATTCCAGATTTGGCGGGCCGACGAGCCAAAAAGTTTCCTCGAATAATAATTGACATTCTATATCGGATAAAGTAATTTTTTGAGTGGCAATTACAATGTCTAGTTTGCCTGCTTTGAGTTGTGGGATTAATTCTGATGTTAACCCAAATTCCACTGTGTAAAAAGTGCGCTCTTCCTGCGGGAGTCGATCGAGCATTCGTTCAGTAAAGAATTCCTGCGGTGTACCGATTCTGATGGTTTGCGGAGTTTCGGCTGTTGAGTTTTTGTGGGGAACTGATTCTAGTTTCTCGATCGCACCAGCAACTTGAGTATACAGTCTTTGTCCCGCTTCCGTGGGAACCATCCGCCTCGGAGTCCTTTGAAACAAGGGATTTCCCAAAGCTGACTCTAAGGCTGCGACGTGTTGGCTGACAGCCGGTTGGGTGAGGTGGAGAACTTGGGCGGCCCCCGATACGGTTCCCACGCGGTAAACCTCGATAAAGCTCCGATACCATTCAAAGTTAATCATATAGGCGAAGTCATTGGTCATTAGTCATTGGTCATTAGTCATGAGTCATCAGTCATGAGTCATCAGTCATGAGTTATCAGGAAGAACGGTTTAGTTATCGTCGCGAGAGAAGGAAGAAGGAAAAGGCAATTGATCAC
This sequence comes from Microcoleus sp. A006_D1, assembly GCF_036702805.1. Classification (NCBI taxonomy): domain Bacteria; kingdom Bacillati; phylum Cyanobacteriota; class Cyanophyceae; order Oscillatoriales; family Microcoleaceae; genus Microcoleus; species Microcoleus sp. A006_D1. Next base: position 324,915 of record NZ_JAUBVZ010000007.1, read on the forward strand.
AATGGTTTCAACTGCCGTCTTATCTATAAATAGATTTATACCAGCTCTAAACTTTTATAATTTGTATTTTAGATGAATTCGACCTAGAGTGAACAAGAGGCACAAAAACACCTGACAGCAAAAGCAATAAACTATGATTAGCCAAAAAGTTCTGATTGTTTTAACCAGCCACGATACACTGGGCGATACTGGCAAAGAAACTGGTTTTTATCTCCCAGAGGTGACGCACCCGTTGGACGCTTTTACTCGTGCTGGATTAACCGTAGATTTTGTCAGTCCCAAAGGCGGTAAAGCTCCGATGGTTGGGATTGATTTGGAAGACCCGCTAAATAAGGCTTTTTTAGACGATTCTGAACAAGTTTTTCGAGTCGAAAATACGCTTAATCCCGCACAAATTGACCCCGCAGAATACGGCGCTATTTTCTATGCTGGCGGACACGGGACGATGTGGGATTTCGCTGATAACGATCGACTGGCTGAGATTGCGGCTACTATTTACGAAGCAGGCGGCATTGTCGGTGCTGTCTGTCACGGGCCGGCGGCGTTAGTCAATCTTAAGTTATCTGATGGCAAATACTTGGTTGCTAACAAGACTGTGGCTGCTTTTACTAATGAAGAGGAAGCCGCTGTGGGATTGACTGATATAGTGCCGTTTTTGCTGGAGTCAACATTAATCGAGCGCGGGGCGAAGTTTACCAAGGTTCCTAATTTTGAGGTTTGTGTTGTGGCGAGCGAGAGACTCGTCACAGGCCAAAACCCCGCTTCTGCTTCAGGTGTAGGCGAACGAATGGTAGAATTGATGCAAAATCGGCTGACTAAATAATCGATCGGGCGGGTGAATTTGCCCGCCCTTTCTACATTCGGTTAACCGTATTAAAATAGCTGCTTTGAGTCGAGAACATTACCGCCAACTCTTCGTCTTGGATTTTAGTATACAAATTTCCGGCGATTGCCATAAACAGATGCTCTCTTTCGGGCACGGGAGATAATTTGACTCTCTGAATATTCCTGCTGACCGACTCACGGACAAATTATTCAACCTAATGGAGAATTAGTCATGGCTAAATTAATTTTAATTGATTAAATTAAAAAAAAATGCCTTTTTTTTTCGGGTTAAAAGCTTGACTTTGAGCAAATTCTAAAGTATTATTAGATAATGGGAGTGGTGGCGAAATTAAATTCAATGTCACCACTCCCATTATCTATAATATACCGCAAAAGTCCAGAAAAATCAATAGGTAATAGTTCCTTTTTTTAAGGCGGATTTTTTAACAAGATTAGACAAAATTGGATAAATCTTTGATTTAGAGGGAAACCGCAGATGTCAGGCAGATAGACGGAGATCAACGCAGATGATTTCAAGAAGAATGATATGACTTTCATGAAAAAATGGAACTCGCTTGCAAGCTCCCACTTTCTAATTATTAAATCTAAGATGGTATGACCTAGATCGAGATATTGACCGCAAAATAAAACATCAGAATCAACTGGCAACTTGTTCGGATTCGTACAATAGCTAAATGAAGAAGCTATTAGGGCATATTTTTTTGAAAGAGAGAACAGGGTATGGAACTAAATTTACAGAAATTTTATAAGGCCTGCAATCCCAGCTACACGCTGGCTGTAGCCAATGAAGAAGACCGACAATACTATATCGATTTTTCCTCTGTGCGGGGTGGCACAATTGTAGAACAATTGGAGCGCACTATCAGCCGTCTGTCCCCGGATGTACCTACCTGTCAATTATTTACGGGCCACATTGGCTGCGGTAAATCAACGGAATTGCTGCGGCTGCAAGCTCAATTGCAGCAGCAAGGATTTCATGTGGTTTATTTTGAGTCGAGCAAAGACTTAGATATGGCTGATGTCGATATCACTGACATTTTGTTGAGCGTTGCTCGTCAGGTGAGCGAAAGTATTGAGAAAATGAAAATTAAGCTGCAACCGACGGGTTTTAAAGCTTTGCTCAAGGGGGTTGCTGATGTTTTTCAAACTCAAATAGACTTGAGGGCTGAAGCTAATATCCCCGGTTTTGGGGAAGTGAATGCTAGTACGGAGGGAGAATTTTCTCTGGCGCTGGGAATTGGCAAAATTACTGCTAAGGCGAAAGATGCTCCGAATTTGCGATCGGAGTTGCGGCAATATTTGGAGCCGCGAACTAATGTAATTTTGGATGCACTGAATAAGGAGTTGCTGGAACCGGCTAATCAAGAACTTAAGCGCCAAGGTAAACAGGGACTTGTGGTAATTATCGATAATCTCGATCGCATTCACCTGTGCGCGAAACCTACGGGGCGCTTGCAGCCGGAATACTTGTTTGTCGATCGCGGCGAACAGTTGGCAAGACTAAATTGCCACGTCGTGTATACAATTCCTTTGGTGCTGATTTTCTCTAACGACTTGGGCCAGCTTACTAATCGCTTTGGGGTAGATCCGAAGGTTTTGCCGATGGTGCCGGTGCAGTTGAGCGACGGTTCTGAGTGCTCTGAGGGTGTGGAATTGCTGCGACAGATGGTTCTGGCGCGGGCTTTTCCGACGGTGCAGCCGAAGCAGCGCTATGCTTTGGTTGACAAAATTTTCGATTCTGCCGAAACTCTCTCACGCCTGTGTCGAGTTAGCGGCGGTCATGTCCGCAATTTGTTACAACTACTCTATAGCTGTCTGCAAAAACAAGACCCTCCTCTATCGCGGGAAACTTTGGAAAATGTGATTATCCAGCGTCGCCACCAGCTTAGTTTGGCTATAGAACCTGATGAGTGGAAATTGCTGCGCCAAGTATCAGCTACCAAAACTGTCAGCGGGGAAACTAAATACCAAATTTTGCTACGCAGTCTCTGGGTGTTTGAATACCGTTATGGCGAGGATTACTGGTTTGATGTCAATCCTATTTTGGCTGATGCAAAAGAGTTTCGGGAAACAGAAGATGCGGCGCCACAGCTTTGAGTTGTAAAATATTCAAGACGTAAATTATTTTCAAATACATCTGCGTTCATCTGCGCTGATCCGCCTTAAATCTGCGGTTTCTGTATCAATCAAAGATTTACACAATAAGAGATGGGGAGAGGGCGGGTTTTGCCTTGATAAACTGGCTGGTTTCATAGATTATTTGCTAAACCCGCCCCTACAAGATACTATTGTTTTTTCGCAATGACTTACTATGATTAAAGGCACTACTAAACTGTTAGGAGCATTGATAAACTGGCTGGTTTCATAGATTATTTGCTAAACCCGCCCCTACAAGATACTATTGTTTTTTCGCAATGACTT
>NZ_JAUBVZ010000007.1:328281-373630 GCF_036702805.1 Microcoleus sp. A006_D1
ACTATGATTAAAGGCACTACTAAACTGTTAGGAGTAATTGGTCATCCGATCGCACATTCTCTGTCGCCGGCGATGCACAATGCTGCTATTTCCCATTTGGGAGTCGATTTTGTTTACCTGCCGTTTCCGGTAAAACCTGGGGATTTAAAAGCTGCGCTTGCAGGATTTGCGGCGATCGACCTTCGGGGATTTAGCATCACGATTCCGCACAAACAAGCCATCTTACCGCTGCTGGCGGAGGTTTCTCCGATCGCCCGGGCGATCGGCGCAGTCAATACCGTATACCTGACAGACCAAGGTTGGTGCGGCACAAATACTGACGTAGAAGGCTTTCTCGCGCCGCTGCAAACCCCCCCAACCCCCCCTTGCCAAGGGGGGGCTAAAGACGATCGACCTGCCTCTTTCAGCGATGATAGGGCTGTTCCTTCTAATCCCCCCCCTTACCAAGGGGGGGCTAGGGGGGGTTCGGATTGGAGTCAGAAAGTAGCGGTAATTTTGGGCAACGGTGGCGCGGCGAGGGCTGTTGTGGCTGGATGCGCTCAATTGGGATGTGCAGAGATTCACGTTGTCGGCCGCAGCGCACCAAATTTAGCGGAATTTCAGCAGAGTTGGGTAACTTCTCCGATGCCGGTGCAGAATTTGCAGGTGCATACTTGGGACGATTTGTCAATGTTAATTTCGCAGGCGGATTTGCTGGTGAACACAACTCCTGTGGGGATGTACCCGCACGGGGAAAAGTCGCCGGTTTCGGCTGCTGCGCTCGATCGAATTTCCGCAGGTGCGATCGTCTATGATTTAATTTACACTCCGAATCCTACTCAGTTTCTCAAGGATGCACAGCTTCGCGGGGCGCGAGCCATTGACGGACTCGAAATGCTAGTTCAACAAGGAGCAGCCGCTTTGAAAATTTGGCTCGATACAGAATCCGTCCCAGTTGATGTGATGCGCCAAGCCTTGCGGCAGCATTTAGGTTTAGATTAATGCGATTTTTCTCACGGTAGGGACACGGCACTGCCGTGTCCTCCCGGCGCTAATCCGATTTCTTTGGCGGTAGGGAAACGGCACTGCCGTGTCCTCCCGGAGCCGGACACGGCACTGCCGTTTCCCTACAGATGTTAAGAATTTGAGCATCAATTCGCGCTAAGCTGAGAATTAAAATATACTTACGCTGCAATTTATGAAATTTCGAGCTATCAGCCTTTTTTTTGCTACTTGCGCGATCGGAATTTTTAGTTTGGTATTCACTCCACCTGCTTGGGCTCTGACGCAGATTAAACTTTCCGATCTTTCTTATCACGAATGTCCGGCAGAAATGGCAGAAGGAACAGTCACCAGCGGCAGTTCTATGGAAGCTAACTGCTTTTTGATTACTGGGAAAGCTGAAAATAGCAGCGGCAAACCTGTTGTCAATGCTGATATTTTCGGCCGCATTTACGATGCCGACGAGAATCCGGTGATGCAAAACCGCACTCGCTTGGGTTCTATCGAAGAAGTTCCTCCCGGAATTAGCGATTTTCAGCTCAGAATTTCGGTTGCTGCCAATCAACGAACACCTTTGCAGCTCAAGCAATTTAAAGCTACAGGTTTTACTGGCGTGGTTCGCCGCTAACAAAAGTATTTGAGATTAAAGAATTGCTGATTTGAGATTTTGGCTGGGCTGTTGAGAAACCGCCATGCAGGTTTCGGTTTCTCAGGGGAGATTTGAGATTGTTGAGTCGCTTTGAGTTTCCGATCTCTAATATACGATGAACTCCCCGGATTTTCAAGCGGGGAGTTCATCTAAAAATCTCAAATCTAAACTTTAGTTGCCAGCAGCTATGTCTGCCAACAATTTACCCTTTTAGTTAAAATTCAGCTTTTTTAACTAAAATGCTGTTTGCAAGCTGCTCAAAAGACCGATCAAGAATTCCGAGCCGAACTGAAGTACAAAAAATGCAATCAGTGGCGAAAAGTCAATCCCTCCTAAGGGGGGAATAATTGAGCGGAATAGATTCAGGTAAGGGTCTGTTAACTGACTCAAAATCGAAAACGGGGGGTCGTACCAATTGATATTAGGGAACCAGCTTAATAGCACCCTAAAAATCATTAGGACTACATAGATTTGCAGAAATGTGGACAGCGTGGTTGCCAAAAGGCCTATGGAATAACTCATATATTCTGGTTGAAGTTTGAGTAAAGTTTACAGACACTTTAACTTTAAGTTTAGCATAGCTGCGGGAGAGCGGAAATGGGGGAGAGTGCGAGCATTGGGAGCATCCCGATTTTGTAAAAATGTTGGTTAGGAGTGCGATCGTCCCGCTCGCTTGTGAAAGTCGATCGCCCATACTAATCTACAATCTTAAATTGACTCAGGAGTCAGGGGCGATCGAACCCTCGCCGCCCAGCGCCTGCGAATTCCCATTGACATCGCCGAGTTGCAGCCGCACGTCATCGATGGCCTGATTTAGCTGGGCAATTTTATCTTCCAAACTCAGCCTAGCTACTTCCATCCCTTCGGCTTCGAGTTGGCTGGCTTTCTGCTGGCGCATCTTTCTTACCTTGGCTTCAGAAGGTTCGCTCAGCATAGCTTCAGCAGCGCGCCGCGACAGCACTGCACCCAAAACTGCACCCACCAAGCCGCCCACTGCGGCTCCTGCAATAAATCCGCCTGTAAAACCCTCTCGATTGCTCATGGCTCAACTCAACTGCGCGATATTTCCTTAATTTGTCTATTCTGACACTCTCTCTGGAATCAGAAACAGGGTGAGCGTTAATTGCCTGGTAAGGCGATAATTCCCACTTCTGAGTTGAAGCGGATCATTTCCAAAGATCGATCGCCATAAAGGTCTTCAATGTGCTCTAAGCAGCAGTCGATCGCAAAATCGTTCAACTCCGCAGGCTCAATGCCATACATTTCCTGAAACACCTCCTCGTCTACCCGACAAAAGCGCGGTCGATCGTCATAAATTCCGCATTCTCGCGTTTTCTTGTCAAAATTGATACACCAACCGTCATCTCCGACTAAGCTCAAGTAGAGCTTTAATTCCTCTTCAGATAAATACTCGTCTAAGTCTGGGCGCTCTGTTGGTTCTAGGTAACAACAAGCACCGCACTGCTTTATGCAACGCCAAGTAGCCATAGTTCGTTCGATTTTAGATTTTAGATTTTAGATTGGGAACACTCCGACAACGGGCATTAATTCCCCGGTTCCCTATCAATGGGAGGTCGATCGTTCTTTACATTTTGTTGAATTTTGTAAACTTCCTTAAAAAATAGGGCCGATCGCCCGGTAAAATCAGAAGCGGATTTTCTAATCAACAATCTAGACTTAATCAATACAGTAGGAGGACACATGGACTTTATAACCGATCTTTTCAGCGGCCTGAACGGTGTAAACTACCAACTCATTATTCAGGTAGCTTTACTTGCAGCAGTCGTGCTTTCGGGCCCGATTGTGATTTTTCTGTTGGCAGCTAAAGGCGGCGACTTGTAATTATAGCACGTTGCGGGCGATCGAGAAATTTGGAGTTTTGAGTTTTAAATTATGCAAAATTCCCAAAGCTCGATCGCCAAATTTCCGCTCAAATACCGAGGGCGTGTTTAGCAGTTTGGATCAAATTCTCAAAAAAAGGTAAAGATACATCGATTTCTCTAGCATCCTTGCGGGAGTTTCCCAACAAACCGATGTTTTGTCCGGGTGCAACAGCCAAAACTTGCCCTTGAGAATTGCGAATTCTCAATTCCTCTTGAGCACCGGCGGGAGAGAGACTGCAAGAATAAGTGCGATCGCAGTAATCAAACTCAACTTTTCCGAACATCGGCGGCCTCGAACTAGCAGCACTTGCCGGCAAGCGAACGCCCAACAATTCCAGCTCAACCGATGTCTTGCCATTAAAACTATTTTCCCGCAAGCGGTAAGCAATATCAACCCGCCGAGGCAAAGGAAAATATTCCCCCCAACGCCACGCAATCCCCTTCACACTAGCCGAACCTTTTTCATCTTGAGTTGCAGTTAGTTTAACGTGACCTCCTTTCCCAACAATTTTCTGTTCAGTTATGCAAACATTAGGTGTCCAAAATACCGGAGCCTTATTTTCAATCCCGCAAGGTTCTAGAGCATCAATTTGTCGATAAAGGTCAAGATTAATCTCAGCCAAATCCGCCCGCACATCTACAGAAACCAGCGGCTTGAGGTGTTCCGGCTGCAAACATTGATTGGCAAAAATTGACAGTTGCTGGCGGAATTCTTCGAGATTCTGGGCCGGCATAGAAAAACCGCCAGCCGCCTTATGTCCGCCAAATTTAGTTAATAAATCAGCACAAAAATTCAGCCCGTCAAATACATTAAACTCAGGAATTCCCCTCGCCGAGCCCCGGATGATTGTACCCACATCCTCACCCTCATCTTCAAAAGTACCGATAAAAACGGGTACGCCGTAACGTTCCAGCAACCGAGATGCTACAATCCCGATCACTCCGTGGTGCCAACCAGGCTGTACCACAACTAACACCCGTTCCTGCTGCAAATCTATCGCACTTTTCTCACACCAGGCGATCGCTTCCTGCTCAATTTCCTGGCACAACTCTTGGCGGCGCTGATTGATTTGTTCGCACTGCATGGCGTTCTTGAGTGCCAATTCGCGATCGTCCGTTGTCAGCAACTCTATCACAATTTGAGGGTCAGCCAGCCGCCCCACAGCATTAATCCGCGGCCCCAACCGAAAACCAATATCTTCAGGCTTTAAGGTATTATTAGCTTGAGTTTTTGAGTTTAGAAGAGGTAAAGTTTCCGCACTTGCCGCCTGCACTCCTGCCACCTGAATCAAAGCCTGAATACCCGCCAATTGCGAATGAGGTAAAAGGCGCAAACCCCGCTTTACCCAGCGGCGGTTAACTCCAGTCAAAGGCGCCAAATCCGCAATAGTTCCCAAAGTAAATAATTCCAGCAGCGGATTCACCAACCCGCCCACTTTCTGCATATCCTGAGCTAAACAAATCGCCAAAACATAAGCAACACCTACGCCAGCCAAACCGCGATAAGGCGAAGATTCCGCAATTAATTTCGGGTTGAGAATAGCATCGGCCGGCGGCAGTTTTGGCGGCAAATCGTGGTGGTCTGTAATAATAACTTTAACACCGAGTTCTCGCGCTCTCGCCACCGGGCCGTAGGCTGCAATTCCGTTGTCAACAGTCAGAATCAGAGCGACACCTTCGGCGTGAAATTCTTCTACAATGCGATCGTTAATCCCGTAACCTTCGCGCATCCGGCTGGGAATAGCATAATCCACATTCGCCCCCAGAGCCCTGAGAGCTCGCAGCAACAAAGCCGTGCTCGTCATCCCGTCAGCATCGTAGTCGCCGCAAATCGCAATTTTCTGCCCTGCCGAAATCGCCTCCCGCAACATTTTGACACTCGCAGCCAAATCGGGAAACTCATCCAGCGGCGCGGGCAAAACCAGAGATTCCGGTTCGATAAACCCTTGCACTTCTTCAACAGAATCGATGCCCCGGTTAATCAGCACCTGTGCCAGCAAGCACGACAAACCGATTTCAGCGGCAAAATGTTCGGCTTGCTGTGGGTGAGGCGAATAAATTTGCCACCGTTGGTTCGGCAATCGGTGAGAATGCGGGGGCACAGATGTGGGTAACTCTTGCACGGAAGCTAACGTCTAAAGATATATAGCTAATCTTACCTAATTAAGTACATCAGTCAATCAATTTGAGATTTGAGATTTGAGATTTTATTTAGATCCTAAAGATGAGTTTTTTGGGTAAAATCCAAAGGTTGTTAGTAGGAAAGCTTTTTTCGGAAGCTCTCACGGCACCCAAATAGGCATAGCAGCGCCCGATAGGAGTTGCGGAGAGTAAAAAAAACTTAGACCAAAGTTCCAACCCCCAGATTGCATCTGTGGAGTCCATCGAAAATCGAAAATAGACTTTGGGCGCAGAGGGCGAATTTAATTTTATGAGGAGACTTGCATGAGTGTCGATCGACCGACGTGGTTTAAAATTGCATTACAGGTTCGGGGCTCCGTCATTCCCTCAATTTTCCCCCGCGTTTTGCTGTGCGGCGGCTTTGGATTTTTTATTGCCCTGCTGCATTTTTGGAAATTGCCAGTTTCTTTGCCAATTTTGTCGAGTATTGTACCGAGTATTGTGCTGGGTTTACTGTTAGTGTTTCGGACAAATACAGCCTACGAGCGATTTTGGGAAGGTCGGAAATTATGGGGAACTTTAGTCAACAACGTCCGCAATTTAGCGCGCCAAATCTGGGTAGCAATTGAGGAAAAAGACCAGCAGGATATCGCACTCAAAAAGTCAGCCCTGCGCCTGTTACCTGCCTTTGCAGTGGCGATGAAATTGCATTTGCGGCAAGAATCAGTAAATCCAGAATTAGAGCCATTAATGTCCGCATCGCAGTACCAAAAACTCAAATCAATGAACAATCCGCCGTTAGAAATTGCCTTTTGGATTGAGGATTATTTGCACGAGCAGTACGAGCGCAATTGCCTCGATGTCTATCAGTTAACTGCTATGAAGGAGTTGCTCAACTCTATGATTGATGTATTAGGCGGCTGCGAGCGGATTTTGAAAACGCCTATTCCTTTGGCTTACGCGATTCACCTGAAGCAGCTATTGTTGCTTTACTGTTTGGCGCTGCCCTTTCAAATGGTGAACGATTTGACTTGGGGAACCGGCCCAGTTGTGGCTTTAATTAGTTTTACTTTGTTCGGCATCGAAGAAATCGGCATTGAAATCGAAAATCCTTTCGGGCACGATGCCAATGATTTGCCTTTGGATAATATTTGTGCTGCCATGCAGCGCAATATCGACGATTTAATTACTTTATCTCCTAGCGTTCACGATCGCGTAAAAGAAAAGTAGAACGATCCGTCATTAGTGAACTGTAGGGGCGGGTCACAAATAAGATAGTTTTCGCTAAAACAACTACTAGAAAATTGGTTCGTAGTGAGGACTTCAGTCCTCTGAATTTTAGGAGGACTGAAGTCCTCACTACGAACACTTTTTATTACGGCTAATCAACCCCATTAACCCCGCCCAAACCAACAATAAAGGTGTCAGCCGATCGCCCCAGCGCACGTACAAAGTCTGAGTTTTGCGCCGATAAATAGTAGCATCTCGGACTTCATAGGTATTAATTCCCGACTTCCAAACCGTCTCGCCGCGAGGATTGACAAAAGCAGAATAACCTGTATTAGTTGCGATCGCAGCCCACCGATCAGTTTCAATTGCCCGCATCACATCCAAAGCGTGATGCTGAGCCAGCATCGGCGGTTTGTAATGGGCATTGTTGGAAGCTGTGAGCATAAATTCGCCTCCCTGCGCCGCCTGATATCGGAAATTTTCAGCAAAGGCAGAATCGTAACAAATTCCGACAATGGCGCGGCCAAACGGTGTATCAAACAATTGTTTTGAGTTACCTGGTACTAAATGTGCATCTAAGGGAGACAGCCGGTTGATAATCCCGCCTAAGATTTCGTAAAAAGGGATGTATTCACCTAAGGGCACTAGCTTGAGTTTATCGTAGCGGCTGATGATTTCTCCTGTTTTGTCGATCGCCAATAAGCTGTTCGTCATGCTATCTCCTTCCTGTCCGAATCCTCCAACCCAAGCCAGAACACCACGTTCCAGAATAGCTTGGTAAAAGGAAAGAGTAGAACGCTGATACTCGTTTGTCCAGATAAAAGGCAAAGCTGTCTCTGGAAGTAACACAGCATCGACTCCTCTATCTGCTAACTGTTTGTATCCAGCCGTGTAACCTTCCAAAGCGCGCCGCCAACCCCCTGAGTCAAACTTAATATCGTTAGGAATATTCCCTTGAATAATCCCAATTTTTAAAGCTGTTCCCGCCTCTTGAATTAAGGGGCGATTGTACAAACTCCAGCCGACAATATGCAAAACTAAAAACAAACTCGCAGGCAAAATATAAGCTATCCAATTCTTCTTTCTTCTTTCTTGCTTCTTCCCTCTTCCTCCCTCCTGCTTCCATCGATCCGTTACATCCGTTACATCCGTTACATCCGTTACAGAATCCGTTGCCGAACTTCCTTCGATAAAAGCTTCGGCAATTAAGCCATTTACTGCTACAATAGCTGCTGTTACTGCGCTGGGCCCGGAGAGCTGACCGAGGTGCAATATTGCTAAATTGTGCGGGCTTTGGGTGTAAGATAGTGATGTCCACCACAAAGGAGTGGAACTCCAAAGACTTTCTAAGGCGCACCACAAAGCTGTGCCAATTAAAACGCGGGTTAACGCTGAAAATTTAGCTTTACCCCCCCCAGCCCCCCCTTGTAAAGGGGGGGAGTTAAGAGTTAGATTTTCCCCTGGTACAGTGAGGGAGTTGAGAATTACAAATAGCCACGCCCAAACGGTGACTAATGCGGCTCCCCAGAGGGTGATGAATGTCCAGCAAAAAAGTGCGATCGCCAAACTCGGCCACCAAGGAACTCCCAACCAAGTCATCGGGTGTATTCCCATAATCCAAGATAAGGCTAATCCGTGATAGCCAATTCCCCAAAGAGAAGGAAGAAGGAAGTTCGGCAACGGATTATGTAACGGATTTAACGGATTTAACGGATGGGAGGAAGACTTGTCCTGAGCGTAGCCGAAGGAAGGAAGAAAAAGAAATTTGTGTTTTTTTTCTTTGATTATTGGTAGTTGATAACTGACAACCAAAACCCAGAGGGGAACTAATGCTACCCAAGCTAAGAGCCAAGCATTGAATGGTGCTGTTGTCAATGCCATCAAAATACCGCTGCAAAGTGCGTGAAGCGGAGCTATCCCGTAGGGAATCGCCCAGCTTAATATTTGAGATTTCCCAACCGCGAGTTTTTCAACTTTAAATCTTTTAAATATCGCCACTTTGATGATTGCCAAATTGAATAATTCTTAATCAATATATCATGTCCGGTCAATTAACTGTTTGATCCTTCGGACTTTAGTCCTAAGTTATGGATGCGGACTCAAGTCCGAACGATCAAACCAATTTTGTTGTGGTCGTTACAGCGGAAATAATATCAAAAATCAATCTCTTAAGTTATACTTGCCAAAACAAAAAGCGCCCTCGTTTGGAGAGAGCGCTTTTTGTCAATCAAAAGCTAAACTTAGCCGTTGATGGCAGGAGCAACCATTGCTACTGGGGTGACAGCACCGGCGGCCAAGTCGAGGGGGAAGTTGTGAGCGTTGCGCTCGTGCATGACTTCCATACCCAAGTTGGCGCGGTTGATGACATCCGCCCAAGTGTTGATGACGCGACCTTGGGAGTCGAGAATCGATTGGTTAAAGTTGAAACCGTTGAGGTTAAACGCCATCGTGGAAATACCTAAAGCGGTAAACCAGATGCCGACAACTGGCCACGCACCTAACAAGAAGTGCAAGGAACGGCTGTTGTTAAAGCTGGCGTATTGGAAAATTAAACGACCGAAGTAGCCGTGGGCTGCAACGATGTTGTAGGTTTCTTCTTCTTGACCGAATTTGTAACCGTAGTTCAAAGATTCGGTTTCGGTTGTTTCGCGAACCAAAGAAGAGGTAACCAGAGAACCGTGCATGGCTGAGAACAGTGCGCCACCGAAGACACCCGCAACTCCCAACATATGGAAGGGGTGCATCAGGATGTTGTGTTCGGCTTGGAACACGATCATGAAGTTGAATGTGCCGCTGATTCCCAGGGGCATACCGTCAGAAAAGCTGCCTTGTCCGATCGGGTAAATCAAGAATACTGCGGTAGCAGATGCCACAGGTGCGGAGTAAGCCACGCAGATCCAAGGACGCATTCCTAAGCGGTAGCTGAGTTCCCACTGACGGCCCATGTAGCAAAAAATGCCGATGAGGAAGTGGAAAATTACGAGCTGGTAAGGGCCGCCGTTGTACAACCACTCGTCTAAAGAGGCTGCTTCCCAGATGGGATAGAAGTGAAGCCCGATCGCATTTGAAGAAGGAACAACAGCACCAGTGATGATGTTGTTACCGAACATCAAGGAACCAGCAACTGGTTCGCGGATGCCGTCGATATCCACAGGAGGAGCTGCCACAAAGGCAATGATGTAGCAGGTGGTGGCGGTCAGCAGAGTTGGGATCATGATCGTCCCGAACCAGCCCACATAAATCCGGTTATCTGTGCTAGTTACCCAGCCACAGAACCGTTCCCAAACGTTAGCACTTTCGCGACGTTCTACGGTTGTTGTCATTGGTTTTATGATTGCTTAATTAAATTTTCAATGTTCGTTGTGGGGATGCCCCACGTTGATATATTACTAACACCATTCACTAAAGTTTGCCAAGGGTTTAGTGCTGACAATTAAAACATTTTACAAACATTTACAAACATTGATTTTTAGTGAATATTTGTAGTTATTTGCAAAGTAATGTTACATAAGTAATACGGTTAAATACAGCGGACAGAAGAGCTGAATCTATTATCTGTAGGTTTATTCAGCAGTTGAATTCAATTACTGTTGTTCAGGTCGATCGCCTTTCTATTTCAAGATCTCTTAATTAGGTATTGAACAGATTATTTTTAATATTTATTCACATATCATCGGTGGATTAGGCGAGGGTAAATTTTTATCTGGAGAATACTGGAAATTGGGTGATTGTGCGATCGGGCTGCATTAGACAAGATTGCAACAGTTCTTTTAATTAAATTTTAGGACGGGCTAGAAGCCCATCCCACAAGAAAAAAAATTTGTGGGATGGGCTTCTAGCCCGTCCTAATTATTTTTGCAATTCAAGTCTATTGTCAACAATTCCCCATCAACCGGATTCATTAACTAAAAACCCAGTTTATGAGGCGCTTTGCAATAGCCATAAACCGGGTTTCTGAGGATGAGTTCGTAAGTTGTGCGTCAAAATTAGCCTTTAGCCTGGGGGCCAGTTCATGTGTCGTCCGCCGAGAATGTGAAGGTGCAGGTGATCTACAGTTTGGCCGCCGTCGCTACCAGTATTAATCACGACGCGATAGCCGTTGCTGAGTCCGAGTTGTTCTGCTACCAGCTTGACAGTCAGCAGCAGGTGTCCCATCAGAGCAAGATCTCCAGAGTTGGCATCTGCTAATTTGGGAATAGGTTTTTTGGGAATGACTAGGATGTGGACGGGCGCTTGCGGATGGATATCTCTGAAGGCTAGGGCTAAGTCGTCCTCATAAACTATGTCTGCGGGAATCTCTTTGCGGATGATTTTGCTGAAAAGCGTTTCTTGAGTTGTCATGGGTGTTAACGAAGTTCGGCAACGGATGTTGTAACGGATGTAACGGATAAATTTTCAGGGAAGACGGAAGGCGGAAGGCAGAAGGGGGAAGAGGCAGGAGGAGAGAAGGAAGGGGAGAAAAGGAAGAGGCAAGGAAAAGTTTTTCTTGCTTCTTCCGATATTCATTAGTCATTGTTAATCATAATATATGATGAATCAAAGACAGGCAAATTAAGGATAAAAAAATGCTTGCTAGGGTTTGGAGTGCATCGATCGTAGGAATTGACGCGGTAAAGGTGGGTGTCGAGGCTGATGTATCGGGGGGACTGCCGAAAATTGTGGTGGTGGGATTGCCCGATTCGGCGGTGCAAGAAGCTAAAGAAAGGGTTAAGGCTACGCTAAAAAATTCGGGATATGCTTTTCCGATGCGGAGTATTGTGATTAATTTGACTCCGGCGGATTTGCGAAAGGAAGGGCCGAGTTTTGATTTGCCGATCGCCATTGGCATTTTAGCAGCATCGGAACAAGTCAGCGCCGAGCTTTTGGGAGATCATTTGTTTTTGGGGGAACTCTCTTTAGACGGGAGTTTGCGGCCTGTGGCGGGGGTTTTGCCGATCGCCGCTGCTGCTGCCAAAATGGGTATTTCGGGATTGGTTGTACCAGCGGCAAATGCGACGGAAGCGGCTTTAGTACAAGGAATATCTGTTTACGGTTTTGATAATATATTTGAAGTTACTGATTTTTTGAACAAGCCTCAAGCTTATTCGCCCGTAGAAGTAAACGGCAGACAAGAATTAGCAAAAACGCGGTTTCCCGGTCTAGATTTAAAGGATGTAAAGGGGCAAATTCACGCGCGGCGGGCTTTGGAAATTGCGGCGGCGGGGGGACACAATTTAATTTTTGTGGGGCCGCCAGGGAGCGGTAAGACTATGCTGGCGAGACGTTTGCCGGGGATTTTGCCACCGCTGACGTTTGATGAAGCTTTGGATGTGACTCAAATTCATTCGGTGGCTGGGTTGTTGAAGGATAAGGGTATGCTGGTGAGCGATCGGCCTTTTCGCAGTCCTCACCATTCAGCATCGGGGCCTTCTCTTGTCGGCGGCGGCAGTTTTCCGCGTCCGGGTGAAATTTCTTTAGCACATCGCGGTATCCTTTTTTTGGATGAATTAACTGAGTTTAAAAGAGATGTTTTAGAGTTTTTGCGGCAGCCGTTGGAAGATGGTTATGTGACGATTTCTCGGACTAGACAATCGGTAATGTTTCCGGCTCAATTCACTTTAGTTGCAAGTACGAATCCTTGCGCTTGCGGTTATTACGGCGATTCTATCCAACAGTGTACTTGTTCGCCGCAAAAGAGGGAGCAATATTGGGCAAAGCTTTCGGGGCCTTTGATGGATCGGATTGATTTGCAAGTGGCGGTTAATCGTTTGAAACCGGAGGAAATTACGCGACAGCCGACGGGTGAGGAGTCGGAACCCGTGCGGGTGAGGGTTCAGAAGGCGCGGGCGATTGCGACTAACCGTTTTAAGTCGGAATCTGGCTTGCGGTGTAATGCGGAGATGCAAAGCAGCCATATTAACACTTGGTGTCAGTTGGATGATGCTTCGCGGAATTTATTGGAGATGGCGATTCGGAAGTTGGGGCTTTCGGCGCGGGCTAGCGATCGAATTTTGAAGGTTGCTAGAACTATTGCGGATTTATCGGGGGATGACAGCCTGAAAACTAATCATGTGGGTGAGGCGGTGCAGTATCGGACGATCGATCGGATGCAGTAGAATTATTCTGATAATGATTGAGTTTCCACAATTGCCGATCGAGCAGTTTGAGGATATTTTTAAACTTTTTATGGCTCGTGAATTCTTAGGCGAACTCTGTTAGCAAATTCTGGAACTCGATTATTATTTTCTAAGTTATCAAGAAGTTCATTAACAGTATGAGGTGGTGGTTTTAAACCCTCAAACTGCTTCCTGATTATCTCAACCATCGACTCTGGATCTCGATCGAAAAGCTCAGTCAGAAATACATCCGGGTGCTGTGCCTCAATGCCATAAGGTTCCAAAGCCTCCGTTGGGAAGTGTTTGAGGTTATCTGTGACAATAATCTGAGCCTTTGCAATGATAGCAGCAGCTACAACATGACGATCGCCCGGATGATTTGTCATTGCTTCCACCAAACGTGCAGGCACTTCGATCATTGCTTCAGTAAAAGTGTTCTTGATCATCGCCTGAAAACGTGCTGCTTTAATCTCTGTCATTCTTCGTTTTTTTACAAGATTGCGAGTAGCACCATCTAGAATTTCTTGTGAAAAATAAACGCTGTATAACTCAGCCTCCGCAGCACACAGTAGCGTATCGCATAAAGGCATAGGGAAAATGACACAGGAATCTAAAACAACATAAAGAATGTCCATATTAATCAGCTAAATTGGATATAGATTCTTCGTAAAAACCCTCATCTTGCAGAAATTGAGTTAGTTCCTTAAGTCCTTGGCGGCGCTTGACTTTTCGCTGTTCCTTGTAGGTCATTAAATCTTGGAAAAGTATACGCCGATGGGAACCAACTTTGATATGGGGAATTTCTCCGTTTTCCAGTAATTTGACTAAAAATGGTCGCGAAACATTAAGAATGTTAGCAGATTCCTGTGTTGTTAGTTCGCGATTGTGACGCACGATGGAAATAGCTTGACCTGATGCCATTGCGCGCACAACTTGACCGAGTACAGTGTAAACTGATTCGGGAATGGCAATTTCTTCTCCATTACTTGCCACTAATTTTAGTTGTGAAGATTCGAGGCTGAGAATCTGGTCTAATTGGGCTATTGATTCTTTTTCTTGTTCTGGAATCAAAACCGACTCTGGGGACTCTTTTTGCTTCAACATAGCAAGTCTCTCTTTTGATGTGTTTTTGTTTGATTTATGTAGTTCGCGATCGCACTCCGGCTAAAGAAACCGGGTTTTTTCGAGAATCTGCGGGCTGTAACGATGTATTTTCGTAAAAAACCCGGTTTCTGGCTACCCGTGTATAACTCTTCCGGCACATACTCAGTTGTTTTCACGATAACACTTTTCGCGTCACAAACGCAATATCCGAAACAAACGAAATATTAAAATTTGTAGCAAGGTGTGCCGTGTGAACACCGTACTAACTGCTAACTATGTGGGGGAGGCTTTTCAGTACCGTACAATCGATCGGATTGAGTGATATTATTTGCGATCGTTTTTCAAGTCATAACTTGATAGATTGCAGGTCGATATTTAGGTTCAGGAATGGTTTTTCCCTCAGCTTTTGCAGCTTCTAGCCATGCTGCTTTAGTAATCTGTACTTCCTGCAAAGCTGCTTCTGGAGTTTCACCAAAAGCAGAGCAGTATTTTAAGTCAGGAATATCCGTAATATAACCCTCGTCTTCGCTGCTGTAGAAAATATTTATGTGATAGTCTTTCATGGTTCATCATCCTCAATTGTGAGAGCGTACTCCTCGATTGTGGTTCGCTATCTCTTGATATTAAAAAATTACGCAATCTGTAATCGTTTCCCCAAGGTCTGAGGTTCTGGTAGAGGTTT
This sequence comes from Microcoleus sp. A006_D1, assembly GCF_036702805.1. Taxonomy (NCBI): domain Bacteria; kingdom Bacillati; phylum Cyanobacteriota; class Cyanophyceae; order Oscillatoriales; family Microcoleaceae; genus Microcoleus; species Microcoleus sp. A006_D1. The sequence goes on from NZ_JAUBVZ010000007.1 coordinate 343,027, forward strand.
GCCATCTTCTTGATAGAGTTCAATCAATGTTTCTAACAATTCTTGTCCGTGTTTTGCTGCTTCCTCGTAAGTGTGTCCGTGAGTGCAAGGCTGCATGACATCGGTAAACTCAGGTAAGCTGACAACAAAAAGTTTATCTTCTTCTGACCACTCGATGATGAGACTGTAATGGCTATTCATTCTTCTATCTCCTTCAGCTTCTGCAAATCCGATATTACTCTTTTTTCATGATAATTTGGTGCATCATCGCCATCATTACCTGACAGTGTAATTTTTTCAGGTAATAAAGGGTGTTCCCATACAGTGTGACTGCCCTTTCCCTGTCGGTAAGTAAACCCTGCTTTTAGTAATAGGCTTTTTAATTCTCTGATCTTTTTAGGCATGAGTGAATTGTAGCGTAGATTGAAATAATCGTTCTAGCTTCTTAGTTGCTGGCAATGGTTTACCTTCAGCTTGACAACTCTCGATTAGTAATGCCATAACCTCTCGCGCATTGTAGATAGCTTCTTCATAAGAATCTCCGTGAGTTACAGGCTGCATTACATCCTCAAATTCCGGCAAAAACACGATAAAGCATCGATCGCCCTCTGACCAGTGGATAACAACTGTATATTTCATGATTCTGTCTCCTCTGCTTCGATTTCCCTAAGCACCTCAATTGTTTCGTTGACTAACTTCTCTAAATAATGTTTGTAACAATTCTTGTCCGTGTTTGGCGGTTTCCTCGTAAGTGTGACCGTGAGTGCAAGGCTGCAAAAACTCAGTAAATTTACGCAAGCAGACAACAAAAACTCGATCTTCTTTTGACCATTGGACGATCGGACTATAATGGCTATTCATGGGCTATAATACTTAAAATTACCAAGCTCACTTAAATTATATGAAATATAAAAATGGATTATTTAAAATGGAATAATTCAATCGCAGCTCATTTTTTCAAAAATGAAATGGCAGGGCGCAGCGTTCACCTGTATGTCACAGAGGAACTCATAACGGGTATTGGTCAAGAAAGCGGTGCTGATTTCTCAGATTTTATTGCAGCTATCAAAACAGGGCCTCATGGGGTGACAAGGCAGGGTTTGTGCGTGAAAGCCTTACAAAGCCGTGATAATTGGCAGCAGCGAGAATTAGACTATCCGCCTTATATCGCTTATTTAGCGCTATTTGTCTTAGCAGCCGGTATTGAAGGAACTTTTGCCACCCATTCTTACTATCCGCGCTTGCGAACATTACTAGGCGAAGAACCTACCACAGGGCAGTATCCTTCATTTGACAGGATGTCGAAACTCTGGGAAGATTTAGAAAAGTGGTCTAATGAAGACAAATCTGGCGAATTGGGTATCTTTAACAGCCACAGCATTGGCAAGAGAAAGCACATTGGACTGCCGATCGCCCAAACTCTCTTGACTGAAAAAGAACGTCGCGCACTCCCTGCTATTTTTGCCGCTGCTGACTTAGATCCTATTTCATATCCCGCTGAGGGAGCGATCGCACTTTTATTAGCCAAACACGGCCGCACACAACTGCGAAAACGGACGCTGGATTTGTTAAAAGAAACCAGAGACAGCGACGAAATTCGCCAAGCATTGCTCGAATGGATTATTGATGAATTGCGCGATTGGGATGGAACTGCTGAACTTTATGATCGAACGCAGATTTACGGAATCTTGAGATTGTGCTGTAAACTCGATTCAATTGCCAAACGCGCTACCCTAAGCTTGCGTTGCAGTACCAAACACGAATTTCCTGAAGACGATTTTTTGTTATCTTTAGAAGATAATTCTCAATCCTTTTCCTGTTCCGAATATAGCAGTGTTTGGTCTTCAACATTAATATCTGAATCAGACGGAAAAACGGTTTCTGCTTCAGACTTTAATTGGCGGGAAGGTGTAAAAATGCGATCGGCTGACTCTAAATGGTGTTTTAAACTGCCAGCATCGCCCATTCGAGTATTCGTTAAGGGAGAGACTGAGGGATTGCCCGGTTTAGTGGAAGTGCGACAGTTGCCCACTCAAAAGCCATTTTATTTAGCGGCTCATCAAGAGTGTTTAGAATTGCTGACAAAATGGGGAAAATTGAGCTGTCAAGGCTTTGAAAAGTTGCAAATAATAGATGGTTTGCCCAGTGGGTGGCACTTGTTCAAAGCGCAGGCTGCTTGCAGTGACGAACTCATTAAACAAGAATACCCAATCTTAGCTTTCCCGACTAATGTACGGCTAGAGTTAGCTGGAGGAATCCGCCTGGAAAGAGGCAATAAGTTCTTTAACTTTGCCCCGCCAAAATTATTTTTACAAGGTGGTAGCGAATCAATAAAAGTATATTGCAATAATCAGCTATTAGATAGCAGAAACTCAGCAGGTAATTATGAACTGCCAGCCGATACTCCAGCGGAAACGAAGTTGCTAATTGAAGCACGCAGTGGAGAGGATATTATCAGGCGCTGTTCTCTGTTATTAGTAGAAAACTATTCTTTGCCATCCCAAAGCAACGCGCCACAGTTCGATCGCTTCGGGTATCGCCTGACTCACGCAGATAATGGAACCGCGGGCGTTGCAGGTGCATTGGTGCAGAATGTTGTTGATTTCCCTCCCTTTAACTTCAACACTTGTTTGCCAATACAAGGAAAGCAGCGGATCTTATTTGTAGGCAAACAAGCAGGTCAAATAGTAACTTTGCCTGGGGAATCGCTGCCTACAGATTGGGAGCCTGTTTGGGCTATTTCCAAAGGTCGCCATCGCGGTCAAGTAATGTTTTGTGGCACTAATTTATCCGACTCAGAACCGGCAATATCCAAGTGCAGAAACCGCAAGAAAATGCGGGAGTGGAAAGAAATATTGTGGCACGATCGCAAGATAATTTCCCCGCCCGATCGACAAGAGTTAAGAGTATTGTGGAAAAAATTTCAAAAGGAGGCAGAACGTGTCTGAAACTAGCGAAAAACTGCTCTACGTTATTTCAGCAAAAAAGGAACTTGCTTGGCTATCCTTTAAGGAAACCTTTGATTATTTATATAATCTTGAGACGGGTGTGAAGGAGGAAAACACAGACAAAGACGGAATTAAGAATAAAAGATTGCAAGCAATTCGCGCCCTCGATTCTCTGGGTCACTGTGACTTTAATTTTAGCGATGATAGCAGCAAGAATAAGGTTTATGCTGCTCCTCCAGTTTTGGTGCGGTTGCCTTGTACTGGCTTTCCTCAAGCCATTTTAGCAGGAGCGCGATCGCCCAATACTATCCAACAATTATCAAATGCTTGTCAGTCGGTGGGACATCACATCAAGCTGGAAGTCACAGAACAATCCAGTGAATTAGGGCTGATACCTAAGCGAGTGGCTGTACAAGCAGAGGATGTGAGCGAATTACAGGCGATCGGCAATTCCCTTAAAATACCATTCATGGAAACCCCTTCTGCTTGGTCTTTGCTGAATTTTGCCGCCAGTATTGACGATTACTTAGCTACCCTCGAATGGTATAATTACACAGAACTCAACTGGCAGAGCAAAACCTTTGACCCGATTTCTTTACAATTTCAATCCATAAAAGAAACCGATTGCCCCCTTCGCCTTAGCCAATACAGTCACCCATCACGAAACACCAAAGTTTACTATCTGTGGCAAGATGCAAAGTGTGCGGAAATAGACCTCGATTGGGGAAGGTATGCTATTCTCAAAGCACTGCGGCGGAATGTTCTTATCTACGACAAACGCAGATTCACTATGGCAGTACCCGCTAGCGCTAACCTGCCGCGACTTTTAGAAAGAGCCTTAACCCTTTGTTCTGGTTATGCACCAAAATATGAAAAAATGCCGCGTGTTCTGCCGCCAATTCAGGGATTTAATTTATTCACCGCTGTTCCGCCTCAAATAGCAGAAATGACCGCAGCTAAATTAGGGCAAACACTTTTACAGCAATCTTTAAGTATAACATAGTGAGGTAATTTATGCACGACCCAATTAACGCCTTTAACACAATTCGTGACAACTTTTTACTGTACATAAAAACCGCTTTCGGAACTCAATTCCCCGAAATAGAACAAGAACGCGAAAGACTGCTGCGCCAACCCGGTGCATTCCATCAAGAACCCTGGATTGAACCGATGCCCAGCTATCAAAAATCAGGTAAAACCATCCATGATTTAGATATTTCAAATGTACCGGGATTGGATGAAACTGCCCTTCAAGACTTTAAACAACTTGCCTCCTGCGGACTTGTAGGCAATTACGAACTGTACAGCCACCAAATCCAAATGCTGCGACAGGCATTAGAAGGTCAAAATGCTGTAGTAACGGCTGGTACTGGCTCAGGTAAAACCGAATCTTTCTTGTTGCCCCTGTTTGCTTACCTTGCCAAAGAATCCAGAACCTGGAATGCTCCAAATCCTGATTTTCCTCATCTCAATGACTGGTGGAAAAATCAGGATTGGCAAGACGAATGTAACCCACGAGTAACAAAAAATCGCAGTTTTAAAAGGTCTTATCGCGTTCCTCAAAGAAGTCATGAAAAGCGGGATGCTGCCGTTCGAGCCCTAATTTTATATCCCATGAATGCCTTAGTTGAAGACCAGCTAACTAGACTTCGCCGCGCCCTCGATTCCGATTTAGCTAGAGATTGGTTTCAAAGTAATAGAAAAGGCAACCGAGTCTATTTTGGGAGATACAACGGCGTTACTCCCGTACCGGGGCATGAATACAAAGAAAATCGTAAACCTAATGGCAAAAAAATAGAAGAACTCCTGGAAGCAATGCAGCAGATGCAGTTATCAGCCGATCGCGCTAGCGAACACGCCGATCGCACTGGCGATGAAGATGTGAGGTTCTTTTTCCCGCGTTTAGATGGATCAGAAATGCGCTGCCGCTGGGATATGAAAGATTCCCCGCCAGATATCTTAATCACCAACTATTCTATGCTCAGTATCATGCTGATGCGCGATATCGAGCGAGATATTTTTGAAAAAACAAAGGAATGGTTAAACAAAGATGGTAGCGTCTTTCATTTAATTGTTGACGAATTGCACTTGTATCGCGGCACTTCGGGGACAGAAGTGGCTTATTTGTTGCGGCTGTTGCTGCAACGTTTAGGGCTGCATCCAGGTCATCCAAAATTGCGGATTCTTGCCTCTAGTGCATCTTTGGAACCAGACGATCCAAAAAGCTTAGAATTTCTGAATCAATTCTTTGGTGCCGAATGGAATTCTGAGCAAATTATACCGGGTCATTTAGAACAAATTCCACCAATTGAAGGTCAAGAGTTTCTGGATAGCGAACCGTTTATCGCTTTGGCAGCAGCACCAGAAATTAACAATGCAGAAACGTTGCAGTCAACGGCTGTATACAATGCTTGCCGCCAAATTGTGGAATCTGAAACCGCGCAGGTTGGGGCTAGAATGGTCGATGCTTGTAACATTGATGGCAAAATTCGTGCCGTATCGATCGCGAATTTTGCTAAAAATATTTTCGGCGATGACTTATCCGATGAAAACCTCAGATTCGCAGTAACAGGACTTCTAGCCACTCGCGGTTTATCAGACCAAGAATCTTTGCCATCTTTCCGGATGCACTGGTTTTTTAGGAATATTGAGGGGCTTTGGGCTTGCACTAAACCGAATCACGGATGCGAAGAAAATGAAATTAGTAAAAATCGACCAGTTGGCAAACTATTTGTCGAAAATCCTCCCATACTTTATGACGAGTACCGAGTTTTAGAACTGCTTTATTGCGAACAGTGCAGAACAGTGTTTTTTGGGGGAAATAGGCTGACAAGACAGAATAATGACGGATGGGAACTTTTGCCTACGGAACCAGATATTGAGGGAATTCCTGACAGAAGAGCTGGACGATTTATTGAGCAGAGGACTTACAAAGAATTTGCTATATTTTGGCCTTCTAGAGAAATCCATGAAGATTCAGAGCGTTGGGGACAGTCTAAAAAAGCAGAGTCAGGTCACTGGAGCAAAGCATGGCTAGATACTCGCAGCGGTATAGTTAGTTTGGACGCTCCTAATTCATCTGATGACTTGATAGTAAAAGGTTATATTTTTTATCGACCGAACCTGCCACCAGAAAATGAGGAAAAAGTTAAAGCTTTGCCTTCAGTTTGTGCTTGCTGCGGTGCAGACTATAGCAAACGAAAGTTTCGCAAGTCTTCAATTCGAGGGTTCCGCACAGGTTTTTCTAAAGTGAGTCAATTACTTTCCAAAGAACTGTTTTATCAGTTACCGGAAGATGCAGAATCCCGCAAATTAGTTGTATTTTCTGACAGTCGCGAGGATGCCGCTTCTATATCAAATGGCATTGAGCGATCGCACTACGACGACCTGGTACGAGAAGCACTTTTTGATGAACTTGGGCTACTCGCTATAGGCAAATCGCACCTATTAGAAGATATTCAACAATACGGTCAGCCTACTCGTCCTGAAGCCCAGTTATTTGCTCAACGTAACCCAAAAGTTGTTGAAGAGTTACAAAAAGCTATTAAAAATGTTAACAAACCTTGGCCAGAAGGTCTGGATTCAGAAGATTTGGAAATGTATCAAAATCGGCAAGATAAGGCTCAGAAGATCCTCAACGAAATTCAGAAAATAGTTAATACCCGCACAGTTCCTCTCAGCATAATGTTTGAACCCGACAATGAAGCTCCTGACAATGAAGATCGTGACAATGAACCTCCTGGTTTGCTCATACAGCGATTGAAAGTGTTGGGGGTTAATCCTGCTGGTAATGATCTCCATTACCAGGAATTTGAATACGACAGTAAGGAAGATAATCATTGGACAAAATTTTTTGATTTTTCCTCTGATACCGCAGGATGGAAATCTAATTTGTCTACTGGCGCAAAAACAAGCCGAGACAACGAACTTCGAGAGAAAGTAAAATCCGAGATATGTGACACACTTTTTAGTCGCATATATTTTGGGATTGAAGCATCGGGATTGGGTTATATTCGCCTTAATTTACCCCCAAATAAATTAGAACAGCTAGCCATTCAATGCGGAGTTTCAAGCTCAGTATTTGAGAGCATTGGCGATGGCGTATTGCGAATTTTAGGTGAATTGTACAGATATCCAAGACAACCTCAAGAGTATCCGCTAAATGACTGGAAAGACTGGGGTGATGCGCGCTCAAACTTGCGGAATTATATTAAAGAGTGTGCAAAAGCTTGCGGAATTTCAGAACGGGAATTGAAACCAGCATTATGGTCAGCTATTTGCACGCAGGGTCAACACCACTACTTAATACTTGATCCCCGGCATTTATCTGTACGAGTTGCTGTGTCCGATGACCCCGTGTGGCAGTGCGAGTCTTGTCAGCGCCATCACCTGCACCGCGCTGGAGGTATTTGTACTAATTGCTTGGCACCTTTATCGGCTGAACCTAATAAAATTTGTGAGGATTTGTACGATCGCAATTATTTCGCCACCCAAGCTGTAAATAAGCGTCAACCGTTGCGGTTGCACTGCGAAGAGTTGACCGGACAAACCGACGATCAGGCCGAAAGACAGCGGCATTTCCGCAACATCATCGTGAATTTTGACAAACAAAAAAGAGATTTTATCCCAGAGGTAGATACTATCGATATTCTGAGCGTCACAACCACAATGGAGGTGGGCATTGATATTGGCAGTTTAATGGCTGTTGTGATGGCAAATATGCCTCCCATGCGCTTTAATTATCAGCAGCGTGCGGGTCGCGGGGGTCGTCGCGGTCAGGCTTTCGCTATTGTACTGACTCTCTGTCGCGGTCGATCGCACGATGAGTTTTATTACCGGCATCCTGAAAAAATTACGGGCGATCCGCCGCCGGTTCCTTTTCTTGCTATGTCACAAATTGAGATAGTCCAGCGCCTCCTAACCAAAGAATGTTTGAGACGAGCATTTATTGCTGCTGGTGTCAACTGCTGGGAAGTTGAAAAACCGCCTGACAGTCACGGTGAATTTGGCACAGTTGAAAATTGGCGGAACACTGAACAACGCCGCGATCAAATTTGTAATTGGTTGAAAATTTCTTCTGAAGTAACCCAGGTCATAAATTCTCTGCTAGTCGGCGTTGCAGGTATCGATCGCGATCAATTAGAAATCTATGCACGTCAGCAGTTGTTTGATAAAATTAATGAGTGCGCCAATAACTTAGAATTGATTGGAGATGGATTAGCAGAACGCCTAGCTGAGGGCGGGATTCTGCCGATGTACGGGATGCCTTCAAGAGTGCGCGATTTGTACCATCACGATCCGTCTAGAGAACAGAAAGTTCCTACTATCAATCGAGATTTAGATTTAGCCGTCGCGGAATTTGCCCCCGGTTCCGAAAAAACTAAAGACAAGCGAATTTATACCGCGATCGGATTTACAGCGCCGTTAATTTCAGGCGGTAAACACGGGTTAGTTGCTGCTGGCAAACCTCTGAGCGATCGCAAATGGATGTTGAGGTGTCAGCGCTGCCAACATACGGCCACCTCTAATACAAAGTTTGAAAATACAGTCTGTCCGAAATGCGAGGCAACTGACGAACAGGGATTTCGAGTTTTTCAGTGGGCTGTCCCTTTAGCTTTCCGTACCAGCATCAATCCTGGATCTGACGCGAAAGAGGAATACGATGTGTTAATTACAGGTGCAGGTAGCGTCGCCGAGTCGCAGCTTCCAGGTGTTAAATTAGTAAATAACACGAATACTCAGATAGATTTTTCTGCGTCGGGCCGCGTTTTCCGCGTCAATGACAATCGAGGACAGCTATTCAGAGGAGCAATCGGAAATGCCACATTTGGACGCGGTGACAAACTCTTACCCGATCAGTGGATTGATGAGAGATTCCATAATAAAAATGATAAGTGGAAGTTCCAAAAGCAGGGCGAATTAGAGGCGATCGCCATAATTGCCCCAAAAACCACTGGCGTACTGCGAATTAAACCCGTTGCTGTACCGAATGGATTGTGCCTCGATCCTATTGCACCGGGTTCTGCTGTCAAAGCTGCTTTCTACTCAGCCGCTTTCATGGTTCGTGCTGTAGCGGCACAGGAGTTAGATATCGATCCAGAAGAATTAGACATCAGCGGTTTGCGACAGGTTGAATTAGAGGATAAAAAAGTAGGGGAAATTGTAATTAGCGATCGGCTGGCCAATGGTTCTGGATTCACTTACTGGCTAGCCGAACACTGGGAAGACATCCTTACAGACAAAATTCTGAATTCTCAAAATAGCTTTGCTGAGGCAATTATGTCTCCTGAGCATCGCGACAAATGCGACTCTTCTTGTTACGATTGCTTGCAGCAGTATCGCAATATGAACTATCACGGTTTGCTGGATTGGCGTTTGGGGCTTTCCTTGCTGAGGGGATTGGCTAGCAGTGATTTTCAATGCGGATTAGATGGGGATTTTTCTACTCCAGACTTAGAAAATTGGGTACAGACAGCAACTAAACTGCGCGATACATTTTGTGCTTCGTTTAGTTGTTCTGGGGAACAGTTCGGCACTTTACCGGGTTTTGTCGTGGGCGATAAAAGGGTGATTATTGTTCATCCTTTGTGGAACAAAGATAGCCCTCAAGGTTTATTGAATGAAGCGATTGCTACACTAGAGCCGTCCGCTCAAGTTCGATACCTAGATACATTCAATCTCCTGCGCCGTCCAAGTTGGTGCTATCAATCGCTAGATGATTAGATGGAGGTTTCAAACATTACCAGATTAGATGGTGGAAGACTTAGGCAGGCACTGTATATGTTGAAATTACTGTAGCCGATCGCCATTTCCCCCATTTTTACCCGATCGCCCTTACCAACCAGACCTATCCCCAGTGCCACATAGCGGTACAATAGTGAGATCGCATTCCCTAATTCCCAACCGTGATAGAGCGCTACACTTTGCCCGAAATGGGCAACATCTGGACTGAAACCGCCAAGCTAAAAACCTGGCTACAAGTAGAAATTGCTGTCTGCGAAGCTCAAGCCGAACTCGGCTACATCCCCGCCGCCGCAGTCGAAGAAATCAAAGCTAAGGCTAATTTTGACCCCAAACGAGTCCTCGAAATAGAAGCCGAAGTCCGCCATGACATGATCGCTTTCTTGACAAATGTCAACGAATATGTAGGCGATGCCGGACGCTACATCCACCTCGGCTTAACCAGTTCCGATGTGCTCGATACCGCTTTGGCGCTACAGTTAGTCGCTAGCGTCGATATTTTGTTACAACGTGTCGAAGAATTGAGTCAAGCTATTCGCTATCAGGCTCAACAACATCGCAATACTGTGATGGTTGGCCGATCGCACGGAATTCACGCCGAACCCATCACCTTTGGCTTTAAACTAGCAGGATGGCTGGCTGAAGTCTTTCGCAGCCGCGCGAGATTAGTCAATTTGCGATCGTCGATCGCAGTCGGCAAAATCTCCGGTGCAGTCGGAACCTATGCTAATATTGACCCGCGCATTGAAGCGATCGCCTGTCAAAACCTCGGACTCGAACCCGATTGTGCATCCACTCAAGTCATTTCGCGCGATCGACACGCCGAATACGTCCAAACCTTAGCACTCTTAGCCGCATCGATCGAGCGTTTCGCAGTAGAAATTCGCAACCTCCAACGCACCGACGTGCTCGAAGTCGAAGAGTTCTTTTCCAAAGGGCAAAAAGGCTCATCCGCCATGCCCCACAAACGCAACCCAATTCGCTCCGAAAGACTCACAGGAATGGCGAGAATTGTCCGCGCCAACGCCGTTGCAGCCTTAGAAAATGTTGCACTTTGGCACGAACGAGACATCTCTCACAGTTCCGTAGAACGGATGATTTTGCCAGACAGTTCTACTGTTACCCACTTCATGTTAGTAGAAACCACAGACTTAGTAAAACACCTGCTAGTCTATCCCGAAAACATGAAACGAAACATGAACCTTTACGGCGGAGTCATCTTCAGCCAACGGGTGATGCTAGCCTTAGTCGAAAAAGGCACGAGTCGCGAAGATGCCTATAAAATTGTGCAATCTTGTGCTCACGAAGCTTGGAACAAATCTGAAGGCAATTTCTACAATTTGATTGCTAAGGACGATCGGGTAACAGCTAAGATGACTAGCAAAGAAATTGATGATTGTTTCGATCCGCAGTATCAATTGAGGCACTTAGATTTAGTGTATCAGCGCTTGGGAATTTGAAAATACTTTTAATTTCCTAATTTGAATCGGGCAAGTTTTTCCACCAAACTTCTTTGGGATCAATTATACCAAATTCGGCTTTGATATCCCCTTTATTCTTCAGTCCGCGGAGGCGGACTTTGTATGTGTAGAAGCGATTTCAATCGCCGATTGATAAAGGGGGTAACGAACCCGGACTTGGTATTACCAATCCTCATGGGGTAAGGACATAAATTGCATCTTTGCCAAAACAGGATCTAGTTCAGAGGACTCTTCAGAATAGACTTGATTGAGTTTGCTCAAAATTCGATCGCGATTGTATCGTCGTAGATATGCTTGCAATGCTTTTGTATAAAGCTCACTGCGCGATAACCCTAACTGACTGGCCAATGTCTCGGCTTCTTCAAAAACTAAATCGGGAAGTGAAATTGCAGTTTTCATAGTTTATCCTGCTGTCACTGTTACTACATAATATTGATTATACCACAGAAAAATCACCTCAATCTCTTCTCTAATATTCGCCATCAAAACAGCTATGAAATTTAATCGTTTTGGAAAATATCCGATCGCCTTTATGCTAGTATTGCTATGTGCGATCGGTCTGCACCAACCAATATTTGTCCGCGCCCAAGAACCGCCAAGAGTGGAAATTACCCAACCAGAACCAAGCCCGATCGCACCTGAAAGCATTTTCATGAGTCAACTTCCCAGTTGGGCGCGACTTGTTGACATCCGCACCGTAAATCGCAACATTCGCCTCGATATTCGCTACGCCACAGCTAACAATTTCTTGAAACGAAAACTTTACACAGTAGCAAAATGCGCTTTAAGAGCTTCTGTTGCTCAAAAATTAGCGCTAGTTCAAACAGATTTGGAAAAAATCGGCTTGGGTTTGAAAGTTTACGATTGCTACAGGCCTTTTTCTGTGACTAAGCAAATGTGGGAATTTTTGCCAGATCCGAACTATGTTGCTAATCCTGCTAGGGGTTCGCGGCACAATCGCGGTGCGGCTGTGGATTTAACTTTAGTCGATCGCACTGGCAAAGAATTAGAAATGCCAACGCCCTTTGACGATTTTACCAAAAAAGCTCACAGAGATTACAACGGTGGCAGCGCGCAATCTCGGAAAAATCGTCAAGTGTTGGAAGATGCGATGAAAAAACAGGGATTTATTGGGATAAGCACAGAATGGTGGCATTTTGATTCGGAAGATTGGCAGAAGTTTGCGATTTTAGATGTTTCGCTTTCTGAAATCCCTTAATTAGCTACACATCAAGACTAAAGAAACCGGGTTTTTTCGCGAATCTGTGGTTTGCTACGAAAATACTTCGCAAAAAACCCGGTTTCTGGCCACCCGTGAATATGACTTACGCATCAAGACTAAAGAAACCGGGTTTTTTCCCTAATCTGTCGTTTACTGCGAAAATACTTCGCAAAAACCCGGTTTCTGGCCACCCCTCCATCCAATAAAAGTTTAACTTTATCGGACTCGCACATAAAATTCGTATTCGTATCCCCGGAAATTTGAGTCTAGTTCAAATCTGTAATTTCCAGTAACTGGTATTTTGCCAGTCCACTCTGTTTCATTTCCTTGATGAGAATTTCCTAAAACTTTGCCACTAGGAGTCAGAATGAGTGGGAAAACATCTTTCCGATTCTTAACAGTCATGGTTTGACCTTTTGTGGCGCGAATCCTGTAAGAGTGGCTGCCGCCGCCGATGATTCGACCTTTAACAATTGCTTCGTCTCCCCCGGGCCGAAAATTAATCTGCTGGTTGACGTTAGAACAACTGCTTTCAGTGCGATTTTTGGCAATCCAACCGGGCGGTTCGGTAATTCGCAGCCAACCGTTTTGTTCTTCGGCGACTGAAACAAAGCGATTATTTGGGAGTTTTCCTACTATTTTGCTGTCGGTTACTTGCGGGCGCGATCGCACATTCAGCGGTGGACTCGGATCGCTGACTACAGCCATACTGATTTTGCAACCAGAATTTGGCGGTGTGACAACTACTGGGCCAACTTTTTGCGGAGAGACTCCGGCGATTAGCGAGGGTTGAAGTGCGACGCTGTTGGGTGGTTGAGATTGAGATGTGGCAGATTCTGGGGCCTGGGTTTGTACTTGCAGAGGTTCTGGTTGCCCAGGTTCGGGGTTGTTCGCCTCAACGAGTGCGATCGGGTTTATGACGGTGGTTGGGGATTCTGCAAGGGGGGGATTGGATTGTTTCATTGCACCCGACTGTATAGTTGCAGTAGCCACTCCTACGGCTGTTGCTAGCCCTGCTAAGCCTGTGATGATAATTTGAGTAGAAGTAAATGACATAAAAAACCCCTCTGTATTTATACTGATAATTTTTGTTTTGGAGTTGGCGCGAGGCTAGAATTTTTATAGGGAAAATACTTGGTTAGGGCAGATTTATCTGGATTTTCCGGGGAAAATTGGCGCGCTCGCCATTCCATATATAGTGAAAATACTTAATCCGGGCTGAGGTTTCCGCATTAGTTCCTAAAATTTAACCTGAATGATTGTCACAATCATTTCACTCCATCTATACTTGACACCTGTAGTGATGGTACTGTTGCTGTGAGCCAGTTGCGCGCAAATCTGGCAAGATAAGCGCCCAGCGCGAGGTGCAGTTTTAGCTAAAATGTCAAGATTCATTCCTTTGAGATTACAACCGCCTCGCGATCGACTGCTTTCGGAGGTAAAGCGAGAAGTCCAAGCAGGGCGATCGCAGTCTTTGCACGCTGCTGTGCTGGCTAACCTCAGCCAAGACTCCCAGCCTCTCGGTGTTAGCCGCTGTTGGGATGTGGAAGTGAAAGCCGGAAACCGCCCGAGTTTTCGGCTTCCTCCCAAAGCTAGCATTTCTCAAGTGTTCGATCGCACCAACGGCAAATTGGTCATTTTGGGAGCCACGGGTTCCGGCAAAACCACGACGCTGCTAGAATTGGCTCTGGTGTTAGTTTCCCGCGCCGAACAAGACGCTAGTTTGCCAGTACCGGTGCTGTTTGAACTCGGATCGTGGAAAGCAGAATCCGGGGCGATCGCAGATTGGTTAATTGCTCAACTTCAGTACAAATACGGCATTCCTGCCGCTGTGGGCAAAAAATGGCTTGCAGAACAAAAATTACTGCCTCTACTAGACGGTTTGGACGAAGTGGAAAGCCACCGCCAAGATATCTGCATTCAAGCAATCAATCAGTTTGTTGACAGCGAATTTAAACCCAAACATTTAGTAGCTTGCAGCAGTTTTGAAGTCTATAAAAACTGTCAAACTAGATTTAAATTGCAAGCAGCAGTTTTGCTGAAACCTTTGACAGAAACTCAAATTCAAAACTATCTGCTCGAAGCCAGAAGCCGCGAACTTTGGTACAGCATTGAGAAAGAGCCGGAGTTGCTGAAATTGGCAAAATCTCCCTTGTTGTTGAGCATGATGGCTCTGGCTTACGATGATATTTTGATCGAATCTTGGAAGCGCATAACTTCCGCAGAAGAACAGCGCAAATATCTTTTAACTGCCTACATTCGCCATCAAATGACTGGGCAAGTCAAGCAGTATCCCAGAAATAAGGAACTGCGGCCCGAACAAATTCGCAAATGGCTGGGATGGTTGGCGATCAGGATGGAACAACAAGGAATTCAAGAATTTTACCTCGATCGCATCCCGTCGAGCTGGTTGCAAACAGGCGAGCAGCAGCGGAACTATCAGTTTGGGGTTAAGCTGGTTGGCGGGCTGATTTGGGTGATTTTGGGATTAATTTTCACCCTAGTCTCCGGGTCGATTTGGGGGTTGATTGCGGGTGCTGCGGCTGCGGTAATTAGTGCTTTGCTGCCGCCAATTCCGGCGATTGATAGTTTTATGTTGCACCTCGTGCTGTGGTCTAGCGGCTATATTCCTTGGGATTACAAGCGTTTTCTGGATGCTGCGGGCGATCGACTGTTGCTGCAACAAACGGGCGATCGGCGCTATCGATTTATCCACGATTTGTTGCAAAAACATTTTTCAGAAATCTAAATTGAGGAGCTTGACAAAATTTACTATTTATGGTATTAAATGATAAAATTTTAGGTATAAATTGGAAAATTATCGAGGACAGCTATTTGAGCAAAAAAAAAATATAATAAATGTAACTGTGGAGGAAACCTAAATACCCAATAGCCAAATATTCGCCAAGCGAAAGGAAACTCAATGACTGTAAAATTCATTCTGAGCGAATACGTTGACAAAGCAATGGACGAGGCGAGTTATGACAAACTTGAAGATAATAGCTTTGTCGGTAAAATTACTGTTTGTAAGGGAGTCATCGCCTTTAGTTCAACTTTAAAGGAGTGTCAAAATGAGTTACGATCGACTTTGGAAGACTGGATTTTGCTCGGGTTAAAATTGCGACACCATTTGCCAGTCATTGACAATATTGATTTAAATCAGGAGCCTAGCCTTGAGCCGTTGGACACCTTGTAAGCGTCGAGAGTTAATCCAGAAATTGCGACAGCTAGGCTTTGATGGCCCTTTTTCTGGAAGTAAGCACCAGTTTATGATTTATCAAGAGTATCGCTTAACGATTCCCTCTAATGATGAGTATTCTGTCCCTCAGTTACGGATGATGATTCGGGAGGTAGAGGAGATTACAGAAAGGCAAATTACTCTAGAACAATGGAATAGCTTTTAATTCGCCTTCATCTACCGATCTCAAAAAATAGAATATCCCGATCCCCGAATTGTTGAATAAATCGGGGTTCTAAGAGAACTTTGGTGGTATTTTTGCCATCTGAAATAGCTGTTCCGCACTAAATTCTAATCCATCAAAAAGTGGATCTTTTAACAGTGTATCTCCCATATAAGTCTGCGGTGCTGCATCGGGATAAAAAACTGTAATACTTCTAGCCTTGCTATCTACTACCCAAACCCGCAACACCTTAGCATCTAAATAATTTCTCGTTTGAGCTGCTAAGTGACCAAAAGTTTGTTCAGGTGAAATAATTTCTATGACTAATTCTGGGATTACAGGACAGGCTTCATCTTGATTCCAGTCAGGAGATAAGCGTTGGTAAGAAACATATAAAAGGTCTGGGACTGGAACCCAATCTCGCCCCATTCTGGTCAATTTTACCGCCCATTCTACACCAATTTCTCCTTGTTCCTCACCCCACTGTTCGAGGATTTTTATTAAGCTTCTGGTGAGGCGAGAATGATTTTTTTTGGGTGACATCTTCGGTACTGCTCGATTGTCAATAAATTCGTAAGTAATATCGCCTTCTCCTTCGGGGAGAGCGAGAAACTCTTCCAGAGTTAGTTCAGTTTTTGTCTGGAGCATAATATTCCTCTGCTGTGGGCAGGCAAGTTAGGATTATTTTAACTTAAATATTGATTGACATAAGAGAAATGTTATGATATGTGTTGGCAAAATCTCCTGTCTTAACTGCCAAATGTGCGATCGCATCCTTATCCGCACCCCAAAAGGTTAAGATTCTAATCTAACCATCCTGCAATCATTGCTTCACCTCCTATGGCAGAAACCCTACTGTTCAACGCGCTCCGCGAGGCGTTAGACGAAGAAATGGCCCGCGACTCAGCCGTATTCGTACTCGGCGAAGACGTAGGTCAATACGGTGGTTCCTATAAAGTAACCAAAGACCTCTACGAGAAATATGGCGAGCTCCGAGTGCTCGATACCCCGATCGCCGAAAATAGCTTTACAGGCATGGCAGTCGGCGCAGCAATGACCGGATTGCGCCCGATCATCGAAGGCATGAACATGGGCTTTTTGCTCCTCGCCTTCAACCAAATTTCCAACAACGCCGGAATGCTGCGCTACACCTCCGGCGGCAACTTCAAAATGCCGATGGTAATTCGCGGCCCCGGCGGTGTGGGCCGGCAACTCGGCGCTGAACACTCTCAGCGGTTAGAAGCATATTTCCAAGCAGTACCGGGTTTGAAAATAGTCGCCTGTTCGACTCCCTACAACGCCAAAGGACTCTTAAAATCAGCCATCCGCGATGATAACCCGGTGCTGTTTTTCGAGCACGTCCTTCTGTACAACCTCAAAGAAAACTTGCCAGAAACAGAATATTTAGTGCCGTTAGACAAAGCCGAAATTGTGCGATCGGGCAAAGATGTCACCATCTTGACATATTCCAGGATGCGGCACCACGTCCTGCAAGCTGTGCCCGCACTGGTCAAAGAAGGTTACGATCCCGAAGTAATCGACCTAATTTCTCTCAAACCCCTGGACATGGAGACGATCGGCGAATCCATTCGCAAAACCCACAAAGTAATTATTGTAGAGGAGTGCATGAAAACAGGAGGCATCGGTGCCGAACTAATTGCCTCAATCTGCGATCGATATTTTGACGAACTCGACGCACCAGTTTTGCGACTGTCTTCACAAGATATTCCCACACCTTACAACGGCAATTTAGAAAGACTGACAATTGTCCAGCCCAATCAAATAGTCGAAGCAGTCCAAAAAATGGTAGCTTTGCGAGTATAAATAGTTATTGGTTATTGGTAATTTGTTGTTTGTTATTTTTTATTTGTTATTTGAAAACCGAAAAAAAGATCGGGACGAACCAATAACCAATAACAAATAACCAATAACAAATAACCAATAACCAATAACCAATAACCAATAACCAATAACCAATAACCAATAATTAAGTATGCAAAAACAACGTTCAATATTAGCCCTAATTTTTGTTTTAATCATCGCCGCTATTACTGTAATAGTAACAATCCCCACGCGGCTGGGATTAGACTTACAAGGAGGGTCGCAACTCACAATTCAGATAAAAACTACCAAAGATATCCCGAAAATTGAAGAGCGGGATCTAGAAGCAGTAAGGCGAATTATCGAAAACCGAGTTAATGGTTTGGGAGTCTCCGAATCAGTTGTACAAACGGTAGGCAACGATCAAATTCTGGTTCAGTTACCAGGAGTCAGCGATCCGCAACAAGCGGAACGGGTGCTGGGCGGTACAGCACAGCTAGATTTTCGGCGCGAGACACCGCAAGAAGGAGCTTTTTTGAAGGTCAGGAAAGAGGAACTTCTCGGACTGTTGGGAAAGCAGCAGGAGTTGCAGGCAAAAGGAGATGCTAAGGCTCTTGCCGACAACCAAAGTGCGATCGACAAAAAGAATCAGGAAATTAAACAACTCACCGCCAACCTTTACGAACGTACCGAGATCACCGGCAAAAACCTCAAAGATGCTTTCGCCGCATCCAATTCATTAGGTAACACCTATGCTGTAGCGCTACGCTTCGATACCGAGGGGGCCGAAAAGTTTGCCGAACTGACCAAAAGCATTGCTGGTACAAACCTCACTCTAGGCATTTTTGTAGATGACGAACTGATCAGCGCTGCGACTGTTAGCGATCAGTACAAGCAAAGTGGTATCACAGGCGGTAATGTCGAAATTTCGGGCAACTTTACAGCACAGAAAGCTAATGACTTGGCGGTGCAATTACGTGGTGGTGCTTTACCTCTACCAGTCGAAATTATTGAAAACCGCACTGTCGGTGCAAGCTTAGGACGAGATAGCATTCAAAGCAGTATTAACGCAGGTATCGGCGGCTTAGTTTTAGTCTTGATTTTCATGGTTGGTTACTATCGACTCCCCGGCGTAATTGCCAATATTGCTCTGTTAATTTATGCTTTGTTAACTTGGGCAGCCTTCGTGCTGTTGGGAGTAACTTTAACGCTGCCGGGAATTGCTGGTTTTGTGCTCAGCATCGGTATGGCTGTGGATGCTAATGTGCTGATTTTTGAGCGCACGCGGGAAGAGTTGCGATCGGGAAAGACGCTTTATCGATCGGTCGAATCTGGTTTTTACCGCGCTTTTTCCAGCATTTTAGACGGCAACGTCACAACGCTGATTGCTTGTGCTGCGTTGTTCTGGTTGGGGGCTGGTTTAGTCAAAGGGTTTGCTGTAACCCTAGCATTGGGCGTGGCAGTGAGTATGTTTACTGCTCTTACTTGCAGCCGCACTCTACTTTTGGTAGTCTTGGGCTTTCCCGGATTGCGGAAACCTCAGTGGTTTTGTCCCGGTTTGTCGAAAACTGTTAATAGTTGACAGTTGGCAGTTGGCAGTTGGCAGTTGGCAGTTGACAGTAGTCAGTTATTGTAGGGTGCGTTTACTGTCAGAATGTTTTGACGACAGGCTACAAATTTTCCCCCTGACGCACCCTACGGTTAGTTAACTTCCTTCTTCTTATCCGTTACATCCGTTACATCCGTTACACAATCCGTTGCCGAACTTCCCTCTTCCTTCTGACTTCAAATTTTATGCAATTCAGTGTTATCAAACAGCGATCGATCTGGTGGAGTATTTCCGCCGCTATCATCCTTGCAGGTATAGTATCGATGGCGATTTCTTGGACTCGTCCCGACATCCGCGCACCGCTGCGCCCCAGTTTGGACTTTATCGGCGGCACTCGGCTGCAATTTGAACTCGACTGCACGAAACCCGAAAATTGTAAACCCATCGATATTGTCAGTGTCCGCCAAATTCTAGACTCCCAAGGTTTGGCTGGTAGCAGCATTCAAGTTATCGGGAAAGAACAGCGCGGTTTGTCGCTGCGCACAAAAACTCTGGATGTCGAACAGCGCACTAAGTTGCAAGCAGCTTTGAGCGAGAAAATAGGCGCTTTTGCTCCTCAATCTATTCAAATTGATACGGTTGGGCCTACCCTCGGCAAACAGTTGTTTACTTCGGGTTTGCTGGCTTTGTTGCTTTCTTTTGCTGGCATTACTCTTTATCTAACGTTCCGATTTCAGTTAGATTACGCCTTTTTTGCTTTTGTTGCTCTGTTTCACGATGTCTTAATTACGCTGGGCATTTTCTCAATTTTGGGTTTGGTTATAGGAGTGGAAGTTGACAGTTTATTTGTGGTCGCGCTCTTGACAATTATCGGTTTTTCTGTTAACGATACAGTGGTAATTTACGATCGCGTGCGGGAAGTAATTAAGCTGAATCCCGGACAGTCGATCGATCAAATTGTCGATGATGCCGTGATGCAGACGCTGGGAAGGTCGATCAACACGACTTTTACCACGTTGCTAACACTGTTTTCAATCTTTTTATTTGGCGGCGAAACCCTCAAATACTTTGCTTTAGCATTGATTATCGGCTTTATTGCCGGTGCGTATTCGAGTATTTTTATTGCCAGCACGCTGCTAGCTTGGTGGCGCAGTCGCACGGGCAACTCCATCGCCATCCCTGTAGAAGCCATCAATCCGTCAGAGGAAGTTTAATTGTCATTGGTCATCAGTCATGAGTTATCAAGCTGCTGACTGCTGACAACGAACAACTAACAACTGACAACTGACAACTGACAACTGACTAATGACTAATGACTAATGACCAAAATTTTCAAATTGAAGTCCAAAGGCTTCACAAACTAACAGTTTACGGCCGCTGGTTAACTGTGATATTGCTGTGGATTAGCGTCGGTTTTTTAAGCATTTGGAGTTTGCGTCGCGAAATCGGTTTGTGGTTGGAAAACTTCACTTGGGCGGCGGTGCGCTACGGTTTGTATTTTCACCGCTGGCCGACTCTTGGTTTGACTTTGTGCTTGGCGATGACTTTAGCAGTGCTAACTTGGCAAAGTCGCAATCGGGTGCTAGGATTGCCACAGCCGGAAAAACAGCGTTTGGAACAACAAGTTCGCCGCATTCGCCAACAGGGGCCGAGTCATTTTTTGTGGAAGTGGGTTTGCAAGGGTTCGCAGTAGTCAGTTGTCAGTAGTCAGTTGTCAGTTGTCAGTTGTCAGTTGTCATTAATCATGAGTGCTGTCCCCGCTCCCTAACAGCAGTCAGGCAAAGCGAGGTAAAATCTGTGCTGGGGAAAACTGTTCAAGTGGAATCTCGATCGCAAATTCTGTTCCTTTGCCCGGTTCCGAAAAGCACTTCAATTCGCCGCCATGTTGGTTGACAACAACTTCATAGCTAATCGACAGTCCCAAACCAGTTCCTTGGCCGACAGGCTTAGTAGTAAAGAAAGGGTCAAACAACCGCTTCCGAACATCTTCTGTCATCCCCGGGCCGTTGTCAAAAATCCTAATTATTACCTTTTTTCCCTCGATTAACTCCGTGCGAATCCGAATCGTAGAAATCAGGCGGGTAGAGTTAGAAATTGAGGATTGAATGTTTGCACGGGAATGCTCTTCCTCGCCTAATTGCGAATTTTTCTGACTTTTTTCATCAACATTTTCGTGTTTGTTCCACTCAATAATAGCGTAAATTGCATTAACTAAAATATTCATAAATACCTGATTTAGCTGTCCGGGATAGCACTGAACCAGCGGTAAGTCGCCGTATTCTTTGTGAATTTCGATCGCCTCCTGTCCCGGTTTCCCTTTAAGCTGGCTTTGCAAAAGCATAATCGTGTTGTTGATTCCGTCGTGAATGTTGACTTGCTTCATTTGGGCTTCGTCTAACCTGCAAAAATTCCGCAGCGACAAAACAATGTCGCGCACCCTTTCTGCACCTTGCTGCATGGAATTGAACACTTTTGGCAAGTCTTCCAGCAAATAATCGAGTTCGATTTTTTCTGATTCCGCTGCAATTTCTGCGATGGATTCGGGACAGTGTTGCTGGTACAGGTAAAGCATCCGCATTAAACTTTCAGTATACTCTTTAGCGTGGTGCAAATTGCTGTAGATAAAGCCGATCGGATTATTGATTTCGTGAGCTACTCCTGCTACTAACTGCCCCAAAGAAGACATTTTCTCTGTTTGAATTAGTTGGGTTTGAGTGCGCTGAAGTTCCAGCAGGGCAAGTTCGAGCTGTTGGGCTTGATGCCTCAACTGTGCTTGCGATTCCCGCATCGCCACGGTTGCTAATTCGTGAATCTGCAACTGAGAAAGTAGCAGTTGGTGCACGTCTAAAAGTTTGTAACTGTCCGGCTCTACCTGCACTACAATTGGTTCGTGGATTAGTTCGGGCGATCGCTCTAAAGACTGCCGCACTGCTGTCATAATCGAGGTTTTGCGATCGAGAACCAAGATATCAGTTTTAGTAAAGCGGTAGAGTACCAACAAAGGCTGTTGAGAAAATAACTCCAAGCTGTAGGGACGGCTCATGTGTTCAAAATAACGCCGCCGCGAAATCATCCCTGTAAACTTTCCTTTCTCAGTAATGATGATGCCGGGAAGTAAAGGATTAGCTTGAAAAATTTTAGCAACTTCGCCACCCAGACAGTCTGACTCTAGGAGAAAGTCGTACAGGGTTAATTCCTGTAGAGTCGATCGCAAACCAAGCGGCGATTTCAAGGGACTCAACCCGTCAGTTTCATACACTGCTCCCTCCTTTGGTAATTGGCCGTTGCGGTTGGGTGCTGGAGTGTTGCGTAATATTTGCATTGCATTTTCGACTCAGTTTAGAGCTTGGCAATCAACTCCGCTCTGCTCGCTCGAATCCAGTTAATTCAACATGATTTTTTGATCTTGAATCGTGCTGTTGTCACCGGAAACGATACGCAGGTGAGATCGATTTAACAGCAGACACCCCTGTAAAACCTGACTATTTACTAAATTTTATCTATCCCAGATTCTACTAATCCGAATCTAGCAGCGATCTCTGATTTTAACATTTCTTTACATTAATTGGGATCGGATTGATAGACATCCGCGAACTATACCACTACATTTGCTATTACCCCTTACCTAGAATTATAGGACAATCCAGACAAGACTAGCGACCCTGTGACAAGTCAGGCAAAACCGATGTTGGGGAATTGCCAAAAAATGTCAATTATCAGTTTTTTCGCACAAATGCCGATCGCTCTCAACACGCGGATTGTATTGCAGGTAGTCTCCCAGCCAGCGACAGCCGGCTGCGACCAATTTGTCAAGTTCAGCGGGTTCTACCCTAGCAGCCTCAAGATTCCAAAGCCTCACCCACGCATCTTTGCCGGCAGATGCTAAAGTTGTGCGATCGGCACTAAAACTCACGCTCCACACATCCGCTTGATGCCCCTTAAAAGTGTGCAGCAAAGTGCCGTCGGGCCGCCAAAGTCTCACCTTACCGTCAGTGCTGCCCCCTGCGAGCATCTTGCTGTCTGCGCTCCAACTGACACTACCCAAACCTGCTGTAGAATCGTCGAGAGTTTTGAGCAACTTGCCGTCAGTGTTCCAAAGTTTCACCTTCCAATCGTGACTCGCCGAAGCAATCATCTTACCGTCGGGCGAGAAATTGCAGCCCCAGACTTCATCTCCGTGTCCCAAAAGAGTTTTCTCAAGTCGAAACTGTGTTTTCCCGCTGCGTTTCCAAAGTTTGACAGTTCGATCCTGACTGGTGGAAGCCAACATATTGCCGTCAGGACTGAACCTAACTGATGTAACTGGTCTAGTATGTCCTGTTAAAGTGTGCAGCAAAACGCCGCCTGCACTCCAAATCTTAATACTTTTATCAGAACTGGCTGTAGCAATTAATTCGGAATTATGGCTAAAACTCGCGCTCCAAACTAAATCTCGATGACCTTTCAAAATGTGCTGTAAAGTTCCATCGCGGTGCCAAATTCTGACTGTTTTGTCAAAACTTGTAGAAGCAATTAACTGACTGTCTGGACTGAAAACAACCTCAGTAACTGACTGGGTGTGTCCCGGCAAACTCAAAAATAATTTGCCGTTGGGCTGAAAAAAATTAACAATAAAATCGTCACCAGCAGTTACAATTAACTTGCCGTCGGGGCTAAAATTAGCTGTGTGTCCGTTAACCAAACGATTGCGTTCTCGGACTGCATTTAGCGTTCGATGCAGTATATTTACTGTCTGTGCTTTGAGCGTTGGGGAAACTTGGATGTCTCGCATTTTTTTTGCCGCGCTGACTGCTGCGATTAAAGCTCCTAGCTCGTCGTAGCTTAGGGAAATATCGGCGGTGGAGTTGAGAGCTTCAATTTGGGTAATTATCGCTTGTTTTTTTTGATTTTGGGCGCGAGCAGCAACTCGCTCCGCCTGCACTACGATGCTGGCAGAAATTGCGGAAATGGCAGCGAGTCCGAACAAACTCAATTGGACTGTCAGCTTGGCTTTTTGCTGAGCTTTAGTCAATACTAAATTTGCCTCTGCCAATATTTTTGAGGCTGCTTTTTCTAATTCCAAAGCTCTCTGAAATTCGAGATTTTCTAGTTCTTGGCTAGCTGACAGGAATTGATAATCGCGATCGCTTAAACTTTTGTCTGCCGCCCAGGTTAACGCTTCTACCAGAGATCTGCCTTGCAGCAAGCGAGAACTGTCGGTATGGTTGGATGCGAACCAAGCGTCGAGGGACTCAGAGTAAGGTCTGCGCTTTGCTAATTCTTGCTGTATCCATTCTCGGTTGAAAACCGAGGCGTAAATCTGGTTAAAGACTCTCAGTTTTCCTCGATCTTTGACAATTAAACCAGATAGTAACAGTTCCCTTTTTTCGGCACTGTCTTCAGCTAAAGCAGCTTGAGGAATTAATTCTCCTGCTGGTTTTTCTGTGGCGTTGGGGAGAGTCGCACCGGCGGCTAAAATTTGTTGGTAAATTCCTAACAAGCGGCTGGTGTGCTGGGGATTTCTCAAAAGGCGATCGCGAATTGTTTTGAGGTGTTCCGGTTCGTCTTGAAATTCCCAGTTTTCCAAGGCGCTCGACTGCACTAATTCGGCAATGAATAACTGACTGTTAGCTGGACTATTGCAGTTGCTGTCGGTTTGTGCTGCTAACTTTTGAGACGTTAATTGACAAATTTTGTGGGTTAGAAATGGCTGTCCTCCCGTCCATGCTAAGATTTCTTGGAGAATTTCTTGGGAATTATCTATTTTTTGCGGCCAGCCTCGGGCTAAAGGTGCTGCTTCGGCAAGATCGAATCCTTTGAGCTCGATGGCGCGACCAATATTAAACGGAGTTCGGGTTTTGTCACCAACTAAATCTTGAGGAGTTGCGACTCCAAATAAGGCAAAAGTCAGGCGGTTGTAGTCGGGATTTTCGGCGCGTTTGTTGTAGCAGCCGCGCAGCATGGCAAAAAAGTCGTCGCTGCTGAAGTTGAGGGAGAGAATGCTGTCAATTTCGTCGATAAATATCACGATATTGCGATCGCTCGCAGGAAGCAATACTTGTTCTATAAATTCATTTAATCTGACGACTGGCGGCAAGTGTTCGCGATCGCGCCACCAAGTCTTGACATTCATTTTAATTTTTAAGCTGTTGGCGAGAGTGGCTGTAAAGCCGGCATACCACTGCACGGGAGTTATTTCGGCAGTGCCAATTCCCGTGATGTCAACAATCCCGCAGGCGGTGTTTTCTGCTTGCAAGCGGCGCGCTGTTTGCACCCGCAGACTCGATTTCCCCATTTGTCGCCCGGTGAGTACGTAGCAAAACTCGCCTGTTTTTAACGAGTCGTAAAGTTCGCGATCGGCAGCTCTGGTGACGTAGGTAGGAGCATTCGCGGGCAAACTGCCGCCAACTTGATATTCAAATTCTGTAGCTGTCAAATCGCACACGGACAATAAAGGGGAAGCAGAAGCAAGTAATTCTATTTTACCCGACTTTTTCTCAACCTCAACTTCTATTTGAGGAAGTTGATTTTGTTGCGATAATATTTCGATCATTATTACTTCTCCTACCCCTTAATTTTAGGCAATTCTCATGAGAAACTCTAAGATGTTGAGTGGAGGAACCTCGGGGGGCCGGGTTTGGGAGGGCGATCGCACAGAGTTGAATTGAAAGGACATTTGAGTAAAGTAAGCGACGGTTTCCATGTGCGGTTTGCCGAATTAGATGTGTTAACCCTATAAACGGCGAGGCGATCGCACTTTCAGTACAATGTCACTATTTCAACCGGTACACCTGTTGAGTTTGAGTATCTGAGAGTGTGAAACTAGCTTGAATCCTGTGGCTGTGGCGATCGCAGGTTTTTGAATTGCCCTCGCGCCACGAGGGCGATATGCAGACAGTTAGCGTATTGGCACAAGGGGAGGGGGAGAAGGGGAGAGGGGAAAAATATTCCCTGTTGCTGATTGCTTCTATCCGCTACATCCGTTGCATCCCGTACCTTGCTCGTTGCCGAACTTGCTTCTTGCAGCAGACAGAATCGAGCCCGCGGAGGACGGATTTTGGATTGTCGCCGTTAAAAATGAAGAGAAAAGCACGACAGCACCAGCAGCAATATCACCCAAAAGAATGATTTATCTACAAAAAGTTGCGTGTTATCTTTACTAGGTAATTCTATACATAAATACTTTTACTCCCAAGGAGAACAAAAAATGGACACACCTACAGATCGCGAACAAGAACCGGTCGGGGCTAGAGAACTCGAATCAATACCTGTATCGGGAAATATTTCGAGCCAAAAAGTTACTGAGGTTAACTTTGAAACGACTCCCTTAGAAACTCCTGTTTATACTCAGGACAAAGTTAGCGTCGAGGAGTTGAAGATTAATGGCGACGATTTAGTGGCTAAAGTTAAAGAACTGGTTCACGAAAGCAATATCCGCCGCATCATTATCAAAAATGAAGAAGGACGGATCTTGGTAGAAGTTCCTCTGACGGTGGGAGTAGTTGGCGGAGTGATCGGTGCCGCTTTGTTTCCAGTCATTGCAGCAATCGGAGCGATCGGTGCATTAGTCGCTCACATGACGATTATCATCGAAAGAACAGATTGACAGTTGACAGTTGACAGTTGACAGTTGACAGTTGACAGTTGACATATGACAGTTGACATATGAGGGCGACCTCTACCTGGAAGGAAGAGGATTCGAGTAATGAATAGTCTTGTTTTAATTTCTCGCCTTTAAGGCTTGGGGCTTTAAACCAATTCTTTGGAGTAAAAAAATTAGAAAACTGGGCGGTTGAAACTGCGTCTATACAAACAAAACCCGCGACTCGGCTTCGCTCGCCGAATACCTCCGCGGGTTGAAGATTGGGCAGTTAAAATTGCGTTATTTGCTTTACACCGCGGAGGCGGACTACCCTTCCCGAAGGATAACGCCTACATTTGTGTAGATGCGGTTTCAACCGTACGTCCTATCTATATCCTAAGAAACAGTTTGGTGAGCTAACTTAACTTTCCCTAAAGCCATCTTTCTGCTGTCAAAGAGCTTCATCACCCCGGAGGAGATGGTCTCGATGATATCGGGAGCGCAGTAAGATAGAAACTCTTCCGACGAAATATCACCGGCAAAAAAATCTTGAGCTTTCTTCAAAAAGTTTTCTGTTTCAGCAAAGCCGATAGATTTGATAATAAAGGTAGCTACGGGTGAGTTTTTAATATCATAGGGAGATTCTTGATTGCGTCCTATTGCTAGGATATCTAAAACCTCTTTTTCCAACTGACTTTCTAAGGGGTAGGCGATTTGTCTGTTGGGCAAATAATCCTCCAAAACCGATGTTTTGAATCCTGGTGCGCGCAATTCTCCCATCATAGTTGAAAGCGGAATATCGCGACCCAAACGGTAGGAAAGAGCTTCTAAAATGGCGATGGTAATTAGCTTGATACCCAGATAAAGTTTGGCAACTGCGATATTTTTGCGAGTTTGGGCAATCATGTTAGCGTAGGTTTCATCGTCCGGCTCTTGCAAAAACTGCTGGAAAACCAGTTCGGGTTTGAGGAAGTTTAAAAATCCTTCCATTTTTTGCAGAGACTTGCGATATCCGGCAACAGTATAGGAATTGACATTGCTCAATTCGTGGTTGGTTTCCGGCATCAGGTTCCATGTATTGTCTAAGAAATTAGAGGAATTTGGAGAGGCAAAATTCTCTACATCCCGATTTGCTAACCTGACAGAACGCTTGACAATTTCTGCGGTTTTGGCATCAGTCCATCCGAAATCAAAATCGCGATTGACACTTACCAGTCGCTGGTGCAAAAGTTCGATCGCGCTCAAACCGCTGGGCGACACCGCACGAAAAGGTATAGTAGCTTCGATGCAGGCGGCGATTTCGGCGATCGCACTTGCTGGCAAAAAAGGCTCCAAAGATTTGGCAGCAATCACAGCACTCAAGAATTCGTTTTGGCCGGCAAAGGGAGAGAGAGTTTTACCGGGAACAAACCCAAAGACACAGGCCACGAGGTGATACATGACATCGTTGGGAAGTTCGGTTTCATCTCTAATCACTAACTGCGATCGCACTTCTTTGACAAAAGGACAAAGGGCGCTACTAATATTGAAACTCACGCCCTGATCGACTTGCACGTATACGAGGTCGTGAAACAGGGCAGCGAGCACCTCGATCGCATCGACAGAACCCCCGACCTCAAAAATGTGTTCCGACGTGTGAAAGTAGCGCCAAGGCCCTCTCATCGTTTGAATGATTAACTCGGCTATCTGCTCCAGCTTGCCAATCTCTACTCGACCTCCCAATTGCTCGATCGACTCCACCAAACCATCCAGACACCGTTTTTGTTCTCCGAAAAGCTCCATTTACGCACCTCCAGTACATTCCCTGATTGTCTTGGGCTTGATTGCATGGTATCAAAACAGGCTGCGATCGTGCCATCGTTCATGACTCAAAAATTGCAGGTTGTGGGGAGACGGGGTGAGGGGGAGACGGGGTGAGGGGGAAGAGGGGAATAAAAAATTTAAAGTTGGCGGCGATTCCCGGAACAAAAGCGATTTGTATCATTAATAACAGTAGATTGCAGCGGTTAGTTAATAACCGCAAGCTGGCGAAATCTCAAAAAAATCTGGTTTCAAGGATCGATCGACTCCTAGGCAAGCAGAAACCAAGTTTTTAGCCCCCGCACGCTTTCCCCAGATCGATGTTCAGCTTTTAGAGAGAGGTAAAAACGCGGTCGATCGCTGCACTATTAACTAGGAACTGAGCAATTTGGGAGACTAGGTGGCGTGAAATTCGTGTCCGATCCGCGGATAATAGTCAAAATCCGCAAAATGAACGAGCGGGTGCGGTGGCAAGAACAGTCGATCGCCGATCGGGGAATCGACCAAACTCGAATGGTTTTGGACGATCCAACCGCCGACACTCCAGAGTTTTCGTTTTTAGTTGCAGGCGACAGCGGCACCAGCAACCACCGCGGGCACAACCCCCAGCGGCAGGTTGCCGAACAAATGATCTCGGAACGCGAAAATTGCCGTTTCGCCCTGCACACGGGCGATGTAGTGTATCTGGTGGGTTCGAGCGAATATTACTTGCAAAACTTTATTCGCCCCTACCGAGAGTTTCTCGTCGGCGGCGAGCAACCATCTCGGATTGCTTACGATCGCATGGTGTTCAATTTTCCGTTTTTGCCAGTACCGGGAAACCACGACTACTACGACTTGCCCGTACTCTACGGCATTCTGTCGGCAACAGCTTTGCCGCTGCGGAAGCTGTTGGGTTCCAAATTGGATCTCGATGTCGGCTGGCACGGTTCCGATCGCGGAAATGCCTACGCTAAAGCATTTCTCGACTACCTGAAAGCTCACAACTTGCCCGGAGAACTCGATCGCCACCTAGACATCCACTACACCGCCAGCACCAGCACAGGTCGCTGCCTCCGCTACCAACCCGGACGCTTTACCCGCTTACCCAACCGCTATTACACGTTCCGCAGCGGCGGCATCGACTTCTTCGCCCTCGACTCCAATACTTTCAACGAACCCTTGCCGATCCCGAAAACCAAACAGGGCGACATTCGCCGCCAAAATTTGGAACTTGATAGGCAGAAGTTGGAACAAGAAAAATTGGAAATGCTGGAAATGTCCGATCGGCTCAAACCGGAAAATCCAGAGGAAGCCGAACAGCTAGACGACTTGAGCGCCAAATTAGAGCAAGTTGACGAAATGCTGATGGATATCGACAAACAACTGTCGCCCGACAGAAAGGCCTCCACGGATGTCGAACAGCTCGAATGGCTCAAACAAAGACTGATCGCGTCTTGGGGCGATGCACAGGTGCGAGGGCGGGTAATTTACCTGCACCATCCCCCCTACGTAACCGAGGCGACAAAGTGGAATCAAGCTCAAACTTTGGCGGTGCGGTTGCGGTTGCGCGAGGTGCTCGACGCGGTGGCCGATGCAGTTGGGAAGGAGACGCGGGGGCGCCCGCTAGTAGATTTGGTACTCACAGGCCACGCCCACTGTTTGGAATACCTGCGGACTGGAGATACCGGACACGGCGACTCTGGGATTAATTGGATTGTCTGCGGGGGAAGCGGCCACAGTCTCCGCCGCCAGCGCCCGGAAGGGCCGATATTGCACGAACCGTCGAGCCCGGAAGCTTATCGGTTGGCGCGATCGACCGGTGCTGAAAAAACAGGCCGCCAGGTAGCAGAATCTTTGCTATTTGTCGGCCGCAGCGGTCAAGGTGCCCACAAGCGCCGTCCTTATTCGTGTTTGCGGATTGATGTTTTAGACGGGACTCCCCCGAAGTTCCGAGTCAGACCTTTGGTTGTCGAACGATTTGAGGGGAAATGGCAGGAGATCGCGATCGAACCTTTTGTGATTTAACTTCGTTTCTGGGTTGGTAAGTAGGTCATTGCAAAAAAACAATAGTATCTTGTAGGGGCGGGTTTAGCTAAGAATCTATGATACGAGCCAGTTT